>NZ_JBLKRT010000038.1:0-30721 GCF_047607445.1 Arthrobacter sulfonylureivorans
CTGGGCAGCAGCGGCGTGGATCTGGGCGCCCAGCCCGTCCGGTGCCGGGGAACCCGGCCGGCACTGTTCCATGATCCAGCCTTGCACTGCGGCTCCGCGCTCGAGGGCGCGTTCGAAGTGGCCGTTTCGCGGACCGAAGGTATTGAAGACCATCGAGCCGTAGGGCAGCAGGTTCTCGCGGCCGTCCTTGGCCAGTCCGATGAAATCCGGGAAGACGGCGAGCGGATACGGCTCGGCAAGGTCGTGGACCCCGTCAATGACGCCGTCTTGTGCGGCTACCCGGGCCACCAATTCATCCGCGTGCGCTTGGAAACCGTCCTTCAGCGAGCGCAGCAGTTTCACGGTCAGGATCTTGGTGACCACCTGCCGGGCCTTCGTGTGGTGCGGCGGGTCCGCCTCCAGCAGCAGGCTCGGCGGCCGCCACGGCTTTTCCTTGGCGAAGTCGGAGATGCCGACGCCGCGCGAGGAGACGAAGGTTTCATGATCGGTCAGCACCCGGGAGACTTCGTCGTGGCGGGCCACGCCATAGACCCCGTAGCGCTCTAGCCAGAAGACCGGGCCAGCTTCACGCATCTGCTCGTGCGCATCGTAGGGATCAGTGAGGAAGTCGTCGCTGAACGGGTCGAGGTCCAGCACCGGAGCGTTCGCAGCGAGGGTTTCGGCTGTCATGGAGTTCCTCCTACTCGGCGACCAGCGACTGGACGTCCAGCTCGCTGCCGGTGATCTTGTACTTGAGCATCAGGTCGGCGGTTTTCTGCAACTGCTCCACATCCAGTTCGCCCTGGAACCGGGGCATTTCCGCGGCGTCAACCACGTCCGCTGTCACCTTGGTGAAACTCGGCACCAACTCGACCAAGCGTTCCCGGTTGCCCTGCAGCTGGTCAGCCGATGCCGCGATGGACTTCTTGAAGGCCGCGACCGCTTCCGGGTTTTCCTTGGCGAAGGCCTCCGTGGTGACCCAGCCAGCCACCGGCATGTCCGCCACCGGCCCGCTGAACAAGTCGCCGATCTTGACCAGTCCAGCTGCAGTGGCGCTGGACTGGAAGGGCTCCACCTGCCAGATGGCATCCACCGCACCCCGCTCCAGGGCAGCCTGCATGTCCGGATAGGGCATCTCCACCAGCTTCACGTCGTCGGCAGCGAGGCCCGCGTCTTCCATCAGCGCCTTGATCGCCACGGTTCCGATGTTCTGCAGGTTGTTCACGGCGAATGTCTTGCCCTTGAGATCCGCGACCTTTTCGATGCCGGACTCGGCGGTGACGAAGATGCCGTGATCGGCGCTGCCTACGTCGTTGCCGGAGAGCAAACGGATAGGCAGGCCCTTCTCCACGGCCAACAGCGCCGAGGTGTAGTTGCTGTAGGTGATGTCGACGCTGCCGGAAATCAGCGCCGGAATAGCTGCGGCACCACCTTGGGTGGCCACCAACTCGGCGTCGAGCCCGTTCTCAGTGAAGATCCCGGCCTCATCCGCGTTGACGGCGGTGGAGGTGTGAACCAGCGGGAAGTAGCCCACCTGGACCGACCCGCCCGCTCCGGCATTGGCCTCCGAATCTGCCGCCGCGTTGCCGCTGCACGCGCTCAGGGCGAGCGCCGCCGTCGTCAATACTGCGAAGGTTGCCGCTGTGGTGATGTTTCTCCGTCGAAGCATCTTCATCCTTCCCGCGCCGGGACCTGCCGTCCCGCATCCGTAGTTCCCGGCCACCTCTGCCGGCACTCAGAACTATGAGGTGTGCCACAATTGCCGAACAGTATGCTTTCCGATGAAAGGAAAAACTCATGGCGAAGTCGTCAGCCGGACGCTCTGCTTTGAGCCGGGTCATGCAGATCCTTGCCGCGTTCGACGTCGACGCCGTCTTTCTCACCGTCTCGCAGTTGTCGGTCCGGAGCGGGCTGGCGCTGGCGACCACCCACCGTCTGGTGGCCGAGATGGAACAGTACGGCCTGCTGGAACGGCAGCTGGACAAGACTTACCGCCTCGGGGTGCGCCTGTGGGAAATCGCGTGCCGGACACCCGGCGCGCTGGGACTGCGCGAGATCGCCAAGCCGTATCTGCAGGAGGTCCAGGCACGGGTTCGCCAACATACCCAGCTCGGGATCTTGGAAGGATACGAAGTGCTTTTCCTGGAGCGGCTCTCCGCGCGCGACGCAGTGGTCAACGTGACCCTGGTGGGCGGCCGGCTGCCGTTGCACGCCTCCAGCAGCGGGCTAGTGTTGCTGGCCCACTCGGATGCCGAATTCCAGGACGAGGTTCTGGCCGGCGACCTGTTCCGCTACACCGACCAGACTGTCCAGACACCGGAAAGCCTGCGCAGCCTGCTGCAGCAGATCCGCCGCGACGGCTATGCCTGCGGCAGGGGCTACATCCACCCTGAAGCGCGCGGAATCGCCGTTCCCATCCGCGGGGTCAACGATCTGGTGGTCGCCGCGGTGAGCGTGGTGGTGCCGAACGACGACGCGCCCATCACCGGCCTCGTGCGGCTGCTGCAGGCTGCGGCGCAAGGCATCGGCAAGGACCTCCACGCAGCCTACGCCCCCTCGAACGATCCGGCTGCGACTCCCGGCGGCCGCTACCGGACGCTGGTTAGCTCCTCGCTCGATTCGATGGAGTACCTGCCCAGCGCGCCCCGACCCCAGACCCGCCGCTGAGCTGATCTCCGTTTTCGGCTCGGTGTCGCGTCCGCTTCCGGCGCCCACCAGCACCGCCCGCTGATCCGGGCATCCGGTGTTCAGCGCATTCACTGTTCAGCAGGCGCCCTTTCCGGACGCGGGAACAGCGCCTGCTGAATAGTCGTCGGGCTGGGGGCCGTGGACACCGGGCCGGACAGCACGCAGAATGGGCGCATGGACCTGCCGCTGATGCCGCCCGTACCGCCCATGCTGGCCAAAGGGGTGGCCAAAATCCCCGACAGCGGAATGAAATACGAGCCGAAGTGGGACGGTTTCCGCTCGATCATCTTCCGCGACGGCGACGCCGTGGAGATCGGCAGCCGGAACGAGAAGCCGATGACCCGCTACTTCCCCGAACTGGTGGAGGCTTTCCGCGAGCAGCTGCCGGAGCGCTGTGTGGTGGATGGCGAAATCATCCTGGTGGGGGAAGGCGGCGACCGGTTGGACTTCGAGATGCTGCAGCAGCGCATCCACCCGGCCGCGAGCCGGGTCAAGCTGCTGTCGGTGCAGACGCCGGCCCGGTTCGTGGCGTTCGACCTGCTGGCGCTCGGCGATGAAGACCTGACCTCCCGCCCGTTCGAGGAACGCCGCGCCGCGCTGGAGAAGGCGCTCTCAGCCGTCGTCAATCCCATCCACATGACGCGGACTACGGATGATCCGGCGGTGGCCGAGAAGTGGTTCCACGAATTTGAGGGCGCCGGGCTGGACGGTGTGGTGGCCAAGCCGCTGGACGGCACCTACCAGCCGGACAAGCGGACCATGTTCAAGATCAAGCATGAGCGCACGGCCGATTGCGTGCTGGCCGGCTACCGGGTGCACAAGAGCGGCCCGGGCCGGGTGGGGTCGCTGCTGCTGGGCATCTACAACGATGCAGGGACGCTGGTCCATGTGGGTGTGGCCGGGGCATTCAGCATGAAGCGCCGCGAAGAGCTCTTTGAGGAACTCCAGCCGCTGATTGCCGATTCCGGCGAGCACCCCTGGAACCGGGAGCAGCACGAGGCGGGCCAACGGACACCGCTCACCTCGGAGGGCAGCCGGTGGAGCGGGGGCAAGGACTTGTCCTTCGTGCCGCTGCGGCCGGAGCGGGTGCTGGAGGTCAAGTACGACCACATGGAGGGCGAGCGCTTCCGGCACACCGCGCAGTTTGTCCGCTGGCGGCCGGACCGCGATCCGGAATCATGCACCTACGGCCAGCTGGACGAGCCGGTCTCCTACGACCTGAACGACGTGCTGCAGTAATAAATTGGCGTGCATTCTCACGATCACCGTTCCGCATTCCCCCAGTTGTTGACGACCATCGGCGACACGCTCGGCCCACCTGGGTTACGGGGCATGAACTAGGAGCGATTACGATGGAACGGATCACGGGCTGCCACAGGGGGGAAATCATGAGCACCTCCACCAAGAGGGAGTTGGCAGCCCTCTCTCGCATATTCTCTCCAGCCGTGCTGCGAGAGATCGGAAAAACAGGACGGTCCCCGCTCCTAGCACGTCTGCTGGCGGAAGCCCGCATCCCTGCGATGCTATCGGAGGGTGCGACTCTTGCTGACGCCTTCGAGTTGGCGTTCTCCTTTCTATGCAAGATGGGCAACCGTGATGACTATGTCTATCGCACAGCCATCACGCAGAAGATCGTCTTGGGCAGGCATAACCTCCGGACCGCCACAGTACTGAACGAGCTACGGGCCGGAAGCTCAAAGGCAGACGTCGTTGTGCTCAACGGTACTGCCACGGCGTACGAGATAAAGTCCGAGCGCGACTCTTTTCAGCGCCTTGCCGGTCAGCTCGCCGATTATCGTTCCGTCTTCGCGAGCGTGAACGTGGTAACGAGCCCAACGCAAGCCGAGACTGTGCTGAGCATCGCTCCAGAGGACGTCGGAGTGCTTGTGCTTTCCGCTCGATTCCGGCTCCAGATCGTGCGAGAAGCAGTCAATCTGCCAGAACGGACGTCTCCCTTGGCGATCCTTTCCACGCTCCGGGTAGAAGAAGCCATTGATGTGCTCACCGATTTGGGCATCCCTTTCCCCGACGTGCCAAACACACGACGATGGGGCGTACTTCGCAAAATTTTTGCCGAACTAGACTCAGCAAACGTTCATGCCAGAGCCGTGAGCGTGCTCAAGTCCACCCGGTCACGCGCCGAACTCGAGCCCTTCCTCAGGCAACTTCCGGAGCCACTCAGAGCAGCAATTCTCTCTGCCAATATGTCAGCAGCAGCCCAGCGGAATCTGAGCGCGGCGACTCGGCAGCCGCTATCATCCGTACTCGCTTGGAGTTAGGACACTATGTACTATCCCTTCTTTCGCGGTAAACAGTTCGAGCTCCTGGCTATTCGGGAGTCAGCGGAGGTGATCGCCGACGCGGGTTTCAATCCAATCATCGAACCAGTCCGCGAGACTTTCAGCGGCCTTCAGCGGACGCTGCAGGAGCTTGTGAACCAAGGGGCAACTGCCGCGGTCATCGTCAACCCGCGCTATGGCGACCTTAAGAACGACGGCGAGAACCTCGCCGCCTACTTAACGCAGAGCTACGGAGACAACGATGCGATCTCACCTGCCCTGCTCTTGACGAGCACGATGAACGTCGATGACGTGCTGGAAAAAATGTCGCCCTACGAAGAACGCCCGCTGCATCTGGTCCATGCAGGCTTCACGGACGGCAAAGGCCTTGCCGCTAGCTTGCCCGCAGGCGACTACACCCACATCTTCCTGGATGCCCGAAATACTCTCTACAGGCGGCCGTTCAAGGGAGGCCGTCGCATTCTGGTAGAGGACGGATTCGAGCGCAAGAAGAACGCCGATTATGGCTTCAGAGATCGATTCTCGGATTTGCACGTGACGTTCGACGAACTGGGCGGCGACGGGTACGGCGACTTCCTGACAGTAGGCGATCATTACGCAGAAGGCGGCGGGCCAGCCTACGCCGTGGCGATCCATTTAACTTTCATCGACTCTGTGCAAGACGACGCGATGTTTGTCTACCACTTCGTGTCCGACACGAACGACACTCCCGTCGATCCGGCCGGGAAGTTTTCGCAGGCTCTCGGAAAATTGATCGCAGAGGTGGACCGCGACGGCTCGAACGTGCTAGAGACGTCTGCGGTGCAAGAGTTCCGCGACCTCCATGACCGTGGTCACTTTCCTGGCCTGGGTTATGTGAAGAAGCTGTCGATCAAACATCACCTTGAGACCCTCGCTTACTTTCACTCGAATGCGTAGCCGCCGATGCTGCGCGAACTGCTTCGGGGACCGTCTGATCCGCGAGGAGTTCATTGACCAGTGCGATCCAGTCGTCCAAACCTGTGACTATTGTGGACAGGCCGCCACGTCGTGTGTGGAACCCCAGAGACTGGGCCAATGGTTCTCGACGCTCATGGCGACGTACGAAGAGGTCGATGATGGCGCACCAATCGTACAGCTCCTGACGGAAGAATGGAGGATGTTCCGCGACTCCGGCTTGCGTCCGGCCGACGCGAAGGAGCTGCTTGCCGACGTGCTCGACGACGGCGAGATCGTCCGCAGGGCTTTCTCCCCGATTGCGCATTCCGGCGGCGGGAACCTTAGGCGTTGGGAAGATCTGCGAGACGAGATGATGCACGGGAACCGCTGGTTCCTTGAGGAACCGATGGACATGGATCGGATCGCGGAGCTGCTGAACCAGCTGATAACGCCACAGTCGTCGCTCGAGAATCTGGCTTGGTACCGAGCGCGTCTGACGAGCAACGACGTGCCATATGAGCTGAAAGATATGGGGGCTCCACCTCCGCACCTTGCCGGGCACGGACGGGCAAACCCTGCTGGCATTCCCTACTTGTATCTCGGATCTACTCGAGCTACTTCGGTTGCCGAGCTCAGACCGCACACGGGAGAGCGTGCATGCGTTGCTGAGTTTGAGCTGGCAAGCTCGGAATTGAAGTTCGCAGATCTTAGGGACCCGAGAGGACTGATCTCACCGCTCTTCGGCGATGAGAGCCAGATCATCAAACTCCGTGCCGACCTGCCGCTCTTGGAACGTCTGGGCGATGAACTGACGCGGCCTGTCCAGCCCCGTGGAGCCCCCTATGAGTACATCCCTACGCAGTACCTCTGCGAGTACATCAAGACTTGCGGGTTCGACGGCGTACTCTACAGAAGCTCCGTTAGCAGCGACGATGGAATCAACATCGCTATGTTCAGGCCAGAGCTCGCGAAGGCTGTCCACATCGAAGAGGTGTCGGTCGAGCAGGTAAGCGTTCGGATCAGCCTTTAGTACCTGCGAGCCCCTTACAGAGCGAATCGAAAGCCCATTCCACAGTCCGTGACCACTCCTTCAGCCATGTCCAAAAGTGAAGAGAAGGTGACAATTCCAGTGCATTCGAAGCCTGGCACCCGCTGCACTATGAAAATCTTCTGGCCATGCCTCCACTTGCAACCCACTAGAATCACTGTGAATGTGAGGGAGCATCGGGAGGCTGGGGTTGGGGACTAACACAGGCAAAGGCTATCGAGTCGGTCAGCAAAGGAATAGATTCCAGCTGTTCAACTTGGTCACTTTCCGCTGGGACAAGTACGACGGCAAAGCCAACTACCTGACGTCTAAAAAATCGAAGGGACCGTTCAAGGGAGTCGAGAAACGAGTTGCAAGGAAGCCGCCTCGTATCAGCTGAACAACCTACTGAGCAGATCTCCTCTTATGAGCGTGCCAAGGGAGAGGCCTAATCTTGATCAGCGGCGAACACCTCGATCAACGAGGAATCGATACAAGCTGGGCCAGGCGGGGTTTGCCTGCACACCGCGCAGTTTGTTCGCTGGCGGCCGGACCGGGATCCGGAATCATGCACCTACGGCCAGCTGGACGAGCCGGTCTCCTACGACCTGAACGACGTGCTGCAGTAGCCGGGAGCTACCGCCAGCCGGCGGCCGGCGCCACGTGCTGCACGATGTTGCCCAGCAGCTTGGCGTTGTAGTCCACGCCCAGGTAGTTCGGCACGGTCAGCAGCACCGTGTCCGCGGCCTGCACGGCCTGGTCGATAGCCAGGTCCGCGGCAATCTTGTCCGGCTCGCCGATGTAGCTCTTGCCGAACCGGGAGCGGGTACCGTCCAGCATGCCAACCTGGTCATGCTGGTCAGCCTGGCCGCGCAGCCCGAAGTACCGGCGGTCTTCGTCGTCGACAATCGGCATCACGCTGCGGCTGACCGACACCCGGGGAACATGGGCGTGGCCGGCCTTCTGCCAGGCTTCGTGGAACAGGTGGATCTGTTCGGCCTGCAGCTGGTCGAAGGGCACGCCGGTGTCTTCGATCAGCAGCGTGGAGCTCATCAGGCTCATCCCCTGCTCGGCGGTCCAGACCGCGGTGGCCCGCGATCCGGCACCCCACCAGATCCGTTCCGGCAGCCCGGCAGAGACAGGTTCCACCGGGAGCATTCCGGCATGCCGACCCTGCAGGTGGTTCGGGTCCGCCGGCGCCATCCCCGCGCCAGTGATGGCGCGGCGGAACACCGTGGTGTGGCGGCGGGCCATGTCCGCATCGGTCTCGCCGTCGGCCGGCCGGTAGCCGAAGGCCGCGGCCCCGTTCAACGCCGGCTCGGGGGACCCCCGGCTGATGCCCAGCTGCAGGCGTCCTCCGCTGATCAGGTCCGTCGCCGCGGCCTCTTCGGCCATGTACAGCGGGTTTTCGTAGCGCATGTCGATCACGCCGGTGCCGATCTCGATCCGGCTGGTGCGCGCGGCGATGGCCGACAGCAGCGGAAAGGGCGAAGACTGCTGGCGGGCAAAGTGGTGGACCCGGAAGTAGGCACCGTCCACGCCGGCTTCTTCCGCGGCCACGGACAGGTCAATGCTCTGCAGCAGGCCCTCTGCAGCGGTAGGGACGGGCGAACCGATGGCCGGGCTCCAATGGCCGAACGAGAGAAAACCTAGACGCTTCACATCCGGCTCAACACCGCGGACGCTCCGCTGATTCCGTGCGCAGATTCCATTCCGCGCAGTCCGTCCCATGAGGCGCTCATGAGGTCGCCGCGGATCCGGGGCCACGGCGGGCAACGATGTCGAGTAGCCGATCGACGAGACGAGCCGCCTCCGCCTCGGTCATCGGTTCGGTGAACAGCGCGTAGAAGTACAAGGGCGCCACGACCAGTTCCAATAGTTCCGCCAGCGTTGGCACCGCTTCGCCGCGCTCCTCTGACTGGTCGAGCATCAACTGCAGTTGACGCTCGCGTTCGGCGAACGCCGGCGAAGCCCGATGCCGTTCTCCCGGACGGATCTCCAAGACCACGGCCCGGAGGATCAGCGGAACGTTCCCATCCCTCAGCGACTTCGCGACCGCCGCGGCGTAGATGTGGAGGTCGCCGCGCAGGGAACCGGTGTGCGGAAGCGACGCGGTAGTGGCCGACCACTCGTTGACCACGTCGTGCAGCAGGGCTGACATCGTCCCCCACCTTCGATAGATCGTCGCTTGGTGCACCCCCGACACCTCGGCCACCAGCGGGACGCTCAGCTCCTCCCACGAGCGCGCTTCCAACAGCTCCAGCACCGCCGTGTGAACGGCAGAGCGGACGCGTGCCGACCGTCCTCCGGGGCGCTTCATGGTTCGTCCGTGGTCCATGCCGGAATCATAACGCGAATTTCCTTGCATTAATTTTCCGGCTAAGCGTATAGTCACTAGCGCGAGTATCTTCGCGTTACCAAGAACCTGAGGGTTGCGCCATGAAGCGACAGGTTTTCAGGTTCACTGACCACTACTTCTACATGGGGATGGCGCCATGATGTCGACGAATCGATCAGTGACTGCAGCTGCGGATGGTACTGCCCGTGGTGGGCGGCCTGTACTGGCGTACTGGCCAGCAGCGTTGGGGTTGGCCGCTGCAATGTTTCAGATCGCCACCGGAGTGGCCACCGGTGCGGTGGCCATCACTGTGGCGGCGGCGGCTAGCTGTTACCTGGCCGCCTCCGCGCTGGGCCGCCCTTGGATCGGCTGGGCCGCAATCCCCGTCGCTTCGATCGTGGTCATCGTCAGCGAGATCGCCGGCATCTCCTGGTGGGTGGGCCTGGCGGGCTTCGCTGCCATGCTGGTCGTGGTCGGCGTGCTGCGCCGTGCCCAGATCCGCTCCCTCACCGCCCAGGGGCTGGCGATGCTCGGCTTTGGCGGCGTGGCCGTCGTTGCCGTCCTGGTCTCCCCACGTCTAGGTCTCGTGTTGGCCGGTCTCGCATTGGCCAGTCACGCTGCTTGGGACTACGTGCACTGGCGGCGCAACGCGGTGGTCCCGCGGTCGCTGGCCGAGTTCTGCTTTGTGCTCGACGTCCCCTTCGGCGTCGCAGCCATCGTGCTGGCCATCGTCGGATGGTAAATCTGACGTCTCGCCCCGCGCTTGCCGCCCATCGAAACTGCGAAAGACCGCCGGTACCATCTGTACCCCGGATACCGACTCACGGGAAGCTGAACTCATGCGGAAACTGACCTTTGCCATGAATCTGAGCCTGGATGGCTACATCACGGCGCCCGGCGGCGACCTCGGCTGGAGCGTGCCGAGCGACGAACTGTTCCAGTGGTGGTCCGACCGCGTGGCGGCGACGGGTCTGGCACTGTACGGGCGCAAGCTTTGGGAGACGATGAGCTCCGCTTGGCCGACCGCCGACCAGCAGCCTGACGCCACACCGGCGCAGATCGAGTTCGCCCGCCGCTGGCGCGACATGCCGAAGGTGGTGTTCTCCTCGACGACCAGCGCGGTCGATTGGAACAGCCGCCTGGTCAGCGGCGATGCTGTCACCGAGATCACCCGGCTCAAGACCGAGGATGGCGGCCCGATGGACGTCGGCGGCGCCACTCTGGCTGCGGCGGCCATGCGGGCCGGGCTGATCGATGAGTACGTGCTGGCCACCCACCCCGTCCTGGTGGGCGGCGGCACGCCGTTCTTCACGGCGCTGGACAATTGGGTGAATCTGAATCTGGTGGAGACCCGGGAGTTTCCCGACGGCGTGCTCCTGACGAGGTACGTGACCAGGCGCTGAATAACCGCGACAGGTGGCACGTCCACCACGAGTGGTTACACCAGCGTCAGCTCGTCCCGCCCACGTCGGCGTTGGCCTACGGTCCGGGTATGCCTCGGCCGTTCATCCGTCGACGGCCTGCCACGCGGTGACTGCAACCGCCCCGCCGTTGACGATGTCCAGCACCACCGGCAGTTTCTCCCGCTCGGTGCCCGCGTACGGTGCCGCCAGCACGGTGCCCACACGGGTGTCACCGGCCGCAGCCATCGCGTTCCAGCCCAGCAGCGCCCGCGCCGAGGTGCCCGGCTGCAGCACGACGGGTTCCAGCCGGGGATCGTCCGTCATGAAGGTGCCGCCCCGGAAAACCAGCACGCTCATCGCGGAGCCGCCCTCGTCGTCGAACGCGATGTCCGGATAGCGGGCCAGCGTGCAGGCAGCCTCGCCAGTGTTGTTGATGAGCAGTTCCTGCGCCCGGTGTCCGGTTGCTGCATCGCCCCCTCCCAGAACGACGGCGGTGTCCCCACCGGTGCACCACCGCCCGCCCTCGGGATCGGGATTGACCGATTCCGGCGCCCCGGATTCAACAGCTGCCGACACCGGCGGCGAGCCATAGACCACCGGCTCGGGCAGCGGTTCGGCAACCGGCGGCGCGGGTGCTGCCGCCTGGTTCGCGCTCTGCGCCAGCGGAAAAGCCGCGACCAGCAGCACCGCGAACAATGCTGCCGGGAGCGGGCGGAGCCAGCTTCGCGAGCCCGGTTCATCCCGGCTGGCGGAGCGGGCGGAGGTGGCGGGACTTGTCGGTCCGGCGACGGCTTGCTGCAGCAGCGGGCGGGCGGCCAGCACGGCCGGCAGCCACCCCCAGAGCACTCCCCAATACGCGGCCGTTGACACCGCTGGCACCACCGGGCTTGCCAACTCCAACAACCGGGAAGGCGGCCAGTTCGCGGCGATTCCGCCGAGTGCTACCAATCCGCCGGTCACGGCCGCAGCCAGAATCACGACGCACCACAGCGCCAGGATCACCGTGCCGCGGCGCGCTGTGCCGGCTGAGGTGATGCCAGGGGTGTGGCCGGCGGCAGCGGAGACGGCTCCAGTGGCAGCAGGGGTGCGCCCAGCAGCCGTGGCGGTCCCAGGCCTAGCCGCCGCGCTGGCAAGCGGGGCTAGGGCGAACGCCACGCCACCCACCGCGAGCGCGGAAACCAGCACGGCTGCCAGCGGCCAAGGGACCACCGATGATGCGAGCCAGCCCGGCACCGTAGCCGGAAAGACCAGCCCCACCGCGCTCATCGGAAACGGCCGGCCGCCGGCCGCCACGAGGGCAAAGGCGCCGGTGCTCAGCAGCCACACCGCCGAAGAAGCCGCGCCCAGGACCAGGGCGGCGCGCTGACGGGAACCAGCCGGACGCCGGGTGGAAGGCGCTGCGCGCCGGGATTCAGTCACGGGGCCAGCGTAGTCGAGGCGGATTCACCGCCTCGCCCACCCCATGCGCCGCAACCCCGGCGCCTCACCCCGTGCGGGCCCGGCCCCGCCCCGTCCCGACGACAACGGAGGCAAGCAATCTCAGCCGGCCCACCGCCGTCGTGCCGTGACTTTGGCTAGCTGCCGTGCGGGACCACCACAGCACGGCCGGAGATTTCGCCGGCCTGCAGCTTGCGGTAGGCGTCCAGGGCCTCGTTCATGCTGAAGCGCTGGACTTCCGGCACTATCTGGCCGGCCTTGTACATGTCCACCACCTCGTGCAAGTCCTCAATGGTGCCCCAGTAGGTGTTGGTGACGACCGACTCGTACGGGTTGGTGAAGAAGCTCCACTCAAGGGTGCCGCCGGCGATGCCCACGACGGTCAGCCGGGACAGCCGGGCCATCGAGGCGGCGGCCGTCTTGACGGTCGGACCGACGCCAACAAAGTCGAAGGCGGCGTCGACTCCGCGCCCGCCGGTGATCTCGCGGATCCGCTCCGCCTGCCCCTCGCCGCCGGGGACGGTCACCGCGCCGGCTTCTTCGGCCTTGCGCATGGCGTCTTCCTTCATGTCCGTGGCAATCACGGTGGCACCGGTGAGCGCCTTCAGAATCTGCACGGCGATCTGCCCCAGTCCGCCGAGCCCGATCACCAGCGCATATTTGCCGCCGCCAGCCAGATGCGGCAGCGCTTGTTTGATCGCGTGGTATGGCGTGAGCGCGGCGTCGGCCAGCGGCGCCGCGGCAACCGGGTCGGCGTCGCCCAACGGCACCAGATTCCGGGCGGGGACCGAAACGTACTCAGCCATCCCGCCGTCGCGCCCCAAACCAACGCCGAGGTACGGCATCTTGGCGGCGTTCTCGCAGTAGGTGTCCTGGCCGCGCGAACAGGCCTTGCAGTGCCCGCAGCCGATCGGCCCGTAAACCAGGTAGGCGTCACCGACGTTGAACCCCTCAACGCCTTCGCCAAGTTCCTCCACCCAGCCGGAGTTCTCGTGCCCCAGGGTGAACGGCGGCGGCACCGCGCCCGGTCCGCCGGCCTCGAAGTCGTGGTAGATCGCCACGTCGGAGTGGCAGGCGCCGGCGCCGGCAACCTTCAGCAGCACTTCCCCGGCCCGCGGCTTCGGCCGCTCCACGTCCTTGATTGTGGGGAACGTCTTGAATTCCTCGAACACTACGGCGCGCATGCTCCACTCCTTCGATCGATTCTGCTGGATGGTTCCGCCAGCCACCCTACCCACCGAATCGACATTAGTCAGCAAGCTGTCTTTTGTGTACCGTGGGGGTTGTGAGGCCGTCACGAACCCGCAATGGCGGGGCCGGCCCTATTCCAAAGGAGGCAATGAATGCAGACCGTGGAAGAAACCATTGATGTAGCCGTTCCGGTACGTACCGCGTACGACCAGTGGACGCAGTTCGAGTCCTTTCCGAACTTCATGTCCGGGGTGGAGTCGGTGACGCAGCTGACTGACACCACCAACCATTGGAAGACGAAGATCGGCGGCGTCGAGCGCGAGTTCGATACCGAGATCGTCGAGCAGCAGCCGGACCAGCGCATCGCGTGGCGCAGCGTCGACGGCAAGTCGCACGCCGGCGTCGTCACGTTCAGCCAGCTCGGAGCCGACAGCACCCAGGTGTCCGTCCGCTTCGAATGGGACCCCGAAACCTTCACCGAGAAGGCAGGCGCGGCTCTGAACCTTGACGACAGGCAGGTGAAGTCGGACATGAAGAAGTTCAAGGAGTTCATCGAAACCCGCGGCACCGAGACCGGCGCCTGGCGCGGCGAAGTGAACGACAGCGGCCCCACCGGCACGCAGCTTTAGACCTTACTTCCCCTCATAACGACGGCGGTGGGCCGGCTCGCGGAGCCGGCCCACCGTTGCTGTTCCTGCCTTCAGCCCCGCGGCAGCAGGATTGTCACAGCCCGGACCGGCCCCACGACCACAGCACTGGCTCAGGCTGCTGGCCAGCTTCGTTCGCGCCGGACTGCAGGCCCTCCCCCAGCACCAGCGGCCGGGCAGCGCCCAGGCTGTATTTCAAAACTTCGCCCACGAGGAGCACGTGGTCGCCGCCGTCGTACACGTTCCACGGCGCGCACACGATCGTGGCGGCATTGCCGCTCAGGACGGGCACGCCGCCGTCGTTCCGCCATGCGAGACCGGAAGCCGCCCCACAGGCAACGCGGCGCGCGTCGTCTGACTGGTCTTGCGAGAGAACATTGACCGCGAACGTGGAATTGCCCAGCACGCGCCGCGCCGCTGGGCTGCGCCACAGAGTGACTTGGATCAGCGGCGGATCCTGCGACACCGGGCCGGCGGCGCTGGCCCCGACGGCGCGGGGCGCTCCGTCTCCGCCGTTCACGGTCACAACGGTGGCCGCACTGCCCCAGCCGGCGAAGGCTTCCATCAGCCCCCGGGCCTCGACGGCGGGCAGGGCAGTGGGCGGCGACATGGGGTCCTCCTGGGTCGGCGCGGCCGGCTAGGACGCGGGGTCCAGGACGAAGTCGTAGGTGGTCTGCACGCCGGTGCCGGATTCGGCAGGCTTAATGTCAAGCATCAGTTCCGGCTTGACCGCGGTGGCGATGTCGTCCTCGTTGTGCGGGTCGCCCGGGAAGTACAGCTGGGCGGTCAGCAGTTCGTGGCCGGGCGCTGAGACCTTCAGGTGCAGGTGGGCCGGGCGCCAGGCATGCCAGCCGGCGGCGGCGATCAACTGGCCGCAGGCACCGTCGGTGGGGATCTGGTACGGCGCCGGCTGCATGGTGTCGATGTGGAAGTTGCCCTGCGCATCGGCGATGAAGCTTCCGCGCAGGTTCCACTCCGGGATGCCCGGAGCGAACTGGGAGTAATAGCCTTCTTCGTCGGCGTGCCACAGTTCGATCTTGGCGTTCGGCAGCGGGGAGCCGTCCGTGGAGCGGACCTGGCCCTGGAAGAGCAGCGGGGTGCCCTTTTCATCCGGTCGCATGCTGATCTTCGCCGGAGACTTCTGCTCCGGAGCGTCGGGGATGTAGTACGGCCCCTCGATGGAGCCCTTGTTGCCATGGCGGTGGCTGGTGGCCACGTCCTCCACGGAGTGCTCGACCCAGACGTCCAGGAACAGCGGCCATTCGCCGTCCTCGCCCACCTTGATCAGCCACGCCTTGAAGGCGTTGTACTCGTCATACGTCACGCGCTCTTCGAGCACGATGTCGTTGACGGCCTTGACCAGCTTGCTGGCCAGCAGGTTCACCCGCTCCTGGCTGGCGTGGACCGCCGAGGTTTTGCCCGACTGGCGGAAACGGTCGGTAGCAGCGCTTCCGGACGCGGCTGCGCTGGCGGTGGATTCGATGGACATGGCGCTCCCTCGTGCAATGTGGTGGTGGTTGAAATGGGGTTGTCGGCGGGAATTCCGCCGGTGATATGGGTCTCAATGTAGGCCCGGGGCGTGGTCGAGGGAAATACCTATCGGCCCGTCATTGGGACCGATCAAATATGAATTTCCCGGCGGTCAAACCCCGGCGGTCATTTGATGGAGTTGGGGTGCTTGGCCAGCGGCGTGACCTTGATCTTCATGTAGGGGTACATCGGGAAACCGCTGAGGATTTCGTGCAGCTCGTCGTTGGAGGCGACGTCGAACAGCGAGAAGTTGGCGTACTCCCCCACGATGCGCCAGATGCCGGCGAACCGGCCGTCCCGCTGCAGGGCCTGCGAGTACTCTTTCTCCAGTCCTTGGAGCCGGGTGACCTCCTCCGCGGACAGGTGTGCGGGGAACTGGACTTCCATTCGGGCGAGGAACAGCATCTGCGAATTCTCCTGGGTGTTGGGTGAAAGGGTCAGGACAAGCGGTACTTGGCGAGTTTGCCCTCGTCGATGGCGGCGCCGACGCCGGGCACGTCGCGGACGGAAATGGTGCCGTTTTCAATCCGGATGGGCTCGGCCAGCAGGTCGTCGGCCATGTCCAGGAAGTTGGAGAGCTCCCCGGCGCGCCGGCTGGTGGCCTCGTGCGCGGCACCGAACGTGACTGTGGCCAAGGAACCGATCTGGGTGTCGATCTGGTTTCCCATGGTGACGTCCACGCCCAGTCCGGTGCACAGGCCCAGGATCTGCTGCGCCTCGGTGAACCCGCTGCGGGCGGTCTTGATGCAGATGGCATTACAGCCTCCGGAAAGCAGCTCGCGGGAGACATCACCGGCGGTGGGGACGGATTCATCTCCCACAACGGGGATGGGGGATTTCTCCACCAGCCGTCGGCGGCTCATGGCCTCCTTCGCGTCGCACGGCTCCTCCAACAAGCTCAGGCCCAGGCCTTCGGTGCGGCGCAGGACCTCAAGGGCTTCATTCGCGGTCCAGCCGCGGTTGGCGTCCAGATAGATGTCGACGTCCTCGCCCAGCCCTTCCCGGAGCACATGGCACGCCTCAATGTCCAGGCCCAGCGGCCGGCGCCCTACCTTCAGCTTGAAGGTGGTGATCCCGTACTCCTCGCCGAACCGCAGGGCCTCGTCCAACAGCTCCTGAGCCGGGCGGAAGCCCAGCATGTGACTGACGCGCATGTGGTCCGTGTAACCGCCGAGCAGCTTGTGCACGGGGGTCTCCAAGGCCTTGCCCATCAGGTCCCAGAGGGCGATGTCCAGCGCGCCCTTGGCCACCTGGTTGTGGATGGTGCGGTTCAGCACCGCATGGATCTTGCCGCGGTCCAGCACGTCCAGGCCGGTCACTTGAGGGGCGAAGACCTGCTCCATGATGGCCACGATCGATGCCTGGGTCTCGCCGTAGGTATATGGACGCGGCGGCGCATCCGCAACCCCCACCAGCCCGGTGTCCGTATGGACGCGCAGGAGCACGTGGTCCGCCGTCGTCACCTCGCCGCTGGCGAACTTCAGCGGGTGCGTGTAAGGGATGGCATAGGGAATGGCCTCAATCCGCTCAATCTTCACGTGCGGTTCCTTCCGGGACAGTGGATGTTTCGAACAGGTCTACAAAATTTCTGATCAGCGGGGAATCGCTGCCGCGCCGCCATGCCAGCGCCAAATCCACGGCCGGGGCGTCGCGCAGCGGACGCAGCACCGTGCCCTGCAGGGCAAACACCCGGCGCGTCATCGGCACCAGCGCCAACCCCATGCCCGAGGCGACGAAGGCCAGCAGGGTGGATGTCTCGCTGGCTTCCTGCACAATCCGGGGCCGGAAGCCGACCCGGCGGCAGGCGTCCATGAAGATGCCGCACACTGCCGAGGACCGCGGATAGGAAACGAACTTTTCCCCGGCCAGGTCGGCCAGCTCCAGCGAACCGTGAGACGCCAACGGGTGGTCTTCCGGCAGCGCAACGACAAGTTCGTCCTGCTCCAAGAACTTCAGCTCCAGCTCACCGGACTGCACCGGCGGACGCAGCACGGCGACGTCGATGCGGTTTTCCTCCAGCGCCTCTTCCAAGGCAGGCGTGAGCATTTCACCCAGCACATGGAGCTTCAGTCCCGGGAGCCGCCTTCCCGCCGTCTCGACGATGCGGGGCATTAACCGGTAAGTGGCCGATCCGACCACGCCGACCCGCAGCACGCCGCTGGCGCCCTGGCCCACCAGCTTCACGTCCTGCCCCAGTTGGTCGATCTCGGCCAACAGCCCGCGGGCCCGGACCAGTAACAGCTCCCCCGCCGCCGTCAACTCGACCTTGCGGGTGGTGCGGACCAGCAACTGGGTGCCCAACTGTTCCTCGAGCTGCTTGATCTGGTGCGAGAGCGGCGGCTGGGCCATGTGTAGGCGAAGCGCGGCACGGCCGAAATGGCGTTCCTCGGCCACGGCCACGAAGTATCGCAGCTGGCGGGTCTCCATGCCGGCCTCCTGTCCGTTCCGGTCGCAGCCTGGTCGCTGGCTTCTGACCCACTGTAGGCGTGGGATTTGGGCAGGTAAAATACTTAGTTTGCCGCCACTGATACACGCTGCATATCAATCCTGACAGGACCTCGTGCCCATGGCAGCACGCACACCTTCCGTGGGCGGGGTGAAACAAAGCTGTGCGCGGACTATGACTTCTGAAGTATCAATGAGGCCTAAATAGGTACTTCTGTTCGCCAAGTCACCTGACTACGGTTGTGTGGTCCCCGTCGCACAACCAAGGACGATTGATGTCACAGGAAACCCAGAGCCGCCCCGAGGCGGTCGAAGCGCGCCCCGGCGGCGACGCTGAACAGACCACAGCCCCCGAGACCCGTACCGGCAGGAAGCTCGTAGCGCTGCTCGCCGGCCCGCTGGCCGGGCTGGCCCTTTTCTTCATCCTGCCGGATTCGCTGGCGTTCGAAGGCCGCGCCGTCGCAGGCTGTGCGCTCTGGATGGCGATCTGGTGGATGACCGAAGCCGCCCCCATCCCGGTGACCTCGCTGCTGCCGCTGGTCCTCTTCCCGCTGTTCGGGATGGACAGCATGGCCAATGTTGCCGCGCCCTACGCCAACCCGGTGGTCTTCCTCGTGATGGGCGGAGTGATCCTGGGCCTGGCCACGGAGAAGAGCAACCTGCACCGGCGCATTGCGCTGCTGACCATCCGAGCTGTCGGAACCCGCCCCGCGCAGATCGTCCTCGGCCTGATGGTCGCCTCGGCCATGATCTCGGCTTGGGTCTCCAACACCGCCACGGCCGTGATCATGGTGCCGATCGGCGTCTCTATCCTGCAGTTGATCCGCAACATCGACCGTGACGCGGTAGACGCCAAGTTCGCCGCGGCCATGATGCTCGGCATCGCCTACGGCGTGACCATCGGCTCCATGGCCACCCTCATTGGCCAGCCACCGATGGCGCTGATGGCCGCATACCTCGGTTCTGAACAGAACTACGAGATGCAATTCGGCCAGTGGATGCTGGTCGGTGTGCCGTTCGCGGCGGTCATGCTGTTCATCGCCTGGTTTGTGCTGACCAAGCTCGTCTTCCGTACCCGGCTGGAGCAGATTCCCGGCGGGGCACAGCTCATCCGTGACGAAATCGCGAAGCTCGGCGCCATGACTACCCCTGAGCGGCGCGTCGGCGCGATCTTCCTGGCCGCTATTTTCTTCTGGGTGGCAGTGCCCTTCATCGCAAAAATTCCCGCAGTAGCCCAGACCCTGCCCTTCCTCGCCACCATCTCGGACACACAGGTGGCCATGGGCGCTGCCATTGCCTGTTTCCTGGTCCCGGCCAACAAGCGCTCGGCCGGCAAAGGATCGGCACCGCTGCTGCAATGGTCCTCGGCCCGTGACATCCCGTGGGGCCTGCTCCTGCTCTTCGGTGGCGGCCTCTCACTCTCCGCCATGTTCACCGCAACAGGCCTGTCCGAATGGATCGGCAACCAGGTCGGCGGGCTGAACGGCATGCCTGGAGTGGTCATCGTGCTGGTTGCCGCCGTGGTCGGTCTGGGCCTCACCGAGCTGACCAGCAACACCGCCACCGCGGCGGCATTCTTCCCGATCATGGGCGCCGTGGCCGTAGGCGTCGGCATCGATCCGCTCCTGATGACCATCGTCATGACCCTGGCCGTCTGCTCGGCCTACATGCTGCCGGTGGCCACGCCGTCGAACGCAGTGGCCTTCGGCTCCGGCGAGGTGTCCATCAAGCAGATGGTGCGGGCCGGCCTCTGGCTGAACCTGGTGTCCCTGGTGCTGATCGTGGTGGCGCTCTACACCCTGCTCCCGTTGGTCTTCGGCGTCAGCCTCTAGTCCCCGCGCCGCGGCAGAACTCGCATAACGACGGCGGTGGGCCGGCTCGCGGAGCCGGCCCACCGTTGTGTGCGGCGTCCACCTTGCCCGTACCCCTGTAGGGTTCGGGTGAAACCATTCGCCACGGAATCGAAGGAACTGGACAGATGAAGAGGATGATCGGCGCCCTGATGTTGGTGCTGGCCGGACTGCTGGGCACAGCCCCGGCCGCGCACGCCGTGACCCCCACGGAGGTGGTCGTGGAGGACACCGCCGGCGTCCTGGACCAGAACACGCTCCTGCCCGCGGTCGAGGCGATCGACTTCTACCAACCGACCAAGGTTGCCGTCTACACCTACAACGGCTCGGCCTCTGCCAACCTCAACGAAGAAGTGCTTCGCTTCGCCCGCGCGCAGCATCCGGAGTGGCTCAGCGCCGACGGTCAGAAGTGGGCGGACGGGCTCTTTATCTTCGCGCTGGATCCAGTGGGCCGGTGGGTCGGAACCTATATGGGCGAGGACCGCAAGATCCCGCTGGAGCAGCGCGAGGACATTCAGGAGGCCACCAAAGAACTGTTCCGTGATGCCCAGTGGACAGACGGAACCATCGCCGGCATCGAGCGCGGCGCTGAGCTGATCAACCGCCCGTGGTACCGCTCCGGGGCCTTCATCGGCAGCCTCTGGGCGGCGGGCATCGCCGTCGTCGGGTTCTTCGGAGTCCGCTTCGGTGTACGTCGGCAGAACCTGGCCAGGGCGCGCCGCGAGATTGAGCGCGGCGACCGCAGCTACTCCAATGTCTCCATGGACCTGGACGCCACGGAGGTCAACGCGAACACCATTCCGCCGACGTCTGAATTCGGCTCGCTGGTGCTGGAAAAGTACCGCGGCTTCATGACCGGCTACACCGAAGCCAGCAGGCTCAACAGCAGGGTCCACGCCATGAGCGAGAAGGATCTGAAGCGGGGCAAGAACGTCAAGACAGCGGCCGAGTACGCGCGCATGGCGACGGAGCTGGATGCACTGGATGACGTCATCGCCGACACCAACACGTTCCTGAACTTGGCATCCGGCTGGGAGCGGGCCTGGGACCGGCAGCTGGCACCCTTGCGCGAGGATCTGGACGGCATCGATTCGCTGATTGACGAGGGGCCGGAGAGCGCAAGGTCTGCGGCAACGGCTGCGTCGCTGCGCTCTTTCCGCGACCGTACCCAGGAGCAGCTGGAGGACTGGGCCGCCGGCCTCGCCGACGGAAGGACCACACCGGACAGAGCTCTGCGCTTGGTGCAGGACAGCCGGAGCGAGTTCACGGAGTTACTGAAGGCGCATGCGGACAGGGTCATCGAGGCGTATGCGAAAACGTCGTCGGAGAAGGACAAAATGCGCGAGGAGATGGACGAGGAACTCCGCGGCGGAGACCGCCGGTCCTCCCCCACCATCCTGGACACGGTATACCCGCCGTACATGTTCTACTCCGCTTACTCGTTCAACGCCGGCTACAGCTCCGCGCAAAGCAGCGTCGATTCCTCACGCAGCAGCAGCAGCACCACCGGCTATGGCAGCAGCGGGGGGAGTTTCAGCGGTTCGGGCAGTTCGTCCAGGTTCTAGGGTTTCCTCCGGCGACTGGAGCTCTTGACGACCGCGCAGGCCTGAGTATGGTTAAGGCATCTCTTACATAAGGAGTTGCTTACATGGCAGGGGATCAGCTGAGTTTGGTCTTCGCCGCACTGGCTGATCCGACCCGCAGGGCCATCCTGTCCCGGTTGCGGCAAGGTTCGGCCACCGCCGGCCAACTCGCAGAACCGTTCCAGATCAGCCGGCCCGCTGTGTCACAGCATCTGCGGGTGCTGGAAAAGGCTGGCCTGATCGAACGGACCGCCACCGCACAGTGGCGAAATTGCACCCTCCGCACCGAACCCTTGGACGACGTTTCGGCCTGGATTGACCATCACCGCGGTCTCTGGAACGAGCGCTTTGATTTGTTGGACGAGCGGCTCCGCGAACTCAAGGAGAAAACCGAAAATGACTGAACAAACCGCTACCCAGGACAAGCAGTTCACCATCACCCGGGTTTTCGACGCACCGCGCGAGAGCGTCTGGCGCGCGTGGACAGACCCGGACGAAGCCGCTCGCTGGTGGCACCCCCGCGAAGTCACCAGCCCGCGCGAGTTCGTCCGGATCGACGGACGCGTCGGCGGAACGTATGAGTACAAGATGATCGCCCCCGACGGCAGCGAATATCCCACGGCCGGGCAGTATCTCGAAGTGGTGGAACCGGAACGGCTCGTCTTCACGTGGGCTTCGCCCGGTGACCGAGTTGAAGACTCACCGATCATCACTGTGCAGCTGGCCGAGCTGGAAGGCGGCCGCACCGAGATGACCTTCCACCTCCGTGGCATCGCTGGCTTCGCCGGAGATAACAATGTCTTCGACGGTTGGAGCGAGGCGTTGGACATCCTCGCGGAGCAACTCAGCTGACTCCTAAGAGGCGTCTCCCATGAAGACGGCGGCGTCCGGCTTCGGTCGGAGGCCGCCCACCATGGTGCGGGTCTCCAGCTTCCCATACCCGCGACTTCGGGGGGCGGAGTGACCACTACTCGCCGATGTAACGATCGGTCACACAGGTCGTCGGGCAAAAATTCTCGGAATTTTTCGACCATTTCCGAGAAAACCGGTTTACTCTAGGCCGCAGGGGATTTACCGATCAGCCAATGGGGGCACATCATGCGGGAAAATCAGCAACGGCGTGACGACAATTCGTCCGAAACGATGGAGCGTATGGGGCCAAAGCCCCTCCACGGGATGGGCAGGGACCTCGGCATGCCGAACCTTGCCGCCGCGCAAATACCTGGTCCGGGCACCGCACACGTTGTGGCCGGCGAGGACCGCCGGCTGCCGGACGACGCCGCGGATCCGATGGAACAGGTCGGCCATCTCAACCAGCCGCGCCGCAGCCGCAGCTGGATTCCGTGGAGCCGCGGAACCGGTCGGCACCGCTTGGCCTGAACAGCCCTCGACTTACAACAGGAACGGGGCACGGCCCGCGGCCACGCCCTGTTTCACTCAGAGCCGTCCGGTCGGTGTCTCTCGTTGAAAGCCTCGAGGCGCGCCTGCATCTCCATGTAGGAGGTGGCGGAAGGGACCTGCCCACCGTCGCGCAGCACGGTGGCAACGTTGACGGCCGCATCCACGGCTGCGCGGTAGGGCAGCGATCCCGAACTGACTCTCCGGATACCCAAGTCCCCCAGCTCGGCAACATTGAGCGCGGGATGCGCCAGCAGGTTGACCGGCAATCCGATCCTGGCGGCCACACGGCGGATGTCTTCGGGGACAGTGAGTCCGGGGACAAAGATTCCGTCGGCCCCGGCGTCGGTGTAGACGTGCGCCCGGAGCAGGACCGCGTCCACGGTGGCTTGTTCAGCAAGCCAAAAGTTGTCCACCCGCGCGTTGATAAACACGTCCGGGGTGCGGTGTTTGATGGCATCCACCTTGCTGGCCAAGACCGCGGGCTCCACCAAACGCCCGGCTTTGCTGTCTTCGATATTGATCCCGGCCACGCCGAGGTCCGCCAGTTCGGCCACAAAGTCCGCCACCTCGTCGGGGTCGTCCGAGTAGCCGTCTTCGATGTCCGCGCTGATGTGGACAGGCAACCGAACCAATTGCGCTACGAGGGCCTCCGTCGCCGTCTTGCTGGAGCGGCCGCCGTCGGGCTGGCCGGCGCTGGCTGCAATGCCGAAGCTGGTGGTGCCGATGACGGCGAAACCTGCCGCAGCAAAGGCCAGGGCCGAGCCGACGTCCCACGCATTTGGCAGCAGCAGCGGCGCACCAGTGTGGTGGAGTTCCGTAAAAGTGGCCATGGCAGTCCGTCCCGGGGTATTCGTCGCAGTTGAATTCCCGTCATCCTACAAGCGCGGTCAGCGGGCGCAGCAGCGCGAAAGCCGCAGGACCTCCGTGAACGACTAGGACAGCACGTCCTTGGTACTGAAGCGGCTGTAGGCGAGGGCGCAGAAGACTGCGATGTAGCCGCCTTGCAGGAGGGCGTTGGCGCCGAAAGCGTCCCAGGAGATGGGCTGGCGGAGCAGGTCGGCGAAGCTGAGCCAGTAGTGGGTGAACAGCCACGGGTGCAGCCAGTCGAGCTGTGGCAGGGCGCCCACGATCTGAGTAACGACGGCGAGCACCGCCGTCGTCGCCATGGCCCCGACTGGAACTTCGGTGAGGGTGGAGATGAACAGCCCGATCGCGGCCAGCCCGGCCAGCGACAACGCGACGTAGGCGGCCACCAGCAGCAGCCGGACCAGGGAATCGCCGACGCCGATGGTGTCGCCGGACAGCAGGGTCACCGGTCCGGTGCCGAAGAGGATGGTGCCGATGAGCGCGCCGGTCACCACGATGGTGAGCGCCGCCGCGATGCAGAAAACGACGGCCGCACCGTACTTGACCGCCAGCAGCCGCAGCCGGCCGGCCGGGGCGGTGAGCAGGTAGCGCAGCGTGCCGTGTCCCGCCTCGCCGGCGATAGTGTCGCCAGCCACCACGCTGATGGTCAGCGGCAGGAACAACGGAATGGAGACCACCAGACCGGTCAGCGCAACGAACAGGCCATTCTGAGTGATCTGGTTCAGGAACGGCGGTCCCCCGCCGGGCCCTCCTTCGTCGGCGGCCAGCCGGACCACCACGGCAATCAGCACCGGAACCGCGGCCAGGGCCAGCAGCATGGCCCAGGTCCGGAGCCGCCGAAACAGCACACTGAGTTCGGAGCCGAAGAGTGCCCAGCCCGCCGACGGCCGGCTGCTCTCCGGGGCGGACGGCTGTTCCAGTCCGGCAGATCCGGCAGACCCAGAACCGGCAGTCCTGTTTGGCCTGGCACCAGACCGCACGGAATGATTCACGGGTCCGCCCCCAGGCTCGGAGCCCTGCCGAGCCGCCGCCGAGGAAACAGGCTGCGCGGGAACGGGCTGCGCGTCATTGGACAACGTCGAACCCCTCCCCCGTCAGTTCCACATACCGGTCCTCCAGGCTGCCCGCCTCCACCACGAAGCCGCGGATCCGCACGCCGTCTGCCACCAGCGCGGCGGCGATCTGCTCCGGCAGCAGGTCGGGCCGGTTCATTGGCGTGCTGACCTGCCCGTCGAGTGCCGTCTGGTATCCGTCAGGCTCCAGACCAAGCCGGCGCAGCACAGCGCGGGCGGCTTCGGTGTCCGGGGTCTGGATGTTCAGGTGGGTCAGGCCCACGCGCCGCAGTTCGTCCAAGGTTCCCTGGGCCACCAGCTGACCGGCGCGCATCACGGCGGCGTGGCTACAGATCTGTTCCACCTCGGAGAGCAGGTGGCTGGAGACGAACACCGTGGTGCCTTCGCCGGCCAGCGAGCGCACCAGGCTGCGGACCTCACGGGTGCCCTGCGGATCCAGCCCGTTGGTCGGTTCGTCCAGCACCAGCAGTTGGCGCGGCATCAGCAACGCGTTCGCGATGCCCAGCCGCTGCTTCATGCCCAACGAATAGGCCCGCACCTTCTTGTTCGCCGCATGCGACAGCCCGACCCGTTCCAGTGCCTCCGCGATCCGGCGGCGGCGGGTTGCTGCCGGAGCATGCCGGTCGGCCGTGTCCAGCCGGTGCAGGTTGGCGGCGCCGGAGAGGAACGGATAGAACGCCGGGCCTTCGATCAGCGCCCCGACCCGCGGCAGCACGCTCCGAAGATGCGCGGGCATCTCCTGCCCGAAAATCCGAACACTGCCGCTGGTGGCGCCCGCCAGCCCGAGCATCACCCGGATGGTGGTGGTTTTCCCGGAGCCGTTCGGGCCCAGGAAACCGAAGACCGCGCCGGGCGGAACGGCCAGATCAAGGGACTCGACGGCGGTTTGCCGGCCGAAGCGTTTGGTCAGTCCGGAGGTTTCGATGGCCAGTGCGGCAAAGGTGCCGCTGCCGTTCACCGGGCCTCCGCGGCTGCCTGCAACTGCTCCAACGGGACGGAGCCGGCGAAGACGCGTCCGTCATCGGTCAGGTACACGTTGAGCAGCGCGGTGGAGATCAGCCGGCCGCCGTCCACGGCTTCCATCACCTGGGCCAGCAGCGGTGAATCCGCCCAGCCGTCCGGAAGGGCCGCCGCGGGGACTTCCGTCACCGTCTCCCAGCCAGAGCCATGCTTGGTGACCTGATCCCCCGCGTCCGCACCGCCGTCGTTCTTGCCGTTGTGCTTCTCCGCGTCCGAGCCGTGCCGCGGCACGGCGTGCTCGGTCACCGTGGCGCCAGCGGGCGGAGTGAATTCGAACAGCCCGGGGTCCGGCGCACCAAGACTCAGCTTGGTGTAGCCCAGTTGGAACGCGGGCTCCTGCTGTCCGCGGGCCTGTACTTGGACGTTGAGCGGCAGTCCGGTCTCGGCATCGATGGCCAGCACCATGGAACCCACCAGCGTTTGCGCGCTGTTGGGTTCGACCACCAACTGGTACGCGCTGCGGCCCGCGACCGATGTGTCGTCGCCGACAGACAACTTGGTGTGGGAGGTCATGCTTTCCAGCAACTGGTCGACGAGCTGTTCCGGAGAGTACGCCTCGGTCTGCGCGGCACCACCGTCTTCGGACTCGCCCCCGCCCTCGGTTATCGGCGGCAGTGTCAAATGGACAGCCTCATTCTGCTTGGAGTTGTAGACCCACCCCTCCAGGCCGTTGCGGATCACGTCACGCTCGGCAAAGCGGTCGAAAACCTGCAGCCTGGTCCGGTCCGGTCCGCCCCGGTAAACCCTGGCGGTGTGGGTGCTGGTGAGCACCTCCAGCGCCGTGGCCAGCTGCCCGCCCTCTTCCGCCGGCAGGTCCTCGGGCAGCTCTGGGAGTCCCAGCGCGGATTGCTGTTCCAGCGTCCCGGTCAGCTCATGGACGTCGCTGCCGGCCACCATTTCCAGCAGCTGCTGCGGTGATTTGTCCGGCAGATCGACGGCGGCGTTGGCTTGCAGCGAAGCGGTCAGCGCACCGCCGGCAATCACTGCAGGCACGACGGCGGCGGGCAGCCACCGCTTCCAGGTCCGGGCCACGGCATACCACCTTCCGATGCTGAAGGGCTTCGTCCCAGACTACGCCCGCTGGGGCGCCGCGGTCACTGGTCACAGCACCCGAACCTCCGCGATCCTCCGGACGGCGCTCAGCGGACCTTGCGCCACGGCCGACATCGTGATGCACACGTGCTTGTACCTGCACAGCCCCCGTGTTGTAGTTGACGCACGCAATCACATACGGATGCTCCGCGGCGCGGCGGCGAACCCGCCGGCACTGTGGAAATCCTCAAGCTGGCCCGCACCCAGGCCGGCAGCCGGAGGGGTGAGTGACGATGGTTGTGCAGCGGTTGTTGCCAACGGAGGAAGCGCAGGACCTGCTCGAACTGGTGCGCGGCATCGCCGCCCGCGAATTGATGCCGCAGGCGTCGGCGGCCGAAGAAGCCGAACGGTTTCCGCGTGAGGTCTTTCGGACGCTCGGGGAGGCAGGGCTGCTCAGCCTGCCGTACCCCGAAGAGTTCGGCGGGGGCAGCCAACCGGCCGAGGTCTACCTGCAGGTCCTCGAGGAACTCGGGACGGCCTGGAGCAGCGTGGCCGTGGGCGCCAGCGTGCACGCCCTCTCCTGCTTCCCGCTGGTGCACTTCGGCAGCGACACGCAGCGCAAGACCTGGCTGCCGGACATGCTCTCCGGCGAAACCCTCGGCGCCTACTGCCTTTCCGAAGCACATGCCGGCTCGGATCCGGCGGCCATGCGGACCAAGGCCGTGCGGCACGGCGACGGCTATCTGATCCGCGGCGCGAAAGCCTGGACCACGCATGCCGGTCAGGCCGACTTCTATACGGTCATGGCCAGGACGTCAGACGATCCGCGGCGCGGGGTCTCCTGTTTCCTGGTGCCGGCGGATGCAGCAGGGCTGAGCGCGGCACCGCCGGAACACAAGATGGGACTGACCGGCTCCACCACGGCCACTATGCATTTCGACGACGTGCACGTTGCCGCCGACCGGATGATCGGCGAGGAGGGCCAAGGCTTGGCCATCGCGTACGCCGCACTCGATTCCGGCCGGCTGGGCATCGCCGCCGTCGCCACCGGACTGGCGCAGGCCGCGCTGGATTTGGCAGCCTCCTACGCCAACGAGCGGGAAGCCTTCGGCAAGCGGCTGATCGAGCACGAAGGACTGGCCTTCCTGCTCGCCGATATGGCCGTGGAAACCGAAACCGCGCGGGCCATGTACCTCTCCGCCGCCCGGCTGAAGGACGCCGGCCTGCCGTACGGGCGGGAGGCCTCGATCGCCAAACTAGTGGCGACGGACAACGCGATGAGCGTGACCACCAATGCCGTGCAGGTACTGGGCGGCGCCGGCTATACCCGGGACTTTCCGGCCGAGCGGTACATGCGTGAGGCGAAGGTGATGCAGATCTTCGAAGGCACCAACCAGATCCAGCGGCTGCTGATCTCGCGCCAACTCAGGCGGTGACCGGACGGCCCGCCGCAGGTATCTCGGCGGGCGCTGTTCCCTCGACCCGGGCTACATCCGGTTCTTAGTCCGGGCGGTGGCCGGCGCGGTCCACGGGTCCTCCGGCCACGGATGCTTCGGATACCGGCCGCGCATTTCCGCGCGCACCTGCGCGTACGGGCCGGACCAGAACGATGCCAGATCGTCGGTGACGGCCAGCGGCCGGCCAGCGGGCGAGAGCAGATGGAACAGCACCGGCACCCGCCCGTCCACCAGCCGCGGCGTCTCCGCCCAGCCGAAACATTCCTGCAGCTTGACCGCCACCACCGGGCGCCCGCTGTCCTCCGGGGCCGGGTAATCGATCCGCACCCGCGAACCGCTAGGCACTTCGAGTCGCTCGGGCACGAGCTCGTCGAACCGGGCAGCGTCGGGCCAGGGCAGCAGCCGGCGCAGCGGTTCGGCCAGATCCACAGCCGCGGCGGGCTTGCCGCCGGCCAGCGCCTCCAGTTCCGGCGACAGCCACTCGGAGAGCCGGGCCAGCAACGCGGATTCGGCGACATCAGGCCAGGGCTCCCCCAACTCCCGGTGCAGCAGGGCCAAGCGGCGGCGCAACGCCTCGGCCGGTTCGGACCAGCCGATAATGCCCAGCCCGCCGGACTCCAGTGCACGTGCCACCGCTTCCCGGCCGTCGGCGGGCGACGGTTTCACCGGCGTCGAGGAGAGCACAATCGACCCCAGCCGGCGCTCGCGGCGCGCCGCCACCCGCCCGGCTTCGAACCGCGCTTCCACCCGGTCGGTCAGCAGCGTTCCGGCGGCGGTTTCCGCCGCGTCCGGCTCCAGCGGGGCCGCGGCACGGATCACCGCCCCGGTTCCGGCGGCGTCGCGGCCCTGCGCCCTGGACACCTCGGCCACGGCCAGCCACTCGTGCCCCGCCAGCGGACTGCCCGCCGGCAGACCGGCGCGGGTCCCGGACGCCAGCAGATAGGTCTGGCCGGTACCGCCGTCGACTCGGCGGGCAACCCGTTCGGGGAACGCCAGTGCCACAATCTGTCCCGCTGTTTCCGCTGATTCCGCCGCGCCCAGCGGTGCACCGCTGCGGGATGGCACGACGGCGGCGCCCTCCTGCCGTGCGATCTCCGCCAACCGCCGCGCCTCCTCGCGCCAACGCCGGGCTGCCGGATCGCCCCGGCCGGCCGCGCGGAAGGAGGCCAGCAGTTTGGCCAGGTCGGCACCGGGGGCGCGTTGGTCCCCGGCGACCAGAGCAACGACGTCGGCGGCGAACTGCGGCCCCGCGACCCCCGCGCCGTCCAGCAGCGCCCGGCCTAGCCGCGGGTCGGCTGGAACCCGGGACAGGACCTGCCCCAATTCGGTAGCGCGGCCGGCGTCGTCGATAGCGCCCAGATCGTGCAGGGTTCGCAGAGCATCGCCCATGGCCGCGGCTGGCGGCGCGTCCGGAAGCTGCAGACCCTCGCCGCCGGGAGCACCCCAGCAAGCCAGCACCAACGCGGCCGCGGTGAGATCCGCGACGGCAATCTCCGGCGTGGGGTGTGCCGGGGCGGCACCGAACGTCTTTTGGTCATAGCAGCGCACCACCGTGCCCGGCCCTTGGCGGGCAGCGCGGCCGGCGCGCTGGTCGGCCGAGGCCCGCGAGGCCGAGACGGTGACCAGCCCGGACATCCCCCGGGCGGCATCACGGCGCGGCTCGCGCGACAAACCGGAGTCAATCACCAGCCGCACCCCGGGCACGGTGAGCGAGGACTCGGCCAGCGAGGTGGAAACGATAATGCGCGGCGCTCCGCCGGGTTCCCGGCCGGAGACGGCGCGATCCTGCGTGGCGGCGTCGGCTTGGCCGTGCAGTTCCAGCACCTCGGTGCTCCGGCCCCCGGCCCGCTCGAGGCCGGGGCTGCCGCCGGCGCTCCGAACCTTGTCCCGGATCAACGCCGCGACCTGCTGCACTTCCCACACTCCGGGAACGAACACCAGCGCATCCACGGCAGGTTCGCCGCCGATCGCCGTGGCGTGGGCGGCAGCCGCGGTGGCGGCGACGTGGTCCAGGAAACCTCGGGTAACGCCCCGCTCATCCAGCCGCGGTCCGGCCGCCGGCGCCCACCGCACCTCCAAGGCATGCAGGGCGGAAGGGCAGTCGACCACCGGAGCCGGCCCACCGCCGTCTGGCGCTCCGATCAGGGAGGCGAACCGCGGAGCATCCAGGGTGGCCGACATCGCCACCAGCGTGAGGTCCGCACGCAGCTGGCGCACCTCGCCGAGGATGCCCAGCAGCAAGTCGGTTTCCAGCCCGCGCTCGTGCACTTCGTCCAGGATCACCGCGTCCGCGCCCTCCAGACCGGGGTCGGCGAGCAGCCGGCGCAGCAGGATCCCCGGCGTGACGAACTCGACCAGGGTCTGCGCGCCGGCCTGACGCTCGCCGCGGACCGTGTAGCCGACGCGGCCGCCCAGCGTGCTGCCGTCGAGGAACGCCAGCCGCCGCGCCGCCGAACGGGCCGCAACGCGGCGCGGCTGGGTCACCACCACGCGGGGCTGGCGGCTCAACGCAGCCCCAGCGGCCAGGTTCGCCAC
>NZ_JBLKRT010000039.1:0-26537 GCF_047607445.1 Arthrobacter sulfonylureivorans
CTATCGGCCGCAGCAAGTTGTGCGCTGGCCTGTTTGGGATTTGCCATGACAGGGAAGGCCGCGCAGGTGCCGACCGGGGCTGGTTCCGCCGACCGGCCGGTTCTGATGCGCACTGATATACCGACCGATGCAGGCCTGGCCGCAGACGTCCATGAGCATGACATCTGGGGCGCGGCATCTGACGGTGCGGGGGCTAAAGTCGGACCCGCGGCGGCAACCGCCTGACGTTGAAAGCGCAATAGGGCTCGGCGATCAGCCACGGTGCTCAATGTTCACTCAACGATCCGCCACGGTGCCCCGATTCGATCAATCAAAGGCCGCAGCTATGCGGCCGAGATCCGCAACCGTGCCCGACGGTCCGCCCGAGGCTCCGCGATTCGCTGCGCGGACGGATTACCCTATCCGGCTACGTCTACAGGTGCCTGACGGCAGGCTTCGACGAAGGGTTCGAGCAAGGCGTGGAGTTGGCCGTCGGGTGAGCCGGGTTCTTCGGGATGCCATTGCACGGCGAGCAGCCAGCCCTCATCAGGGCGGGCTAGCTCCACGGCTTCAACCACGCCGTCGGCCGCGGTTGCCACGACGCGCAGCCGGTCCCCGAGTCGCCGGACCGCCTGATGGTGGCCGGACTGGACGGTGACCGTTCCTGTGCCGAGTGCTGCGCCCAGCAGGCTGTCGGGTGCGATTTGCACCGGATGACTGGCCATCGGCGGTTGTGGCTGGTGGATCTTGTGGATGGAATCCGCGCCGAGGTCTTCGAACAGCGAGCCGGCGAAGGCAACGTTGATGAGCTGGAGCCCGCGGCAAATTCCGAGCACGGGGCGTCCGTTTTCGATGGCCCCGTTGACGAGGTCGATCTCGGCTTCATCGGCTCCGGTGTCAACGCAGTGGACGGTGGGTTCGTCGGTATCCCCACCGTAGCGGGCTGGGTCCACGTCGCCGCCGCCGAGGACGACCACGCCGTCGTAATCCAAGGCGCTGAAGACGTGGCCGGACGCCGAGTCCAGGACGACGGGTTCCGCTCCTGCGGCGCGGAGGCCGTCGGCCGCCCGGCGGGCCAAATCCGCCAGCCTCTGCGAGAACCACGCCGGATGTGACGGCGCTCCCCGCACGAAGCTGACGGCGATCCGCGGGCGGGCACCGTCGCCGGCCGCGGATCGGGCACCGCCGTCGTTGGCGAAGGGATGGGCAGCGCCACCGGCCGCCGCGCTGGCAGCGCCGCCGTCACCCAAGGGGCAGGCACCGCCGTCGTGATTCACAGGACGAGTGCCACCGTCGCCCAATGGGCCGGCACCGCCGTCGTGATTCAGAAGGTGGGCGCCGTCGCCAGCCGCCGCGCTGGCAGCGCCGCCGTCGTCCACAGCGCGGGCACCGCCGTCGTCATCAACCGAGCGGGACACGGCGGTTAGGCGGGATAGAGCGGATTGTGGCCGGGGGTGACGCGTTCGGCTTCGCGCACGGGGCCGGGCGCGGTGCCGTCGCCGAACGGGCTGCCGCCGAGTGCTTCGCGGCCGTGCTCGGTCAGCCAGCCGGAGAGGTCCGGGCCTTGCGGGACGATCCCGGTGGGATTGATGTCCTCGTGCACGATGTAATAGTGCCGCTTGATCTGCACGAAGTCGGTGGTGTCGCCGAAGCCCGGAGTCTGGAACAGGTCGCGGGCATAGCCCCACAGGGCGGGCATCTCGCTCAGCTTGTTCCGGTTGCACTTGAAGTGCCCGTGGTAGACAGCGTCGAAGCGGGCCAGCGTGGTGAAAAGGCGGACGTCGGCTTCGGTAATGGTGTCGCCCATCAGGTAGCGCTGCTCGGTGAGGCGCTCCTCGAGCCAGTCCATCGCGGCCCAGAGCCTGTCATAGGCGGCGTTGTAGGCTTCCTGCGAACCGGCGAAGCCGCAGCGGTAAACGCCGTTGTTGACCTCGGTGTAGATCCGCTTGATGACCGACTGCATCTCCTCGAGCTTGTCGGCCGGGAGCAGATCCGGGGCGCCGTCGCGGTGGAATTCCTTCCACTCGGTGGAGAAGTCAAGGGTCATCTGCGGGTAGTCATTGGTGACGACGGCGCCGCTCGCCTCCTCAACCATGGCCGGCACGGTGATGCCGCGCGGATAGCCAGGGAAACGCTTGAAGTAGTTCTCCTGCAGGCGCTCGGTACCAAGCACCGGATCCCGGCCGTCGGGGTCCAGGTCGAAGGTCCAGGAGCGGGCGTCGTGGGTGGGACCGGGCAGGCCCAGCGAGATGGCACCTTCGAGCCCGAGCAGCCGGCGCACGATGATGGCGCGGTTGGCCCAGGGACAGGCGCGGGCGGCAACCAGGCGGTAGCGGCCGGCTTCCACAGGCCAGGCTTTGGCGCCGTCGCCGAGCCCGCCGTTCGGGTTGCCGATGGTGCCGCCGGTCGGGCCGTCGGAGGCACGGACGGCGTCGGGGTCGGCGACGATCCGGTCCTCGATGTAGTTGGTGTCCCGGGCGAAATCTTCGCCGCTGTGGACGTAGGCGCCTTTGGTGCTGAATTGTGCCGTATCGCTGGTGTGGCTCATGCTTCCACCATATCTGCGCGTTGGCTTCGGCGGGATGGGCGGCGTTCGTCAGCCACGCAGTTTGTGCAGCAGCAGCGCAACGTGCAGCGAGGTCCGCGACTCGGCGTCGTCGAGCGGGACGCCGAGCTTGTCCTGCAGTTGCGCCAGCTTGGCATAGAGGGTGGGACGGCTGAAGTAACCGTCGCGCGCAAGCTGGGCCTTGTTGCCTCCTGATTGGACGTAGCGCAGGAGCAGGTCAAGGGCCTCCGGATCCTGGCTGATGGGGGCAAGCTCAGCCTCCGCGAAGGCGGCCGCCCGCGGATCGTCGCGCAGCATGGAGAGCAGACCGCGCAGCCGGACATCGGCCGACCGGTAGAACCTCCGGCCGCCACCGGGCCCAGCCGTGGAACCGGTCCCCGCCATTGAACCGGACCCCGCCGCGGAACCGAGCCCTGCCGCGGATTCAGCCACATGCGCGGCTTCGTCCAGTCCGGCGGCGGCAGCCAGCAGGTCCGGCCGGCTGCGGCCGACGCCAACCGCCCAGTCGACGCTGGTCTGCTCGGCCAACTGCCCGCACAGCCGTTCCAGCACCGGGTCTTCCAGTTGCCGGGCGGGCACGGCCACCAGCACGCCCAGCGCGCCGGCCTGCAGGCTGGCGGCCAGGGCCGGCACCCGGGCGGCCGCCAGTACGCTGTGCAGCAAATCCAGCAGCGCCCGCTCGCGCCGCTGGACTTCAATCGGTTCTTCACCAGGCCGCCGATCCAGCCGGAACACCACCGGAAGGTACACGGGCGCGGCCGACAGGCCCAGGGCGGCCGCGCGGGCCAGGGCTTCGGATTCCTCCAGCGCCCCGGGCCGGCGGAGTTCGTGCAGCAAGCCGGCGCGCGCCTGATGACCGAGTTCGCGCTGGTCCCGTTCCGCCATCCGGTTGATGGTCAATGCCTGGCCGGCCCGCTCCAGGACCATGGCATCGTCGCCGTCGGCAGCAGCTGGACCGCTCGTTGGGCTACCTGCTGGCACTACCAGGCGGCCCCAGCGCTGGCCGCGCAGCCCGACCGGCGTCTGCAGCCAGCCCGCGTCCCCGGCCCGGGCCGTCTGCTCGCGGTAGTGCACCAGCCGGGATCGTTCGGCCCACCCAAGGAGCAGTTCCGACGCAGGCACACCGGCGGAGGCGAAAGCCAGCACCAGATGCGCCACGTCCTCGAGCACCACCGGCGACCCGATCAGCTCGGCAGCGCGCGCCACAATCTCCTCCGGCGGGGCGTTCTCCACGCTGAGCATGGTGAAGACCTCGTGCACCTGCCTGGACCGCTCCAGCTGCGCCAACTGCCCCGCGACCAGCATCCGGTGCACCACTTCGGTGACCTCGACAAAACGGATGCGGCGGGTCAGCAGGATGACCGGCAGCGTTGCTTCGCCTGCGGCCTGGCGCAGTGCCGCCTCTGCCTGCGGCCGCTGCGCGGTGATTTCGACGACGACGCCGGCGGCCCCTGCCGCCGCCAGCTCACCGAAGTACCGGGCTGCTTCGGCGGACGAGTCCTCGAAGGCCAGGCCTGTGGTGAGCACCAGTTCGCCGCCCTCCAGCAACCCGGCCAGGCTTTTCAGCTCGGCCACATGCACCCAGCGGACCGGCGAAGCGAGGACGCTGGATCCAGCCAGGACCTCTGGTGCCCCGGCACGCACCACCGCCAGATCCAGAACGTCCTTCACAGTCAGCATTGACACAGTGTAAGAGCAAAACATGCATTTCCGACAGGCTGTAAGTGGTGTGCGGCGACGGAGCGGCAGATAATGAAGCCAAGACATGCCGGAGCGGCACGACGCGCCTGCACGGACGCGCCCTGGCGGCCCGGCTTGGCCCGCGGAACTTCACCGAACTACACCAAGGAGCAGCATGCAGACCATCCAGCACTGGATCGACGGGAGCTACGCCAACCCTGACCCCGACAGCCGGCTCGGCGAGGTGACCAACCCGGCCACCGGCAAAGTCTCCTCCCGCGTGGCCCTGGCGAGCACCGCCGTCGTCGATCAGGCCGTGCAGGCAGCGGCGGCAGCCTTTCCGGCCTGGCGGGACACTTCGCTGGCCCGCCGCGTGCAGATTCTTTTCGCTTTCCGCGAGCTGCTGAATGCCCGCAAGGGCGAGCTGGCCGCGATCATCACGGCCGAGCACGGCAAGGTGCTGGATGACGCGCTCGGCGAAGTGGCCCGCGGGCAGGAAGTGGTGGAGTTCGCCTGCGGCATCCCGCATCTGCTCAAGGGCGGCTACACGGAGAACGCCTCCACCAAGGTGGACGTTCACTCCGTGCGGCAACCGGTGGGGCCGGCGGCGATCATCTCCCCGTTCAACTTCCCGGCGATGGTGCCCATGTGGTTCTTCCCGGTGGCCATCGCCGCCGGCAACACGGTGGTGCTCAAGCCGAGCGAGAAGGATCCGACGGCGGCCAACTGGATGGCCGAGCTGTGGAAGGAAGCCGGGCTGCCCGACGGCGTGTTCAACGTGGTGCACGGGGACAAGGAATCCGTGGACGCGCTGCTGGAGCACCCGGAGATCAAGTCCGTTTCCTTTGTCGGTTCGACGCCGATCGCCCGCTACGTTTACGAGCGCGGCACGGCCTCCGGCAAGCGGGTGCAGGCGCTGGGCGGGGCGAAAAACCACATGCTGGTGCTGCCGGACGCGGACCTGGACCTGGCCGCCGACGCCGCGGTTAACGCGGGCTATGGCGCCGCCGGCGAGCGCTGCATGGCGATATCCGCGGTCGTAGCGGTGGAGTCGGTCGCCGACGATCTGGTGGCCCGGATCGCCGAGCGCACTGCGAAGCTGCGCGTGGGCGACGGCATGCGCGGCACAGACATGGGCCCGCTGGTCACGGCAGCGCACCGGGACAAGGTGGCCGGCTACATCGCGGCGGGCGAGGACGCCGGCGCCGAACTGGTGCTGGACGGGCGCACGGTGGAACCGGACGCCGAGGGCGACGGCTTCTTCCTGGCCCCGACGCTGTTCGACCGGGTAACACCGGAGATGTCCATCTACACCGACGAGATCTTCGGGCCGGTCCTGTCCGTGGTGCGCGTGCCCAGCTACGACGAGGGGCTGGCGCTGATCAATGACAACCCGTACGGCAACGGCACGGCGATTTTCACCAACGACGGCGGCGCCGCCCGCCGCTTCGAGAACGAGGTGCAGGTGGGTATGGTGGGCATCAACGTCCCGATCCCGGTACCGATGGCGTACTACTCGTTCGGCGGCTGGAAGAACTCGCTGTTCGGCGACAGCCATGCACACGGTTCCGAGGGCGTGCACTTCTTCACCCGCGGCAAGGTGGTGACCACCCGCTGGCTGGACCCGAGCCACGGCGGCATCAACTTGGGATTCCCGCAGAATGATTGACCCGAATCTTGATCCCACGGGGCTGGCCTGCACCTGCCGCAGCCGCCCTGCCAACCCGACCATTCGCCGTCGTAGTTTGAGGAGAGACAGATGACCACCACCACCGGCACTGCGTTGAGCGCCGAGGAACTGGAAGCCGGCCGCCGCGCCTACCAACTGGACCGCGAGCATGTGTTCCATTCCTGGTCCGCGCAGGAACTGATCACCCCCATGGTGATTACCCGGGCGGAAGGCTCCTGGGTCTGGGACGGAGAAGGCAACAAGCTGCTGGACTTCTCCTCGCAGCTGGTCAACACGAACATCGGCCACCAGCATCCCAAGGTGGTGGCCGCGATCCAGCAGCAGGCCGGACTGCTCTGCACGGTGGCGCCGCAGCACGTGAACGCCGCACGCTCGGAAGCCGCTCGGCTGATCGCCGAGCTGACGCCCGGGGACCTGAACCGGATCTTCTTCACGAACGGCGGCGCCGAAGCCGTGGAGCATGCGGTACGGATGGCCCGGCTGCACACCGGCCGCTACAAGGTGCTCTCCGCCTACCGTTCCTACCATGGCGGCACGGCGCTGGCCGTGAACGTCACCGGCGACCCGCGGCGCGTGGCCAACGACTACGGGAACGCGGGAACGGTCCACTTCCACGCACCGTTCCTGTACCGCAGCCAGTTCCATGCCGCGGACGAAGCCCAGGAATGCCAGCGTGCGCTGGAGCATCTGGAGACCACCATCCAACTGGAGGGCGCCGACCGGTTTGCCGCGATCGTGCTGGAGTCCATCCCCGGCACCGCGGGCATCATGGTGCCGCCGCCGGGCTACCTGCAGGGTGTCCGCGAGCTGGCCACCAAATACGGCATCGTGTTCATCGCCGATGAAGTGATGGCCGGCTTCGGTCGCTCCGGCCGGTGGTTCGCGATTGACCATGCCGAAGTGGTTCCGGACCTGCTGACCTTCGCCAAGGGCGTGAACTCCGGGTACGTGCCGCTGGGCGGGGTGGCAATCTCCGAGGAGATTTACCAGACCTTCGCCCAGCGGGTCTATCCGGGCGGCCTGACCTACTCCGGACATCCGCTGGCCTGCGCCGCGGCGGTGGCCACGATCAACGCAATGCGCGAGGAGCAGATGGTGGAGCATGCCGCTTCGCTGGGTACCGAGGTCTTCGGTCCCGGGCTCGCGGAGCTGGCGGCGAAACATCCGTCGGTGGGTGAGGTGCGCGGCGTCGGAGCCTTCTGGGCGGTAGAGCTGGTGCGCAACCGGGCCACGCGCGAGCCACTGGCGCCGTACGGTTCCTCGAGCCCGGAAATGAACGAACTGATTGCGGCCTGCAAGTCCCGCGGGCTGTTGCCGTTCGCCAACTTCAACCGGATCCACGTGGTGCCGCCGCTGAACACCAGCGCGGAGGACGCCCGGACCGGTTTGGCCATCCTGGATGAGGTGCTGAAGCTCGCGGACGCGCACGTCGAGGGCTGACGCTGCGGCGCGCCCGCCGAGGAGCTGAAGCTGACGCACCCGGCGGGCAGAGGCTGAGGCTGCGGGAAGGCCGAGGGACGCCCGCCCGCAGCGTCAGCCTTGGTAGGTTGTTCAAAGCCACACACACCTACCGCAGGAGAGCCAGGCGCATGGGCATTCATTGGGACCGGCTGGACGAGCGGCTGCGTGCGCAGGTGGAGGCCAACACCGCTCAGTACGAGCGGGTACGCCCGGTCCTGGCAACCGTGACGTCGCAATTGCAGTCCGGCATCCGGGACATCTTCCGCACGGCCGAACTGACGCCGCTGTTCGTCACTGCCCGGACCAAGAGCGTGGAATCGTTCCGGGACAAGGCATCGCGGATGCTGCAGCCCGCGGAACCGGGCTGCGTACCGGCGCTGGAGTTCCCGGATCCCTTGCGCGAGATCCACGATCTGGTCGGTGTCCGGGTGATCGTGAGCCTGCCGCACGAGATCCGGCAGGCCGCAGCGTTGATCAAGCGCCAGCGCAGTGACTTCGACTGCCGTGCCGACCGTGAGAAGGACATCGGCTCGATCGAGTCGGGCACCTATGGCTACTCCAGCCGCCACCTGATCATGCGCACGCTGCAGAACAATACGGTGAAGGCCTACCAGCAGGCCCTCGGCGAACCGGCCCGCGCCACGGGCAGCTACCTGTTCGAAGTCCAGATCCGCACGATCCTGGCGCATGCGTGGTCCGAGCTGGAGCACGATATCCGCTTCAAGTCCTCCGATCCCCGGGCCTGGAGCCCTTACTTCGACCGCCAGTTCACTGCCACGGCGGCCATGCTGGAGGCGGTGGAGTCGGCCTTTGCCGAACTGCACGAGCGGTACGAGACCGTCACGGGCTACTGGGACGAAGAGGGCGAAGGCGCGGCACCGCTGACGCCCCGCCGGGTCCGCGAGGTCTGGCAGACCCTGCTGCCGCATGTGGACCGCAAGTCCGACGACGACTGGGGCTGGGCCGCGGAACTGCTGGCCGCGCACGGCCTGAAGACCACCACCGAGCTGGCCGCGTTGCTGAATCCGGAAACCATTACGGATGTCCGCGCGGCCCTGGAGCACCGCTACTCCCCCGGTCCGGACCGGCTGCTGGACGACCTGCTGCTCTGGCGCTTCGGCCGGCAGCATATCGAGCTCACCGCCGGTGAGGACATCCACCGGCGCGAGTCGCTGCAGCGCCGGTTCCGGCAGTTGGAGACGTACCGCTTGGGCCTCTAGGGACCCTGGCAGCACCTCGACACCTAGGCTTCGTGGCCGGGGTTCCCTACGCTTTGGTGAAACGTTGGACGATCCGCGGCGGGGCAGCTGCGGATCCGAGCAGGAGGTGCCATGTCCCCCACAAGCCAGAAGACGCGATCCAATCCAATCTCCGCTGCGATGCGGCCGGTCAACTCCCTAGTTGAACGGTTCATCCCCAGTGCGCTGGTCTTCGCGATCGTCCTGACGGTCGTCGTCGCCATCATGGCCTTGGTCCTCACCGGCGCGAACCCGGTGGAAGTGGTGCAGGGCTGGGGCGACGGGTTGTCCGGCCTGCTGTCCTTTATGACGCAGATGGCGCTGATCCTGCTGCTGGGGCACACTCTGGCGAACACCCGGCCGGTCCGCCGACTGCTCTCCTTCCTGGGCGGCGTGCCGCGGGGCCCGATCCAGGCCTATGTCTTCGTCTTCGTGGTGGCGGCCGTGGCGTCGCTGATCACGTGGGGCCTCGGCCTGGTGGTCGGCGCTTTGTTGGCCAAGGAGACTGCGGCCCAGTTGAAGGCCAAGGGCATCCGGCTGCACTTCCCGATGCTGGTGGCCGCTGCCTTCTCCGGCTTCGTGGTCTGGCACATGGGTTACTCGGGTTCCGGGCCGTTGACCGCCGCCACGGAGGGTTCTTTCCTGGCCGAACAGCTCGGCCGGACCATCCCGGTCAGCGAAACCACGTTCTCGCTGTGGAACATCCTGGCTGCCATCGCCACCGTGATCGTGGTGGGTGCCGCGCTGTCCTTGGTGGCCCCGCGCGGCGATGACAAAATCGTGGAACTGGAAATCGATGCCCGCGACGGCGAGGCGGACTACGACGACGACGTGGTCACCCCGGCCGACCGGCTCGATGCCAGCCGTGTCCTGACCCTGCTGGTTGGGCTGGCATTGGTGGCCTATTTGGCCATCCACTTTGGCAGCGGCGGCACGCTGACCCTGGACATTGTCAACTGGTCTTTCCTGGCCTTGATTTTCCTGCTGGTCCGCAACCCGTTCGAACTGATCGCACTGATCAAGAACGCGGCGTCCAACGTGGGCGACATCCTGCTCCAGTTCCCGCTCTATGCCGGGATCATGGGGATCATGACCGCCACCGGCCTGATTACCGTGCTGTCGGACTTCTTTGTGAACATTTCTACCCCGCAGACCTTCGGGGTGCTGGCGCTGCTCTCTGCCGGGCTGGTCAACTTCTTCGTGCCGTCAGGCGGCGGACAGTTCGCGGTCCAGGGCCCCATTATGCTCGACGCCGCGACACGGCTGGACGTGGACCCCGCCGTCGCCATCATGGCCGTGTCCTACGGCGACCAGTGGACCAACATGATCCAGCCGTTCTGGGCGCTGCCGCTGCTGGCCATCGCCGGACTGAAAATGCGCGACATCCTCGGCTACACGATGGTCACACTGATCGCCTCCGGCCTGGTCTTCGCCGCGACCATGCTGATCGTCGGCGCCGGTTAGCCGTCTGAAGACAGCTGGCCGGCGAAGGCGAAGCGGTCACGGCCCACCAGCAATCCGGTGGCTGCCTGCAGGACGGCGATGATGCACAGCAAGGTCAGGGAGGCCGCCCAGGCCCCGGATGCCGCGAAGAGTCCGCCGAAGAGCGGCGGACCTGCCGCTGCGAGCAGATAACCGATCGACTGGGCCATTCCGGAGAGCGCGCTGGCTTCGCGGTGCGTACGGGTGCGCAGGCCGAAGAGCGAGAGTGCGGTGACCAGCGAGCTGCCGCAGCCGAAGCCCGCCACCAGCACCCAGAACAGCATGATCTGGGGCATCAGGAGAATGCCGAGCACCCCGGCCAGCACCAGCAGTGGCGGCCCCGCGGCAGCCAGCCGCTGTGTGGGCCCGCGCAGGACCACCGGCGTCAGCAGGCTGGACACCACACCGATCAGTTGGAACATCATCAGGTCCCAGCCGGACGCCAGTCCGCTGCGGCCGTGGAAGCGTTCCAGCGTGGGCAGCCAGGTGATGAGGATGTAGAAGATCATCGACTGCAAGCCCATATACAGCGTCACCTGCCAGGCGATGCCGGACTTCCAGACCGAGCCCCTGACCAGGGCCGGCGCGGCCGCCGCTTCCCGGGCTTGGTCGGGAAGTTGGCCGCCGCGGCGCAGCCGGGGCAGCCAGAGCAGCACGGCCGGCACCGCCAGCACCACGAAGGCGGTCAGGGCGAAGCGCCAGCCGGCCGGTTCGCCGCCGATCGGAACCAGCGAGAGCGGCACGGCCAGTCCGGCGCCCAGCGAGGCACAGCCGCCGAGCACGGCGGAATAGCCTCCGGTGAGCGAGGCCATCCGTTCGGGGAAATCGCGCTTGAGCAGCGCCGGCAGCATCACGTTGCACACCGCGATGGCGGAGCCGATCAGCAGCGTGCCGATCCACAGATTCGCCAGGGGGCCGGGGATTGGCCGCAGCAACGTGCCGGCGACCAGCAGCAGCAGGGCACCGAAAACGGTGCGTTCGACGCCGAACTTCTCGCTCAGGCCGTGCGCCAGCGGGGAAACTGCACCGAAAGCCAGCAGCGGCACCGCGGCCAGCACGCCCAGCGCGGCGACACCGAGCCCGGTCTCCGCGCCGATCTGGTCCAGCAGCGGACCCACGCTGGTCAGCACCGGGCGGAGGTTGGCGGCCACCACCAGGATGCCGGCAATCAGCACCCCGGCCGACAGCGCCCGGCTGGTTCCGCGGGTTTCCCGCACGGCCACTCCCTTCCACAATAGGTAGTCTCAGGCAACTGTATGCGACAGATCACAGAAAGGGGCACCCGGTCCGCGCAGGAACTGAACGTTCCGCGCGGCGGGTGCCCCTCCGCCGTCGTACTGGAGTGGAGGCCAGCAGTGGAGGCCAGACTGTTACTTGGCGGCGTCCGCCGCGTCAGCCGCCTTGCCGAGCATCGGCAGGAAGGTGTCCAGCGCCCAGGGCAGGCTCAACGGCGATGCCGCGGAAATGGACAGCGTCAGGGTGTTGTCCGAGTCCGCCACCAGGGCATCGTTCTTGATCGCGGGGATCTGGCCCAGCAGCGGATCGGTAGTGATCTGCTGCGCGGTCTTGTCATCCGGGACCCAGGTCACGAACACGTCGGATTCCAGCTCGTTGGCCTTCTCCGCGGACCACGGAATGAAGAACTCGGAGGAGTCCTTGGTGGCATCAGTGACCACGTCCGCCTGCACCATGCCGATGCTGCTGAGGAACTTCGGCCGGTTGTCGTTGGCGGTGTAAACGTTCACGCCGTCGCCCTTGGCGGGCTCCAAGTTGCCGTAAATAAAGGTCTTGCCGGCCAGCTGCGGGTACTCGGAGGCCTTGGCCACAATGGTCTGCTCGGTCTCCGCCACCAGATCCTCGGCCTGCTGGCTCCGGCCCAGCGCCTGGCCGATCATCCTCGTGGAGTCCTGCCAGTCGGTGCCGTACGGGGTCTCCGGGTAGGCAATAACCGGAGCGATCTTGCTCAGCGTGTCATAGTCCTCCTGGGTCAGGCCGGAATAGGCGGCCAGGATGACGTCCGGGGCCAGTTCGGCGACCTCGTCGAAAGCGATGCCGTCCACCTCGGAGTACTGCACGGGCGCATTTTCAGTGCCGATCGCGGCACCGAGCTCCTCCAGCTTGGCGTCCCGCCAAGGCGTGGAGCCGTTCTCATTGCCACCCCAGTCCTCCTTCGGCATCCCGACCGGCACCACACCCAGCGCCAGTGCCACGTCGGAATTCACCCAGGACACGGTGGCCACGCGCTCGGGCTGCTCTTCGATCACCGTCTCCCCGAACGCATGTTCAACGGTGACCGGGAACTGGTCCGTCGCTGCGGCTGACTGGCCGCCTTCGGAACCTCCGCCGGCCGGGCCGGTGGAGCAGGCGGTCAGGGACAACAGGACGACGGCGGCGGCAGCAACCAGACCGCGCATGCGTGAAACGCCCAACGTGGGGCCTCCTCGAATCAAAGGGAACGAACAGAAGTAAGGGTAGCCTATGCTCAGTTAGAATAAGCAACTACTTTGTGGCGTATTTCGCCGACGGCGCTTCGCCCCGCGGTTCGGCGGTTCACGCGGACGGATTCGCCGCAGCGCGGGAGCCGGTCCATGGCCGCCGGAAACTCTGGCCTGCACGGCACCGGCCCGCACACCCTGCCCAGCCCGGCTGGTCCGTGCAGAAGGAGTCGGACCAAAACCGTTGACAAAGTCCGCGGCCCCCTGTGTCATAAGTGAAACTCGTTCATTTCCGGCCGACACCGGGGACACAGGAGCGGCCATGGCGGCAGGTTGGATTTTCCACTCCGGCAGGATCTTCGATGGCCTGCGCCTGCATCCTTCAGCCACGGCCGTCGCCGTCCGGGACGGCCTGGTCACCGCGGTGGGGACCGATGCCGAAGTCCGGGCGGCCGCGGGACTGCACGCCACGGCGGTCGACCTGAACGGCCGCCTGCTGGCACCAGGCTTCACTGATGCCCACGTGCACGCGGTGATGGCCGGGCTGGAGCGGCTGGGCTGCGACCTGTCCCAGTGCGTCGGAGCCGATGCGGTGCTGGCCCAGATCGCCACCTCGGCATCCGCCGCATCAGGCGCCTCCGCCGCTGGCAGTGGCTGGATCACCGGTGGCGGCTGGCACAAGGCGGACTTCCCGGGCGGCTACCCCACCCGCCAGGTGCTGGACGCGGTGGTTCCGGACCGCCCGGCCTATCTGGTCAATGCGGACCACCACAGCGCGTGGGTCAACAGCAAGGCCTTGGAACTAGCCGGTATCGATGCTTCGACCCCCGACCCGGCGGACGGGCTGCTGGAGCGCGAGGCCGACGGCTTCCCGAGCGGAACGCTGCACGAGGGCGCCATGGACCTGGTGAACCGGGCCATCCCGCGCGCCAGCGTGGAGGACATGCGGGCCGGCCTGTTGGAAGCCCAGCGCTACCTGCACTCGGTGGGCGTGACCGGCTGGCAGGAGGCGATCCTGGGCGACTACGCCGGTTATCCCGAGGCCAGCGCCGCCTACCGGAGGCTGCTGGACCAGGGCCTGCTCACCGGCCGAGCCGCGGGAGCACTCTGGGTGCCGCGGTCCACCACGGTGGAATCAGTCCTGGACCTGGTGGCTGAGTTCATCACGCGCCGCGAGCAGAACGCAGCCGCCGGCTTCCGCACCACCAGCGCCAAAATCATGGTGGACGGCGTGCCGGAGAACCGGACCGCGGCAATGCTCGAGCCCTACCTGACTTCCTGCGCGTGTGAGGGCATGGCGGGGCACGACGGCGGTGCCTCCGCCGGCGCGGACCGCCCCTTGGGTGGGGGTCCTGGCGATGGCGACCGGCACGGTTCGCCCGCCGGCCGGGGGCTGACCTACCTGTCCAAGGAGGTGCTGCGGGCAGTGACGGCGGCACTGGACGCGGCCGGATTCGACCTGCATCTCCACGTGATCGGCGACCGCGCGGTCCGCGACGGGCTGGACGCCGTCGCGCACGCCCGCCGTGCCAACGGCCGTGGCGCCGGGCGCCACCACATGGCGCACCTGCAGATCATCCACCCTGCCGACGTGCCCCGCTTTGGCGAGCTGGACGTCACCGCGAACCTGCAGGCGCTCTGGGCCTGTAATGACGCACAAATGCGCGAGTTGACCGTGCCGTTGATCGGCGCGGAGCGCGCCGGCTGGCAGTACCCTTTCCGTTCACTGGCGGCTTCCGGCGCCCGTTTGGCGATGGGCTCGGACTGGCCCGTCTCCTCACCGGATCCGTGGCAGGCCATCCACGTGGCAGTCAACCGCAGCCACCCCGACGACGGCTCGGACAGCCCGCTGCTGCCGGACGAGGCGCTGACCCTGGAGGCGGCGCTGGCCGCCTACACGTCCGGCTCGGCCTGGCTGAACCGCCATGACGGCGGCGGCCGGATCGGTCCCGGAGCGCCAGCCGACCTGGTGGTGCTGGACATCAATCCGTTCAGCCTGCCGGCGGCGGAGCTGCACACCGTCGGCACGGACCTGACGTTCGTGGCCGGCGAACCGGTGTTCGAGCGGCAGGCGGTGCGGGCATGAAAACGTTCTATGACCGGGCAGAAGAAGAAGTCCCGGCCTCCCGGATCGACGCGGCGCTGGCCGGGGCATCGCCCACGCCGTACTGGTTGGACGATCCTTTCCGCCCGGAGGCGCTGCCGCCGCTGCGGGGTTCGGCCACCGCGGACCTGGCGGTGGTCGGCGGCGGCTACACCGGATTGTGGACCGCACTGTTGGCCAAGGAACGCGACCCCGACCGTTCGGTGCTGCTGCTGGAGGGCAACCGGATCGGCTGGGCCGCCTCCGGCCGCAACGGCGGATTCTGCGAGGCCAGCCTGACCCACGGCAGCGCGAACGGGCAAAAACACCTCCCCGAGGAAACCGACCTGCTGGGCAAGCTGGGTCTGCAGAACCTGGACGAGATTGAAAACACCTTGGCCCGGTACGGAATCGATGCCGGTTTCGAGCGGACCGGGACACTCTCGGTGGCCACCGAAGAACACCACGTCGCCTGGCTTCAGGAGGAAGCCGCCGAAGACCCGGCCTTGGAGTTCCTGGACCGATCCGCGGTGCAGCGGGCGGTCGCCTCATCGGCCTACCGTGCCGGCCTGCGCGACCGGCAGGGGACGGCGATGGTGCATCCGGCCAAACTGGCCTGGGGGCTGCGCGACGCCTGCCTGAGCGCCGGCGTCGAAATCCATGAACACACTCCGGTGCATTCGGTGGCAGGGCGGGCCGGCGTGCTGGCGCTGCGCACCGACTTTGGCTCCGTGGCCGCGGGCCGGGTGGCCTTGGCGACCAACGCCTTCCCGTCGCTGCTGGCGCGCACCCGGCTGCACACCGTCCCGGTGTACGACTACGCCCTGATGACCGAGCCGCTGACCGGCGCGCAGCGGGAAGCCCTCGGCTGGGCGGAACGGTTCGGCATCTCGGACAATGACAACCGGTTCCACTACTACCGGCTGACCACCGACGCGCAGGGGCAGGACCGGATGCTGTTCGGCGGGTATGACGCGGTCTACCATTACGGCCGGTCGCTGAAGCACAGCCACGACCAGCGCCCGGAAACGTTCCGCCGGCTCGCCGCCCATTTCTACGCCACCTTCCCGCAGTTGGCCGACGTCCGGTTCAGCCATGCCTGGGGCGGCGCCATTGACACCTGCAGCCGGTTCTTTTCGTTCTTCGAGAGCGCGTACGGCGGCCGGGTGGCCTACTGTGCCGGCTTCACCGGCCTGGGCGTTGGAGCCTCGCGCTTCGGCGCCAACGTGATGCTGGATTTGCTCTCCGGCGAGCCGACCGAGCGCACCCGGCTGCAGCTGGTGCGGAAGAAGCCGCTGCCGTTCCCGCCCGAGCCGCTCGCCTGGCTGGGCGTCAAGCTCACCACCGCCGCGATGGTCCGCGCAGACCGCAACCAGGGACGCCGCGGCCCGTGGCTGAAAGCCATGGATGCGGCCGGCATGGGCTTCGACTCGTAGTCCGCTAGTCTGCGCCGATCGCCGCAGCGTCCACGGGCACGGTGTGCGGGTCGGCGGGCGCTTCGCGCTTGCGCAGCAGCAGCATGCCGGCAGCCACCAGGCTGCAGGCGGCCGCCGCCCAGAACGGGGCGGAGACGTTGCCGAACCACTCGGCCACGTGCCCCACCAGGATGGCCGACGCGGCTCCGCCGAGCCAGCGCAGAAAGTTGTAGCCGGCACTGTTTACCGCCCGCGGACCGGAACCGGCGCTCATCGCGCTGCCGGTGAAGAGCGTATTCAGCACCCCGGAAACAATGCCGGAGACCACCACGCCGGCCACCACCACGGACTTGATGCCGGTGGACATGGCCAGCAGGATCACCGCATAGAGCACGACGGCGGCGATGGCGCCACCGCGCTCCCCCAGCCACCCGGCGACCTTAGGTGCCAGCACCACGCCGGACACGGCCACGCACAGGCCCCAGCCGAAGAACACAAAGCCAATGAACAGGGCACCCTCGTCCAGCACGAACGGGGCCCAGGCGATGATCGCGAAGAAGGCGGCGGTGTAGAAGGCCGATCCGATCGAGGTGAGCAGCAGGTTGCGGTTGCGCAGCGCCAGCAGCGGGTCCACCATGCGTACCGGCTGCCGGTGGGACTTGTCCTTGTCCTTCTGCAGCATGCTGACGCAGAGGATGGCGCCGACGGCCATCAGGATGGCGGTTCCCGCGAACGGCCCGCGCCAGGTGATGCTGCCCAGCACGGCGCCGAGCAGCGGGCCGATCGCCAGCCCGACTCCCAAGGCGGCTTCGTAGAGCAGGATGGCTCCCTGCTGCCCGCCGGCGGCCGCTCCGACAATCACGGAGAGCGCGGTGGCGATGAAGAAGGCGTTGCCCAGGCCCCAGAGCGCGCGGAGCCAGACCAGCGTCTCGATGTCGCCGGCCGCCGCGCAGAATCCGGCCGCGATCACGATCAGCACCAGTCCGGCGACCAGGGTCCGTTTGGCGCCGAACCGGTAGGACATCATGCCGGTGAGCAGCATGGCCACCACCTGCACACCGAGGTAGGACCCGAAGAGCAGCGTGGTTTGGGAAGGCTCGGCCCCCAAGGACTCGGTGAGCACGTTGAGGATGGGATCCACCAGGCCGATCCCCATGAAGGCGATGACCGCGGCGAAGGCAGTCACCCAGACGGATTTCGGCTGGCCCTTGAGCGCGTCGGCCAGTTTGGCGTGCTGTTGCGGTGCCGCAACGTTGGACATGGTTACTCTCCTAATTCTTCAGCCGGCAGCGCGTTTGCTGCTTCCACCGCCAGCAGCCTGGACATCGCCGGTGCGGCCGCCTCCAGCAGGGTCCGGTCTTCGGGTCCGAGGTCTGCCAGCAGGCGGGCGAATTCGCGGTCCCGTTCGGCGGCGAGCGCAGCAATCTGCGAGCGCCCGTCGGAGGTCAGGTCCACCAGGACACGGCGCCGGTCATTCGGGTCGGCCTGCCGCTCCACCAGACCGATCCGGACCAGCCCTGCCACCACACTGGTAGCGGTCGGCATCTTTACGCCTTCCAGCGCGGCCAGCTCGCCCATCCGCAGTTTTCCTTTATCCATCAGCGTGGTGAGCACCGAGGACTGCGCTGCCGTCACGTCCCAGCCCGGACTGCGCCGGCGGACCATCTGGTAGATCCGGGTCAGCAACGGCCTCAGTTGCCGGGACAACTCAAGTTGTTCATCCTGCATACTTAGATGGTCTAACTATTAGCTCTCTGAAGCAAGTTGATCCCCGCCCTGGATCGCAGGGACTGGTGTGTCCGCCCGCTCGGGGCGCCGTCCGCCGGTAGGCTGGCTCGAATTGCCCCGCGGCAAGCCGAACAAGGCGCTCCGTAACTCCAGCCGGCAAGAAAGAGCACCGGAACCTCACGTTCCAACACGCGGGAACGTCTGCAGAGGAGAGAATGGAAGCGGACGAAGGAGCGCCATGACCCGCGTGCACACCCTCATCAATACCCCGCTCGGAGAACTGACGGCCGTCGCCGAGGACGGTTCGCTGACCGCGCTCTACTTCCCCAGCCACAAGCGGATGCCGGACGCGGCGACGTTCGGCGAGCGCACCGCCGTCGGCTTCGAAGCGGTCTCCGAACAGCTGGCGGAGTATTTCGCCGGCCAGCGCCGTGACTTCGACCTCCCGCTGGCGCCGAAAGGCGATCCCTTCAAGCTGAGCGTGTGGGCGCTGCTGCGGGAGATCCCGTACGGGCAGACCCGTTCCTACGGGCAGTTGGCCGCAGCTTTGGGCGATGTCCATTTGGCCCAGGCAGTGGGCCACGCCAACGGCAAGAACCCGATCTCCATCGTGGTGCCGTGCCACCGGGTGGTGGGCGCGGACGGCTCGTTGGTGGGCTATGCCGGCGGACTGGACCGCAAGCGGTTCCTGCTGGAGCTGGAGGAGCCGGCCGAGGTGAAAGCCGGGAAACTTTTCTGATGCTACCGGGTGTGCGGATGAAGCCCTTCGAGCAGCTGGTCGCCGACCACGGACCCACCGTGCTGCGTGTCTGCCGCGCGGTGCTGGGTCCCGGACCGGATGCCGACGATGCATGGTCCGAGACCTTTCTCTCCGCACTCAAGGCCTATCCTGAGCTGCCCTGGGACGCGAACCACGAGGCCTGGCTGGTGACCATCGCCCACCGCAAGGCCATCGACGTGGTCCGGCGGCGGTCCCGGACCCCGGTCCCCACCGATCAGCTGCCCGAATCCCCGTCGTTGCTGGGCATTCCCGGCAACGACGACGACGAACTGCGCCAGGCCGTCGCGGCCCTGCCGCTGCGGCAGCGCGAAGCCGTCGCGCTGCATTATCTGGCCGGGCTGCCGTACGCCGAAGCGGCCGAGCTGACCGGTTCCACCACGGCTGCGGTCCGCCGCGCGGCCGCCGACGGCATGGCAAAACTGCGGGCCTTCTATCGGCGTGGCCAGCAGCCCGTCGCGGATGTTGCCGCACCCGATGCAAGCGAAGGAGCAATCCGATGACTGCCGAAAACCCCACAGCCCAGAACACGGGTGCCGGACCCGAACTGGACCTGCTGACCCGCCTAGACCCGGAGCAGCTGGAGCGGCTGCATCACCGGCTGGAGCAGGAGGCAGCGGCTGCCGGCATCCTCGATCTGGCCTACAACACCACCGACTCGCCGGTCGGGACGCTGCTGCTGGTCGCCACGGACCAGGGCCTGGTCCGTGTGGCCTTTGCCAGTGAGCACCACGAACATGTGCTCGCCGGCCTGGCGGAAACGGTCAGCCCCCGCATCCTGCGTTCTCCCGTCCGGCTGGAGTCGGCGGTCCGGCAGTTGGACGAATACTTCGCGGGCCGACGGCGCGTCTTCGACCTGCCGCTGGACCGGCGGCTGTCCAAAGGGTTCCGCGCGGAGGTGCTCCAGCACCTGCCCGCAATCCCCTACGGCCGCACCGAGAGCTACGCTCAGGTGGCCGCCGCCGTCGGGAATCCCAAGGCCGTGCGCGCCGTGGGCAGCGCCTGCGCCACCAACCCGCTGCCCGTCGTCGTACCCTGCCACCGGGTGCTGCGCTCGGACGGCGCCTTCGGCGGCTATCTGGGCGGACCGGAAGCCAAGGCCTACCTGCTGGGGCTGGAGGCCGCGGCATGAGCACCCTGTTCGGTGACGCTCCGGCCGGCCCGCGCGAGATCGCGCCCGGCGCGGTGCACGTGCCGGGCTGGCTGACCGTGGAGCAGCAGCGCGAACTGGTCGAAGCCTGCCGCGAATTCGGCCGCGGGCCGGTCCCCTACCGCGCCGCGAAACTGCCGGGCGGCCACGAGATGAGCGTGCGGACCCTTTGCCTGGGCTGGCACTGGGCCCCCTACCAATACACCCGCACGGCCGACGACGTGAACGGCCAACGCGTACTGGACTTCCCCGGCTGGCTGGCCGACTGGGGCCGGCGGGCACTCGCGGAGGCGTACCAGGACCCATCCGCGGGCCGGGACTACGAGCCGGACACTGCGCTGATCAACTTCTACGACGACACCGCCAAGATGGGCATGCACCAGGACAAGGACGAACAGTCGGGCGCCCCGGTGGTCTCGCTCAGCATCGGCGACGACTGCCTGTTCCGCTTCGGCAACACCGAGACCCGGACCAAGCCCTACACCGATATCCGGCTGCGCTCCGGGGACCTGTTTGTCTTCGGCGGACCGGCCCGGTTCGCCTACCATGGCGTGCCCCGGATCTACCCGGCCACCGCCGACCCCGCCTGCGGCTTGACCGGAGGCCGGCTGAACCTGACCATGCGGGTCACCGGTCTGGGTTGAACGGCCTTCACCTTGTCCACAGGACCCTATCCACAGTACCGGAGCAGGACGGGACAACCCACGGCACGCTAGGAGAGAATCGATCCATGGAGAAAACCGCTTCCGGCGTCGTGCTCTGCGACGACGGCCTGGCCCGGCCGGCCTGGGCTGCCACGGATCCGCTGCTGCGCGAGTACTACGACACCGAATGGGGCATGCCGGTCCGCGGCGAACAGGGCGTCTATGAGCGCATCACGCTGGAGGGTTTCCAAGCCGGGCTGTCCTGGGCCACCATCCTGCGCAAGCGCCCGGCCTTTCGGAAAGCCTTCCACGGTTTCCAGGTGGACACCGTCGCCGCGTATACCGAGGACGACGTCGAACGACTGATGCAGGACGCCGGCATTGTGCGCAACCGCGCCAAGATCCGGGCCGCCATCACCAACGCCAACGCCACCATCGCGCTGCGGGCCGAAGGCGGTTTGAGCGACTTCGTCTGGTCCTTCCAGCCGGACAGCACGCCGTCGCCGCGCCACATTGGGGACGTGCCGACCACCTCGCCGGAATCCGTCGCGCTGTCCAAGGCACTGCGCAAACGAGGCTTCGCGTTCGTCGGGCCCACCACCATGTTCGCCCTGATGGAAGCCATTGGCCTGATCGACACCCACCTGGTGGACAGCCACCGCCGCGGTTCCTCCGGCGTGTGGAACTAAAGGCACCTCTTTCACAATCACTTCACGCATCCGCCGGCACGCTGAGATGCGTGCCACAATAAGGTCCACCCGCTGGCTACGCGGCGCCCGGAACGCCTGGGCGCTGGCCAGACACTGCAAGCGTTATCCGGTAAGGAGACCACGTTGACAATTCTTGTTGCCTACGCCCCGCGCCCCGAAGGCCGCGCTGCCCTGAGCAAGGGAATCCAGATGGCCACCCAGAACAACGAGAAGCTGGTGGTGGTCAACGCCAGCCCCGGCGGTGCGCAGAAGGACGAGTCGTTCGCGGACTCCCGCGACGCGGCATGGGTCCAGCATGAACTGCACAGTTCCGGCCTGGACACGGAATTCAAGCAGTTTGTCCGCGGCAAGGACGCCGTGGAGGAGATTGTGGATCTGGTCGAAGAACTCTCGGTCTCGCTGCTGGTCATCGGTCTGCGCAGGCGCTCGCCGGTGGGCAAGCTGATTCTGGGCAGCACCGCCCAGGAGATCCTGCTGACCGTCGATTGCCCGGTCCTGGCGGTCAAGGCCCGCTGATCCATGCAGGTCGACCTGCCGCTGGCTCCGCCGTTCGACGCTCCCGCCGCGCTGGCAGCACTGGCTGCCCACGCGGTCCCCGGCCTCGAGCGGGTTGACCCAGCGGCCGGCACCTGCACCCGCCTCTTTATGACCGGCACCGGGCCGGTGCCGGTCACCGCCACCCTGCTGCCGGACTCCGTCAGCCTGGACATCGGCACCGAGTCCCCGGCCGCCGTGGCGGACATAACGACGGCGGTGCACGGCTGGCTTGATCTGGAATTGGAACCGGAGCGGATGGCGGCGATGTTGGGCAACGACGCCGTGGTCGGCCCGCTGATTGCCGCCCGCCCCGGGCTGCGGATCCTCGGGTACCCGGACGGTTTTGAAGGTGCCGTCTGCACCGTGGTCGGCCAGCAGGTCTCGCTGGCCGCAGCCCGCACTTTCACTGGCCGTCTGGTATCCGCTTTCGGCTCCCCCGCCGCAGACCTCACCTTGTTCCCGTCCGCCGAGAAGCTGGCAGCGGCGGGACCGGAGGCCATCCGCCAGGCCGCAGGCCTGACCAATGCCCGGGCGCGCACCGTTCATGCCTTGGCCGAAGCTTGTGCTGCCGGATTGCGCATCGCCCCTGACACCGACCATGCCGAGGTCCGCCGCCGCCTGCTGGCACTGCCCGGGATCGGCCCGTGGACGGTCGAATATCTGGCCATGCGCGCCCTGCACGACCGCGACGCCTACCCAGAGGGCGACCTGGTGCTGCAACGGGCCCTCGAGGTGACGACCGCCAAACAAGCCCGCGAACTCGGTCAAGCGTGGGCTCCGGTCCGCGCCTATGCGGTCTTCCACCTCTGGACCGCCTCGGCCTACCTGCCCTAGGCAGTCCGGCACCCGCGCGGCGACCGCGTCGGGCCAGCTCCCTCTGAGCAGTCTGGGGCCCGCGTTCCGTCAGCCCTTTCCGCGGCCGGCGGCACCTGCCCGTTCAATCCGTTCCAGCAATTCCGCCGGCAGCTCGAGATGGGGCACCCGCAGGTTGGAGCGGAGATGTGCCGGCTTCACCGTGCCGATCACGGCGCTGGAGACACCGGGGTGGTTCAGCGCGAAGGCCAGCGCAATCTCGCTGGCGGCGAAGCCGTCGACGTCGTTGATAAACCGGTATTTGCGTCCCTGGATGAACTTGTGGCGGTGGTTTTTGAGCGCCCGCAGCAGGTACCAGACGTCGCTGGGTGAGCCGATTTTGAAGATGTCCCGCGAGTACAGGGTTTGCGCGAGCGGCGACTTGAGCTTGACGCCCACGCCCGCTTCGTGCGCCTCGGAGATCACTGCCTCCAGCGAGCGGTCGACGATGTTGTATTCCACCATCAGCGCGTCGAAGATGCCCAGCTTGAGCGCTTTCTTGGCTCCGCCGTGGCCGGTAGAGACGCCGAGCGCGCCGATCGTCCCCTGCTCCTTGAGCTTCAACGCGACGTCGATAGCGGGTTCGGCCGGGTGCGGGAAGCCGTGGAAATGCAGCAGCGGCAGGTGGTCGATCTGCAGCCGGCGCAGGCTGGCATGCACGCTGTCCTCAATGGCCCGGGGCGAGTAATCCTTCACATTGCGGTTGTTGATCCAGTGCGATCCCGCTTTCGTGGAGATGACCAGGTTGTCTGTCCGGCCCTTGAGGATGCGGCCCAACCGGGCTTCGGCATTCCCGCGGCTGTAGTTGGGACCGGTGTCGAAAACGGTGATGCCGCCTTCGAGGGCCTGGTCGACCAGCTGCGCTGCCTGCCGTTCCGGGAAGGCCTTCATGCCCCAGTATCCGCCGGCTCCAAAACTAAGTTCGGAGACCTGCAAGCCGGACCGTCCAAGCGAGCGTCGTTTCACCGTGCCCCTTTCTGCGGCCGCTGGCGGCCGGATCTAACTATTCACCCCAGACTACCGGGCATGGCGGAGGGAGGTTCGACTGTGGAGGTACGACCTGTGCAGGAGAGCGCGGCTAGCAGCGGGGTTCAGCGGACGACGCCGGTGCGGTTCCCGTAGGCCCGCAGCGCGAAGCCGAGCGCCGAGCAGAGCAGGTAGCCGGCGCCGACCAGCAGCCAGCCGGTGTGGAAGTTGCCGGTGGCCTCCAACAGCAGGCCCATCAGCAGCGGTCCGGCGGCAAAACCGGCATACATCCCCATCGACACGATGCCGGACGCCGCGCCGACCCGCTGGGCCGGAACCACGCGCATCACGCCCGCCATCACCACCACATTGGCGCCCAGCACAGTGGCGCCGTGCAGGATCACGCCCAGCCAGAGCAAGACCGGCATATCGAGCGTCCCGGCTGCAAGGAAAGCAGCGGAGCCGGCGAGCGCGCCGAACCCGAGCAGGATCAGCAAGGTGGAGGCCCGCACGCCCTTGGCCATCCGCCGTCCCCACAGCACACGGGAGGTCACGCCCACGACGCCCGACACACCGGCTGCCACGCCGCCCATAACCAGGCTGAACCCGAGTTCCCGCACGGTGAACAGCGGCAGGTAGACGTTAGTGGCCTGCATGCCCAGGCCGGCGAGCAGGGAGTAGCCGGCGAACAACCAGACCGAGAGTGGGAACCGGGTCTGGGCACCGGCACTCTGCGGCGTTGCGGCTTGGGATGAGGCGGACTCCTCGCGAGGTGTAGCGGGCTTCGGCGAGCTGGCGGACGGCGCGGGCACCGCCGTCGTGATGGGGTTTTCCGGAAGTTTGCGCAGGCCGTAGAGCAGCAGTCCGACGGCGACGACGGCGGCCAGCGCGGTGGCGCCCTGCCAGCCGGCCCAGAGGGCGACGACCGGGAAGAACAGGCCGGCGAAGAGCTGGCTGCCCTGGACGCCGGACTGCTTCACGCCGATCCAGCCGGGCCGCTTGGGTGCGGGGACCTGCGAGATGATGATGCGGTTGGTGGTCGGGTTGGAGATGGCTTGCGCGGGGCCGGCCAGCAGCGCGGCGATGACCAGGACCAGATAGCTGTGGGCCAGCGCTGCGACCACCAGGGCCACCGCCGTGCCGGCAAAGATCAGCACCAGCTGGGCCCGGTTGGAGATCCTGTCGCTGAGTTTCCCCAGCCACATGCTGCTCACCGCGGCGCTGGCGAAAATGGCCGTGGCCAGCAGGCCGAACTGGCCTTCGCTGATGCCCAGGTCCTCGATGACCAGCGGGCTGACGGTGCTTAGGCCGTAGTTGAGCAACGGGCCCACGCCCATGGCGCATGTCAGGACAAAAAGCAGCGCGCCACTGGGCTGTTTGGACATGCTGCACTCCTCGCTGCCCGATCGGGCTCCGTCCAGCAGGCTACTCCCAGTGCCCGCGTTCCCGGCGGCAGGTTGCGCAGCGGTCCGGATCGCTCCGTAACAATGGAGAGTTAGCTCACCTTTCCCGGCGCGCCGGCGCTGGTGTCAGGCTCGCTTCAGGCAGACTTCGGGCTCGCCTGAAGCCGCGTCAGCCACGCAGGAACCGCGCCGCAGGCAGCCTCAGGCTCGACGGAGCCCCGCCTCAGGCCCGCAGGAGCTTGCCTCAGGGCGTTAGGCGACGGGGTGGGCAACGCGGGGGCTCGGCCAGTGGCGCTATTTCTTGCCCTTCTGGGTATCCGCGTGGGCGTCCACGAACGCGCGCCGCGGATGCCGGGTGGCCCCCATTGAGGTGATGTCGCGGTCCCCGAGGACCAGCGAGCTCCAGCCGGCAAGCAGGCGCCATTTGTGGATCCAGGTGGGCAGGGCCAGGCCGTGGTAGCCCATCGCCGCGTACCAGGCCGGTTTTCCCTTGACTTCGTAGCCCAGGATTTTGGCCGCGCCGCGGCCGACGCCGTAGGTCGCCACCGTTCCCAGCGTCTTGTGCCGGTACTCCGCCGGCCCCTGGCCCTGTACCGCGTTGACCACATTCTGGGCCAGCACCTTGGCTTGGCGGACGGCGTGCTGGGCGTTCGGCGGGCAGTAGGCGGGCTGCTGTTCCGCGGCCAAGTCGGGAACTTGGGCGCAGTCGCCGGCGGCCCAGGCGCCGTGCACCACCTGGCCGGAGTCGTCGATGACCTGCAGCCGGGCGTTCGCGTTCACATGCCCCTTCGGGCCGCGCGGCACATTGGTGTCGTCGAGCACCGGGTTGGGTTTCATGCCCGCGGTCCAGATAATCAGTCCTGCAGGGATGCGTTCGCCGGTGCTCAGTTCCGCGACCGAGCCCTCGCAGGACGGCATGGTGGTCTTCAACCGCACGTCGATGCCGCGCTCGCGCAGATGCCCCAATGTCCACTGGGACAAATTCGGCCCCACTTCGGGAGCGACCCGGTCCAGTGCTTCGATCAGCACCCAGCGCAGTTGGGAGCGGTCCAGCTCCGGGTGGGCGTCGACGGCGAGTTTGGACAGATCACTCAGTTCGGTCAGGGCCTCCACGCCGGTGTAGCCGCCGCCGACCACCACGAAGGTGAGGGCCTTGGCCCGCTCCTCCGGGTCGCTGGTGCCGGCGGCCAGCGCCACGTTGTCCAGCACCTTGTCCCGGCAGTAAATGGCCTCTTCCACCGTCTTGAAGCCGATGCCGTGTTCTTCCAGCCCCGGGGTGGGGAACGTCCTGGTCACCGCGCCGACAGCGAACACCACCTGGTCATAGTCCAGCGAGAGATCGCCCCCGCCGATTTCACGCAGCTGGGCCTTTTTGGCCTGCACGTCCAGCGAGACAAGTTTGCCGCGCACAATATCAACGTCCTTGAGCGCGCTGCGCAGGTTGACCGTAACGATCCGCGGTTCGATCTCTCCGCCGCCTACTTCGGGCAGCAGCGGCTGGTACGTCATGTAGGAGTTCGGTTCTACTACGGTGATCCGTGCCGCATCCGGCCCCAGCCGTTTGCGGATCCCCCAGGCCGTGTACAGGCCGACGTAGCCGCCGCCCAAAATGAGTATGTGAGGCGTCGCAGAAGTGGACATAGTCCAGGCTCCCTCCCTGTTGTAGACAGTGATTCAGTGGTCCTGGTGCATCCTTCGCCGGCTGCCTTCCGGCCCGGCCTGCCGCCACCCTAGCACCGG
>NZ_JBLKRT010000040.1:0-26373 GCF_047607445.1 Arthrobacter sulfonylureivorans
CTCTCCCAAGAACGGGAAGAAAGAGGAGGGAGGGTCTCCCCCGGGAAAACGACACCCCTTCCGTCATTCCAGCGTGGTTATTGCCGGACGCTGGTGTAGATCTGCTCCACATACTCGTCGAAATCGGCCAGGACCTGTGCCCGCTTGATCTTCAGCGACGGCGTCAGGTGTCCGGACGCCTCGGTGAAGTCGGACGGGATGACGCGGAAGGCCTTGATGCCCTCCGCCTGGGAGACCGACTGATTGGCCTGGTCGATCAGCGACTGGATAGCGGCCTTCACCGCTTCGTGGTTGGCTGCCTGCTCCATGGTGAGGGTGGCCGGCAGCCCGTGGCGTTCCAGCCAGCCGGGCAGGGCTTCCTCGTCCAGCGTGACGAGGGCGGAAATGAACGGGCGGTTGTCGCCGATCACCACGCATTGGGACACCAGGGCATCGGCGCGGATCTGGTCTTCAAGCTGTGCCGGGACAACGTTCTTGCCGCTGGCCGTGACGATGATTTCCTTTTTCCGGCCGGTGATGCTCAGGAAACCGTCCGCATCCAGCTCGCCGATGTCGCCGGTGCGGAACCAGCCGTCGTTGAACGCCTCAGCCGTGAGGTCCGGGCGGTTGTAATAGCCGCGGAGCACGCAGACGCCCTTGGCGAGGATCTCGCCGTCGTCGGCAATCTTGACAGCGTTGCCGGGCAGTGGGGCGCCGACCGTGCCGATCTTGACCAGCTGGGGAGTGTTCACGGAGACCGGCGCCGTGGTTTCGGTGAGCCCGTAACCTTCCAGCACCAGCAGGCCGATGCCGTGGAAGAAATGCCCCAGCCGTTCGCCCAGCGGGCCGCCGCCGGAGACTGCGTGCTCGACCCGGCCGCCCATGGCTTCGCGGATCTTGTGGTACACCAGCTTGTCGAAGAGCTTGTGCTTGAGCTTGAGCGTCAGCGGGACCTTGCCGGCGGCGTCGGCCCGTGACCAGGCGACCGCAGTGTCCGCGGCGGCGTGGAAGATTTTGCCCTTGCCGCCATCTTCTGCCTTCAGCATCGAGCTGTTGTAGACCTTCTCGAAGACACGCGGCACGGCCAGGATGAAGGTGGGTCGGTAACTCTGCAGGTCGGGCAGCAAGTTCTTGATGTCCGGGGTGTGCGCCACGGTGGCGCCGGCGGCAACGCAGAGCACGGAAATAAACCGCGCGAAGACGTGGGCCAGCGGCAGGAACATGATGGTCTGGGCGCCTTCGTGGGCAACATCCGGCAGGGCTGCGGCGGCGTTCTTGGACAGCTCCACGAAGTTCCCGTGGGTCAGTTCGCAGCCCTTGGGCCGGCCGGTGGTGCCGGACGTGTAAATAATCGTGGCCAGATCGTCTAGACCGGCTGCGCTGCGGCGTTCCTCCACGTCGGCATCCGGTACATCGTTGCCTGCGGTGCGGAGTCCGTCCAGGGATTCTTCGTCCAGCTGCCACACATGCTTCAGGTTTTCCAGACCCTCGTCGAGGGCGGCCCGGCGCACCTTTGCCTCATGCGCGGCGCTTTCGGCGAACACTGCCACCGCGCCGGAGTCGCCCAGGATCCACGCGATCTGGCTGGGGGAGGAGGTCTCATAGATCGGCACCGACACGGCGCCCGCGAACCAGATGGCGAAGTCCACCAGCGACCATTCATAGCGCGTTCGGGCCATGATGCCCACGCGCTGGCCCGGCTGGACGCCGCTGGAGATGAGCCCCTTGGCCAGCTGTGTTACATCGGCGAGGAAGTCGGTGGCACGGATGTCCTGCCATGTCCCGGACGCGTCCTTGCGGGAAAACAAGGCGGGGTTCGATGCCTTCTGCGCTTGCTCAACCACCAGATCGGCGATGTTGGCATCCCGCGGAACGTCAACCAGGACGGGCACGCTGTATTCGCGCACGTTAGCTCCTCACTACTTCAGCTGTGGCCAGCTCTGCTCATCCTCCCTGCCGGAGGTTGTCTTTAGCCTATAACCTAAATCACAGTGCTTACCGGCAGGTAACCTACGAAACGGTAACGGTCCTTCCTGCTTCCGCTGCCCGGTCCGCGAGTGCGGCTTGCCTACGATGGTGACGTGGAGAACAGCGGACTGGCGGTCGGGATCGATATCGGCGGCACCAAAGTGGCGGCCGGCGTCGTCGACGGTTCCGGGAGGGTGATCGCGGAGCTGGTCCGGCCAACCCCGGACCACGATCCGCGGGACGTGGAAAAACTCATTGCGGCGCTGGTGCAAGAGGTGGCGTCGGAGCACCAGGTAATGGCCGTGGGCATTGGAGCGGCGGGCTGGATGGACCTCGCCGGCGGCACGGTGTTGTTCAGCCCGCACCTTGCCTGGCGGAACGAACCGCTGCGGAACAACCTGGAAACCCTGCTGCGCCGGCCCGTGACCGTCGTCAACGACGCCGATGCCGCCGCCTGGGGCGAGTTCCGGTTTGGCGCGGGCAGGTCCGAGACGCGGCTGGTGTGCATCACGCTGGGCACCGGCATCGGCGGAGCCATGGTGATGGACGGGCGGCTGGAGCGGGGACGCTGGGGTGTGGCGGGGGAGTTCGGGCATCAGGTGATCATGCCCGGGGGGCACCGCTGCGCGTGCGGGAACCGCGGCTGCTGGGAGCAATATGCTTCCGGCAACGCCCTGGGCCGCGAGGCGAGGGAACTGGCGGCAGCAAATTCACCTGTGGCCCAGCGGTGGCTGCAAGCTACAGGTGGCGTGGTGGACAACATCACCGGGGCCGTGGTGACGGAGCAGGCCAAGCGGGCCGATCCTGCCAGTGTGCGGCTGCTGGAAGAGACCGGCGAATGGCTGGGGCTGGGGTTGGCCAATCTGGCCGCCGCGCTGGATCCGGGCGTGTTTGTGATCGGCGGCGGACTGTGCGAAGCCGGCGACCTGCTGCTGCAGCCGGCCCGCCATGCGCTGGAACGGAACCTGACCGGGCGGGGCTTCCGCCCGCTGGCGGACGTCCGGCTGGCTGCGCTGGGGCCGAAGGCCGGAATGATCGGTGCCGCCGACCTCGCCCGGGCTGCTGCCGGCTGATTCCGCCGTCCTGATTCCGCCGTCGGCAGGTTCAGACGCGGGCCCCGTCGTCGTACCCGTCGCGTTCCTGCGGCAGGCGGAAGAGCAGGTAGACCGCGGATGCCACGAAGAGGACCACCATGCCCAACACCGCCGCGAAGGGCGCGTCGCGCCACAGCATGGCGGTCAGCAGCAGGCCCAGCGGCGATCCCACGGCGCCGATCCACGCCAGCACCAGCAGCGGTTCACCGGCACCCAGCGGTTCCGGCTCCGGCGGTACGTAGCCCTCGTCGTCGTCCGTTTCCTCAACGAAGTAGTCCCGCGGGCCGGAGGGGGTACCCGGCGAGGGGACCTCCGGCAGGCGGTGCTCGAAGATAGCCCGGAGACGTTGGGCATCCGTACCGCTGTCAGCCGTCGGCGGGTCCGGCAAGGGGCGGTCAGCCGTTCCGGAGTCGGTCTCTTCCAGCCTGGCGACCAGATCCTTCCAGACGGCGTCGTCCCGGTCCTGATCACGCTCCGGCACGGGTGGCTCCTGTGGGGGTTGCTGACGTGGCGGCGATGGCCTGGATGAACTCCGCCGATCGGCGGTAGATCAGCTGGGCATCATGATCCATGGTGGCCACGTGGTAGCTGTCCGCGAGCGGCACCACCTCCAGCCGGGCGGTGCCGATGCGGCGGCGCAGCACGCGCATGGACGACTCGGGCACAATATGGTCCACCGCGGAGCGGAACACCAGCGTCGGAGCGGTGACACGCGGCAGGTCTGCCACCACGGCCTTGAAGAGCTGGCCGAGCTGGTGGGCGGCAGCCACCGGGGTGCGGTCGTACGCGCCCTCATCAATGCCCGGCAGGTTGATGTCATTGCCGATGGCCGGCACCGACTTCAGGACGTACTTCATCAGCCCGGTGAACGGCGCCCGCGGATCCGCGATGGTCAGTCCCGGGTTCACCAGCAGCACGCCAGCGACCGGACGGTGCGCCGCCAGCCGCAGCGCGAGGGCACCGCCCATGGACAAACCGGCAACGAAGACCTGGCTGCGCTCGCGGGCGAGTTCGGCGAAAGCCTGCTCGGCCGCCCCGTACCAGCTCTGCCAGCGCGACGTACCCAGATCCTGCCAGGTGGTGCCGTGGCCGGGCAGCAAGGGCAGCCGAACCGCAAAACCGGCCTCGGCCAAGCTCTCCGCCCAGCCCCGCATGCTGCGGGGGGAACCGGTGAAGCCATGCAGCAGCACCACGCCCAAGCGGGAATTGGGGCCGTGCCCGGAGCTGGAGAACGCCCCGTCGAGAGCAGAAGTCATGGCACTATCGTGTCATTATGGGAGCCGTTCGGCCATTGATTGCCGTGCTCTTCCTTTCCGGCGTTGCACGCGGCGCAGCCACGCAGACGCCAAGCTGGAGTAGAGTCTCAAACGGAATTGTTATGCGGCCTGCGGCGGCGGATTGGAAAGGCACACGTGTTCTACTGGTTTATGAAGACCATTGTCGTGGGGCCGGTGGTTCGCCTGCTCTTCCGGCCGTGGGTCAAGGGCCTGGACAACATTCCGGAAACCGGGCCCGCCGTGTTGGCCAGTAACCATCTTTCCTTTTCTGATTCGATTTTCCTGCCGCTGGCGGTATCCCGGCCGGTGGTGTTCCTGGCGAAGAGCGAATACTTCACTGGTAAGGGCCTCAAGGGCAAGCTCACCGCGGCGTTCTTCAAGATGACCAACCAGTTGCCGATGGACCGCTCCGGCGGGGCAGCCTCGGCTACGTCCCTGCTGGCCGGACGGGACGCGCTGCAGGAGGGCGGACTGCTGGGCATTTACCCGGAAGGCACCCGGTCGCCGGACGGCAAGTTGTACCGCGGCAAGACCGGCGTGGCCAAGCTGGTGCTGAGCACCGGTGTGCCGGTGATTCCGGTGGCGATGATCGGCACGGACAAGGTCCAGCCGATCGGCCGGCGCATCCCCAACATCCGCCGGGTGGGCATCATCATGGGCAAGCCGTTGGATTTCTCCCGCTACCAGGGCCTGGAAGACGACCGGTTCATCCAGCGCTCAGTCACCGACGAGATCATGTACGAGATCATGCGCCTCTCCGGCCAGGAATACGTCGACTCGTACGCCAGCACGGTCAAAGCCCGGCAATCGGCACGCAAACCGGCCCGGGGGGAGAGCCAGCGCCATACCGCCGTCGGACTGCCCAAGGAGCAGCCTGAACCGCCGCAGACCAAGGCTCCCGGTGCGATCACGGTGATCGGTGCAGCGGCTCCAGCCGAGGTGCCCGCTCCTCCCGCGCCAGGTCAGGGGAAGCCCGGAGCAGCCGGTGCAACTTCCGGCGACAGTGCAGTGGCGCCGTCGGCCGCCCCTGCAGACGACCCCGCCTCCGGCACCGCGCGCTCAGGCGCCGCGCACCCAGGCACCGCGCCCTCAGGCACCGCGCCCGGGAGCACAGCCGAGAGTGTGGCCGGGCGGAAGGACGCAGCCGGTGGGGCCGCCGCGCCGCGACCCGATGCAGCCGGGCTTGGCGAGAGCGGCGACACAGCCTTGGAATCCGGGCAGGACAGCCCGCGCTGAATCCAGCCGCAATGTGACGGCAGGCCGACGGAGCATGACTTCCGCACATGAATCCGGGCAGAGCCGCGGTCTACGATTGAGTCGTGACCGATACAACCTTCACTGCTTCCGTTCCCGACCAGCTGCCCACGGCAGCGAACTACCCCGGTCTGGATGACTGGCGCGAGCTGCCGGTGGTGCAGCAGCCCAGCTGGCACGACGACACGGTCCATGCCTCCGCCGTTGCCGAGCTGAACACCCTTCCGCCGCTGGTCTTTGCCGGCGAAGTCGACGTCCTGCGCGAGCGTCTGGCCCAAGCCGCCGACGGCAAGGCGTTCCTGCTTCAGGGCGGGGATTGCGCCGAGACCTTCGGCGGAGCCACGGCTGACAAGATCAGCGCGCGGGTCAAGACCATTCTGCAGATGGCGGTGGTGCTCACCTACGGCGCCTCGCTGCCCGTGATCAAAATGGGCAGGATGGCGGGCCAGTTCGCCAAGCCGCGTTCGTCCAACGATGAGACCCGCGAGGGCGTGACGCTGCCGGCCTACCGCGGCGACATGGTCAACGGGTTCGACTTCACGCCCGAGTCCCGCGCGCATGATGCCAGCCGGATGGTGCAGGCGTATCACACCTCCGCCTCCACGCTGAACCTGATCCGCGCTTTTACCCAAGGCGGGTTCGCCGACCTGCGCTTGGTGCACCACTGGAACAAGGGGTTCACGGCCAACCCGGCACATTCCCGGTACGAATCGCTCGCGCGCGAAATTGACCGCGCGGTGAAATTCATGGACGCCTGCGGAGCCGATTTCGATGCGCTCAAGCGGGTGGAATTCTTCGCCAGCCACGAAGCGCTGGTACTGGACTATGAGCGGGCGCTGACGCGCATCGACTCGCGCACCGGCCTGCCGTACAACACCTCCGGGCACTTCCTCTGGATCGGAGAACGCACCCGGCAGTTGGACGGCGCCCACGTGGAATTCCTGTCCAAGGTCCGCAACCCGATCGGGGTCAAGCTGGGACCGACCAGCTCGGCGGACGACGCGCTGCGGCTGATCGACAAGCTGGATCCGGAACGCGAGCCCGGACGGCTGACCTTCATCACCCGGATGGGCGCCGGGAACATCCGCCAGAAGCTGCCGGAACTGGTCAAGCGGGTCACGGACAGCGGCGCCAAGGTGCTGTGGGTGACCGATCCGATGCACGGCAACACCGTCACCTCGCCGAACGGCTACAAGACCCGGAACTTCGACGACGTGATCGACGAAGTGCGCGGCTTCTTCGAGGTGCACCACGAGCTCGGAACATTCCCCGGCGGCCTGCACGTGGAAATGACCGGCGACGACGTGGCCGAGTGCCTCGGCGGTGCCGACCCGATCGACCAAAACGCCTTCCTGGACCGCTACGAGTCCGTTTGCGATCCGCGTTTGAACCACATGCAGTCGCTGGAGATGGCTTTCCTGGTGGCCGGAGCGTTGGCCCGCCAGCAGTAGCCGGCGCAGCTCGGCGTACACAGAATACGCGTCAGCAGAATAGAAGAAGGCCCGGAACCACCGAACAGGGTTCCGGGCCTTCTGCCGCTCACGGAGTGCCTGACCCCGTCCTGACCACCCGTACCGGCCGGCAGCTCCCGGCTGGCCCTTAACGGACCGGCCGCGGAAATTACACCACGGTCAGCGTGATCACGGAGCCTTCGGGGACCGACTCGTTGACCGGGTCCTGCGCCCGGACGGTGCCGAAGAAGCCGCCGAGGATTTCGTTGACCTCGACCTCGAAGCCCAGTTCCTTCAGTTGGCGTTCGGCGTCGTCTACCTGCAGGCCCACCATGTCCGGCACTTCGATCATGCGGGGTCCCTTGGAAAGGGTCAGGGTGACCGTGTCACCGCGGATCACCTGGCCTGCGGCAGGATCCTGCGAGGCGACCGATCCCTCCGGGACGTCGCGGTCAAAGACCGCCTCCGGTGCGATCTCCACCTTCAGGCCGGCGCCTTGCAACGCGGCGGCGGCATCGCCCTGGGGCTGGCCTACCACCTGGGGAACGTCAAACGGCTTCGGCCCCTTCGAAACCGTCAGGTCGACGGCGGTGCCCCGCCTGAGCTGTTTGCCTTCGGCAGGTTTGTGGCTGAGCACCGTGCCGGCGGCCACGTCCTCGTCGAAGGCCTTCTTGACCTTGCCGGCGGACAGGTTGGCTTCTTCCAGGGCATTGGTGGCCTTCTCCAAGCTCATGCCGGCCAGTGGTGGGACCGCGAACAGTTCCGGTCCCTTGGATACCACCAGGTCCAGATGCTCGAAGCGGCGGACTTCGATGGGCGCATCCGGCTCCGTGCCCACGGCGATGCCCTTGGCCACCTTTTCGTCGAAGACTTCTTGGAGCCGGTACTCCAGCCCCTGCTCCTGGAGCATGCTCTGGGCTTCCGCCACCGGTTTTCCGGCGACATCGGGTACTGAAACGAGCGCGCCGGGGCCCATCCCGAAGAACCAGCCCGCGGCGGCAACCAGCGCGGCCACGATCGCCAGCACGACAATCCAAATGACGCCGCGGCGACGCGGATTCCCACGGCGCAGGTTTTGTTCGGGACGGCGGGCGTTGCGGGCGAGTTCCCGCTGGCGCTTCTTGGCCTCGCGGGCGGACAGCGGCCGTTGCTCGTTCAACGGTACTGCAGCGGCCTCTCCGGCGCTGAAAATCTGGGTGTGCTGGGCGGGCCGGGAGATCACGGTGGTGCGGTGGGGATCGGAGGCGATGACCTCGGTGGCCGAGGACCGCGTCGGTGCGGCAGGTGCGGCCTGAAAGTCCAACTGGGCATCAGTGAGCGACTTGTGCACATGCCGCAGTTCGCCCAGCAGGGCCGCGGCGTCCACCGGCCGCTGTTCCGGGTCCGACCCCGTGCACCAGAGCACCAGTTCGTCCAGGTCCGCGGCGAGCCCGGGAACCACCGTGGACGGTGCCGGAACGGTGGAATTGACGTGTTGGAAAGCCACCTGGATGGGCACGTCCCCAGTGAAGGGCTGGCGTCCGGTCAGCATCTCGAACAGCATGATCCCCACCGAGTAGACATCGCTGCGTTCGTCGGCCGCGGTGCCGGTGACCAACTCGGGCGGCAGATACGCCACCGTTCCGATCAGCGTGCCGGTGCTGGTGCTGGTGGTGACCGCGCGGGCCAAGCCGAAATCGCCCAGCTTGATTCGTCCGTCGTCGGACATCAGGACGTTCTCCGGCTTGATGTCGCGGTGGACCAGGCCGGCGGCGTGCGCTGCGGAGAGTCCCTCGATGACCGGATCCAGCACGGCCAGCGCGTGCCGGGGCGTCAACGGCGCCGATTCGTTCAGCAGATCGCGCAGCGTGTGCCCGCGGACGTATTCCATCGCCAGGTAGGCGACGTTGCCGTCGATGCCCTGGTCGTAAACGCCCACCACGTGCGGGTGCGAGAGGCGGGCCACGGATTTGGCCTCGCGCTCGAACCGCTCAAGGAAGTTGTGGTCCTCGGCGAGGTACGGATAGAGCACCTTCAGCGCTACATTCCGGTCGAGCCGCGTGTCGGACGCCAGGTAGACGGTGGACATCCCGCCGCGCGCCAGGCGCGAGACAACCCGGTAACGCCCGTCGATCAGGGCGCCGACCAATGAATCAGTTGCCGGTTGCTGCACTCTACGATCCTAGTCCGATCGGCGAAAGGACCCGAATCAACTCTGTGGTTCGGGTCCTTTCGCGGCGGGGCCGGTGTCCGGCTAGAACTTCTTCATGTGTGATTTCACCGCAGCCACATAGGCCTTGGTGTCCTTGTACATGCCGTAGGTCATCACGCCGTACTGGCCTTGGTAGTAGGACGCAATGGCGATGTCCAGGGACGGGCTGGTGCTGACCAGGGACCGGATGATCGCCACGCCGGCGGTGGCATTGTCATAGGGATCCAGCAGATTGAGCTTGCGGCCCACCAAGTCGGAGGCCCATTCGCCCGAGGACGGGATGACCTGCATGGCGCCGATGGCGTTCGCCGGCGACACAGCGGTCTGCTGGAAACCGGATTCCTGGTAGGCATGTGCCAGCGCGAGCTTGGGATCGACGCCCATCTTGCGGGCGGTTTCAGCGATGATGTCCTTCATCTGCGCCTGGCTGGGCTGCGGCGTGGAGAGCAGCAGTCGCTTGTTCTCGTTTGCCTTGGACACCACGGCTTCGGGGTAGGTGTAGTGCAGGAAGGTGCTCGGCACCAGCGGTGCGGTGGACGCCGTGCCGACGTTCGACGTCGTGGTTTGTGACCCGGTCGAATTGCCCGGGACGCTGATCTTCTGGCCCGGATAGATGATCGACGTCGACTTCAGGCCGCTGGCTTGCAGCAGGCTGGAGAGCGTCACGTTGAGCTTGCCGGCGATGCCGGAGAGTGTATCGCCGGACTTGACGGTGTAGCTGCCGGAACCCGTGGCGGCGCTGCTCTTGGCCGGCGCCTTGTTCGACGTCGATGCGCTGGACACGGACGCGCCGGTCACCTTGATCTTCTGGCCGGGATGGATCACTGAGGTGACCTTGAGGTTGTTCGCGGAGAGGACCGCGGACAAGCTCATGCCGTGGCGGGCGGCGATGCCGGAGAGCGTATCGCCCGGCTTGACCGTGTAGGTACCGCTGGCGGAGCTGGCGCCGGTCTTGGTGGAAGCTTTCGCCGTGCTCTTGGCCGGGCTGCTGACAGCGGATGACGCTCCGCCCTTGACCTTGATCTTCTGGCCCGGGTAAATGACCGAACTGCTCTTGAGGCTGTTGGCCGAGAGGATGGCGCTCAGGCTCATGCCGTGCTTGGCGGCGATGCCGGAGAGCGTGTCGCCGGACTTGACCGTGTAGCTGCCGGAGCTGGAGGCCTTGGCCACTCTGGTGGAAGCTTTAGCCGAGGTCTTGACCGAGGCGCTGGCAACGGAGGAGGACCCGCCGTTGACCTTGATCTTCTGTCCGGGGTAGATGACCGAGCTGATCTTGAGGCTGTTGGCGGAGAGGATGGCGCTCAGGCTCATGCCGTGTTTGGCGGCGATGCCGGAGAGCGTGTCGCCGGACTTGACCGTGTAGTTGCCGGCGCCGGATGAGGCCTTGGCCGTGGTGCTGCCGGAGGACTTGGCTGGGGCCGAACCTCCGAGCTTGATCTTCTGGCCGGGGTGGATGATGGTGCTGGCGCTCAGGCCGTTCAGCGAGAGCACCTTCTTGGTGGACAGGCCGTAGCGGGCGGCGATGCCGCTGATCGTCTCCCCGGCGCGCACCTTATGGGTGGACGGGGTGGTCTGGGTCCGCAGCGCCGCGGGCAACTGGGCAGCGACCTGGGAAGCGGGAATGAATGCGGCGGCCGGGACCGTGACGCCCGGAATCGCTGCCTTAGGCTGCAGCGCGGCACGGGGCGGGAGTTCTGCCGCCTGCGCGGGCATCGCCAGGGCGGCGGAGGACAGCACGACGGCGGGAATCGCTGCGGTGGCTGCCGCGGACAGTAGCACCCGGCGGGGCTGGCTGCGGTCGTTGCGCGTGATCGGGCGCTGATCGGTCATTGATGTCCCTCATCCTTGTTTTGCGGCCTGGCGAGCGTCCCCCAACGGGCCGCACTGTGGTACTGGTGTGTCGTTTGTTATTAATGTTAAAACTGTGACTCAAGTGAATCTACACTATTGACGCATAACACAACAGCCGCAGCTGGTGAATGAATATTGACGGCGGCGTGTCGGGCTTTTGAAATGGCTCAGGATAGGCCGCCGTGGCACGCTTATACGGTGAGTGAACTTGAAGAACTGATTGCCGATTGGCTGCCGCTGCCCGACGTCGCAGAGCGACTGGGTGTCTCTGTGAAGGACGTGCGTAGCCTGCTGGAGGAACGGGCCCTGCTGGCAGCGAAGGTGGGGGAGCGCCAGATCCGCTCCGTACCGGCCGAGTTCCTGGTCGAGTCGGGCGTGCTCGACAGCCTCAAGGGCACGCTGGCGGTCCTGTCCGATGCGGGATTCAGTGATGAGGAAGCCCTGCGCTGGCTTTTTACCGCTGACGATTCTTTGCCCGGCCGGCCCATCGACGCCCTCCGTGAAGGGCGAAAGACCGAGATTCGCCGCCGAGCCCAGGCGTTGGGCTGGTAGCGGGCCTGGGCAGTGGGCTGGCAGCCAGCCTGAGGCCGCAGCGTCTCGGCCTGACCTGGTCTTGGTCCCGGCCGCCGGGCTCGGCGGGGTGGACCCAGCGGACCTTAGGCGCTGCGGCGGACCGCTGAGTCGGCCAGTCGGCCCAACGCATGGCGGACATCGTCGGCCACGGGAAGGGCCGACAATGCTTGATCGACCGCAGCCGTTCGTTCAGAAATCATCTGCTCTGCTGCCGCCAGGGCGCCGCTGCTGGTGATCAGATCGCGGAGTTCTTCCACCATCTGGTCGGACAGGTCCGGCGACCCCAGATTCACTTCGAGCAGGTCGCGTTCGGCCGGCGTGCAGTGGTTCAGGGTGTGTGCGATCAGGACCGTGCGCTTTCCTTCGCGCAGGTCGTCACCGGCGGGCTTGCCGGTGGTGGCGGGGTCGCCGAAGACGCCCAGGACATCATCCCGGATCTGGAAGGCTTCTCCGAGCGGCAGCGAAAAGGCTTCATAGGCCCTGATCAGTTCCGCTGATGCGCCGGCCAAGGCGCCGCCCACGCTGAGCGGGTGGACGGTGGAGTACTTGGCCGACTTGTAGCGCAGGATCTGCAGGGCGCGGTCCACGGCGGCCTCAACCGGTCGGCCTGGGCCGGCTGCTTCTTCCAGCAGGTCCAAGTACTGCCCGGCCATGACCTCGGCACGCATCCGGTTGAAGATGGCACGGGCCGGTGTCCCGGCTGCCGACGCTGCCCCGATGCCGGAAAAGACTTCCTCGCTGAGGGACAGGCAGAGGTCACCGGCCAGCAGGGCGGAGGATTGTCCGTAGCGTTCGGCGTCGAGCGACCAGCCGTTGCGGCGATGCTGCTGCTCAAACCGGCGATGCACGCTGGGGTTTCCGCGCCGTGTATCGGAGCGGTCAATGATGTCATCGTGGATCAGGGCCGCTGCCTGGAAGAGCTCCAGGGCCACGCCGGCCTGCACCGCCGGTCCCGCCAGCACCTGCCCGCCGGCACCGCGCCAACCCCAGTACGCCAGCAGCGCGCGCAGGCGCTTGCCGCCCGCGGTGAGGTCGGCGATCGCCTCCACCAGCGGCGCCGCGTCCGGTGCGGCGTCGAGCAGCAGTTCCTTCTGTTCGCCCAAGAACTGCTGCAGCATGGTTGCCACGGCCAGTCGGAAGTCCTCCTGCTCGGCACGGGTAGAAGTGATCAGTGACGGCTCCATGCTGCTACCTCCGGTCGGCCCGTGATGGGCAGGATTCCTCTTCGGCCGTACGGCATGGGGCGGGACTCCTTGCGATGGTTCTGATGTCTGCAGACCAGTCTAGACAATTGCGTGCGGCGCTGGGCCGGCGTCGCCGCACGGGACCACGGCCGCGAGCCTACGATAGTCGTGTGACTTCCCCGGACCAGCAGAACTGCACCATCCTTCACGTGGATATGGATGCCTTTTTCGTTGGCGTGGAACTGCTTGAGCGTCCCGACCTTGCCGGACAGCCGGTGATCGTGGGGTCGGCTTCGGGTCGGGCAGTGGTGCTGTCGGCTTCCTACGAGGCCCGCAAATACGGCGTCCGCTCCGCGATGCCGATGGCCCGGGCGCGCATGCTGTGTCCGCAGGCGCACATCATTGAGCCCAGCCACACCAAGTACCAGCAGGCCTCCGCACGGATCATGGCTATTTTTCGGGAGATCACCCCGCTGGTAGAGCCGCTCAGCGTGGATGAAGCCTTCCTTGATGTGGCCGGTGCGCGGCGACGGCTGGGCGAGCCGTTGCAGATCGGGGCGTTGATCCGGCGCAGGATCTCCGCCGAGTTGGGGCTGACGGCGACGGTAGGCATCGCGGCCTCCAAGTTCGTGGCGAAGATCGCTTCCACCCACGCTAAGCCGGACGGGCTGCTGCTGGTCCCCGAAGCCGACACGCTGGCCTTCCTGCATCCGCTGCCGGTGGGCGCCTTGTGGGGGGTCGGCGCCAAGACCGGCGAGGTCCTCGCCCGCCTCGGCATCCGCACGGTGGCGGATGTGGCACACACTCCGCAGGCGGCGCTGCACCGCGTCCTGGGTGCTACCGGCGACCACGTCCATCGTCTGGCCTGGGGCATCGACGACCGCGCGGTGACGCCCGAACGCCTGGAGAAGAGCATCGGCGCGGAAGAGACCTTCGAGAAAGACGTCGACGACGACCAGGTGCTGCACCGCGAACTCTTGCGGCTGGCCTACCGCACGGCGGCCCGGCTGCGGGCCGGCGGGCTCCGCGCCGGCACCATTGCGCTGAAGCTGCGCTATTCCGACTTCACCACGTTGAGCCGGTCGCGGAAGCTGCCGGCGCCGTCAAACAGTGCGAAGCAACTCCAGGCGGCGGCCGCAGCACTCTTGGCGGACCTTGGCGAGCGTCCGCAATCGGTCCGGCTCATCGGGCTCCGGGCGGAGCAACTGGAAGACGCCAGCCTCGGCGGCCAGCAGCTCAGTTTTGACGGCCACGAGGACACCTGGCACAACGCTGAACAGGCCTTGGACGAAGTCAATCGAAAGTTCGGGGCGGCCGGAATCCTGCCCGCTTCGCTGCTTCGGCCCGGGGCCCGCCGACCGATGCAACCGGGCGCCGGCACGGCCCGGCGGGGCCCGGCGGAGCCCGACAAATGAAATCCTCGCGGACGGAGTCACAGTTGCGTCACCCTAGCTTTCGATTGGCGGGTTTGCGCTCTATTCTTAGTACAAGGGGTCAATACGGTTCCGGTAGGTGTCAGGAACTCTTGTCCCGCGGGGATCGTTGAACGACTGAGTCAGCCCTCGGGGACTGGAATAAAGGAGGCTCAGATGCCACTCTCAGAGCATGAGCAGCGGCTGCTGGAACAACTCGAGCAGCAGCTGCATGCTGAAGACCCGAAGTTTGCCAGCCATATGGAATCGGCCAGTGGCCGATCACTGTCGACGCGCCACATCGTTGTGGGTTCCCTCGTCGCGATTGCCGGAATTCTGGTCTTGCTTACGGGTATCCTTAGCCAGATCATTGCCGTCGGTGTTCTGGGATTCGTCATCATGGGCGCCGGTGTTTACTGGGCCACGACGCGGCGGGCCGGGACGGGGTCGCCGCGGTCGAGCGGAAACAAGCAGCAGTCGTCGTCGAAGGGCGGCTTCATGGCCAACTTGGAAGAGCGGTGGGACGAACGCCATCACGGCGAAGACCGGTAACCGACAGACCCCGAGAAGGGCGGCCGCCGAGCTGCTCCACTTTGCTCCACCCGGTTGTCTGAGCCGCCGTGCACGAAGGCAAGACCCGTTGAATAACGGGTCTTTTCGTGTTTAAAGCGCCCTGGTCCGGGCGCATAGCACTCCTTTTTACTCCACTGCGCCCCAGCGGGCCTGCCTTCGCGTGCTGAGCGAAGAACTCGCACTGCCTGTGGCGGTCCGTCCTCCACCACCCCTCCACTTCGCTCCACCCGCGAACTTCCTTGCCGTTCCGCGGAGGGCGCTGGACATTTCCAGCTACAAAACCGGGTCGAAACAGTTGACTGTGGCGTGATGTGGAGTAAAGTGGAGGACATAAGAGGGTAGTGGTGACGCAGGGGGTCGACGGTCTCCTCCGATCGGCAAGGTGGTGGCGATGTTCCTCGGGACACATTCGCCGCGGCTGGACGAGAAGGGGCGCCTGATACTCCCGGCAAAGTTCCGCGACGAACTTGCCGACGGTCTCGTCCTGACGAGGGGCCAGGAGCGTTGCATCTACGTCTTCAGCCAGAAGGAATTCGAACGGGTCCACGAGGAGATGCGGAAAGCTCCGATATCTTCCCGCCAGGCCCGGGACTACATTCGCGTCTTTCTGTCCGGAGCCTCTGACGAAGTACCTGACAAGCAGGGCCGAGTCACCATCCCGGCGGCACTGCGAAGCTATGCAGGACTGGGCAGGGAACTGGCAGTGATCGGTGCGGGTACCCGCGCGGAGATCTGGGACGCCCAGGCTTGGGACAACTACCTCTTGGAGCAGGAAACCGCCTTCTCCGAAACAGACGAAGAAGTTTTGCCCGGAGTCTTCTGATCCGGTACCACAACACAACACGCGGCACGGACGTTCTTGGATGAGATCTCCAGCCGCCCGGCAGGTTCATCCTGGCTCACTTCCCCGGAGCCAGGCGGGGCAGGCCAGGCGCGGATGGGGATCTGGTCCAAGGACCTTCGGCCTTAAAGACTCCAGGGCAAACCGTCCCATTGGACGAGGCAGACACCAGCAGGAAAGAGAGCACCGAGGATGAACAGCGAGCGGCCAGCAGGGGAGCGCCATATCCCGGTGCTCCGCGACCGCTGCATCAACCTCCTCGCCCCTGCCATCGAACGCGCCATCGAGGAACGCGGCCGGGCTGTGGTGGTCGACGCCACGCTGGGCATGGGCGGGCATTCGGAGGCCATGCTGCAGCGCTTTCCGCAGCTGCATGTGGTCGGCATCGACCGGGACGAACAAGCTTTGGCACTGGCCGGAGAACGGCTTCGGCCCTTCGCTGTGCGCACCGATCTGGTCCACGCCGTGTACGACGAGATCGCCGACGCGGTTGAGGACCTGGGCATCGGAGAGATCGACGGCGCCCTGTTTGATCTGGGTGTCTCCTCGCTCCAGCTGGATGAGCGGGACCGCGGCTTCGCCTATTCTTACGATGCACCGCTGGACATGCGGATGGACACCAGCAGGGGCATGACAGCCGCGGACGTCGTCAATACGTACAGCGAGGCCGACCTGGTGCGCATCATCCGGCGCTGGGGCGAGGAAAAGTTCGCCGGCCGCATCGCGTCCAGCATTGTGGCAGCACGGGACGCCGCCCCGCTGACCACCACGGGTGAACTCGTGGAAGCCATCCGCAAGGTAGTGCCGGCCGCTGCCGCCAAGACCGGCGGGCACCCGGCCAAACGCACTTTCCAGGCGCTGCGCATCGAAGTCAATGAAGAGCTGGACGTGCTTGAACGGGCACTGCCTGCCGCCATCGATGTGCTGGCCCTGGGCGGGCGGATTGTCGTGATGTCCTACCACTCACTGGAGGACAAGATCACCAAATCGGTGTTCGGCCAGCTGGCGAAGTCGTCCGCGCCGCGTGGCTTCCCCGTCGAGCTGGAAGAACACAAACCGCAGCTGAAGACCTTGACCAAGGGCACGGAAGTGCCCACGGCGGCAGAAATCGAAGAAAACCCGCGTGCGGCCTCCGCCAAACTGCGGGCGGTAGAACGGATCCGGAACAGGAGCGCAAAATGAGTGCCAGTGCCCACGCAGCCCGTCCCGACCAGCAGCAGTACGTGCACGGCAGCGCGGCTCCGGCCGGCCGTCCCGGCGCTTCGCCCAGGCAGGCCCCCCGCCGTACCCCCTTGTCCGTCGTTCCCAACAGTCCCGCCCGCAAGCGCGTGCCGTTCGCCCTTTTCTGCTTCACTGTCCTGGTGCTGGCCCTGGGGAGCGTGCTGGTACTGAACATTTCGGTTTCCAGCGGACAGTACAAACTGGTGGAACTGCGCAACGAGCAGGTGTCCTTGGCCCAGGCGAATGAAAAACTGACACAGCAGCTTGAAAACAACCAGGCTCCGCAGAATTTGGCCGCGAAGGCGGCAGACTTGGGAATGGTCACGTCGCCGTCGGTCGGCTCCATCGATCTGGGAAGCCAGAAAGTTGCCGGAAAACCTAAAGCGGCGGAGCAAGGTGCAGCGCCGGAGCTTCTGGTGGCGCAGCCGGAAAACCCCGGCCACCAGCCCGCAGCGCAGTCCAAGGCCGGGAAGAAGAACAGCGACGCCGTTGCGGCCAAGCCTGCTGCCCAGTCAGCGGCTGCGGCCGAGGCAGCAGCCGCCGAGAAAGCAGCACAGAAGGAAAAGGCACAGCAGGATAAACCGCAGAAGGCAGACGCAAAGCAGCTCAACGGCGGCAGCATCCCGGCGCCGAAGCAACAGACAGGGCAGTAACTGTCCGGCAACGCAAACGAGGTACCTGTGGCAGCACCAACGGCCAACCGCCAGCTCCCTGACCGTACGGCGCGGGCCACCCGGCGGCTCCGGGCCGGACTCGCCATTGTATTGGTCCTGCTGGTGATCCTTGGGGCGCGCTTGTTCCAACTGCAGGGGCTGGACACTGCGGGCATGGCCCAGGCCGCCGTGGACAAGCGACTGCGTACCGTCGACCTGCCGGCACTGCGGGGCGAAATCGTGGACACCAACAACAAGGTGCTGGCCCGCAGCGTTCAGCGGTTCGACATCGTGGTGGACCAGCGCCTGGTGGAGGACTACACCCGGTTTGATCCGATCAGCCAGGAATCCGAAGACATCAAAATCGCCGACGCCATCGCGGAACTGGCCGGGATCCTGGGCCAGGACGCGAAGACCGTCACGAAAGCCGTCACCGGCGAGAAGCCCTTTAACTACGTGGCCAAGTCCGTCACCCCGGAAGTCCAGCAGAAGATCGAGGGCCTGGCTTTTCCCGGGCTGTCCGCCCGTGAGACCACTATCCGCAACTATCCGGCTGGCGCCGTGGCGGGCTCCGTGGTCGGGTTCATGCGCTCGGACGGCGTGCCGCTCGAAGGCATCGAGGCGTCCCAGAACGACGTTCTCTCCGGGACGCCTGGTTCCAAGACCTACGAGATCGGGGCCGACGGGATCCGCATTCCGGTGGGAACCAATGAAGAGGTCCCGGCCGTCGATGGCCAGAGTGTCCGCCTGACCATCAACACCGACATCCAGTGGTACGCGCAGGAAGTCATCGCCGAGACCGTCAAGGACTACGGCGCCGAATACGGCACCGTCGTCGTCCTCAATGCCAAGACCGGCGACCTGATCGCGCTGGCGGATTCCACCACGGTGGACCCCAACGACCCCGGTGCCACGCCCGACGGCGACCGGCAGTCGATGGCGGTGACCCGCGCCTTCGAGCCAGGCTCGACCACCAAAATGATCACGATGGCAGCGGCGATTGAAGAAGGGATCACCACGCCGGCGTCGCGCTACACGATTCCGCCCAAGTACACCGTCAACGGCCAGACCTTCCAAGACGCCACACCGCACGGAACGCTGACGCGCACCACGGCCGGAATCTTCGCCCAGTCGTTGAATACCGGGACCACCATGATCAGCGAGCAGCTGACCCGGCAGCAGCGCTATGACTACCTGCGGAAGTTCGGGATCGGCCAAAGCTTCGACATCGGCATCAACGGCACCACCGGCGGCCTGCTGGCGCCCCCCGACACCTGGGACGGCAGGCAGGAATTCACCGTGATGTTCGGCCAGGGCCTCGCGCAGACCGCGCTGCACACGGCTGTCGCGTTCGGCACTATCGCCAACAACGGTGTGCTGATGCAGCCGCGGCTCATCGACGCCTACATCGACCCGGACGGCACCGAGCACGAGGTGCCGGCCAAGAAGGGCAGCCGTGCCGTCTCCAAGAAGACCGCCAACCAGGTGCAGGACATGTTGGAGACCAACCCGAAGTACCACAGCGGCAAGGCCGGTAACATTGAGGACTATCGGATCGGGGTCAAGACCGGAACGGCGGAGGCGCCGTCCGCCAGCGGGGGGTTCAGCGGCTACACCATCTCGATGGCCGGCATCGCCCCGATGGAGGATCCGGAGTTCGTCGTCGTTGCGACCATCCAGCGGCCGCAGGGCGGCGTGCTGACGCTGACCGCCGGACCGACGTTCAAGAAAGTCATGACGCAGGTCCTCAACGCCTACAACGTGCCGCCGTCCACCAGCAAACGGGTCGACCTGCCGCTGGAATGAGCCAACCTGGAGAATATGTGAGTTCCACTGCCGATCAGCCCCACCGGTCCGCCTCGCCCCTGCGGCCCCAATCGGTCAGGCCGGTCCGCCTGGCGGAACTGCGCAGCACGCTGCAGCACCGCGGCCTTCCGGCACCGGAAGGTGACCCGGCGACGGAGGACCTGGCCTTCACCGGCATCACCATCGATTCGCGCTCCGTGGAGCCGGGTGACCTGTACATCGGCCTGCCCGGCGCCCGCCGGCACGGCGCCGGCTTTGCGGCCCAGGCTGCCGCTGCCGGTGCAGCGGCCATTTTGACGGACGACGACGGCGCCCGGCTGGCCGTGGGCGCAGCGCCGGGACTGCCGGTGCTGCGGTCCGCGGAGTTGCGTGCCCTCGTCGGGCCCCTGGCCGCGGCGATTTACCGCAGCCAGCCCGATGGCGGCACCGCGCCCACGCTCTTCGGCGTGACCGGGACGAACGGGAAGACCACTACCACCTACTTCATCAATTCGCTGCTGGCGGCGCTCGGACAGGGCAGCGGCCTGATCGGCACGATCGAGATCAAGGCAGGCTCCGAGGCGATTCCCAGCGCCTTGACCACGCCGGAGTCGCCGGAGGTGCACGGGCTGTTGGCCCTGATGCGCGAACGGGCGCTGGACGCGGCCGCGATGGAGGTCTCCTCGCACGCCATTTCCTACCGGCGGGTGGACGCCGTCCGGTTCGACGTGGCCGGCTTCAGCAACCTCACCCAGGACCATCTGGACCTGCACGGCAGCATGGATGAGTACTTCGATACCAAGGCCCGCCTGTTCGACCCGGAACGTACCCGCAGGGCGGTGGTCTGCGTCGACGACGACTGGGGCCGCCGGCTCGCGGAACGGGCCCGGTCCGGGGGAGTGGAGACGGCAACGCTGGCCACCGCCGGCGGCAGCGCCGACTGGACCGTCAGGGGCGTGGTCCGCGAGGGCCTGGGGCACCGGTTCGAGCTGCATGGCCCCGCCGGCGAACTGCTGCGCCTGCACTCCGGCCTGCCCGGCACCTTCAACATCTCCAACGCCGCGCTGGCCGCGGTGATGGTGCTGGCGTCCGGGACCGACCCGGCGCGGCTGCAGGAGGCGCTGGACAGCGCCGACCCGCTCACCGTCGAGGTCCCCGGCCGAATGCAGCTGATCAGTGAGAATCCGGCTGCCATTGTCGATTTCGCCCACAACCCGGACGCGCTGGAGCGGACCCTGGCCTCGGTCCGGCGCCCCGAACCAGGGGCCCGGGTGATCGTGGTGTTCGGCGCCACCGGAGAGCGGGACCAGACCAAGCGCCCGCTGATGGGGGCCATCGCGGCCCGGCTGGCCGACGTCGTCGTGATCAGCGACGACGACCCGCATGGCGAGGACGCGGCACAGATCCGCGCCGATGTGTTGGCCGGTGCCCGGGCGGCGGTGGAGAAGGAACACCTGACCGCCGAAATCGTCGAGGTTTTCCCCCGCGCGGAGGCCATCGAGCGAGCCGTCGCGATGGCTGCGGCGTCGGACACGGTGCTGGTTGCCGGCCGCGGACATGAGGTCTGGCAGGAGGTCAACGGCGAGAACCTGGCCCTTGATGACCGGGTGGAACTGCGCGGGGCGCTGCACCGGCATGGATTCGGACTGCTCTCCCAGAAGGCGGTAGAGTCCTAGATCGTCATGATTGAACTAACTGCAGCCGACATTGCGGCGATTACCGGCGGACGGGTCATTGGGGAGCCGGTCGACGGCATCGGGGAGACCGCCGACATCACCGTGAGTTCCGCCACCACAGACTCCCGCGAGATCGAGCCCGGCGGACTGTTCGTGGCTAAGCCGGGCGAGACCGCCGACGGCCACTTCTACGTCAGCGCCGCATTCGAAGCCGGCGCCGTGCTCGCCCTCACCGAACGCGAAGTGTCCCATGCCTCGGGCCGGGTCCTGCCGCAAATCATCGTGGCCGACGCCGTGCTGGCCATGGGCGCCATCGCTTCAGCCATCGTCGCCCGGCTGCGTGCCGCCTCGGGGCTCGAGGTCGTGGGCATCACCGGCAGCGCCGGCAAAACCACCACCAAGGACCTGCTGGCCGGCATCCTGGGCCTGGTGGCGCCGACCGTGGCGCCGATCGGCTCCTACAACGGCGAGGTCGGCGTACCGCTGACGGTCTTCGCCGCAGACTTCGACACCCGCTACCTGGTGGTCGAAATGGGGGCCACAGGCATTGGCCACATCGAGTACCTGGCCGACATGGTCAAGCCAAGCATCGGCGTGGTGCTGGGCGTCGGCAGCGCCCACGCCGGGGAATTCGGCGGCGTGGAAAACATAGCCATCGCCAAAGGCGAGCTAGCCGAGGCGCTGCCAGCCAGCGGAACCGCCGTCCTCAACGCCGACGATCACCGGGTCAAGGCGATGTCCGCCCGTACCGGCGCCCAAGTGCTCTACTTCAGCTCCGACGACGGTTTCAGCCTGCCTGCCGGCAGCACCGACCAATTGCTGCGTGCCCGCGGAGCCCGCATCAACGAGGCCGGCCACCCCGAATTCACGCTGTGCTTCCCGGATGGCACCGAGCACCCGGTTGCATCCGGTCTGATCGGTATCCACCACGTGGCCAACCTGCTGGCTGCCGCCGGCGCCGCCTGGGCACTGGGGGTCCCCGCGGAAACCATCGCCGCCGGCCTGAGCGGGCGCGGCCCGGCCAGCCGTTGGCGAATGGAGCGGACCGAGCGGCCGGACGGCGTGACGGTGATCAACGATGCCTATAACGCCAACCCGGAATCCATGCGGGCTGCGCTGCGCACGCTGGCCGAACTGGGCCGCGGCCGCCGCACCTGGGCCGTGCTCGGCGAGATGCTGGAACTGGGCGATGACACCGTTCATGAGCACGACGCGATCGGCCGGATCGTGGTCCGGCTGAACATCTCGCGGCTGATTGTGGTCGGCGCTGGCGCCCGGGCCATGCATACCGGAGCGGTCATGGAAGGCTCGTGGGGCGACGAATCGATGTGGGTCGGCACCCCCGATGAGGCGTACCGGGTGCTGGAAGAGCAGCTGGCGCCAGGCGACCTGGTGCTGTTCAAGTCCTCCAACGGAGCCGGACTGCGGCATCTGGGCGACCGGGTAGCATTAGGAAACCCGTCGTCGGACGATCCCGCGGCGGCTGCAGTGCGCAGTTCCGTCACCCAAGAGGAAGGCCAGGCGCAGTGATAGCCCTGCTGATCGGTTCTGCCCTGGCACTGGTCCTGTCACTGCTCGGGACCCCCCTGTTCATCAAATTGCTGGTGAAGCGAGGCTACGGCCAGTTCATCCGCGACGACGGTCCGACGGCGCACCACACCAAGCGCGGAACCCCCACCATGGGCGGCGTGGTCATTGTGGCGACCGTGGTGCTGTCCTATTTCGCCACCCACATGGGCATGTGGCTGATCAACGGGGGAGCGCATGCCGGTCCCACCGCTTCCGGCGGCGTGCTGCTGTTGCTGATGGCCGGCATGGGCCTGGTGGGTTTCCTGGACGACTTCATCAAGATCTCCAAGCAACGCAGCCTCGGGCTCCGGGCCTGGGCGAAGATCGTGCTGCAGGGTATTGTCGGCATCCTTTTTGCCGTGCTGGCCTTGAGCTTTCCGGACAGCCTGGGCCGGACACCGGCGTCGCTGAACATCTCCTTCACCCGGGACATCCCCTGGCTGGACCTGGCCTTCGGCGGCACGGTGCTGGGCACCATCCTGTTCATCATCTGGTCCAACATCATCGTCACCGCAGCCACCAACGGGGTAAACCTGACCGACGGGCTGGACGGCCTGGCCGCGGGAGCGTCGGTGATGGTCTGCGGAGCCTACATGCTGATGGGCATCTGGCAGTTCAACCAGAGCTGCGGTTCCGTCAAGGTGCCGGGTGAGGCCTGTTACGAAGTACGCGACCCGCTGGACCTGGCGCTGCTGGCCGGTGCGCTGGTCGGCGCGCTGATCGGATTCCTGTGGTGGAACACCTCGCCGGCCAAGATCTTCATGGGCGACACCGGTTCGCTCGCGATCGGCGGCGCGATTGCCGGGTTCGCCATCCTGTCCCGCAGCGAGCTGCTGCTGGTGGTCATGGCCGGACTGTTCGTCATCATCTCGCTGTCGGTGATCATCCAGGTGGTCTTCTTCAAGCTCAGCGGCGGAAAACGCGTCTTCAAGATGGCCCCGCTGCAGCACCACTTCGAGCTCAAGGGCTGGGCCGAAGTCACCGTCGTGGTGCGCTTCTGGATCATCGCCGGGCTCTGCGTGGCGGCGGCCCTGGGCATCTTCTACGCAGAATGGGTCCTGGGCTCGTGAACCGACTTGATGGCTTGACCTCCTGGGACGCGGACTGGGCCGGACTGCGCGTAGTGGTCGCCGGCATCGGACTGTCGGGCTTCTCCGCGGCGGACACCCTGATCGAACTGGGTGCGTCAGTGGTCGTCGTCGACGGCCGCGATACGGAGGAAAACCGCGCCAAGGCCGACACGCTGAAGATCGTCGGCGCCCGGGAAGTCCTGCTCGGTGGCGAGCACGGCAGCGCCCTGCCCGACGTCGTCGGGGAACCTGCCGAATTGCTGGTCACGTCGCCAGGCTGGAGCCCGCAGGCACCGCTGCTGGCCGCCGCCGCGGCCGCGGGAATCCCCATTTGGGGCGACGTTGAACTCGCCTGGCGGGTGCGCGAACGCGCCGGGCGGCGTACCGCCGAATGGCTGGCCATCACCGGCACCAATGGCAAGACCACCACGGTGGGGATGGCCGAATCCATGCTGCAGGCGGCCGGGCTGCGTGCCATTGCGGCCGGCAACGTGGGCACACCGATCCTGGACGCGGTGCGCGATCCGATCGGGTACGACGTGATCGCCGTCGAACTCTCCAGCTTCCAGCTGCACTGGACCCACACCATGTCCCCGCTGGCTTCCGTGGTGCTCAACGTGGCCGAAGACCATGTGGACTGGCACGGCTCCTATGCGGCGTACCTGGCCGACAAGGCCAAAATCTACGAGCAAACCAGGATTGCCTGCATCTACAACGCCGAGCAGCGCGAGACCGAGGAGATGGTCGAAGCCGCCGACGTCGTCGAGGGATGCCGGGCGATCGGTTTCACCACGGGCATGCCCGCCGTGAGCATGGTCGGTGTGGTGGAGAACCTGCTGGTGGACCGGGCCTACATCCAAGAGCGCCGCGACTCGGCGGCCGAGCTGGCCAGCCTGGCCGATCTGGGCGAACTGGCGCCGCGCCACCAGGTGGCGAACGCGCTGGCCGCCGCTGCCCTGGTCCGGGCCTACGGCGTGGAGCCGGCCGCGGTCCGCGAAGGTTTGCGGCGGTTCGATCCCGGGTCCCACCGGATCCAGAAGGTCCTGGAACTGGCCGGGGTGCTGTGGGTCAACGACTCCAAGGCCACCAACCCGCACGCCGCTTCGGCGTCGCTGGCGTCCTTTTCCTCGGTGGTGTGGATCGCCGGCGGATTGTCCAAGGGCGTGAACTACGACGAGTTGATCGCTGACCACGCACGCAGGCTGAAAGCGGTGGTGCTGATCGGCACGGACAACTCGTCCCTGCTGGCGGCGTTGCAGCGACACGCGCCGGATGTCCCGGTCATCGGCGTCCCGCCGGAGGAAACTGAAGACAGGATCCCGACGCCGGGCGTCTCCGTGGGCGAGATCGTTATGGCGGCAGCGGTGGAAGCTGCCGCCGGCATAGCCGCCGACGGGGACACCGTCCTGATGGCTCCGGCTGCCGCCTCGATGGACCAATTCACGTCCTACGCGCACCGCGGCAATGCGTTCATCGAAGCCGTCCGCCGGTTCGGGGAAGGGCGCGCACCGTCGACCAAGGAGCAGTAATGGCCAGCAGCGGCACCCGCAGCGGACGTCGCACGTCCGCCCCCGCCGTCGCCGGCGCTTCGGGCACCGCAAGGACACCCGACGCCCCTGCCGCAAAGCTCCGACGGCTCCGCGAACGCGGCACCGACCTGCTGGACCGGATCCAGGGCACGGGAACGCAATCCAGCGGTGCCAGCTACTACCTGATCCTTGGCTCCGCCCTCGCGCTGACAGCGATCGGCCTGCTGATGGTGCTCTCCTCGTCGGCGGTGGAATCCATCGCCGACGATAATTCGCCGTTCAGCCTGTTCATGCGGCAGGCGCTCTTCGCCGGCCTCGGCGTCACGGCGATGCTGGTCCTTTCCCGATGGAAGCCCGCCACGTACCGGAAGCTGGCGTGGCCGGCCCTCGCGCTGTCGGTGGTCCTGCTGCTCTTGGTCTTCACGCCGCTGGGCGAGTCGGTGGGCGGCAACCGCAACTGGCTGACCTTGCCCGGCAACGTGTCCCTGCAGCCGTCGGAAGTCGCCAAACTGGGGATGTCCCTGTGGATGGCAACGGTGTTGGCAGCCAAGGAGCGGCTGCTGGGCAACTGGAAGCACCTGGTGATCCCGGTGGTGGTTCCCGGGGCGGTTTTGGTGGTCGGCCCGGTGCTGGCCGGCAACGACTTGGGCACGGCGATGATCCTGATGCTGATCATTGCCGGCGGACTGTTCTTTGCCGGCGCTCCGTTGAAGCTGTTTGGCATCGCCGGCCTGGGCGCTGCCGCGCTGGTGCTGCTGCTGGTGGTGGTCAGCCCCAACCGGATGGGCCGCATCCTGATGTGGACCGACCAGGGCTGCGAAACCACCACCGGGCTGAACATGCAGTCCTGCAACGGGCTCTTCGCGCTGGCATCCGGCGGCTGGTGGGGCGTGGGGCTGGGACAGAGCCGGCAGAAGTACAACTGGATTCCGGAAGCCCACAACGACTACATCTTCGCCATCATCGGCGAAGAACTGGGGCTGCTCGGTACCATGGTCATCCTGGCCCTGTTCGGGGTGCTGGCCATCGCGCTGGTGCGCACCGTGATGCGGCAAGAGTCGCTCTTCGTCCGGATCTTCGCCGGATCCATCATGGTCTGGATTATCGGCCAGGCCTTCGTGAACATCGCCGTCGTCACCGGCCTGCTGCCGGTGATCGGGGTGCCGCTGCCGTTCATCTCCTACGGCGGGTCGGCCCTGACCGTGACCCTGGCCGCCGTCGG
>NZ_JBLKRT010000041.1:0-25879 GCF_047607445.1 Arthrobacter sulfonylureivorans
CGCGACCGGGTCCACGTCGAGGTGGAATGGCTGATCCACCTGACCCGCCAGTCCGTGCTGCCCGGCGCGGGCCCGCTGACCGAGGACCAGCAGGCGGCGCTGCGCAAGATCGTCACCGACTTCGATGGCAATGCCGTGCGCGAGCTGGCAGAGATCGAAGCCGTCACCGTCCACGATGTGAAGGCCGTGGAGTACTTCATCGGCCGCCGGCTCGGCGGGATCGGCATCGAGGACCTCACCGCGATGGTGCACTTCGGCTGCACCTCTGAGGACATCAACAACCTCTCCTACGCGGTGGGCGTCAAGGGAGCCGTGGAGCAGGTTTGGCTGCCCGCGGCCCGCGCCCTGGTGGAGCAGTTCTCCTCGATGGCCCGGGAGCACCGCGACGTGCCGATGCTCTCCCGCACCCACGGGCAGCCCGCCACCCCGACCACTCTGGGCAAGGAGCTGGCGGTCATTGCGCACCGGCTCAACCGCCAACTGGACCGGATCGCCAAGACCGAGTACCTGGGGAAGATCAACGGCGCCACCGGTACCTACGCGGCGCACTACGCGTCGGTGCCGTCGGCCGACTGGCAGGCCGTCTCCCGGTCCTTCGTCGAGGGTCTCGGGCTGACCTGGAACCCGCTCACCACGCAGATCGAATCGCACGACTGGCAGGCCGAGCTGTACGCGGACATGGCCCGCTTCAACCGGATTCTGCACAACGCCTGCACCGACATCTGGAGCTACATCTCCATCGGCTACTTCGCGCAGATTCCGGTGGAGGGCGCGACCGGCTCCTCCACGATGCCGCACAAGGTGAACCCGATCCGCTTCGAAAATGCCGAAGCCAACCTGGAGATCTCCAACGGGCTGCTGGACACGCTGGCTGCCACGCTGGTTACTTCGCGCTGGCAGCGCGATCTGACCGACTCCTCGTCGCAGCGCAACATCGGCGTGGCCTTCGGGCATTCACTGCTGGCCATCTCCAATGTGGCCAAGGGCCTGGACCGGCTGAGCGTGCCGGCGGACGTACTGGCCGCCGACCTAGACCAGAATTGGGAGGTGCTTGGCGAGGCCATCCAGATGGTGATGCGCGCCGAGGCCATCGCGGGTGTGGAAGGCATGGAGAACCCGTACGAGCGGCTCAAGGAGCTCACCCGCGGCCACCGGGTGGACGCCGAGCGGATGAAGGAGTTTGTCTCCGGCCTGGGGCTCTCGGCTGAGGCCGAAGCACGGTTGCTGGCACTGACGCCGGGCAGCTACAACGGCATCGCCGGCAAGCTGGTGGACCACCTCCAGTAGTCCTCCACCGGTTCTGCTGACGACGGCGGCCGCGCACCTTCCGTGGGGAAGGCGCCCGGCCGCCGTCGTACTTTTTGTCAGGGGTTTTGGCTGCTGGCGGTGACGCGCCTCACCAAATTCGTCGTTTGGCCACGTGGGGGTCTACAGTCGTTAACACGCCGCGGGGTGGAGCAGTTCGGTAGCTCGCCGGGCTCATAACCCGGAGGTCGTAGGTTCAAATCCTACCCCCGCAACGAATGAAAGCCCTCTGACTAGGGATTATCCCGGTCAGAGGGTCTTTCTTTTTCAGTGGACACCATTGGGCTCCGCGTCAAAAGAACCGGACGCCGTTGAATCCGAGCCCTTCGATGAATTGGGTGATCTGCGCCTGGAAGCGGAAGAACTCGTAGACGCCGATCACGAGTAGCGGGCCGATGAACATCAAGACGAACATGATCCAATGCCAGGGCGAGATCATAGACCCTGTCAGCTCGTCGGTAGGTGGTGTGAGGGAGGATTGGGTATCTGGAGGCACGGCCGGCCCGACGGCGGATTGCGTAGTGGCTGCGGCCGCCGAAGTGGCTCCTTCGCTGCGGGCGGGATGGTGCACTCGATGATCAAGGATGTTCGTCATGTCTCCAACGTCGGGCCCGGCCATGAGCCCTGACTGTGGCGCTACTGTGAAACTGCTGTGAAGCGTGAGCCACGCTCCCAGCGTCCGACCTACCGCTGTGAAGATCGCGTGCCTAGCTGCTGGATTTGGGATCATCCAACCCGCGTACCAGCAGGTTGTTGTGCAGGTAGCGCCAACCATCGACTAGGTCTTTGCTGGCGTTGTAGCCGGCGGGCACGAGCTTCGCGTCCACAAGGTCGGTGATTCCTACCCCCGTGCCCACATAGGGGACGGAGTCGCTGCATCCCCCGGCTTCGGCGCCACCTTCGCGCTGGATGACCACGCACAGCCGGCCCTTATCGGGATCGAGTGGCAGCAGCGAGTAGAACTTGTAGCCGCCCTCTTCGGCCAACAGATGCCTATTGGTCGATTGGGCCAGCTGCTTCTCGAAGTCAATTGAGGAGGCTGCGTCAGTCGAAACAGCGTCATGTGAACCCACTGACCCTTGAGATTCGAATGGCGCCGGTTTTGGTCCGTTGGTGCAGCCAGCCAGCGCCAGCAGAACCGCGGCGCCGGCAGTCAGTTGAATCAGCTTACGCATGATGCCCTGTCCCTCGTGTAGCAACGTTTGTCTCAGGCTAAGCGCTTTCCAACGGGGGTGGAAGGGTCCTGACTCGAAAGCATTGTGATCGACGCGTGTACTACGACGGCGTGGATCCGTGATTCGACAGCGCTGATTAAGCCGTCGTGGGTTCGCTCGCTCCGGCATGTCTGGAGCGTCGGCCCAGGTCCGAGTACCGTGCCTTTTACGGGGCGTGCGTCCGGCCCCGTGATAGAAGGAGATCGTTATGGCCCAGGCCGAAGACGCATCCACACCGGAGAATGAGAACTCGAAGCCGCTGGTTGAACGTAGCCGCTTCGGCGCGGTGGAACGACGCAAACCCGTGGACGCCGAGGTTGAGGCCAGGCGTCCGCCGATTTCCAGCACCGAACTGAGCAAGGGACCCACCGAGCTAGCCGAGCACCGGGGTCCGCGGCTCAACTGGCGTGTGTTCGTCATTTCCTCCGCGATCGTGCTGGCGTTCTCCATCTGGGCGATGGCCGCCCCGGCCAATGCCGCCGACATCATGCACACTGCGGTCATCTGGATCGCCACCAATCTGGGCTGGTTCTACGTTGTGACCGTTACGCTGGTCATCCTCTTCGTCCTGTGGGTGGCCTTCTCCAAAGAGGGCAGCGTCCGGCTGGGGCCCGATCATTCACGCCCGCAGTACAACCTGTTCACGTGGGTCGCCATGCTTTTTGCCGCGGGCGTGGGCATCGACATGCTTTTCTACTCAGTGACCGGCCCGATCACGCAATTCATCACTCCGCCCACGGCCAGCCCGGAATCCGCGGAAGCCGCCCAGGACGCGGTGGTGTGGACCATGTTCCACTACGGTGTGGCGGGCTGGTCGGTGTATGCGCTGCTGGGCATGGCCATGGGCTACTTCGCCTACCGGTGGGGCATGCCGCTGTCCATCCGCGCAGCCCTCTATCCGCTGCTGGGCAAGCGGGTGCGGGGGGCGACCGGCGACGTGATCGACATTTTTGCCTTGGTCGGCACTGTCTTTGGCGTGGCCACCTCAATGGGCATCGGCGTCGTCCTGCTCAATGTCGGCTTCAGTTGGCTGTTTGGCCTCCCTGAGGGTCTGGCGCTGCAGATCGCCTTGGTGCTGGTCGCCGTCGTGATGACGGTCGCCGCCTGTACTTCCGGCGTCGACAAGGGGATCCGCTGGATTTCCGAGCTGAACCTGTGGGCGGCCGGAGCGATGATGCTCTACATCCTCGTCACGGGCCAGACGTCCTTCCTGCTCAATGCCATGGTCGAGAACATCGGCCGGTTCATCTTCACGCTGCCGGAGCGCACCCTGCAGACGCTGGCCTACGAAGAGGACGGATCGTCGTGGATGGCCGGCTGGACTCTCTTCTTCTGGGCCTTCTGGCTGGCGTGGGGGCCGTTCGTGGGACTCTTCCTGGCCCGGATCTCGCGCGGCAGGACGCTGCGCGAGTTCGTCATTGCCGCCATCACCGCCCCGGTGCTCTGCGACTTCTTCATCGTCTCGATCTTCGGCAACAGCGCCATGAGCGAAGTGCTCGGCGGGAATGAGGACTTCGCACAGCTCGCCGTCGACAGCCCCGAGCATGGCTGGTACGCGTTGTTGGAGATGTTCCCGGGCGCGCCGTTCCTGATCGGGCTGGCCACGCTGTCCGGCCTGCTGTTCTATCTCACCAGCGCCAACTCCGGCGCAATGGTGATGTCCAACTTCTCCTCCTCGATCCCTGACCCGGCGATGGACGGGGCCAAGTGGCTGCGCATCTTCTGGGCCCTTGTCACGGCGGTGCTCACGGTGGCCATGCTGGTGGCCGGCGGTGTCACCACGATGGAATATGCCACCTTGATCTTCGCCCTGCCGGTCACGATCATCGCCTATCTGGTGATGGCCTCGTTCTCGAAGGTCCTCCGCATGGAGCGCGCAGAACGGGAGGGACGGGTACGGCGCCGCCGTTCGGCGGCGGCACACGGCGGACAGGTTCCGGAGAAGACTTGGCGGCAACGCCTGGCCCGCCTGCGCTCATACCCGTCGAAGAAGGCTGTGGCGCAGTTCGCCGAACGTACCGTGCTGCCGGCGCTGCAGGACGTGGCCAGGGAGTTCACCAGCCTGGGCTACGAGGCAGAACTGACGACCCTGCCGAACGATGAAACCGGGATCGACGAGCACTCGCTGGTGGTGAACATGGAGAACCACCGCAACTTCCATTACCAAGTTGCCGCGGTTGAGGCACCGGTGCCGACCTTTGGCGGCCGCAGCATGCCTAGGGAGATCGACACTTACTATCGTCTGGAAGTCTTCACACAAACGGGGACCGAGGGCTATGACCTGATGGGCCTGACGCAGCAGCAGATCATCAACGATGTGCTCGACCGGTACGAAGCGCACTTGGGCTTCCTGAACTACTCCAGTGAACACGACTACGCCTCGGTGCTCACGCCCCGGGTGCCGCCGACGACAGAGTCGATCCCGCTGGTACCCAAGAAGGCCGACGACGTCGAGAAGCTCGACGAATAGCTGCTCTGCCGCACACGCTCTCCGATGATCGCGTCACCGCGGTCGTGGGCCGCGGGCGTGGGCCGCGGGCGCGTGGGTCGGCTAGTGTCGTCTCCATGGAGAACGGCGACATCACGTTCCACACCCGCAAGTGGGTGCGGCCCGAAGACCTCAATGCCAACGGCACCTTGTTCGGCGGCAGCCTGCTGCGCTGGATCGATGAAGAGGCAGCCATCTACGCCATCGTCCAGCTGGGCAACGGCATGGCGGTGACCAAGTACATGTCGGAGATCAACTTCGTCAGCTCCGCGCAGCAGGGAGACCTGATCGAGATGGGGCTGACGGCGACGCACTTCGGCCGCACCTCGCTGACCATGAGGGCCGAAGTGCGCAACATGTTCACCCGCCAGTCCATCCTGACGATCGAGAAGATCGTGTTCGTGAACCTCGGCGAGGACGGCAAACCGGCGCCTCACGGCTACACCGAGATCACCTACTCCCGGGATCGGGTTCCCCGCCAGCATCTGGACGCCGTCCGGCGCGCTGCCGAATAACGGTTGAGGGATCACGAGTAGCGCGGCCTCCGTTGCCACAGACAGCATGGCTGCGAAGAACCTCGGCGGACGCCGTGGCATACCGGCATGGGCTCCATAATGAACTCGCCGTCCTCGTCCATGCCGAAATAACGGGGATGCGGCTGGTAGGCATTCAGGAAGACTTCGCACTCGCAACAACAGCCGCCCATTCGGGAAAGCCTGCGTAGCAGTGCAGTGGCCCGCGGAGCCATCAGGCGTTGGTACCGCCGCGTGAAATCATGGCGCTTACAACCGAACTCCAGCATCCGGTAGAGATAGCAGAGCAGGCACTCGCCGGGTGTCGGGCTGGTCAACTCTTCCGCGAGCCCCCGCAACTCCGCCTCTAGTTCTTCTACTTCAGACAGCGCCATCGCGTCCTCCTGGTCCCGGCGGGCCCAACCGCCCGCCCGATCAGGATGCCGCAGCGGGCGCCGGCAGCGACTCGCCGGTCAGCGGCATGTGGACTGGCACAGCCTGGACAGGGTTGTGGAGGTCAGGTCAGGTCAGGTCTCCATGCGCTCGGGTCTCCACGCGCTCGGGTCTCCACGCGCTCGCTGGCGCTCGCTTGGTCGACCACCGGAGGCCATGCTCGCTTGGTCGACCACCGGGGGTTGGGTCAGGTTTCCACGCGCTCGCTGGAGCTCGCTTGGTCGACCACCGGGGGGTTACTCTGCTGCGGCGAGCTGGCCGCAGGCGCCGTCGATCTCCTTACCGCGGGTGTCGCGCAGCGTGGTGGGGATGCCGGCGTCGTTCAGCCGGTCGACGAACTCGCGGGTGACGGCAGGGTCGGACGAGGTCCAAATGGAGCCGGGCGTGGGGTTCAGCGGGATCGGGTTGACGTGCACCCAGCCGCGGCCGCGCTTGTTCAGCTTTTTGGCCAACAGGTCGGCCCGCCACGCGTGGTCGTTCATGTCCTTGATCAGCGCATATTCGATGGAGACGCGGCGGCCGGTCTGCTGGTAGTAGCCGTACGCGGCGTCGAGGGCCTCGTCCACCTTCCAGCGCGAGTTCACCGGAATGAGCTCGTCGCGCAGTTCGTCGTCGGGTGCGTGCAGGCTGAGCGCGAAGGTGAAGGGCAGGTTCTCGCCGGCCAGCTTGTTGATCGCCGGCACTAGGCCGACGGTGGAGACGGTAATGCCGCGGGCGCTCATGCCCAGGCCCTCGGGCGCCTCGTCCACCATGCGGTGCACGGCATTCATCACGCGCTTGTAGTTGGCCAGCGGCTCACCCATGCCCATGAAGACAATGTTGGTGACGCGTTCGGCGTCGTGGCCTGCACCGCCGTCGTTGTTCTTGCGCTTGCCGCCCAAGCCGCCCTCGGCGATCACGCGGTTGGCCTGCACAATTTGGTCCAGGATCTCCGCGGTGGACATGTTGCGGGTCAGGCCAGCCTGACCGGTGGCGCAGAACGGGCAGTTCATGCCGCAGCCGCACTGGCTGGAAACGCAGAGCGTGATCCGGCCGGGGTAGCGCATCAGCACCGACTCGACCAGCGAGCCGTCGAAGAGCCGCCAGAGGAACTTGATCGTGTCGCCGTTGTCCGTCTTCAGCCGCTTGACCTCGGTCAGCAGGGTGGGAAAGAAGGTCTCCACCAACTCGGCGCGGCGCTCCTTGGGCAGGTCGCTCATCCGCTCGGGATCGGTGGTGTAGTGCTGGAAGTAGTGCGTGGAGAGCTGCTTGGCGCGGAACGCCGGCAGCCCCAGCTCCTTCATCTTCTCCTGCCGCTCGGCCAGCGTCAGATCGGCCAGATGCACCGGCGGCTGCTTGACCCGCGGGGACTTGAACTGCAGCAGCGGCCGCCCCTCGGAGGTGACGGCTTGATCCCAGCCCTCGGCGGCTGGGCGCACCTGGGGCCGGTCGGAAGTTTTTTGGGGAGAAGAAATCTGCGAAGACATTGCCATCCATTGTCGCACAGACAGGATATAGTTCTCCCTCTGTACCGAAATCGACCAGCGACTAACCGCAGGCGGCCTGTTTCTGTGCCTGCCGCGGCCTCCGGCGCGGAGCCCGGGGTGTGCCTATTCTGGATCAATGCGTATTTGGAGCCTGCACCCCCGGATGCTCGACAGCAAGGGCCTCGTGGCGTGCTGGCGGGAGACCCTGCTGGCCCAGAAAGTGCTCGCCGGGGAGACCAAGGGCTACCGCAACCACCCGCAACTGCAGCGTTTCCGGGCCACCGCGGACCCGATGGCAGCCATCGGCGCCTATCTCTGCGGCATCGAAGCCGAGGCACTGGTCCGCGGCTACTCGTTCAATGCCGGCCTGATCCGTGTGAATCCGCCGCTGGCCGCAGGATGCGTGCCCGGGATGCTGGCCCCTCCCCTGCCGGTCACCACCGGACAGCTCCGCTATGAGTTCGAGCACCTGATGGCCAAGGTGGCCGTCCGGGATCCGGCACACGCACTGGTTCTGACCGACGCAACCGAGTTGCCCCGCGTCATCTCTGATCCGGCGTACGTCCCGGAGCCGCACCCCCTGTTCACCGTGGTCGACGGACCGGTTGAGGTCTGGGAGCGGCCCTAATCGGGCTGCGGCCTGATACGGACGGGCCGGTGGAGGTCTGGGAGCGGGATTGCCCCAACCGCACCGGCTCGGTCCCGTGACCGCACCACCAAGGGCTTCCCGGAGCTCAGTCCTTCGCGGCGCGGTTCGCCTGGAACCGGATGATCCGCTCCACGGCTGCGGCCACGGCGTCCGCGCCGGCAGCAAAGGACAGCCGGACCGAGCGGGTTCCGTTGACCGCGTCGAAATCGGCGCCGGGCACCAGCGCCACACCCTCTTCCTCCAGCAGCGCACGGCAGTAGTCGGCCGAGTCGGCGAAGCCGCTCAGCTGGTCCCCAAGGTCGGCATACAGATAGAACGCGCCGTCGGCCGGTGCCGCAGTTCCCCACTGCAGCCGGTCAAGGTTCTGCAGCAGCACGGCCCGCACCTCGGCGAAAGCGGCCACCGCGGCGTCGGCCTGCGCGTAGGATTCCTCGCTGAACGCCGCCAGCGCCGCCAACTGGGCCGGCGCAGGCGGGCACAGCGCCACGTTCCCGGCGAGCGCCTCGATGGCCGGGGCGAGGTCACGCGGCATCAGCGCCCAGCCCAGCCGCCACCCGGTCATGCCCCAGTACTTCGAAAAAGAGGAAATAACGACGCCGGTCCGGTCCAGTTCCCAGGCGCAGGTTCCGCGGGCGTCGGGTTGCGCGGGGTCGGCCGGGTAGGTGATGCCGTGGTAGATCTCATCGCTGACCAGCCGGACGCTGCGCTCGGCGCACCAGGCGGTGAGGGCAGCCAGCTCATCGCGCGACACCATGGTGCCGGTGGGGTTGGCGGGCGAGGCCAGCACCAGCCCCGACAGCGCTCCGTGGGTGGCAGCGGCAGCGTCCAGCAGCTCCGGCGTAGGCTGGTAGCGCACCTCCGGACCACAGTCGATCTCCACCACCTCGCAGCCGAGCGCCCGCAGGATGTTGCGGTACGCCGGGTAGCCGGGCCGTGCCAGCGCCACGCGGTCCCCCGGGTTGAACGCGGACAGGAACGCCAGCAGGAACCCGCCGGAGGACCCGGTGGTCACGGCTACTTCTTCCGGTGCCACATCCAGCCCGTACCAGCGCCGGTAGTGCCCGGCGATTGCCGTCCGCAGCTCGCGGACACCCAGTGCGCTGGTGTAAGTCAGCGCCTGGCCGGAGGCGTGGATCCGTGCGGCCTGCTCCGACACTGCCTGCGGCGCACCGCCGGAAGGTTCGCCAGCGCACAGCGAAATCACGTCCCGGCCCGCGGCGCGCATCTGCGCCACCCGATCCAGAATGTTCATCACCTGGAACGGCGGCACCTGGGCCCGGCCGGCAACCTGCAGCTTGCTCACGTCCCGGCGCCAGCTAGGCGGTCTTGGCGATATACACGTCGCAGGCGGCCTTGTGCGTCACCGAGCTGGCCACGCTGCCGAGCACCCGGCCCAGCCCCTGCATGCCGACGTTGCCGACCACGATCAGGCGGGCGTTGACCCGTTCGGCTTCGGAGACCAGCGCGTCCTGGGGCTTGCCGAGCACCGCCGTGAAGCTGGTGCGCAGCCCTTCCGCGCCCAGCTCCGTCGCCACGTCCCGGGCCACCTTTTCGGCCTTCTCCGACTCGTGAATGAACCACTTGTCGTTGCCGATCTCCACAACTTCGGTCGTATCGGACTCGTGCGCAGTCACCACCCGGAGCTCGGCGCCCATGGACGCTGCGAGCTTCGCCGCCGTGCGCGCCGCCTTCATGGCGGTTTCGCTGCCGTCTACTCCTACGATGATGATTCCGGCCATCGGGCCACCCCTTCGAGCACGTCGTCTGGCGGCCACGTGGGCCGTTTCACACCAACTTACCCGTACCGGGGCGGATCCGCCTGATACCGCGGATCACCGCCGTCGTTATCAGTCCACGAACTCCGACTGGGTCTCGATGAACTCCCAGTCCTCTTCCGGCAGCGTGGCTTCCTTCAGGTCCGGTCCGCCGGCCTCGTAGACCGCGGCGGCCGCATCCGGATCCACGACGTCGGCGTGCAGGTTCTCCCGGAACCACTGCTTCTGCTTCGTCGGCAGTTTCAGCCACCACTGTTCTATCCGTAATTCCGCCATCTCACGCATCCTCTGCTCGCCGTACTTCCACGGTAGGTCGACCGGCGGCGGCGGACAAGGGATGGTAGTGCGGCGCCAACGGCTAGGGCATGCCGCGTGTGCGGCATTGGCCTGCTTGCCTGTGTCGCCTGGTTAGGCCGCGCCGCGGGCTGAGCGCCGCGTCCAACTAACTCCACCGATAGCCATTGGCGGAAACCGGCCGGAATGCCAAGGTGGACATCGTCCGCAAACACCCGCCGCCCGCGCCAGTCGGTGGCCGTCTTCTGAGAAGGACCATCCATGGACCGCATGGTTTTCATCAACCTCCCCGTCAGCGACCTGAAGAAGTCCACCGACTTCTACACCGGTCTGGGCTACACCCTGAATCCGGACTTTTCCTCCCCGGATGCCTCCTCATTGGTCATTTCCGACACCATCGTGGTGATGCTGCTGACCCGCGAGCATTTCGGCAAGTACCTGCGCAACGACACCCCGCATCTGGGTTCGGATGCCAAGGAAGTCCTGGTGGCCCTCAGCGCGGACTCCAACGAGGAAGTGGACCGGTTCGTGGCCAACGCGACGTCCGGCGGGGGCAGCGTCTACCGGCCGGCCGAAGAGGAAATGCCGGGCATGTACGGGGCAGCGATCGCGGACCCGGACGGCCACGTCTGGGAGATCATGTACATGTCGCCGGAGGCGATGCAGGGAGTCGCGGCGGAAAACGCCGCTGCCACGGACAGCGGCACAGGCATCTAGCCGCCGGTCAGTTCCTGGTGCAGGCTGCGCACTTTGGCGGCAATCTGGTCGCGGACCAGGCGCATCCGCTCCTCGCCGTGGATCCCGCGCAGGCCCGGCTCGTCAATCTCCCACCGCTCGTAACGGGTGCCGGGCACTTCCTCCAGTTGCGCGTTGCTGCCCAAGATGACCACGACGTCGGCGCTGCGCTGCGCCTCGTCCGTCACCGCCGTCGGGACTTGGCTGGAGATATCGATGCCGAGTTCCGCCAAGGAGGCCGCGGACTCCGGATTCACGCTTTCGCCCGGGTTGGTGCCGCAGGAGTGGACGTCAACCGTTCCGGCCGCGGCGGCTTCCATCAGTCCGGCGGCCATCGGCGATTTTCCGCTGTTGCTGGAACAGACGAACAGGACGCTGGGCTTCTCGGCTTTGTACCTCATGCCTGCCATTATCGCTGGCGCACCTATGGGACTGTCCGAACTTCTGGCACAGTGAAGGGAAGCAGCCGGCGCCGGCAGCGGTGGCCGGGAGCCGATCGACGCGAAGGGCCGCCATGACCGACGCAATTCCGGAAGCCATCCGTCCCACTGTCCTGTTCGTGGGGGTACGCGATGTCGGCCGTTCCCAAATGGCCGCCGCCTACCTGTCCCAGCTCGCGGACGGTGCCCTGACCGCCCGCTCGGCCGGGGTCCGGCCCGCAGCGCAGCTGGACCCCGCCGTGGTGGATGCCATGGCGGAAGACGGCATTGACCTGTCAGCGGAGCTGCCGTCGGAGGTGACGGTGGAGTCCATCAACGGCGCGCAGATGGTGGTGACCCTGGGCTCCGGCGCAGAATGCCCGGTGGTTCCTGGCCGGCGCTACGAGGACTGGGACGTGGACGACCCTTCCGGCCAGCACCCGGACGGTGTCCGTGCCGTCCGCGACGACATCAAGCACCGCGTGCAGCAGCTGCTGTCCGAGCTGCAGCCGGCACTGCACCCGGATGCACAGTAGGACCTGGCCACGCTCTGGGAGGAGCTCAGGATGAACACCGAGAAGGTCATCATTGTCGGTTCCGGCCCGGCCGGCTACACCGCGGCCATCTACGCCGCACGCGCTGGCCTGGCGCCCCGGGTCCTGGCCGGCTCGGTCACCGCCGGCGGCGCGCTGATGAACACCACGGAGGTTGAGAACTTCCCGGGTTTCCCGGACGGCGTCCAGGGACCGGAGCTAATGGACCTGCTGCGGAAGCAGGCGGAGAAATTCGGCGCGGCGGTGGAGTACGACGACGTTGCCTCCGTTGAGCTCTCGGGCCACCTGAAGAGCGTGACTACCATGGGCGGCGACGAGTATCAGGCGCCGGCGGTGATCCTGGCCACCGGTTCGGCCTATAAGGAACTGGGGCTGCCGGACGAGAAACGGCTCTCCGGCCACGGGGTGTCCTGGTGCGCCACCTGCGACGGCTTTTTCTTCCGCGAACAGGACATCGTCGTCGCCGGCGGCGGTGATTCGGCGATGGAGGAAGCGCTGTTCCTGACCCGCTTCGGAAAGTCGGTCACCGTCGTCGTCCGCCGCGACACGCTCCGCGCCTCCAAGATCATGGCGCAGCGGGCCAAAGACAACCCCAAAATCCGCTTCGAGTGGAACAGCGCGATCACCGCGATCCACGGCGACAACAAGGTCACCGGCGTGACGCTGACCGACACCGTCACCGGCGCCACCCGCGAACTGCCGGCCACCGGCCTGTTTGTGGCGATCGGGCACCTGCCGCGGACCGAACTGGTCAAGGGCCAGGTGGAACTGGACGACGCCGGCTACATCAAGGTGGACGCGCCCACCACTGTCACGAACCTCCGCGGCGTCTTTGCCTGCGGCGATGCGGTGGACCACCGCTACCGGCAGGCCATCACCGCCGCCGGCACCGGGTGCTCCGCCGCGCTCGACGCCGAACGTTATCTGGCCGCGCTGGAGGACTCGGACAGCATCGCCACCGCGATCGTGGAAGACGAGACACACGGCTGAGCCATGCGGGCTAGGATGCGTCCGGAGCCTCTGCCGCAGCCCCTGCCGCGCGGGCATAGGTCGCGGAAACGCGGCGGTAGACCGGGGTGAGGAAAGCCAGCAGCGCGGCCAGGATCATGATGATCCCCGCCGCCAGGAACACCAGGGCGATGCCGCGGGAGGTGCCTTCTCCCAGCAGCGACTCCAGCTGGGCGGCGCCCTCGGCGGAGCGCGCGTACGGGATGATCCAGACCTGGGCGATCGGCGCGATCAGGAACGCGGTGATCGGCGCTGCCGCCGACTCAAACGCCATGGCGAAACCGAAGACCCGCCCTTGGCGCTGCAGCGGCACCACTTGCTGGATGATGGTTTGTTCGGCGGCCTCCACGAACGGCACCAAAACCAGGTATAGCCAGATCCCGGCGATATACAGCCAGGCCCACTCCCGCAGGGTGAACACTGCACCGAGGGCACCCATCACGATCACCGCGATGAGCATGGTGCGCAGCGGGTTGCGCCCCAGGCCGAACTTGCTGATCAGCCAGCCGCCCACAATGAACCCGGTGGACCCGAGCGCGAAGAACGCTCCCCAAAGTTCCACGGGGAACAGCTCCAAGCCGTAGGGGTCCATCAGCGCCATATAGACGCCGCCAATGAAGTTGTTGAAGGTGGAGAACACGATCAGCGCGAACAGGCCGGTGATGGCCAAGACGGCGGCGATCGAACCGCGCAGGTCGAATCCGCCGTGCGCGTCGGTGGCGGCCGCGCGCACCTCCTCGGGCATGCGGAGCGTCAGCAGGTGAGCGAAGGCCAGCGCCGTCAGCACCAGCGCGACGGCGATGGTCCAGCCCATGCCGAGCAGCCCCACCGAGAGGCCCGAGAGCACCGAGGTGACAATGAACATCAGCCCCTGCACCATGCCCACCAGGCCGTTGGCGTTGGCCCGCCGGTCCGGCTCGATCAGGATGGTGACCGTGGTGGACAGGGCGATGTTGCGCATGTTCTCCACCACGGCGCCGATCAGGATGATCAGCGTGAAGACCCAGAACCAGGGCTGGGCCAGGTCCACCAGCGAGGTAACGGGCGTCAGCAGGAACATGGCCCCGGACAGCAGGAACATCACCAGGGTGAAAGCCGCGGCGAAGCGCATCACCGCCAGCTTGCGGTAGCGGTCCACGAAGGTGCCGAAGCTGATGCTGGAGAGCGCGATCAGCAGCATGTAGGCCCCGCCGACCACCCCGGTGGCGATCACGTTGCGCGTTTGCAGATACACCCAGAAGGTCAGAGCGAACCACAAGTAGCTGGTGGTGATATTGGCCAAGGCCGTATTCACCAGAATCCCCATGAACGTGCGGGACCTCTGCTCAGGGCTGCGCAAGGTCGTGTCGACTGCTTCCGGATCGGCCAGGCTCGAGCCCTGGCCATCCGCTTCGGTTGCGTTAGCAACGGCAGCGTCCGCGTGCAAACCAGTTCCGCCGCCGTCAACCGCAGCAGCGTCGGACCCCTCCGGTTCCTGCTCGGTCATGCGTCCCAGTCTACTGAGATCCCGCGGGCGACACACGGGTCCGCGGGCCGGGAAGTATCCGCAACGGAGCCGCTAACGCCCAGCTAACCGGGCCTGTTCCGCGGCGTCGTCAACACGCGGTCTCTGGTGGGGCATGCCCCGCGGTCCTAGCATGGGCGGTAGTGCTTTCGAGCGTAAGTCCCGACGCAGGAGAGGAGCCAGGATGGGTCCCACGCGGCCAGGCGCTCAGCCTCCAGGCCTCGCCGACGCATTCCGCGCCGCGTTCTCCGCCCATCCCGCAGGAGTAGCGATTGTCACCGCCTCGGGGCCGAACGGTCCGGCAGGAATTACTGCGTCTTCGGTGATTTCGGTGTCTGCGGAGCCCCCGGTGCTCGCGGTGTCCATCACCCGCGGCACGGAATCCGGAGCCGCCCTGCTGGCGGGTGAGACGCTTGCCGTTCACCTGCTCACAACCGCCAACCGTCGCCTTGCGGAGCTTTTTGCACGGCCCGGTTCGCACCGCTTCGGATTCGACATGGACTGGTACAGGGCGCCGACTGGCGAGCCGATCATCCGCGGCGTCGGCACAGTGCTCCGGTGCAAGCCACTAGACCGGATGCCCGCCGGAACCGGTGTTGTTCTGGCCGCTCAGGTTCTTCAGGTGCTCGACGACGGCTCCTCCGCCCCGGCGCTGGTCTACCAGCGCCGGATGTATTACGCCCTGGACGCTTGGTCCACCCTGCGCCCCCGAAGTTGATTGGCTCAAGGCCAACAGCGCGAGGCAAGCGCACCGCGGCCCGCGAGAGAATAGTTCTGGATGAGCTGGAGGACCCTTTTCGGCCCCTCAGATGCTGCGAGCGGGAGAGCCTGGATTGTCGAACATGAGCGAAAAAGCTGGAACGGAGCAAGCCGGCCCCGGGCGGATCCTCCTTGTCGGTTGCGGGAGGCTCGGCACGCAACTGGGTGAGCGTTTGGTGAGGGCCGGGGCGGAGGTGTTCGCGCTCCGCCGCAACACCTCCGCCTTGCCTGCGGCATTCACTCCCCTGTCTGTTGATCTCCGGGAACCTGTCCGCGGTCATTTGCCGGAAGTGGACAGGATGGTCATTACCCTTACCCCGGATATCCAGGAAGCTTCGGATCGTTCGAATGGCTACCTGGCCGCCATCAGCAACGTCGCCGCGGCGCTGCCGGCCCGGCCGCGACAAGTGGTGTTCGTTTCCTCCACCCGGGTGTTCGAAGGGAAATCAGAGCAGCGGGCGCTCACAGAGGCGGATACACCTGCTCCGGTGACTCCGCGGGGCAGGACGCTTCGCGACGGGGAGCTTCTCGCGTCCGAACTCTTCGACGCGCATATCGTCAGGCCTGCAGGGATCTACGGGCCCGGGCGGGAGATGCTTCTGCGAAAAGTCATCGAGGGTGCGCCCGTCCAGTACGCAAAACGTACGAACCGCATCCATGAAACCGATCTGGTGCGCACCCTACAAACACTGCTGTTCGCAGAGAATCCGCCGCCTATCCTGCACGCCGTCGATCAGGCACCTGCTCCCCTGGGTGAGGTCGTCACGTACATTGCGCATCGGCTGGGAATTCAACCACCCCCGCGACTCCAGCCCGAGCTGGCCAGCGGCAACGTCCTAGGCGGCGCGCGGCTTCTTACGTTGCTTGGAACCTTGCAGTACCCAACGTTTGAAGCCGGGTACAACCACATCATTGCCAGCCGGGGGCCGGATTCTTCGGCCAGCAACAGGTGACCATGACTTGGACCACTACTGCGGCCGAGGAAAGCCCGGCTTAGCCGCAGCGTCACGGCCTGACAGTGTTCGAGCAGGCGCCCAAAGGTATTCTTCAGCTGATTTCCCGCGCCTTGCTGCCAGAATGTAGCCATGTCGGTGCAGGACTTCCGCAGCCGGAAACACCGTTCTTCGGACCGGCTGGCCGTGATGTTCGCCGTCGGCGCCCTGGCCGCCGTCGCCATCGGGCTGTCCGGCAACTGGACCTATGCCCCATCACTGGGCTGGGCCGCGGCCTCCCTGACCTATCTGGTCTGGGTCTGGTCCGTCATCGGCCGCCTCTCCCCCGCAGCCACTGCCGCCCACGCCGCCCGGGAGGACTCGGGCCGCGCCGTCTCCGACGCCCTGCTCCTGACCGCCACGCTGGCCAGCTTCGGCGGCGTGGCGCTGATCCTGCTCGACGCCGGCTCCTCCGAAGGAATCGCGAAAGCCGGGATCATCGCGGTCGCCCTGGGCAGCACCACCCTGTCCTGGTTCCTGGTCCACACTCTCTTCACCCTGCGCTACGCATTCCTCTACTACCGCGACAGCGGCGGCGTGGACTTCAATCAGGACAGCGACCCGCGTTACCGGGATTTCGCCTATCTGGCCTTCACCATCGGAATGACGTTTCAAGTCTCGGACACCACCCTGAAAACCGCCGTGGCCCGCTCCACGGCACTGAGCCACGCCCTGCTGTCCTACCTGCTGGGCACCATCGTGCTGGCCACCACCATCAACCTGATTGCCGGTCTGATCCGCTAAACCGGCCCAAAGCGCCCTCCTGCCGCCGTCTCCGAGGCAGCTAAAAATCATCCTCGCGACGCATCTTTCGCTCGCCCTCCGCAACTAGGCTCGGTGCGGTGACTGGCCTGCTGGTGACAATTTCTGGTGAACCGTGCGGCAGGTTACCGTCCGTTTGGCACCGATACGAGAGGCAAGATTCATGATCGAAGCGCTGCAGGACTTCACGTCCTCACTTCCGCCCGTGCTGCAATGGCTGGGAGTGACAGTCGCCGCCGCAGTTCCGTTCGTCGAGTCATACTTCGGATCAATGATCGGCGTCCTCGCCGGCATCAACCCCGTGATCGCCATCGCCGCCGCGGTCGCAGGAAATGTGATCTCGATGCTGATCTTCGTGCTCAGCGCCCATCGCGTCCGGTCCAGGGTGGTCAGCGGAAAGACGGTCACAGAACCCTCTCCCCGCCGGCAGAAGCTTCGCGCTCAATTCGACAAATACGGAGTAGCCGGGGTCAGTCTGCTGGGCCAGACCATCTTGCCGAGTCAGCTCACCTCTGCCGCTATGGTCTCCTTCGGTGCATCCAAAAACGCGGTCATCATGTGGCAAATAATCTCGATCATCCTGTGGGGCGCGGCCTTCGGAGTCTTGGCCACCCTCGGTTTCTCGCTGATCGGGTAAGCACCGGCGTCCACAGCGACAGTGGCAGGCAGCACGGGAAAACCGCCACCGCACGATGGCAGCAAAGCCAAGAGCCGGTGCCACCCCGGGAAGGGGCGGCACCGGCTCTTCATGATCTTGCTGACGAAACTCAGCTGCAGGTGTAGGTGACGCCGTCCTGGAAGTGGGTGCCCGGGCCGAGTTCGCTACAGACCTCCACCATGTAGGCGATGCCCGCAATCGTGATGATCGTGAACAGGATCAGCAGCACGGTCCCCACCGCGCCGATGATGATGCCAGCCAGGGCGAAGCCATTCTTGGCGTTGGCGCGCTTGGACTGCACCATGCCGATGATGCTGACGATCAGGCCGGCCACGGTCAACGGTCCGAGCAGAGACAGGACGAAGCCGACGATGCCCATGGTCTTGCCGGGAACCGGCTGGCCGGGAACGGGCTGGCCGGGGTAGCCGTAAGGGGCGTTCTGCTGCGGATAGGCCTGCTGGCCGGGACCCTGCTGCGGATACGCCTGCTGGCCCGGTGCCTGCTGCGGGTAGGCCGGGTAGGTGCCCTGAGGCTGGCCGGACGTTGTGGGTTCGGGGTATTCCCCGGGACCGTTAGGGGTTGACATGTATTCCTCTCATCAAGCGGTGCGGTGCGTGATTATACGATTCATCCTTTCGCACCCAACCAGCTATCCCCAAAACGAGTGCACGAGTCAGCCCAGGCCTACCAACGCGTCGACCTGTTGCAGCAGCGCTTCCATGTCGCCGTCGGCCATCTGCTTCTGCTGCGCATCCGGCGAAAGAAACGTCGCGCTATAGTACAGGCCGTCGCCGATCAGCTTCACTGCCTGCGCCACCGCCCGGCTGCCCAAGGCAACCTCCAAGGTATCCAGCCAGAGTGCCTGGATCTGCGCGAACGTCCGCGCGGCCGCAGGGTGGCCCTGCTGCACCAGCCGGGCCAAAGCGACAATCGCACGGTCCAAGGGCGAGTCGACAAAGTTGGAGGTGCGCACGTAGTAGCGGGCCGCTCCCTCCGGCGCACTGCTGATTCGCTCAGCATCCTCGGCCGATAGCGCAGCGAGCCGTTCGCAAAGCCCCTCGACCATCGCTTCCTTGGAAGGGAAGTGGTAGAGCAGCCCGCCCTTGGACACTCCGGCGGCAGCCGCAACGGCATCCATCGTGGCGGCTCGTTCGCCCTCGTTGATCAGGATGTCCTCAAAGTTGTCGAGGATCCGGTCTTTAGCACTGGCCATCCACCCATCCTAGGACGCAGTTCTTCCGCTCGACGGCAATCGACAGCCGACTTGCCACTATACCGTCCAGCCGGTATAGTTGAAGGATCACCCAACCCATCCCTCCCCGAAAGATGACCCATGCTTACCGTCACCCAGCGCGCTGGCCGCAAGGAATGGACCGCTCTGGCCGTCTTGATGCTGCCGGTCCTGCTGGTCGCCGTCGACAACACCGTTTTGAGCTTCGCCGTGCCAGCCATCTCCCTGGCCTTCAGCACCAGCGGCACCACGCTCCTGTGGATCATCGACATCTACCCGCTGGTGCTCGCCGGCTTGCTGGTGGCGATGGGCAGCTTGGGCGACCGCTTCGGCCGCCGCAGGATGCTGATGATCGGCGCCGCCGGTTTCGCCGCACTCTCTGCGGTGGCGGCCTTCTCGCCGAGCGCTGAACTGCTGGTGGCCGCGCGCGCCGGCCTGGGCATCTTCGGAGCCATGCTGATGCCCGCAACACTGTCCCTGATCCGGAACATTTTCACCGAGCGGACCCAGCGGCGGCTGGCTGTGGCCATCTGGGCTGCCGGCTTCTCCGCCGGCGCCGCACTCGGCCCGCTACTGGGCGGCGTTCTGCTGGAACACTTCTGGTGGGGTTCGGTCTTCCTGCTGGCGGTTCCCATGCTGCTGCCAATGCTGGTGCTGACACCGGTGTTTGTGCCGGAGTCGCGCGACCCGGAGCCGGGGCCGGTGGATGTGCCCAGCATTGTGCTTTCGGTCGCCGCACTGCTCCCGGTCGTCTTCGCCATCAAACAGGTGGCCGCCGGTGGTGACCTGACTGCCATCGCTGCGGCGGCTGGCGTCGGCATCCTGGCCGGCTGGCTGTTCGTCCGCCGCCAATTGCAGCGATCCAATCCCATGCTGGATGTCCGCTTGTTCCGCTACCGCCCGTTCACCGGCGCCGTGCTGGTCAACCTTTTGGCCGTTTTCTCGCTGGTGGGCTTCCTGTACTTCGTCTCCCAGCACCTCCAGCTGGTTCTGGGACTCAGCCCGCTGCGGGCCGGCCTGGTCCTGCTGCCCGGCCTGCTGGTGACGATCGCCGCCGGACTGCTCGCGGTGCCGCTGGTGCGCCGGGTTGCCCCGCACCTGGTGGTGGCGGGAGCCCTGCTGCTGTCCGCGGCGGCGTACTGGCTGGCTGCCTCCACCCCGGACGCGTCGGCGCTGACCTTGATGGCCGCGTTCGCGTTGCTGGGCGCCGGCGTCGGTGCTTCCGAAACGCTCTCGAACGACCTGATTCTCTCCAGCGTTCCGGCAGCCAAGGCCGGCGCAGCCTCCGCCGTCTCAGAAACTGCCTACGAAGTCGGTTCAGTTTTCGGCACCGCCGTGCTCGGCAGCATCCTGGTCGGTGCCTACCGGCAGAACATCGACCTGCCGTCCGGGCTGTCCGCCGAACAGCAGCACGCCGCCGGCGAGACCCTGGGCGGCGCCATCACGGTGGCGGAACAATTGCCGGAACGCACCGGCGCAGCCTTGTTGGACTCGGCGGTCCACGCCTTCGACAGCGGCGTCACCGTCACCGCCGGCTTGGCCGGCGTGCTGATGGTTGCCTCCGCATGGCTGGCCTCCCGGACGCTGCGCACGGCACAGCACCAGTAGTCCCTTGACGGCCCGGCGTACTCGCCGGGCCGTCAGCGCATCTCAAGACTCACCCTCACACCGCCGGGCACCGCCGTCGCACTCACATGGCATCCGTCACAGACCCTTGCGTCATACCCCTAGGGGGTATATCTTGATGACGTAGTCCCCCGGAATGAGGAAGCCATGAACCACACCGCAACCCCCAGCGTTTCCGGCCCTGCCGCCGTCGACGAGCACATCGGCCATGCCTACACGTCGGACAAGGACGCCTACCTGCGTCGGCTGAAGCGGGTCGAAGGCCAGGTCCGCGGCATCGCCCGCATGGTGGAAGAAGACAAGTACTGCATTGACATCCTCACCCAGGTGGCAGCAGTCAACAAGGCCTTGCATGCGGTGAGCGTCGGCCTGCTCGAAGACCACATTGGACACTGCGTGGTCGGCGCCGCCAAGGAATCCGAACTCAGCGACGATCCCCGGATCGTCCAGGACAAGGTCAAGGAAGCCTCGGACGCCATCGGCCGGCTGCTGCGCTAGCCCCCTCCCCCAAACACCACTCCAGGAGATTTGAATGAGCACCACCACCATCAGCATCGACGGCATGACCTGCGGCCACTGCGTGGACGCCGTGACCGAAGAACTCAAGGCCCTAGAGGGCGTCCAGACCGTCAGCATCCAGCTGAACAAGGGCGGCATTTCCACCGCGACGGTCAGCTCCGAGAGCCAGTTGGATCCGGCGCAGGTCGGCGAAGCAGTCGCCGAAGCCGGGTACACCGTCGTCGCAAACATCGCTTAACCCGGACGACGGCGGTGCCTCCCGCCGCCGCCAGCCACCTTTCTTGCCCAGCACCTGAAGCGCCGCAACTACCGCGGCAAACCCAGAATCGAGATGACCATCTGATGGCCTCCCATCCCGCTGCCCAGGACCCTGCAGTCGATCCGGCTCCGACCCGGACCGTAGAACTGGCGATCGAGGGCATGACCTGCGCCTCCTGCGTGAACCGCGTGGAACGAAAGCTCGGCAAAATCGAGGGAGTCCAGGCGAGCGTGAACCTGCCGCTGGAGTCCGCAGTGGTCAACGTCCCGCACGGCGTCACCGACCAGCAACTGCTGGAGACCGTCCACGCAACCGGCTACAAGGCCCGGGTGAAGCAGCAGCCACACTCCACGGGCACCGCGGGACACGGACCCGCCGATTCCGGTCACGCCGGTCATGCCGGCCATGCCGGCCACGCGGAGGCAGAAGCCCACGGCGGCCACGCCTCCACGGGTGGCGACGCCGCGGAGCACGGCGATCACGGGGACCATGAGGACCACATGGCGCACGGCGGCACCGCCGACGAGCTCCGGCCGCGCCTGTGGACGGCCGCCATCCTGACCATCCCGATCTTCATCATTTCGATGATTCCCGGTGCGCAGTTCCCGCACTGGGGCTGGGTCGCCTTTGCGCTGAGCATTCCGGTGGTGTTCTGGGCTGCCTGGCCGTTCCACCGCGCGGCAGCGGTAAATGCCCGGCATCTGGCCTCCACCATGGACACGCTGGTGTCGCTTGGCGTGCTGGCCGCCTTCTTCTTCTCCGCCTGGCAGCTGTTCATGGATCCGATGCTGACCGAACACGTGGAGGGCGATATGGCCGCCCACGCGCTGTACTTCGAAGTTGCCGTCGTCGTCGTCACGTTCCTGCTGCTGGGCCGGTATCTGGAAGCCAATGCCAAGCAGCGGGCCGGCGACGCGCTGAAGTCCCTGCTCAATCTGGGCGCGAAGGACGCCACCGTGCTGCGGGACGGCAGCGAGGTGAAGATCGCCGCCGCCGAGCTGGTACCCGGCGACATCATGGTGGTCCGGCCGGGCGAGAAGATCCCTACCGACGGCTATGTGGTGGACGGCCACTCCGCCGTCGATACCTCCCTGCTCACCGGAGAATCCGTGCCGGTGGAAGTGGACGTGGACGACACCGTCACCGGCGCCACCATCAACACGTCGGGCCGGCTGCTGGTCCGCGCCACCCGGGTCGGGTCGGACACCACGCTGGCGCAAATGGGCCGGCTGGTCAGCCAGGCCCAGGCGGGCAAGGCCCCGATCGCCCGGCTGGCAGACCGGATCAGCTCGGTCTTCGTCCCGATTGTGCTGGTCATCGCCATCATCACGTTCATCCTCTGGATGGTCTTCACCGGCGATCTGCAAGCTGCCTTCACCGCAGCCGTGACCGTGCTGGTCATTGCCTGCCCGTGTGCGCTGGGCCTCGCCACGCCCACCGCACTGCTCACCGGCACCGGCCGGGCATCGCAGCTGGGCATCCTGATCAAGGGGCCACAGATCCTCGAGGACACCCGTCACGTGGACACCATCGTGCTGGACAAGACCGGCACCGTGACCACCGGCCGGCAAGCGGTGGAGAGCGTGGTGGCCCTGGCGGACCGCAGCGAAGAGGACGTCCTGCTTCTGGCCGGCGCCGTGGAAGCCGGATCGGAGCACCCCATCGCCCTGGCCATCGTGGAGGCGGCCCGGGATACAGCGGCACGGCTGGCCGCCCCGGCCGGCAGCACGGCAGGGGCGCTTAGCCACGAGGCTGCTGCACTGCCGGCCCTGTCGGACTTCCGCAGCACGGCGGGCGGCGGTGTCCTCGGCACCATCACCGAATCCGACGGCCGCGCCAGCACCGTGGTGGTAGGCCGCAACAACTGGATGGACGAAAACGGCATCGCCCTGTCCGACGAGCACCGCCGTGTCCTGCTGGAACAGCAGCAGGCCGGATCAACCGCGGTGTGGGTGGCGGTCGACGGTGCGGTGGTAGGGATCGTCAACCTGCAGGACACCGTGAAGGAGACGTCCGGCGCCGCGATCGCCCGGTTCAAGGAGCTGGGTCTGCACCCCATCCTGCTGACGGGCGACAACGCCGCGGTAGCCGCCGAGGTAGCAGCCGAAGTCAGTATTTCGCCCCAGGACGTCTTCGCCGATGTGCTGCCCGAGGACAAGGTGGCTGCGATCAAGCGGCTGCAGGAGCAAGGCAAAACGGTGGCCATGGTGGGCGACGGCGTGAACGATGCCGCCGCACTGGCTCAGGCCGACCTGGGCATCGCCATGGGCGCCGGTACGGACGTGGCGATCGAGGCCGCTGACCTGACCGTGATGGGCAGCGACCTAATCCAGGTGGTGCAGTCCATCGAGTTGAGCCGCAAGACGCTTTCCACCATCAAGTCCAACCTGTTCTGGGCCTTCGCCTACAACACGCTGGGCATCCCGGTGGCGGCCTTCGGCCTGCTCAACCCGATGATCGCCGGCGCCGCGATGGCCGCCAGTTCGGTACTGGTGGTGGCCAACTCGCTGCGGCTGCGCCGCTTCGGGCGGTAGGGACCGGGACCGCACCGCATAAGGGACAGCACGCCGCCCTGCGGCTGCCGCCGCTGACCAGGGCAAACACCGGCAACGCAGCGTGGCACCGTCCCTTCAGGCGCATCGCTACGAAGAGTAGCGCCCGGGCGGCTGGGATCCGGACGTTGTCCGGCCAGCGCGCTGGATAGTGTTGAGACACCCCACTCGCACAACCCCCAACGGAGCCACGGATGACACTCGGAGAGAAACTCAAGGCAGCCCGGAAGAAGGCCGGGCTCTCGCAGGAAGAACTCGCGAAGAAGTTGTCCGTCTCCCGCCAGGCGATCACCAAGTGGGAGAACAACAAAGGCATCCCGGACGTGGAGAACCTCAAGGCGCTCTCCACCCTGTTCGATGTCAGCGTCGACTATTTGCTGAGCGACGCTGACGACTTGTCCGCGCAGATCATTCGCGAGCCTATCGACATTGCCCAGTACAAGAAGTCGGGCAAGGAACGCGGCAGGTTCGATGCCGCGGTGCGTGCCAAATACCCGAGCGCCAAGGTCATCTATCCGCTGACCCGACGCCGGAAGCTCACTACGTGGGAATCGATCGTCGACTTTGTTATCCAGCCGGGCACGCTCAATGCGGCCGACTCGCTGCGTGACCTCTCCGGCTACTACGTGGTGGACCTGGGCGACCGGCACCTCTTGGTCAACGTCAGCAAGGAATTCGTTGAAAGCCGCGAACTCACTGCCAAGTTCGACAAGCGCAAGCAGGTCATCGGAGACAACGTTTTCACCAAGGCCCCCTACACGCTCTAGGGTCCGGGCTAGACGGCGGTGCCGTAGCGGACGGCGGCGCGGGCACGGGCCTTGGCTGCTTCTTCCTCACGGTTCTTCGGCGGTGCCGCCGTCACCAGGTCGTCGAGCAGGTGCGCGGTGATGTGCGCGATGTCGTGCACCGCCTGGTTGAAGGCTTCCTCGTTGGCCTTGGACGGCTTGTTACTACCGCTGACCTTGCGCACGTACTGCAGCGCGGCGGCCTCGATTTCGGCGTTCGTCGCTGCGGGTTCGAAATTGTGGAGCTGGCGGATATTCCGGCACATGGCGGTCCTCCGGTCCGGGTAGTGGATGCTGGCTGGTTCCAGTCTGCGCCAGGGCAGCTGCATCACACCACCCCTCCAGCGCGGCCTCAGTGCTTGCCGAGGATCTCCACGAGGGAGAACGAGAGGCCGAAGCCGACGGCGATGGCGATGCCGGTGGCGGCGCCCGCGTCCTTGAGCCCCTCCGGCACCATGCGGACGGTCACGTTCGTGAGGACGCCGCCGCCGGCGAAGGCGAGCACGAAGGCCACCACCTCTGGCCTCACAAGCCCGAGCAGCAACGTAAAGACGGCCACGCATACGCCGCACAGGATCGTCATGACCAGCCACGCGGACATGACGTGGCGTGCGGTCAGGCCGTGTTTGAGCAGCGGTCCGGTGTCGGCCATGGCCTCCGGGACGCCGCAGAGGAAGACCGCGGCCAGCAGGGCCGCGCTGATGCCGTAACCGCTGACCAGTCCACCGGCAACGACGATGGACTCGGCGACCACTGACAGCGCGATCACCAGAAACCTTGGCTCGTGGAGAGGCGGTGCGGACAGCCGCACGCCCCGTTGAGCCCCGGTCACCACCCAGGACGTCGCTACGGCCCCGCCGATCAGTCCCGCTCCAACGAATCCGCTCCCACCGGCCAGCCGGCCGGCTTCAGCAATCAGCTTGTAAGCGACGGCCGACAACAGGGCACCAGCACCCAGGCCGGTCAGGACACCGAGCAGAACGTTGTTGACGCGCCACCGCAGGGCAAGCAATCCGCCCAGAAAGTAGGAGGAGCCAGCAAGCAGGCCCCAGCCTAAGGCCTGCAGCATCGGCGTCCCTTTCGGCTTAGGCGCTAAAGCACCGCGCCTAGGCATCATCCCGGAACTGGCGCGGATATGGCAAGAGGTCAAGGCCACTGTCACAATGCATGCCGATTCAGGAATACTTCGGCGGCCGGGAAGCTGGGCGGCAGAAAACTCCCCCGGAGGGAAGCCGGGTGGCGGGTAAAACTGCCCCCGGCGCGGCTGTGGCACAGTGATGGGCAGAACGACGACGGCGGGGGGGGGGGGCGGGGCTAGCACCCCCCCCCTCGGGGGGGTTTTTTTGGTTTCTCTCCCCTT
>NZ_JBLKRT010000042.1:0-25426 GCF_047607445.1 Arthrobacter sulfonylureivorans
CTGTTCGTTAGTGGAGTCACAAGTTACCTTCGGCTGGCAGCGAGATGGTGAACCGTTGACTGCACTAGAATGGATCGATGGCATGGGCGCGCCACAATAATCTGCGCCCGAAACAAGACAACGTATATAGAGATTTTTGATGGCTGCGGTTGGTTCGAGGACCCGGCCCGCACTGAGAGGAGTTCCGGCATGGCTGATTTCCGGGGTCGTGAAGGACGAGACGACAGGGGTGCAGGCCGAGGCAACTACGACCGTTCGGGTGCTGACCGCTTCAACGAAAGAGGAGATCGGAAGCGCCCCGAGAACGAGCACCGTAGTAAAAACCGGTCGGGTACCGACGGCGGCTACCGTCCGCAGGGTGATCGTCCGCGTCAGGAGCGTGGTGAGAGGCGCGACTTTGGTGATCGTCCGCGTCAGGATCGTGGTGAGCGCCGTGATTTTGGGGATCGTCCGCGTCAGGATCGCGGTGAGCGCCGTGATTTTGGGGATCGTCGTTCACAGGGTGATCGTCCCCGCCAGGAGCGTGGTGAGCGTCGGGACTTCGGTGATCGCCCGCGTCAGGAGCGTGGTGAGCGTCGGGACTTCGGTGATCGCCCGCGTCAGGGGCGTGGTGAGCGCCGTGATTTCGGTGATCGTCGTCCGCAGGGTGATCGTCCCCGTCAGGACCGTGGTGAGAGGCGCGACTTTGGCGACCGCCCGCGTCAGGATCGTAGTGAGCGCCGGGACTACAGTGACCGTCCCCGCCAGGACCGTGGTGAGCGTCGGGACTTCAGCGATCGCCCGCGTCAGGAGCGTGGTGAGCGTCGGGACTTCAGCGATCGTCCCCGTCAGGAGCGTGGTGAGCGTCGGGACTACAGTGACCGTCCGCGTCAGGAGCGTGGTGAGCGTCGGGACTTCAGCGATCGCCCGCGTCAGGATCGTGGTGAGCGTCGCGACTTCGGTGATCGTCGTCCGCAGGGTGACCGTCCGCGCCAAGACCGCGGCGATCGCCCCGTCGGCCGGTCGGCTGGCCCACGCGAGCACAATGCCAAAGACCTCCGCAGCGCAAACCGAGTGGACCGCCCGCGTTCGCCCGAGATTGACGAGGATGTTTCAGGATCGGAGCTGGACCGGGTTACCCGCGCACAGCTGAGAACCTTGGAATCGAAGAATGCTGAGTGGGTGGCCAAGCATTTGGTGATGGCGGGCCGGCTTCTAGACGAGGATCCGGAACTGGCCTTCCAGCACGCCTTGGCCGCGAGCCGTCGGGGCGGACGGATGGCGCCTGTGCGCGAAGCCGTGGGCCTGACTGCGTACGCGGCCGGCCACTATGGCGAGGCACTGAGGGAGTTCCGTACGTTCCGCAGGATCAGCGGTTCCAACGAGCATCTGCCCATCATGGCCGACTGCGAACGTGGACTGGGGCGCCCGGACAGGGCGCTGGAACTGACCCGTTCAGAAGACGCTGAATCACTTGATACGGCCGGCAAGGTGGAACTGGCTATTGTGGCCTCCGGTGCACGGTCCGATCTGCAGCAGTATGACGCAGCCGTCGCAGCTTTGGAGATTCCGCAGCTGGACCGCAACCGGGCTTTCTCCTACAGCCCGCGGCTCTTCCGCGCCTACGCCGACGCTTTGGACGCAGCCAGCCGCGGTGATGAAGCGCAGCAGTGGCGGCGGCAGGCAGTCGTGGCAGAGAATGCCCTCGGCGTTGGTGATTTTGCCGAGCCCGAAATCGTCGACTTGGTCGGCGAGGAAGCGGAGCCGGTCGGCAGGCCGCTCCAGCGCACCGCAGAGGAACGCGTTGGTGCCGGCGAGGTTCAGCCTGCGGACGCTAGCGAGGCTGCGGGCGCCAGCGAGGCTCTCGATGCCAGCGAGGTGTCCGCCCCTGACGCCGAGCCAGCTGACGCCGACGTATCCGGATCCTCCCAGGACGCGGAGACTGCGCCGACGGACGTGGCTCCGGCAGATGAACCACACGAGGAGGCCGACGCCGTGGCTGCAACCGAGGCCGACGAAGCGGACACTCCGGCCACACCGCACACGCCGGACAGCAGGGACGATGACCAGTAGTCCGCTGATCTCCGGCTACGACGCCGTGCTGTCCGACCTGGACGGAGTCGTCTACGCCGGGCAGCAGGCCATCCCCGGAGCTGCAGAAGCGTTGGAGCGTCTTGCGGACACCGAAACGGCGTTGGGCTACATCACAAACAATGCGTCCCGCTCGTCCGAACAGGTAGCCGCGCATTTGCGCGAGCTCGGCGCGCCGGCCACGGCCGATCAGGTTTTCGGATCGGCACGTGCCGGCGCGCTGCTGCTGGCCCGGCATGTGCCTGCGGGCTCCAAAGTGCTGATCACCGGCAGCCAGACGTTGGCCGATGAAACAGCGGCGCAGGGATTCATCCCGGTTCGCTCTGCCCTCGAAGCGCCATCGGCTGTGATCCAGGGGTTCGACCCGGCGCTGGGGTGGAAGGAACTGGCTGAGGCCTCCTTTGCGATTGCCTCGGGCGCCTTCTGGGTCGCCACCAATACGGATATGACCATCCCCCGGGAGCGCGGCATCGCGCCCGGAAACGGCGCATTGGTTGCCGCCGTGGGGGCAGCCACCGGTGCGGAGCCGTTGGTCGCGGGGAAGCCGGAAGCCGGCATCTTTACGACGGCGGCGGCAGCGCTGGGTGCCCACCGTCCACTGGTGGTGGGGGACCGCCTCGACACGGACATCTTGGGCGGAAACAATGCCGGCTTGGACACGGCCGCGGTGCTCACGGGCGTGGATGGGCCGGAAGCGGTCCTCGGCGCCCGCACAGCAGAACGGCCACGCTACTTGCTCGGCAGTCTGGCTGAACTGTATCTGCCCTACCCTGCGGTTGTCCGCGACGGCGCCGGGTTCCGCTGCGGTGACGCGACGGCCGCCGTCGAGAATGGTGGACTCCGCGTTTCCGGCAGCCGGGACGATGTGGACACGTGGCGGGCAGCCTGCGCGGCATGGTGGGACGCCCATCCGGACCAAGCCACGGCGGCCGCACCTGAGCTGGTCGGCTGAACGCCGCCACTACACTGATCATGGCGGTTGAGTACACCGGCCGATGCAAGGGAGGAAAGCTTGGACCTGCCAGAACCTCGGGACAGCGGCGACCAAACGCCGCCGCAATGGCCCGCCACAGCTGAGCCGACCGCCGACGAGTCCGTGGACGACATTGTCGCCGAACTGGCGCAGATTCCGGACCTCCCTGTCAGCGGGCACGAACACGTGTACCAGCGGATCCACGACGGTTTGTTGGCCGATTTGGAGACCGAGGCTGATTGACCCGATGCCCAGACTCGACCAGGAGCTAGTATCGCGGGGGCTGGCGCGTTCCCGCACGCATGCGGCCAAACTCATCGCGTCAGGCCGGGTCAGCCGCGCCGGAACTGTCATCACCAAGGCATCGGCTGCGGTCGGCCCGGAGGAGCCTCTGGACGTAGCTCCCGATGCGGGCCCCGACTACGTCAGCAGGGCCGGACACAAGCTGGCCGGCGCGCTGGCAGCTTTCCCCGCCGTGGACCCGGCCGGTTTGCGCTGCCTCGATGCCGGCGCCTCCACCGGCGGGTTTACCGACGTGCTGCTGCGCAACGGAGCCCAGGAGGTTGTGGCCGTTGACGTGGGGCACGGCCAACTCGTTGAACAGATCCGTGCGGACAGCAGGGTCAGGGTGTTTGAAGGCATGAACGTCCGGTACCTCGACGCCGGGGAGATCGGCGGGCCGGTGGATCTGACCGTCGCGGACTTGTCGTTCATCTCGCTGACCCTGGTTGTTGAAGCCTTGGCCAACGCCACGCGACCCAACGGAAACCTCCTGCTGATGGTTAAGCCGCAATTTGAGGTGGGCCGGGAAAACCTGGCGCGCACCGGCGTCGTCGGTTCAGAAGCCGAACGATTCCGCGCGGTGAAGAACGTGGTGTCCTCGGCCCTCGAAACGGGTCTGCAGGTGCGCGGGTTGGCGGTCAGTCCTCTTCCCGGGCAGGACGGAAACGTTGAATATTTCCTGTGGATAAGCCTTCCGCCGGGCAATCGGGAGCGCAGAACAGGTAGTGTGCTGGAGGGGGAAGTGAACGCAGCGATGGCCAATTTCCCACAGGGGTCCAGCCCATCGCCGGACCAGATGGACGAACCGAGAGGGCAGGAACCGGGAGTGGAGCGATGAGCCGGCGGATTCTGGTGCTCGCGCACACCGGACGGGTAGACGCCATGGCGGCTGCCCAGGAAACCTGTGCCCAACTCCATGCCTCCGGGCTGGTTCCAGTCATGCGCCGGGAAGACATCGCGCCCATCCGGGAAACCTATGGGGACCTGGCCGTGCCCTGCGAGACGCTGGATGAAGACGTCAGTCTCGACGCGGTGGACCTCGGCATGGTGCTGGGCGGCGACGGAACCATCCTCCGGTCGGCCGAGCTGGTCCGGGACTCGGACGTTCCGCTGCTCGGGGTCAACCTGGGACACGTCGGCTTCCTGGCCGAGAGTGAACGGGCGGACCTCGCGCAGACCGTCCACTGGGTGGTCAACCGCCAATACACGGTGGAAGAGCGCATGACCATCGACGTCCAAGTGTGGCTGGGCAAGCGCAAAATCGGGCACACGTGGGCGCTGAACGAAGCCGCGGTGGAAAAGGGCGATCGGCAGCGGATGCTCGAGGTCGTCGTTGAAGTCGATGCCCTGCCGATCAGCTCGTTTGGCTGCGACGGCGTGGTAATGGCGACTCCGACCGGCTCGACGGCCTATGCCTTTTCGGCGGGCGGGCCGGTGGTCTGGCCGGAAGTGGAAGCCCTGTTGATGACACCGATCAGTGCGCACGCCCTGTTCGCCAAACCGCTGGTAGTTGCGCCGACTTCCATCATGGCGGTGGAAGTCCTGAGCCGCAGCGACGCCAACGGAGTGCTGTGGTGCGACGGACGCCGCAGCCTGGAGCTGCCGCCGGGATCCCGGATCGAGGTGACCCGTTCGGACAAACCGGTGCGGCTGGCCCGCACCCACCTGACCCCGTTCTCTGAACGGCTGGTCCGCAAGTTCGAGCTTCCCACGTCGGGGTGGCGCGGACCCGTCAGCCCCTCGGAGGAACAGCCGCCGACGTCGTCCCTGCCGACGGTCCGCACGGTGGAGCCGCATTACACCCAGCCGGGCGGGAGGGACTGACATGATCGAGGAAATCAGGATCCGCAACCTCGGCGTCATCACCGAGGCCACGCTGCCGCTGGGACCGGGCCTGTCCGTGGTGACGGGCGAAACCGGCGCCGGAAAAACCATGGTGGTCACCGCGCTTGGCCTGCTGCTGGGAGCCCGCGCCGACGCCGGAGCAGTACGCAGCGGGGCAGCGAACGCCGTGACCGAGGCAGTGGTCCGGCTGGCCGCGGACAGCCCCGCCCTTGCCCGGGCCGGTGAAGCCGGGGCTGACATGGACGAATTCGACGGCGGAGCCGAACTGATGCTCGCCCGCACGGTAAACGCCGACGGCCGCAGCCGCGCGCATGTGGGCGGACGCGGAGCCCCGGTGGGAACGCTGGCAGAGATCGGCGGCCACCTGGTGGCGGTCCACGGACAAACCGACCAACTGCGGCTCAAGAGCCAGCAGGCGCAACGTGAGGCGCTGGACAAGTTCGCCGGGCCCGCTTTGTCGGAAGCCTTGACCGGGTACGCCGGGTCATTCGTCCGCTGGAAGGAAGCCAAGGCCGAGCTGGAGACCCTGCGGACCGAAGCGCGGGAACGGCTGCGGGAGGCCGAAGCCCTGCAGTTGGCCCTCGAGGAAATCGACGGGCTGGACCCGCAGCCCGGCGAAGACGACGCGCTGAAGGCTGTGGCCGTGAAGCTGGCGAACGTCGAGGAACTGCGGGCGGCTGCCACGCTGGCACACCAGGCCCTGGTGGCCGAGGAATTCACCGACTCGCTGGACGCAACGGCGCTGGTCGACGCGGCGAAGCGGTCGCTGGAGCAGGTCCAGGACGAAGATGCCGAGCTGGGACGGGCCGCCGCTCGATTGGCCGAAGTGGGGATCATCCTGGCCGACGTGGCCGCGGAACTCGCCAGCTACGGAGCCTCGCTGGACAGTGAAGGACCGGGCCGGCTGGAGGAGGTCGAAGCGCGCCGCGCCGATTTGGCGCGGCTCGTCCGCAAGTACGCGCCCAGCATCGATGAAGTGCTTGAGTGGGCCGCCCAGGCCCGCAACCGGCTGGACGAGCTGACCGACGATTCCAGCAGGATCGAACGGCTGGAAGCGGAAGTGGCCGGACTGGACGCGGCGTTAGCCACCCAGTCCGCCGAGGTCACGGCGCTGCGCCGGAAAGCTGCCGCCGAACTGGGCCACCGGGTGGGCACGGAGCTGTCGGCGCTGGCCATGGCCGAGGCCGAACTGGTGATCGAGATCGAGCCTGCGCCGGCTTTGGCGGCGCACGGGGCCGACGTCATCACGTTTCTCTTGAAACCGCACCGTGGCGCTCCGCCGCGCCCGCTGGGCAAGGGCGCGTCCGGCGGCGAGCTCTCCCGCGTGATGCTGGCCATCGAAGTGGTGCTCGCCGAGGTGGACCCGGTGCCGACCTTCGTCTTCGACGAAGTGGATGCCGGCGTGGGCGGTAAAGCTGCCGTTGAGATAGGCCGCCGCCTGGCCATGCTGGGGCGCTTCGTCCAGGTGATTGTGGTGACCCACTTGCCCCAGGTGGCAGCGTTCGCCGACCAGCACATCAGGGTGATCAAAACGGCCGGCAGCGGCGAGGGCGGAATGACCGCCAGCGACGTACGCCTGCTCGACGACGAGGAGCGGGTGACCGAATTGGCCCGTATGCTCGCCGGCCAGGAAGAATCCGAATCCGCCCGCGCCCATGCCCAGGAACTGATAGACGGGGCCAGGGCGCTGTAGCATCCGCTGCAGACAGGACCAGCCCCGCCGCCGGCGGGGGAAGAAGTTGACCGCGCTTGGCGTGTGTTCGCACACTCGAGGGCGGTCGGAGCGGCCTTGAGATCCGAGGGCGTCCAGAAAGGTGATAGGCTCGAATTCCGTGGTGCAGCGAACAAATTCCCGGTTTTCCAAGTCGTCCAAGACGACCAAACACATCTTCGTCACCGGCGGCGTGGCGTCCTCGCTCGGGAAGGGACTGACGGCTTCCAGCCTCGGCCACCTGCTCCGTGCACGCGGCCTCTCCGTGACCATGCAGAAGCTCGATCCCTATCTGAACGTGGATCCGGGCACAATGAATCCCTTCCAGCACGGTGAAGTGTTCGTCACGGATGACGGCGCCGAAACCGATCTGGACATCGGACATTACGAGCGGTTCCTGGACGAGAACCTGGACGGCTCGGCCAACGTCACCACCGGCCAGGTGTACTCCACGGTGATCGCCAAGGAACGCCGGGGCGAATACCTCGGTGACACCGTCCAGGTCATTCCTCACATCACGGATGAGATCAAGCGCCGGATGCGTCTGCCCTCCGAACCGGCCGCGGGCAAAAAATCCCCGGACGTGATCATCACCGAGATCGGCGGCACGGTGGGCGACATCGAGTCGCAGCCGTTCCTGGAAGCGGCACGCCAGGTCCGCCAGGACGTCGGACGCAACAACGTCTTCTTCCTGCACGTGTCGCTGGTGCCCTACATCGGTCCGTCGCAGGAACTGAAGACCAAGCCCACCCAGCATTCGGTGGCCGCCCTGCGTTCGATCGGTATCCAGCCCGACGCCATCGTGATCCGCTCTGACCGTGAGGTCCCCGCCGCGATGCGGGAAAAGATTGGCCGGATGTGCGACGTGGACAGCGATGCGGTGATCGGCTGCCCGGATGCGCCGAGCATCTACGACATCCCCAAGACGCTGCACTCGCAGAACCTGGACGCGTACATCGTCCAGCACCTTGACCTGAAGTTCAAAGACGTCAACTGGTCGAAGTGGGACCAGCTGCTGGCGGCGGTCCACAACCCGCAGCACACCGTCGAGGTGGCACTGGTGGGCAAGTACATCGACCTGCCCGATGCCTACCTTTCGGTGACCGAAGCACTGCGCGCGGGCGGATTCGCCAACCAGACCCGGGTGAAGATCCGCTGGGTCCCCTCCGACGACTGCGCCACTGACGAAGGCGCTGCCGCCGCACTCGACGGCGTGCACGCCATCTGCGTGCCCGGCGGCTTCGGCATCCGCGGCCTGGAAGGCAAACTCGGCGCGCTCAAGTTTGCCCGCGAGCACAAGCTCCCCACCCTGGGCCTGTGCCTGGGCCTGCAGTCGATGGTGATGGAGTACGCCCGCAACATCGTGGGACTCGAAGATGCCTCGTCTACCGAGTTCGATCCGGACACCAAACACCCGGTGATCGCCACGATGGCCGAACAGCTGGACATCGTCGAAGGCAAGGGAGACCTGGGCGGCACCATGCGCCTGGGGCTGTACGAGGCCGCCCTGCAGTCGGGCTCCGTGGTGGCCGAGACCTACGGCAGCACCAAGGTCAGCGAACGCCACCGCCACCGGTACGAAGTCAACAACGAATACCGCGACCAGCTCGCTGCTGCCGGCCTGGTGTTCTCCGGTACCTCGCCGGACGGCAAGCTGGTGGAGTTCGTTGAGCTGCCCCGCGATGTGCATCCGTACTACGTCTCCACCCAGGCGCACCCGGAACTGAGTTCGCGCCCCACGCGGCCGCATCCGCTGTTCGCCGGCCTGATCGCCGCCGCCTTGAACCATGGCAACGCCAAGGCACCGGCAAAGTCCGGAGTCTGACGTGCCGGTACAGCCGGATGCCTTCGCCGATGTCCCGGATCCGCGCCCGCTGGTGGATCGCCGGACGGTGTACCGCGGCAGGATCTGGGACGTGGTCAGCGATACCTTCACGCTGGGCAAGGACGACGGCGCCACGCTGGTGCGCGACTACATTGCACATCCCGGTGCGGTGGCCATCCTCGCGATGGACCGGGAAGGGCGCGTTCTGCTGTTGAAGCAGTACCGCCAGCCCGCCGAGATGTCGCTGTGGGAGATCCCGGCGGGCCTGCTGGACCTGGACGGCGAGGACTTCGTGGACGCCGCAGCGCGGGAATTGGCCGAGGAAGCGGACCTGGTGGCCGGCCGCTGGAACGTGCTGGTGGATTTCTTCAATTCACCCGGATCCTCCAGCGAGGCGATCCGCATTTACTTGGCCAGGGACCTCTCCGAGGTTCCCGAAGACCAGCGGCATGAGCGCACCGAAGAGGAAGCCGAGATCGAACACCTCTGGGTGTCACTGGACGATGCAGTGGACGCCGTCATGGCAGGCCGGCTGCATAATCCCTCGGCGGTGGCCGGGCTGCTCGCGGCGGCCCGGGCCGCCGGCACCGGCTTCGACAACCTGCGACCGGCGGATGCTCCCTGGCCGGAGCATCCCAGCCAGCGACCCGGCGGCGCCGCTGGCTCCGGCCGGGACTGAGCACCTGTGATGCCGGTGCAGGCCCCGCCAGCCAAGGGCGACGAATTCACCGCGACAGCGCTGGGCCGCGCCGCGGGAGACTACCTGCAGCACATGGCGGTGGAACGCGGACTGGCCGCCAACACCGTCGCGGCCTATCGCAGGGACCTGGGCCGCTACTTGAGGTTCCTCCAGGAACGGTCAATCGGTGAGCCGGCCGCGGTAAGCCGCCACGATGTCACGGCGTTCGCCCAGGCCCTGTCCGACGGGTCCGACGGCGACGCCGCGCTGAGCGTCAGGTCGGCGGCCCGGACCATTGTGGCCGTGCGCGGCCTGCATAAGTTCTGGACCCTGGAAGGCATCACGGAGACCGATCCGGCCACCGACGTCCATCCGCCGATGCCCGGCAAACGCCTGCCCAAGGCCATCTCCGTGGCCGAGGTGACCCGGATCCTCGAGTCCGCCGGCTCGGACAGTGCCACGGGCCTGCGTGACCGGGCACTGCTGGAGTTCTTGTACGCGACCGGCGCCCGGATCAGCGAAGCGGTGGGCCTGGACGTTGATGATGTCAGCGCCGAACCGCAAGGCGACGGCCCCGCCGTCGTCCGCCTTTTTGGCAAGGGATCGAAGGAGCGGTTGGTGCCGCTGGGCTCCTATGCTGCGCAGGCCGCCGACGCGTACCTGGTCCGTGGCCGGCCGGCACTGGCCGCCAAGGGTCTCGGCACTCCGGCCCTGTTCCTGAACGCCCGCGGCGGCCGGCTGAGCCGGCAAAGCGCTTGGACCATCCTGAAGGCGGCCGCGGAGAAAGCCGGCATCACACAGCCCGTTTCCCCGCACACCCTGCGGCACTCTTTCGCTACCCACCTGTTGGAGGGCGGCGCGGATGTCCGCGTGGTGCAGGAGATGCTGGGCCACGCATCCGTCACCACCACGCAGATCTACACGCTGGTCACCGCCGATACGCTGCGCGAAGTTTACGCCGCCGCGCACCCGCGCGCCTTGGGCTGAGCCGGCGTCGCGGTGCGGCCGGACACCCGATCCGGACTAGACTCGCTCCCATGACCGTTGCCGTTGCCCTGTGCTTCCTGCTGAGGGAAGAATCCGGGCAGAGCTACGTGCTGCTCGGCCGGAAGAAGACCGGCTTCGGCCTCGGGAAGGTCGTTGGCGTCGGCGGAAAACTAGAAGCGGGGGAGTCCGGGCGCGATGCTGCCTGCCGGGAGATGCAGGAAGAGACCGGGGTGCAGGTCAGCGTCGAGGACCTGGAACCGGCCGGCCGGATCTTCTTTGACTTTCCGGCGCGGCCGGTGTGGAGCATGGACACCGCGCTCTTCGTCGCTCGGCGCTGGACCGGCGTGCCGGTCGAGTCGGCGGAAATTGCCCCGGCCTGGCACCGCGTGGACCAACTGCCACTGGGGCTGATGTGGCAGGACGCCGGGCATTGGCTACCGCTGGCCCTGTCGGGGGATCAGCCGCGGCTGCGGGTGGTGATGCGGTCCGATAACGAGACGGTGGCCGACGTCGAGCATCTCGACACCGGCCACCGCGTGGGCTGGCAGTTTTAGCGGCCCAGTTCCCGCTGGCCGGGCCCGTTGTATTCGCTGAGCGGGCGGATCAGCGAGTTGGCTTCCAACTGCTCCATGATGTGCGCGGTCCAGCCGGTGATCCGGCTGGCCACGAACAGCGGGGTGAAGATTTCTGTGTCGAAGCCCATCAGGTGGTAGGTGGGTCCGGCGGGGTAGTCCAGGTTCGGCTTGATGTTCTTCGCTTCGCCCATCGCAACTTCCAGCCCGTCGTAGAGTCCAAGGATCTCGGGGCGGCCGTAGTGGTCGATCATCTTGTCGAGGGCGGCCTTCATGGTCGGCACCCGGGAATCGCCGTGCTTGTAGACGCGGTGACCGAAGCCCATCACCTTCTTCTTTTCCGCCAGTGCCTGCTCCATCCAGGTCCGGGCACGCGCGGCTGCCTCCTCGCGGGATTCGTCCGTGCGGATGCCGATCTGCTCGAACGTGTGCATCACCGCTTCATTGGCGCCGCCATGCAGCGGTCCTTTCAGCGCCCCGATGGCCCCGGTAACGGCCGAATGCAGGTCGGACAGCGTTGAGGTGATGACCCGTGCGGTGAAGGTGGAGGCGTTGAACGAGTGCTCGGCGTACAGGATCATCGAGACGTTGAACGCGTCCACCACATCCGGGGCAGCCTCTTCGCCGAAGGACATCCAGAGGAAGTTTGCGGCGTAGCCCAGGTCCTCGCGCGGTTCCACCAGGTCCTGGCCGCGGCGCCGGCGTTGGTCGTAGGCCACCACCGCCGGGAACGCGGCAAAGAGCTCCAGTGCCTTGGCCATGTTCGCCTCCGGCGACGAATCCTCGGCCAGCCGGTGGCGGGCGCCGATCACGCTGGCGGCCGTGCGGCAGACGTCCATCGGGTGGGCCTGGGCCGGCAGCGAATCGATGACCGACTTCACCACCGGGTCCAGGGCGCGGCCGCCGCGTTCGGCCGCGGTGAAGTCCCGCAACTGGTCCGCGTCAGGGAGCTCTGAGTTCCAGAGCAGATACGCGACCTCTTCGAAGCTGCAGTGTGCGGCCAGGTCCTGGACCGGGTAGCCGCGGTACAGCAGCGAGTTGGTTTCCGCGTTGACCTTGGAGATCTTCGTCGTGTCGACGACGACGCCGGCCAGCCCTTTGTGGATCTGCGGTGCTTCAATGGTTGCATCCGTGCTCATGGCGACTCCTATGTCTTGTGGTCAGTGCTGACCGGGCACTTGGAAATTGAATACAGAGGTGTCGAATTGGTTATACGCCTCATAATCCACCAATTCGTACAAACGCGCACGGGTCAGCATCTGCCCGACCTGTGATTGCTGGGTTCCGTCGGCCTTGATCGCGTCCAGGGTCCGCCCGGCGGCGCCCATTGCACTGCGCAGCAGCGTCACCGGGTAGATGACCATGTTCACGCCTGCCCCGGCCAGCGCCTCGGCGGTGAACAGATCGCTCTTGCCGAATTCGGTCATGTTGGCCAGCACCGGGACGTCAACGGCTTCGCGGATGGCAGCGAATTCCTCCAAGGTGCGCATGGCCTCCGGGAAGATGGCGTCAGCGCCGGCGTCGACCAGCGCGCGGGCGCGGTCTTGGGCTGCAGCCAGGCCGTCCACGGCCCGGATGTCGGTGCGTGCCATGATCAGGAAGTTCGGGTCGCGGCGGGCATCGGCGGCGGCCCGGATCCGTTTGCTGGCGGTCTCCAGGTCCACCACGTTCTTGCCGTCCAGGTGGCCGCAGCGTTTGGGGTTGAACTGGTCTTCGATGTGGCAGCCTGCCAGGCCGGCGTTTTCCAGTTCCTGCACCGTGCGGGCCACGTTCATCGGTTCACCGAAGCCGGTGTCGGCGTCCACCAGGGCGGGCAGGTCGGTCATCCGCGCGATCTGTCCGGCGCGGGTGGCGACTTCGGTCAGCGTGGTCAGTCCGATATCCGGCAGGCCCAGGTCATTGGCCAGCACCGCGCCGGAGATGTAGACGCCGTCGAACCCCTTCTCCTGAATCAGCCGTGCCGAGAGCGGATTGAACGCGCCCGGGAACTGCTGCAGTCTGCCGGAGGCCAGGGACTCTCGCAGCGTCCGGCGCTTCTGCTCGGGTGTGGTCGCGGAGTAGAGCATTTAGAACAGCCCCTTCGGACCGGCGGAGAGGTCGATGACCCCGTCGGCGGCCTGGATGTTCAATTGGTCCAACTCGCCGGCGGCCAGTTCCGGCAACCGCTCGACGGCGGCCAGGAACCTGTCGATTTCTGCCTCGTCGACAATCCCGGCGGCGAGCGTGCGCAGTTTGTTGACGTACTGCTCCCGGGTGAACGGGCGGGCGCCCAGCGGATGGGCATCTGCTACGGCGATCTCGTCCTTGATGATCGTGCCGTCGGCCAGCGTGATCTCCACCGAGCCGCCGAACGCCTTTTCGGCGATGTCCAGCGAGTGGTAGCGGCGGGTCCACTCCGGGTCTTCCTCGGTGCTGACCTTGTGCCACAGCGCTACGGTGTCCGGCCGGGCGGCCCGCCCGGGGGCGTAGGAGTCAACGTGGTGCCAGGCGCCGTCCTGCAGTGCCACGGTAAAGATGTACGGGATCGAGTGGTCCAGGGTCTCGCGCGAAGCCGTCGGGCTGTACTTTTGCGGATCGTTGGCACCGGAACCGATCACGTAGTGCGTGTGGTGGCTGGTCTTGATCAGCACGGACTTCACGTTGTCCGCCTCGGTGGCTTCCGGGTGTTCGCGGTGCAGCTTGCGGGCCAGGTCAATCCAGGCCTGCGCCTGGTATTCGGCCGAGTGTTCCTTGGTGTAGGTGTCTAGGATGGCGCGCTTCGCTTCGCCCGGAGCCGGCAGCGGGACGTCGTAGGATGCGTCCGGCCCGTCCAGCAGCCAGGCAATGACGCCGTCCTCGCCTTCGTAGATCGGCACCGGTGAGGTCTGGCCGCGCATCGCCCGGTCCACAGCCTCCACCGCCATCTTGCCCGCGAAGGCAGGCGCATGCGCCTTCCAGGTGGAGATTTCGCCCTTGCGCGACTGGCGGGTCGCCGTCGTCGTGTGCAGCGCCTGGCCCACGGCCTGGAAGATGGTCTCCACGTCCAGCCCCAGCAGTGTTCCGATGCCCGCGGCGGCCGAGGGCCCCAGATGCGCCACGTGGTCGATCTTGTGCTTGTGCAAGCAGATGGCCTTGACCAGGTCCACCTGGATTTCGTAGCCGGTGGCGATGCCGCGGAGCAGGTCGCGGCCGTTCGACCCCACATGCTGGGCCACCGCGAGGATCGGCGGGATGTTGTCGCCCGGGTGCGAGTAGTCAGCGGCCAGGAACGTGTCGTGGTAGTCGAGTTCCCGCACGGCCACGCCGTTGGCCCAGGCCGCCCACTCCGGCGAGGTCTTCTGCGGGATGCCGAAGATGCCGGCGCCGTTTCCGCCGCCGGAGACCGGGTGGCTCAGCGCCTGGGCACGCGCGGCGACGATCGGGCCCCGGTTCAGCGACGCGATCGCCACCGAAGCGTTGTCGATAATCCGGTTGATCACCATCTCGGCCACGTCGGCCGAAACCTCCACCGGGTCGGTGGCCACCTGGGCGATCTTGTAGGCGAGCTGGTCCTCGCGCGGCAGGTTCTCTTCACTGCGGTAGACGCGCACTTTGTGGTCGACGGTCATTAAACTGTCCTTTCGGCTGGCAGATCGGGTCGATGGTGTGGATCGGTGGACTTGAAATGTTCCAGGCTCTGGTGCAGGTGGATCCTGGTGGCCGCCGCTGCCACCTGGCCGTCGCCGTCGGCAATCGCGCCGGCGATGTTGGCGTGTTCGGCGGCCGAGGCCAGCAGCCGGGCCGGATTGTCCCGGGCGAGCCGCCGGATCCTCACCAGATGGACGCGGAGGTTGGCCATCGCCTGGCGCAAGTAGGTGTTTCCTGCCGCGTCGTCCACGGCGGCATCCAGCCGGCCGACCAGTTCGTAGTAAGCCTGCGGATCCGGCGCAGAACCGCGCAGCGCCTCCGCGGCGGCAAGGAACTCCTGCTGCAGCTGTCGGAAAACGGCCGGCTCGCCGCGCACGGCAGCCAGGGCCGCCGCTTGGCATTCCAACGCTGTGCGCAGTTCGAACAGCTCGGTGACGTTGGCCAGCGAGATGGCGGCGACGACGACGCCGCGTCCCGCATGGGGGGCGGTCAGTCCTTCCGCGTTCAGCCGGCCCAGTGCCTCGCGCAGGGGAGTGCGGGAGATGCCCAGCCGTGCCGCCTGCTCAACCTCGCCCAGGACGGTACCGGGAGGCAGCCGCCATTCGACGATGTCCTCCCGCAGGGCCCAGTAAGCCCGCTCGCTGGCCCGGAGGGGCTGCCCGCTGTGCGACGACGGCGCATGCTGTTCAACGATTCCCACCACCCCACTGTATACATGAGAGTGCCAATCGCGCCAGAGATCGCCTCAACAATCCCGATTCGGACTAGTTTTGTATACACATAGCCAGTGAAGGCTCGAGTACTAGTGGCCGGAAGGGCGCCACCCCTAGACTGTGTCGATGTGGTGTGGATCACCACACCATCCCTTCACGCAGAATGCAGGTGAGAGCAATGGCCGGACGCGTCGTGCACTTCGAAATTCCCGCGGAAGACCAGGACCGCGCGAAAGAGTTCTACACCGCCGCCTTCGGCTGGGACATCAACACGATGCCGGAGATCGACTACACCTCGCTGGGAACCGCCCCCACCGACGGCCAGGGCATGCCCACCGAACCCGGAGCGATCAACGGCGGCATGTTCCGCCGCGAGGGCGAGCTGACCGGCCCGATTATTACCATCGACGTTGACGATATCGACGCCGCACTGGAAAAAATCGGCAGTCTTGGTGGTTCGACGGTCACGGCCAAGGGTGCGGTGCCGCAGATGGGGTACTTCGCCTACTTCCGGGACACTGAAGGGAACGTGATGGGCCTGTGGCACACCGATCCCTCCGCCGGATAGCGGCCTGAAGCTTCGCTCAACACTGACGGATTGTGGTCCCGCACGTCAGTGCTGCGTTCTGTGCTGCGCATGGCCGGTTGACCTGCCACGACGGCTCCAAACCTTCGACCTCTACTAGAAGCTAAAGGCTCGCCGGTCGTCAGCGTCCTGTCGATTGATCGCAAGAACGTCGCTGTAACCTTGTCAGGAAGAAGTACAGCAGCGAAACGATGGAAGCTGGGTTTGATACGTGAGCAGCGAACAAGGTTCGACAACCACTCTGCGGCAAGCGGACGAGGATGTCCTGGGCCCCACCGGCCGGCCGCTGACCGAGTTCCCCGAACCGCCCGCCCTGGCCTCGCACGGCCCGGCGCGGATCGTGGCCATGGTCAACCAGAAAGGCGGCGTGGGTAAGACCACGTCCACCATCAACCTTGGCGCTGCCCTGGCCGAGGTCGGCCGCAAAGTGCTGCTGGTAGATTTCGATCCGCAGGGTGCGCTGTCCGCCGGGCTCGGCACGAATCCGCATGAGCTGGACCTGACCGTCTATAACGTCCTGATGGACCGCAAGACCGACATCCGCGAGGCGATCCAGCCCACCGAGGTGGAGAACATCGACCTGCTGCCGGCGAACATCGACCTCTCCGCCGCGGAAGTGCAGCTGGTCAATGAAGTCGCCCGCGAGCAAGTCCTGGCGCACGCGCTGCGCAAAGTCGAAGACGACTACGACATCATCCTGATTGACTGCCAGCCCTCCTTGGGCTTGCTGACCGTCAACGCGCTGACCGCGGCCCACGGCGTGATCATTCCGCTGATCTGCGAGTTCTTTGCCCTGCGGGCAGTGGCACTGCTCGTGGAAACCATCGAGAAGGTCCAGGACCGGTTGAACCCGCGGCTTCAGATCGACGGCGTGCTGGCCACCATGTACGACCCCCGCACGCTGCACAGCCGCGAAGTGATCGGCCGCCTGCTGGAGGCGTTCGGCGACAAGGTCTTCGAAACCGTCATCAAGCGAACGATCAAATTTGCGGACGCCACGGTCGCCGCCGAGCCGATCACCAGCTACGCCGGCAACCACGCTGGTGCAACCGCCTACCGCCAGCTGGCCAAGGAGCTTATTTCGCGCGGAGGCGCCCCCTGATGACGCTGACGCCGGCAGGCGAGCTGCCTGCTGGCCGTCCTCCGGCAGGTCAGGAAACAGCGCCGGCCGGCCCGGACGGCGACCCGAAGGCGGCCGGATTCGCTGTGACCTTGGACAACTTCAGCGGTCCGTTCGATCTGCTGCTGGGACTGATTTCCAAGCACGAAATGGACATCACCGAAGTGGCGCTCTCCCGCGTCACCGACGAATTCATTTCCTATATCCGCGGCCTGCAGGCCGACGGCAACGATAAAGCCCTGGACGAAGCCAGCGAGTTCCTGGTCATCGCAGCGACCCTGCTGGACCTCAAGGCCGCCCGGCTGCTGCCGACCGGCGAGGTCGAGGACGATGAAGACATCGCCCTGCTCGAGGCCCGCGACCTGCTCTTTGCCCGACTGCTGCAGTACAAGGCCTTCAAGGAAGTCGCGGCGCTCTTGGGACAGCGGTTGGCCCGCGAGGCCGACCGCTTTCCGCGCCAGGTTTCGCTGGAACCTCACTTTGCGGCCCTGCTGCCGGAGCTGGTCTGGCGCACGCCGCTGGCGGAGTTCGCCGCGTTGGCGGCCAAGGCGCTGGAGCCCAAGGAACCCGCCCCCACCCAGGTGGGGCTCTCCCACCTGCATGCGCCGCCGGTCAGCGTGAAGGAGCAAGCCGCCCTGCTGGGCGCCCGGCTGCAGGCCGGGGCGCCGCTGTCCTTCCGCTCGCTCACCGCAGACGCGGACAGCACGCTCGTGGTGGTCGCGCGCTTCCTGGCGCTGCTGGAGATGTTCCGCGACGCAGTCATCGCGTTCGACCAAGCTGCGCCGCTGGGTGAGCTGACGGTCCGTTGGACCGGCCCGGATTCCGAATGGACCGGCGAGAACCTCAGCGAAGAGTATGAAGACATCCCGGTGGCGGAGACCGCCACCGACGGAACGGAGGAGACCCATGACTGACCCGGCGGTGGACGCGGCGGCAGGGCCGGAGATCGACGTGGATCAGTTGCCCGGCGGCGCCCGTGCCGCCTTGGAAGCGGTGCTGATGGTCATCGATGAACCCGCCTCGGAGATCGAATTGGCCACCGCCCTGTCCCTGCCGGTGGACACGGTCCACGCCCTGCTGCTGGAGCTGCAGCAGGATTACGACGGCGGCGCCTCCTCGTCCGGGCTGCCCGCCAGCGCGCCGCGCGGCTTCGAGCTCCGCAACATCGCCGGAGGCTGGCGCATCTTCTCCCGCAGCGAGTTCGCCCTGCTGGTGTCCGGCTTCGTGCTGGAAGGCCAGACTGCCCGGCTGACCCAGGCTGCCATGGAGACGCTGGCGGTCATCGCCTACCGCCAGCCGGTCTCCCGTGCCCGGGTTTCCGCCATCCGCGGAGTGAACGTTGACTCGGTGGTGCGGACGCTGACCCAACGCGGGCTGATCGAGGATTCCGGCACCGATCCGGAGACCGGAGCCATCCTGTACCGGACCACCTCCTATTTTCTGGAAAGATTGGGGATAGGAAGCATCGGCGAACTGCCGGAGATCGCCCCGCATCTGCCGGGGCTGGAAAACCTGTCCGAGTACGACGACGCTTCGCTCTAGACTGCCGGCAGCCGGCAGCGCCAGATCAATGACGTAGTTCCCACGGGTAAGGATCCACCATGACACAACCGCCTCGTTCCGGTTCCGGACGGAATAATCCCCGCGGCGGAAAGCGTCCCGGCGACGCCCCCCGTCCGGACGACGCCCCGCGCCGGTCGGAAGGCGGCTCTGCCCAGGGACGCGGCCGGCCGGGCCAGGGGGGCGGTGCCGGCGGCGCAGGCCGGACCAGTGCCGGCAAGCCGGGCGGCGGCCGTTCCGGTGCCGGGCGGGACCAGGGCCGCACTGAATTCGGCAAGAGTGCCGGTCAGGCTGGCGCCCGCAGGGGAGCGGCCGATGCAGGAGCAGGCAAGCCGGGAAGCCGCAAGCCGTCGACGGCGGGCGCTGGCGCAGGCAAGCCGGGCACCGGCAAACCGGGCGTCGGTAAACCGTACGGCAGCAAGGCCGCCGGCAAGTCCGGTGCGGGCAAGGCCCGCGGTGCGAAGCCGCAGCGCCCCGCCGGGCCCAAGGCCTTCGGCCGTGAGCGCTTCGGCCAGAATCTTGGTCCGGTGAGCCGGGCCGACCGTCCCGCGCGCTCTGGCACCGGCGCAGTCTCCGACTTGCACGACCCCGAGGGAGTGCGCCTGCAGAAGGTCCTCGCCGGGGCCGGTGTCGCCTCGCGCCGTGTGTGCGAAGAACTGATCCAGGCCGGCCGGGTTGAAGTGGACGGCGTCGTGGTGCGCGAGCTCGGCGTGCGGGTGGATCCCGCCCGCGCCATCATCCACGTAGACGGTATCCGCGTGCAGATGGACGAGACCCTGACGTACCTGGTCTTCAACAAGCCCAAGGGTGTTGTCTCCACGATGGAGGATCCCGAAGGGCGCCCGTGCATCAGCGACTACCTCAAGCCCCAGCAGGGTCAGCGGCTGTTCCACGTCGGCCGGCTGGACCAGGCCACGGAAGGCCTGCTGCTCCTGACCAACGACGGCGAACTCGCCAACCGCCTCACGCATCCGTCCTACGAGGTCCCCAAGACCTATTTGGTGCAGGTCCGGGGACCGATGGCCCACGGTGTTGGGGCACAGATGAAAGCCGGCATCGAGCTGGAAGACGGCGTTTCCTCCGTTGATTCGTTCAAACTGGTGGACTCCACGCCCGGCCACGTCCTGGTGGAAGTTGTGCTGCACTCGGGTAAGAACCGCGTGGTGCGGCGCTTGTTCGACGCCGTCGGCCACCCGGTGGAACGGCTGGTCCGGATCCAGGTCGGACCGATCCGGCTGGGCGATCAGCGCCAAGGCAGCATCCGTGCCTTGGGCCGCCAAGAGGCCGGGCATCTGCTGGCATTGGTGGGGATGTAGCCGGTGAATCCAGCACATGTCCAGGCTACCCATTTGTCCGGACCGGTCCTGGTGATCGGCACCGGGCTGCTGGGAGCCAGCATCGGCCTGGGCCTGCGTGCCCGCGGCATTGACGTCCTGCTGTCTGATCCCTCGCCGTCGGCCCAGGCCGTGGCCCAGGACATCGGCGCCGGACGCGTCTTGCCGGCGGGCGAACATGTGAAGCCACAGCTGGTGGTCGTCGCGGCACCGCCGGACGTTACCGCCGCGGTGGTGTCCCGTGCCCTTCGCGATTACCCGGACGCCGTCGTCGTGGACATTGCCAGCGTCAAGACGGCCGTCTTCGAGGCCCTGGCCAATGATCCGGACCTGACCGAGGCCGACCTTGGCCGCTACGTCGGCACCCACCCGATGGCCGGCCGCGAGAAATCGGGTCCGGTCGCCGCCCGCGGCGAGATCTTCACCTCGATGCCATGGGTTTTGTGCCCGTCGGAACTTTCCTTGCCCGGCGCCGTGAAGACGGCCCAGGCGCTCGCCATCGACCTGGGCGCGGTGGTTTCGCGGATGTCCGCGGACGAACATGACACGTCCGTGGCGCTGATCTCGCACCTGCCGCAGGTGATGTCCTCGCTGCTGGCCAGCCGGCTGCAGGACACGCCGGCTCATGCCTTGTCCCTCTCCGGCCAGGGCTTGCGCGACGTCACCAGGATCGCCGCCAGTGACCCGGCCTTGTGGGTTCAGATCCTTGGCGCCAACGCGGCCCGGCTGGTGGATATCCTGTACGGCGTCCGCGAAGACCTGGAACGGCTGATCAAAACTCTGGAACAGCCGGAGGCCGACGGTGCCCGGCTGGACATGGCGCAGTTGATCAGCGAGGGGAACGCCGGCCAGGCACGGATCCCTGGCAAGCATGGTGCTCCGCCGCAGGCGTTCGCGTGGATGACCGTGCTGGTGGACGACACCCCCGGCCAAATCGCCCGCTTGCTGACTGAAATCGGCGAGGTGGGCATCAACCTGGAAGACCTCCGACTGGAGCACTCGGCCGGCCAGCCGGTGGGGCTCGCGGAAATCGCGGTGCTGCCCAGCAAGCGCCACGAACTGATCGATTACTTAACCTCACATGGATGGAAGGTTGTGCAATGAGCGCGGCGGAAGTGGACATGGCCCGTTACCGGCAGGGTAAGGCCCTGGTGGTCGCCATCGACGGGCCGTCGGGCTCCGGCAAGTCGTCCGTCAGCAAGGAAACCGCTCGGCGGCTGCACGCGTCCTATCTGGACACCGGAGCGATGTACCGCGCCGTAACCTGGTACTGCGTCAACACCGACGTGGACTTGGCCGATGCTGCCGCGGTCGAGCGGGCCTGCAAGGAAGTGGACCTGCAGATCAGCACCAACCCGGACGACGAATTCGTGCGCATCGGCTCGACCGACATCACCGACGAGATCCGCGAGCCGTCCATCTCCGCCTCGGTCAGCGCTGTGGCCACCACGCTGGGCGCCCGCGCCGAACTGGTCCGCCGCCAGCAGCAGATCATTGCCGATTCAGGCCGCAGGATTGTTGCCGAAGGTCGCGACATCACCACGGTCGTCGCGCCCGACGCGGAGGTGCGGCTGCTGCTGACCGCCAGCGAGGAGGCACGGCTGCGCCGACGCGGCCTCCAACTGGGCGGAACACAGAGCGAGGCCGACCTGCATGAGCAGGTGCTGGCCCGCGACGCCAAAGACTCGACGGTGGTGAATTTCTCCGAAGCCGCCGACGGTGTTTTCACCGTGGATTCGTCCGATCTGGACTTCGAACAGACCGTGGAAGCGGTGCTCGCCGTCGTGCGGCATGCCGCGCACTGAGCCCGCCCGCGCCGGGGGATTCACCGCCCCGGTCCGCTGGGGTCCGCGGTGGGGCCGGCCGGTCGGCAAGGTGCTGGACCATCTGGTCTACCGGACCCGGATCCATGGCCGCGAGCATGTTCCAGCCGCCGGTCCGGTCATCTTCGCGGCCAACCATCTGAGTTACCTGGATGGACCGGTGATGGTGGGGGCGGCACCGCGCCACATGCATGTGCTGGTCAAGCAGGAGATGTTCAGCGGCTTCCTCGGCAAGGTCCTGCAGTACTCGGGCCAGATCCCGGTGGACCGCAGCGGTGACCGGGCAGCACTGACTGATGCCAAGGCCCTGCTGGAGGAGGGACGCTGCATCGGCATTCTGCCTGAAGGAACCCGAGGGGCCGGGGACGCCGCCGAGGTCAGCTCGGGGGTGGCCTGGCTGGCGTTGAACAGCGGTGCTCCGGTAGTGCCGGTGGCGGTGCTCGGTACCCGGATCAGCGGTGAGCACCGGGACGCCATCCCACGGCCCGGCCGCATCTTCCACGTGGCGTTCGGTGCACCGCAGACCTACCGGCGGCTGCCCTCGGCGTCCGGCCGTGTTTCAATGGACACTGCAGCCGAAGCGATCCGCCGGCAGTTGTCCGGCCATGTCCGGCGCAGCGAGGCGTTCACCGGGCAGCGGCTTCCGGCCACCCCACCCGTGACAACACTTTGAGCAAACGGCTTGCAGCCTACCCAGAAGGAACAGACGATGAGTGAGACCCAGCCCGGACCCTCCCCGGCGGAACGGCCGGCCGACGAGGAATACCGTCCGGCGGGCGAAGACCAGATCGCCGAGCACATGCTTGCGCTCGACGACGACGATGCCGAACTGCGGGCGGCGTCGCTGCGGGCCGGTCTGGCCGAGTACGAACTTGATGATGAAGACGCCGCGCTGCTGGCCGCCGGCGACGAGCCCATCTCCGACGAAGAACCGCTGCATGTGGCACCGGTGCTGGCCATCGTGGGCCGGCCCAACGTGGGCAAATCCACCTTGGTAAACAGAATCTTGGGCCGGCGCGAGGCCGTCGTCGAAGACACCCCGGGAGTCACCCGCGACCGCGTCTCCTACTCAGCGCACTGGAACGGACGCCCCTTCACACTGGTGGACACCGGCGGCTGGGAACACGACGCCCGCGGAATCCACGCCCGTGTAGCCGACCAAGCCGAGATCGCAGTGGACATGGCCGACGCAGTCCTGCTGGTCGTCGACGCGAATGTGGGCGCCACGGCCACCGACGAGGCAGTGGTGAAGATGCTGCGCCGGAAGAAGAAGCCGGTCATCCTGGTCGCCAACAAGGTGGACGACATCGCCCAGGAAGCGGAGGCGGCAACACTCTGGGGCCTGGGGTTCGGCGAGCCCTACCCTGTGTCGGCGCTGCACGGACGGGGCGCGGCGGACATGCTCGACGCCGTCATGGACGTGCTGCCGGAATTCTCCGCCTACGGGGGACTGGAGCGTACCGGCGGTCCCCGCAGGATCGCGCTGATCGGCCGCCCGAACGTGGGCAAATCGTCGCTGCTCAACAAACTGGCAGGCAGCGAGCGGGTGGTGGTCGATTCGTTGGCCGGAACCACCCGCGATCCAGTCGACGAGATGATCGAACTCGGCGGCCGCACGTGGCGGTTTGTCGACACAGCCGGCATCCGCCGCCGCGTGCACATGCAGCAGGGCGCCGATTTCTACGCTTCGCTGAGGACGCAGGCCGCGCTCGAAAAGGCGGAGGTCGCCGTCGTACTGCTGGCCGTGGATGAGGTGCTCAGCGAGCAGGACGTCCGTATCCTGCAGTTGGCCATCGACTCGGGCCGCGCGCTGGTGCTGGCCTTCAACAAGTGGGACCTGCTGGACGACGACCGCCGCCGCTACCTCGAACGCGAGATCGAGCAGGACCTGGCCCACGTGGACTGGGCCCCTCGGGTCAACATTTCGGCCAAGACCGGCTGGCACAAGGACAGGCTGGTACCCGCGCTGGACCGCGCGCTGGAGTCCTGGGACAAGCGCATTCCCACCGGGCGGCTCAACGCGTTCCTGGGTGAACTGGTGGCTGCCCATCCGCACCCGGTGCGTGGCGGCAAGCAGCCCAGGATCCTGTTCGGCACGCAGGCGTCCTCCCGGCCGCCTAAGTTCGTCCTGTTCACCACCGGCTTCCTGGATCCGGGCTACCGCCGGTTCATCACCCGACGGCTGCGTGAAACCTTCGGTTTCGAAGGCACCCCGATTGAAGTCAGCATGCGGGTCCGCGAGAAGCGGGCACGCAAACGCTGACACGGCATGTGGCTGCCGTCACGCGTGTCGGCAGCCGCATGCTCATGCCATTCCGCGTGGTCATGGCAGGCGCAAAAATGCTGTACAGTATTTGAGGTGGTTCCGCCGGATGCATGAAGGCGGAACTTCGGGTTGTGGCGCAGCTTGGTAGCGCACCTGACTGGGGGTCAGGGGGTCGCAGGTTCAAATCCTGTCAACCCGACAAACGAAAGCCCTGATGGACGAGTCCCATCAGGGCTTTGTCGCGTCCGGGGAAGGGCTGTCCCGGTCCTTCCCCGCCCGGAGCGTGGCAGGTCAGCACGCCGGGTGCAGGGCACCCATCCTCCGATCCGGACAGCCGAGGTTATGCGGAGAGGATGGCGTGTGGCCGCCGGTTCTTGGGCCCAGATGTCGCCGGTGCCTTCCCCATTAGCTTGTGCAGGGCCTTGTGTGCCTATACTTTCAGCGATGGTGGGGAATTCGCTTCCTTGCCTGCAGCAACTGGACGTCCATGGTGCGAGAAAGGCAACCGATGAGCAACATTCCCGCCGACCTGAAATACACCGCTGAGCATGAGTGGGTGGCTGCCGCCGATGCCGAGGGCACTGTGCGCCTGGGCATCACCGACTTTGCCCAAGACGCCCTCGGCGACGTGGTCTATGTGCAGATGCCGGAAGCCGGCTCCTCCATCACCGCCAACGACGTCGTTGGCGAAGTGGAATCGACCAAGAGCGTCAGCGACATTTACGCTCCGGTGAGCGGCGAAGTCGTGGCCGTCAACGACGCGCTGGAGTCCGATCCGGCACTGATCAACTCCGACCCGTACGGCGAGGGCTGGCTGCTGGAGGTCAAGCTTTCGGATCCGGGAGCACTGGAGACCCTGCTCAGTGCCCCGGAGTATGAACAGCAGGTAGGCTAGAGCTACCGGTACCAATCCCACGGCCAGCCGGTCTTTGACCGGTTGGCCGCTACATTTTTACGGAGGATCTATTGATGGTGGGCGATGCTCGCAACGCCACGAACAGCGGGAACGGCGACGGCCGGCACCCGGAGGCGAATGCGGAAACCACATCCATCTTTTTGCCGCCGCAGACCCTGGTCCACGCAGCCAAGCCGATGCTCAGCCCCGAGGAGGAAGCATCGGTAGCAGCGTTGCCGGCAGGGTCGGCGCTGCTGATCGCCCACGGCGGCCCTAATGCCGGTGCGCGGTTCCTGCTCGACCAGGACGTCACCACTGCTGGCCGGCACCCGGATGCGGACATCTTCCTGGATGATGTGACGGTCTCCCGCAAGCATGTCGAGTTCCGCCGGTCGGGCGACGGCTTCATGGTGGTGGACTCGGGCAGCCTCAACGGCACCTACGTCAACAACGACCGGGTGGACAGCTTGCAGTTGCGGACCGGCAATGAAGTCCAGATCGGCAAGTTCCGCCTGACCTTCTATGCAGGCATGGCGGCAAAGGGGCAGGGCTAACCGGTGCCCGCGTCCCAGCCAGCGC
>NZ_JBLKRT010000043.1:0-24797 GCF_047607445.1 Arthrobacter sulfonylureivorans
CGGCGCCTCGACTTCCTGCGCGCGTTGCGCGATTACGCCAGCCGGCAGCGGCGTTTCGGCGCCTGAGCGGGCCCGGTGGAACGGCTGGCGCGCCGGCGTTGTTCGGTTCATCCAAAATTCGCAAAACCGACATGGCCCCGGCTCTTGTGCTGGCGAATTACATCAGCGTAATTTGGGACCATCAGTCAGCAATCCGCAGATTGATCGGGAGGCCACCAGTTTGATGCGAAGAGCGAAAGCTGCATCGGGGGAGGCCGGTTCCGGCCTGGTGGCCCTACCGTCCGCGCCCCGCAACAGAGCTTCGGAGCCGTCGTGCTCCGGACGGGAGCCAGCATGACCGCCAGCAATAACCAGCGCCGCACCGCCACGACCGGACTTGGGAAGCAGCCCGCAGCTGCCACCTCGTCCGGTCTTGTTGTTTCCGCCGGGGAAGCGGAAGCAGCCCGGGCCTCTTACGTTCTGGACACTTCCGTGTTGCTGTCCGATCCCCGGGCACTGCTGCGGTTCGCCGAGCACGAAGTCATCCTGCCGGTGGTGGTGATCACCGAGCTTGAAGGCAAGCGGCACGATCCCGAACTGGGCTACTTTGCCCGCCAAGCGCTACGCCTGCTCGATGACCTGCGTGTGCAGCACGGCGGCCTCAACCGGCCCATCCCGCTTGGCGACGACGGAGGCACGTTGCGGGTGGAATTGAACCACATTTCGCCGGAGGTGCTGCCCGCCGGGTTCCGCGGCGACGACAACGACAGCCGGATTCTGGCGGTGGCCAAGAACCTGGCCGACGAGGGACGCAACGTTACGGTTGTCTCCAAGGACCTGCCGATGCGGGTGAAAGCGTCAGCGATGGGGCTCCAGGCCGACGAGTACCGCAACGAACTGGTCAAGGACTCGGGCTGGACCGGGGTGGCCGAACTGGACGCCGCCGACGACGACGTCAACACTCTGTACGCGCATGAGCCGGTCTTCATTCCGGCGGCAGCGGAGATGCCCGCCAATACCGGGCTGGTGCTGCTCTCCAGCCGTGGTTCCGCACTTGGCCGCGTCGGCGCGGACAAACAGGTACGGCTGGTCAAGGGCGACCGCGATGTGTTCGGCCTGCACGGGCGTTCCGCGGAGCAACGGCTGGCGATCGACCTGTTGATGGACCCGGAGGTCGGGATCGTCTCACTCGGCGGCCGCGCCGGAACCGGAAAATCCGCACTGGCGCTCTGCGCCGGACTGGAAGCCGTGCTGGAGCGGCGCGAGCATCGGAAAGTCGTGGTGTTCCGGCCACTGTATGCCGTCGGCGGGCAGGAGCTGGGATACCTGCCAGGCCCCGAATCGGAAAAAATGAACCCGTGGGCGCAGGCGGTGTTCGACACCCTCGGCGCGCTGGTCTCCACCGAGGTGGTCGAGGAGGTCATGGACCGCGGCATGCTGGAGGTTCTGCCGCTGACCCATATCCGGGGCCGCTCGCTGCACGACTCCTTCGTGATCGTGGACGAGGCGCAGTCCTTGGAGAAGAACGTCCTGCTCACGGTGATGAGCCGGATCGGCCAGAACTCCAAGATTGTCCTCACCCATGATGTGGCCCAGCGGGACAACCTGCGGGTGGGCAGGCACGACGGCATTGCGGCCGTAGTGGAGACGCTCAAGGGACATCCGCTCTTCGGCCATGTGACGCTGACGCGGTCCGAACGCTCACCCATCGCAGCGCTGGTGACCGAACTGTTGGAGGGCGCGGAGATATAGCCGGCCCTCTCCGATCAGGCGTTGCTGCGGTTGGCCAGCATCGGGCTGTCAACGCCAGCGGACGGCAGGGTCACGGAGACTCGGGTTCCGGCACCCGGTGCGGACTCAATATGCAAGGTGCCGCCGGCATCATGCACCGTGTCGCGCAGGATGCGGAGCCCGAGGTGGCCGTCGCGCGCCGCATCCGCCGGACTGAAGCCGTCGCCGTCGTCGACAATTTCGAGTAACACTGCGTCCCCCCAGTCCCTGAGCGACACCCGCACCACCTGGGCGGATGCATGCTTGGCGGCATTGGTCACGGCCTCCCGGGCAACCCGGTAGAGCAGGGCAGGCCGGACCATGTCCGTCGGGGCCGAAGCCTCGATTTCCAACTGCCACTCTGCCCCTCGTCTCCGGACCAACTCGCCCAGCCCGTCCAGGGCAACCGGCAGTCCCATGGCCGAGAGATCGGGCGGATACAGCGCCACGGTGATCCGGCGCAGACTGGCGATGCTGCCCTGGACAATGTTCTTGGCCAGCGTCTGGAAAGCGTGGTCTGGCTTTGCCTGCTGCTGTTCGCGTGACTCCAAACTGTAGGCCAGGGCAGCCAAATCCTGGATGACATCGTCATGCAGGGTACGGGCCAGCTTCTGGCGTTCACGATCCGAAGCAGTAATCGACTGTTGGAGCAATCGGCGGCGGACTTCGCCGTCGTCTTGCAGGCGGCGCGCCATCCGGATGGCCGGGGCCAGTTGGAGCAATTGCAGCACCGCCAGCGCCACCAAAACGACAGGAAGGACGCCGAGCATCTCGTCCTCCATGCGATTGATTTCATCCGGTGGATAGATCAACTCGAAGATGTAGTCGCTGCCGTTGCCCCCGGTCGCTTGGACGTAGACTTCCACGAATTTATCGTGGTCCACTTCGAAGAGATCGGAGCCGCCGGTCGCCGCGCCCAACACCGAGACGGGTGTGCCGTCCTGAAGCTGGGCCGTGAGGCCGTCGGGAAGGTCGAACTGCTGCCCGGCCAGCTCATCGAGGTCCGAATAGAGGATCGTCCCGTCGGCATCCCCGATCGTCACCCGGAGGATGTGGGCGTCGCGGATCAGCGGGTCCACTTCGCTGTCCAGTTCTGCCACGGCAGCGGCATCCCCGGCCAGCAGGGCATCCGTGACGTCCGGGGCAAATTCATGCTCCACAATCTGCTTGCTGCGTTCGGCAACGTGAGCCAGCGCCTGGTCGACGGCCAAGGAGCGGGCCACCACGACCACAGGAATCGCAACAATGATCAAGGCAGCCAGCCCGGACAGTGTGAAGCGCCGCACCGCCGCCTGCATTTCCGAGCCCTTCCGTCGCCGCCCATTGGCACCGGAGTCGTAGAGCACGCTGCGCCGGAATCGGGCGCCCAGGTCAACGCTCATGGCCGGCACCCAGCAGCTCCAGCCGTTGCGCCGTGGCGACGGCCTCAAGCTGCGAATGGGCACCGAGCTTTGCCAGAATCGACTTCACATAGCCCCGGCAGGTGTGCTGGGAGATACCCAGCGTCCGGGAATTGGTGCGGACGTCGTAGCCGGCAGCCATCAGGGCCAGCACCTGGTGCTCACGTTCAGTCAATGCCGGGGCGCCCGGTGGCTTGGCAGCGGGCGTCCGGCGGTTTTGGCTGAGGATGGCGGGATAGACCACCATGCTGCCGCTCTTGGCAGAGCGGATGGTCTCGAGCAGGGTGGACAACGATCCGTCTTTAGGCAGGAACCCGCACAGCCCCGAGCTGGCGGCACGGGCGAGTACCTCCGGCGACGGGTTGCCGGTCAGCAGGATGATCCGGGTACCGGGCTCGGACGCAAGGATCTGCCGGGCGGCGTCCAGCCCAGTGCCGTCGGGCAGGTGGTAGTCCATGATCACGACATCCGGCCTGGCCCGACGGCACAAGGCGACCGCTTCGCCAACGCCGGCGGCATTGCCGACGTTGATCAGGTCCGGCTCCCTGCCCAGCGCATCCGACAACAGCTCCGCGAACGTGGTGTGGTCATCCACCACGGCAACACGGAGTTCATGCTCATTCCCCAAAGAGCTCATTTTTACCCCAACTCAAGACACTATGGACTTGACCCCACTATGAGTATGCATGGCGAGTGAAAGGTTGTACATACTCCGAACAGGGCAAATCACCATGTTCTTCAGCCGGCCATGAGCGCCTTGGTCAGAAAGGTCTTGACGATATCCCCAGCCGCGGCGTAATGGGATTCGAGCGGCACCGACGCCTTCCGATGCGCGGTCGAGGTGCGGTTGGCCGACGGCGCCAGCCGTTCGTTGAGGACCATGAGCGCACCGAGCACCTCCGACAAGCTGGACTCGGCCGTGGCGTGCAGCAGCCGCCCGTACACTTCCTGCAGGCCAGGACCCGGGCAACACCCCAGTTCGTCGCTGAAGATACGCCGGCACCGTTCATAGGCCTGCAACCCATCGGCATGCCGGTCGCTTTGTTCCAGCCCCACGATGAGCGCTGTCCACGCCGCTTCGTTCAACGGAGCGGCAGCGATGCAGCGCTGCGCCCAGAGCACCGCCTCATCGGCGCGCCCTAAGGTCAACGCGGACTCTGCCGCCAACAATTGGGCATGCTGCACCATCTCCGCATGAGCCGCCCGCGCTTCCTCAGCCCATTCCGGCGTCAGCTCATCCCCGAGCAGCGGGCCGGAAGCAAGCGAGAGCGCATCGTTCAACAACGGATAAGCGTTGGCCGGAGCGGCGAACTCGGCGGCGCGGAGCAGCCGCTGGAACCGGTACAAATCGACGTCGACCATCTCCCGGTCAATCATGTAGCCGCCGTTGGCTGTCCGCAGCGGCCCGGACTTGGCGCAGCCGGGCTGCAGGTTGCGACGCAAAATGCTGACGTAGCTTTCCAGAGTGGCCAAAGCTTCGCCTGGTGCACGACCGCCCCACAGCATGTCCACCAAACGGTCTTTGGACATCGGCGAACCGACGTTCAACAGCAGGATCTCCAGCACCTGACGTGGTTTTGGTCCACCGAGCTTCTCCGCCGTCAACACGGTATTTCCCCGCGTAATCCGCAAATTTCCGATCATTTGAACTGAAACGGGCATAACCCGTCCACTCATTTGCTCCACGATTCCCCCTCGTAGCATGCACCCCCCAATGAGTGCATAACCATCGTGTGACGTCATCGTCGCGGCGGGACAGCCCCTCGTGGGGGATTCCTGCACCCCCAATTTGCGGGGTACGGGTACAGCACCGGGTTTTCCCAAGGACCCGCGGCGATTCTGTTATCGTGCCTCCGAGGCCCGCGGTGCAGCGCACGCGGTACCTGCGCTGCACCGCAGGTCGGCCCGGGGCCCACGCCGCCGGGCCCTGGCCCTCGTCCCCCAAAGCCAGGGCCCGGTCAGCGCCGGAGCCGAGCGGTCAAGCCGGATGAGGCCGGACAGGCCAAGGAATGTGCTCCCGCACATCGGTGAGGTTCATGCTGACCTCGAGGAACAGATCATCAAGCATGTACTCGTCCACACCCAGGATGGTCAGCGAATGGCCGCGTCCTTGCAGCGGCCCGTCCAAGGCAACTGCAGAGACACAAATTCCCGTCCTCCAGTCGATCCGCACCCGAGTGTGGCCGTCCAGAAGCAGCGGGTTGTCGGCGTCGTAGGGCCGGTAGGTGAGGTTGGGCGAGACGACGGCCTCCAGTGTGTGGCGGCCCCCGTGGTCCGTTTCACTCAGTTCATGAATCTCGACCGGGTTGGCGAAGGGAGTTTCGTAGGCCACCGGAGCGTTGCCGGCCAATTCAACCGGATCCAGCATCGCCGACCAGCGTCCGTTGCCGAAGATCGGTTCCCCGTACGCGGCCTCGGGCCGGCGGCTCACCAGATCGATGCCATTGAACACGGGCGTCACCAGATGCGGCGGCAGCAACCAGGACTTGCGGGTGGCGCTGACGTAGAAGCCATCGCGCGAGTCGTTGATACCTGTGGTGCTGTACAGCAGCTGGCCCTCGGCCGACTCAACCCGGAGGGCACCAGGGCGGCGGGTCCAAGCACGCAGGATCCCGGCAGACGGATCCTCCTCCGCACCGGGATTGACAGCGCGCAGTTCGAACCGCAGCGAGTCCCACTTCCACGGCGAGGACCGGCAAAGGCATCTGAAAACTTCCGCATTGCCGGCCGCGTCGCCGGTTCTCAGCACGCTGGCGCCGTTCATATCCACAGTGTAGCGGCCGGGTCACGCGTGCCGGCTCGGGGTGCAGTAGGTTGGGTCCATGGTCGATGAATTGGTGCTGCTGTGGCCCGACCATACGCTGGCATTTTGGCTGCTGCTGGCCGCTGGCGGTTACCTGTTGGTCATCGGGATTGGGTTGAGCTGGATCGATCTGCGCACACACCGGTTGCCGAACCGGATCGTGTTTCCGGCCTATGCCGTCTCCTCGGTGCTGCTGCTCGCAGCCTCGCTGGCCGGCCACGACGGCCACGTTTTCTGGCGCGTGCTGGCCGGCGGTGCCTTGCTCTGGGCGTTCTACTTCACCATCCGGTTCGCTTATCCGGCGGGCATGGGATTTGGCGACGTCAAGCTCGCCGGCGTGCTGGGAATGTACCTCGGATATCTGGGCTTCGAACACCTGCTGTGGGGAACGTTCGCCTCGTTCCTGCTGGGTGGCGCGTACGGCCTGCTGCTGGTGCTGCTGCGGCGCGGCACCCTGAACAGCAATATCCCGTTCGGACCGTTCATGGTTGCGGGAACGTGGGTGGCGCTGCTGATCCCGTAGCGACGTAGGCTTGGATGATGCCTACTCCCGATTTCGTCCTGCGGCTGCGCGAGAAGATTGGCCACGACCTGCTCTGGCTGCCAGGGGTCACAGCCGTGGTGCTGGATGACCGAAACCGGGTGCTGCTGGGACGCCGCGCGGACAACGGGCACTGGACGCTGATCACCGGAATCCTGGATCCGGGGGAGCAACCCGCCGTGGGCGTGGTGCGCGAGGTTCTGGAGGAGACCGGCGTCGTTGCGGTCGTGGAACATCTGGCCGAGGTCTATGCGGGAGGTCCAATGGAATTCGTCAACGGAGACCGGGCCCAGTTCCTGACGCTGAACTTCCGCTGCCGGTACGTCAGCGGCGAGGCCCGGGTTAACGATGACGAGTCGGCCGAGGTGGGCTGGTTTGGACTGGATGAACTGCCGGAGCTGACCGACTATCACCGGGCCAGACTGAAGTCAGCGCTGGGGGCCACGGGCGTCCCCGACTTTGTCCGCTGAAGCTTTTGGACGAAGTTATTGGATGTCCGAGTCAGGAGGCGGCAGGACCACTTGGCGGTCTTCGTCGACTGATTCGACGCCTTCGATCCCGGCGAGGGCCGCACGCTGTCCATCCGGAAGTGAACCGGTGATCATGCCCAGGGTGGAGAGCACGTTCTCGACGTGCATGCCTCCAGCCATCAACTGCTCGGCAATCCGACCGGTATCGGAGAGGTAGTCGTGGCGCACCGTAACGGTGATCTGCATACCACCCATGATATGTCTCCGGCGGCCGGCCGGGGGAAGTGATTATTGCGGGGCAAGCACCAGCCCTGCGCCGACGTCGACCGACAGCAGGGGCAAACGCTCGGCTTCCTGGACCAGCGTGGCCCACAGTTCCAGTCCCCGCCGCCCCGTGGACTGCGCCCACAAGGCCGCCACCCCGGCAGCATGCGGCGTCGCCATACTGGTGCCGCTGATGGTGTTGTACCGTTTGGGCATCGGCCAGGACGCGTACACGTGGACTCCAGGGCCGGCGCTGTCCACCTGCCCTCCGCGCAGCGGGAGGCTGCGGGCTGAAAAGAACGCGATGTCGAGGGCCTGGTCCAGGGCCGCCACCGCCATGATGAACGGGCTGTTGGCCGGGGAACCCACGAATCCAAAGTCTCCTTTCCGGCGGTCGGCATTATTGCCCGCGGCCGCGACAATCAACGATCCCTGTTCCAGCGCCCGGCTTCCGGCCGCGGTGTAGGGCGGATGGATCTGTGCCACATCGGCGCCCAGCGACATGGAGATCACCGCGCAACTGTTGCCCACCGCCCAGTCGATCCCGGCCAGGATGCCTGCATCGGTCCCGGAACCGGCATTACTGAGCACCTTTCCGGCAAAGATCTCTGCTTCGTGTGCCACTCCGTAGCGCGGACCTGTCCCGGGGACCTTGGGGCCGCACGCGATCCCGATACAGTGCGTGCCGTGTCCATGCCCGTCCTGGGGCGGCTCGCCGGTGACGAACGACGCGCTGGTTATGCCCCGGCCGGCAAAATCCGGATGCGAGCCGTCGACGCCGGTATCCAGGACGGCGACCCGCACACCCTGTCCGGAGTAGGGGGATGAGACGGCCCTGGTCGCTTGAAGCCCCCACGTGAAGTTGTTGTTGTCGGCGAATTCAGCCGGTGCCGCACCCCCGTCGCGCCCCGTATGCGGGCCTGCCGCGAGGCGTCCGGCCAGGTCGGCAACGCCGTCGCGGTAACCGGCAATGTAGTCGTCGGCCGACCCCAGCACATCGTGGATGAGTTCGGGCGAGACCGAAAGGACCCGGTGCTTGTCTGCCGAGCTCACCTGGAGCGCCCCGATTTGGTCAGGCGCGGCGTCGACGACGGCGATGCCCAGATTCGCGAAGAGGGTTGCCTCCGCGCCCGAGGCCGCGTCCGGATCCACACCACGAGTGCCGAAGTCACGGCTGTCGGTCACGTTGTTAAGCCCTGCTGCCTCGGCCAGGATGCCGGCGCAGTCATCGGAGCGGTCGGCGAAGACGACGATGTAGCGTCCAGTAGTTTTCGGATGTTCTGGTAAAGGATAGTCGGCCGTCCTCAGGGACGGGGTCTGCGAATCGCCAATCATGGAGACCTCCTGGGCAGTTCGGCATGTCCCCGGGATGGATCTCGCAGCTGCCGCATCCGGCCTCCACCGGCCGCCCCAGGGGCACGTGTGCGCTATACTAGAGACGGTTCACCAAGGGCACAAGCCATTTTCAATCGTTTCAGCCTGCGAAGGCCAAAATCGCTGGAGGGCCCCGTTCTCACGGACGAAGCCCTCCAAAAACGGACACGCTGGACCGATGCGGAAAGCTTAGCCCCGCGCGCCCGACGGCGGTCCGGCTGCCTCATCGGCGGTAGGCAATGCCTGCCCCGGAAGCAACGGGTCGCCACCGGAATTTGCCTCCGTCTGGACGCTGTGCCGCCGGTCCGGGTGTTCTGCTTCTTGCCGTTTTGCTTCCAGGCGTTCTGCCTCCTCGCCACCGATCGCTTCGCCGCGGGCGACCATGCCGGCCACGTCGGAGAGCGGTACTTGTTTGAGGAACAGTGCCAGCAGGAAGGCGGCAACGATGAACGGCACGAGGTACCAGAACACGGGAGCCAGCGAATCAGCGTACGCGGTCACGATGCCGTCGCGGACCGGCTCCGGCAGCGCTTCCATGACCTGGGGGTCCAAGGTGGCGGTGGCATTGCCGGCGTCGGCGGCTGAGGCACCGGCATCGGTGAAGACTGCAGTCAGCTTCTCGGAGAGATTGTTCGTGAAGATCGTTCCGAAAATCGCCACACCCAGTGCTGCGCCCACCTCGCGGAAGTAGTTGTTCGTGCTGGTTGCCGTCCCGACCATGTCAGGTGCCACGGCGTTCTGGACTACCAGCACCACCACCTGCATGATCAGGCCCAGGCCGGCACCAAAGACGAAGAGATAGGTGCAGATCAGCCAAATCGGCGTATCGGCAGACAGGGTGGTCAGGGCCAGCAGGGCGATGGCGGTGGTGACAGTACCCGCAATCGGGAACGCCTTGTACTTGCCGCTTTTGGTGATGGCCAGTCCTGACCAGATCGAGGTGCCCATCATGCCCGCCATCATGGGCAGCATCAGCAGACCGGATGCCGCGGCCGAGGTGCCGGAGGACATCTGCAGGAACGTGGGTACGAAAGCGATCGCCGCGAACATTCCGATACCCAGGGTGAAGCCGATGGCTGTGGCGTTGACGAAGACCGGGTTTCGGAACAGCGACAGCGGGATGATGGGGTCGTCGGCGCGTGCCTCAACCCGGATGAAAGCCGCGACGGACAGCAGCAGGCCGGCGCCGAAGGCCCAGGTTTCCGGAGCGGTCCAGCCGTGTTCGGCATCGCCGCCGAAATCGGTGAAGAAGATCAGGCACGTGGTCGCGATGGACAGCAGCACCACACCGGCCAGATCGATCTTCCGGGTGGCTTTCTTGGAAGGCAGGGTCAGGGCGAACCAAGCGATGGCGAAGGCGGCCAGACCGATCGGGATGTTGATGTAAAAGGCCCACTGCCACGTCATATGGTCCACGAAAAAGCCGCCGAGCAGCGGGCCCGCGACGGCGGAGAGCCCGAAGATCGCTCCCAGCGGCCCCATGTACTTGCCGCGTTCGTTGGCCGGCACGATGTCGGCAATAATTGCCTGCGAAAGGATCATGAGGCCGCCGCCGCCCAAGCCCTGGAAGGCACGGAAGAGGACAAAGGCCCAAAAATCAGTGGCCAGCGCACAGCCGACCGAGGCCAAGGTAAACAGCGCGATCGCAATCAGGAAGAGGTTGCGGCGGCCCAGCACATCGCCGAATTTGCCGTAGATCGGCATAACAATCGTGGTGGCCAGCAGATAGGCGGTGGTGATCCAGGCCTGGTGCTCCACTCCGCCGAGCTGGCCCACGATGGTCGGCATCGCGGTGGAGACGATGGTCTGGTCGAGGCTGGCCAGCATCATGCCGGCAATCAGCGCCGAAAAAATGATCCAGATGCGTCTTTGGGTCAGCAGCAGCGGCTCGGAAGCGCGCGCAGCGGTAGTGGCAGTCATGGCTGTGTCCTCCGGGACGGTAACGGACGATGGAATCAGGAATCAAGAATCAGGCCACTCGGGGCGGCTGGTGGTCAGTCGGACGGAGGGGCGGTCGGATGGCGGACCGCCGCGGTGGAGCCGGGCAGCGGCGCGACGGCTGCCAACGCCTCGATGGCGGAGGTGAGGATGTCGCGGTAGCTGCGTGAGTTGTCCGGCGCGAAGAACATCGTCCCGGCGTACTTGGCCACGCTGGCCATGGCGCCGATGGCCATCTGCAACCTCGGGTCATCGGCCGGCAAGGATTCCCGTTCCGCCAGCATTGCCACGTAGTGCTGCTCGACGGCGCTGGAACCATGCATGGCTTGTTCCATCAGCCGGGGCTCGGCCGTAATGGCATCCTTGAGGGCAACGACTTCCGCGCGGGTCATGGCCATCGACTCCATCATGCCGACGGCCAGTTCAATGAAGTCCGGCCAGAGGGAGGCCGAGACCACTCCGGGCTCTGTGCTGCTGCCGCCCGCAATAAACGCTTCCGCCAGGGCCTCCGGGATGTCATCGCCGGGATGGCCCAGGATGGCATCTTCCTTGGACGGGAAGTAATTGAAGAAGGTGCGCCGGGAGATGCCAGCACGTTCGCAGACCTGCTCGACGGTGAACCCATTGATGCCGCTGCGGGCAGTGAGCAGCCGGGCCGCGGCCGTGATGGCCGAGCGGGTGGCGGCGCGTTTACGCTCGCGCAGGCCACCGCCGTCGTTATTTGCATCATCTACCACGGAATGTACTTTTGCACTATTTGACGAATAGTGCAACAAAGTGGTCTGGGCCACAGTTGGCCGGCGAGGGACGACGGCGGGCGCAGGGCGGGGCGCCGGGCAAACGGAGGGTGGCCCAGGCATGCGGAGGGCGGCGCAGACAAACGGTGGGCGACCCAGACAAACGGAGGGCGTCCCGGCCGAAGCCGGAACGCCCTCCGTAGCCCGCGGGGGAGCGGTGGACTACTTCGCCTGCGGCGGCACCGTCATGGACAGCACGTCCAGGGCGGAATCCAACTGCTCTTCGGTCAGTTCGCCGCGCTCCAGGAAGCCAAGCGCGACGACGGACTCGCGCACGGTCAGGCCTTCCTTGACCGAGTGCTTGGCGATCTTGGCGGCGTTCTCGTAGCCGATGTACTTGTTCAGCGGGGTCACGATCGAGGGGGAGGCCTCGGCCAGGAAGCGGGCGCGCTCCACGTTGGCGGTCAGCCCGTCGATCATCTTGTCCGCCATCACCCGGGAGGTGTTGGCCAGCAGGCGGATGGACTCCAGCAAGTTGGCGGCCATGACCGGAATGCCCACGTTCAGCTCGAAGGCGCCGTTGGTGGAGGACAAGGCAATGGTGGTGTCATTGCCCACGACCTGGGCGGCGACCATGATGGCGGCCTCGCAGATGACCGGGTTGACCTTGCCCGGCATGATCGAGGAGCCCGGCTGCAGATCAGGGATGGCGATCTCGCCCAGGCCGGTGTTGGGGCCGGAGCCCATCCAGCGCAGGTCGTTGTTGATCTTCATGAACGCGTAGGCAATGTTGCGCAGCTGGCCGGAGGCCTCGATCAGGCCGTCGCGGTTGGCCTGCGCCTCGAAGTGGTTGCGGGCCTCGGTCAGCGGCAGTCCGGTGTCGGCCGCAAGCAGTTCGATCACGCGCTGCGGGAACCCGGCCGGGGTGTTGATGCCGGTACCGACGGCGGTGCCGCCCAGCGGGACCTCGGCCACGCGCGGCAGCGAGGCTTCAATGCGCTCGATGCCGTAGCGTACCTGCGCGGCGTAACCGCCGAACTCCTGGCCCAGGGTGACCGGCGTTGCATCCATCAGGTGGGTGCGGCCGGACTTCACTACGTCCTTGAACTCCTCCGCCTTGCGCTCCAGCGAAGCAGCCAGGTAGTCCAGTGCCGGGATCAGCTCGTTGATCAGCGCCGAGGTGGCTGCCACGTGCACCGAGGTCGGGAAGACATCGTTGGAGGACTGCGAGGCGTTCACGTGGTCGTTCGGATGGACCGTCTTGTCGCTGCCGGCGTCCTTCAGGGCGCGGGTGGCGAGCTCGGCCAGAACCTCGTTGGTGTTCATGTTCGAGGAGGTGCCGGAACCGGTCTGGAAGACGTCGATCGGGAAGTCGCCGTCGTACTGGCCGGTAGCTACCTGATCGGCGGCGTCGGCGATCGCCTTGGCCAGCTCTCCGTCCAGCACGCCCAGCTCGGCGTTGGCGGTGGCGGCAGCCTTTTTGATCCGGGCCAGGGCCTCGATGTGGGCGCGCTCCAGCGTCTTGCCGGAGATCGGGAAGTTCTCGACGGCGCGCTGGGTCTGCGCACGGTAGAGGGCGTTGACCGGAACCCGGACCTCGCCCATGGTGTCGTGTTCGATGCGGTATTCAGCAGAATCAGCAGAAGTCATGGCTCCAAGCCTAATCTCCGAGGGGTCCCCGTCCGAAACTTGTTGCGGCCGGGGAAGGACATCCAACGGTGGTGGCAGGCGGCTACAGCGAGCCGTGTCCTGCGACCAGGTCGGCGCGGCCGTCCGCCAGCCGGTAGGCAACGCCGACCACGGCGGTTCGGCCGGCGTCGACGGCCGCCGAAATGGCGCGCGAGCTGTCCAGCAGGCGTTCGGAGGACTGGCGCACATTTTCGATCACCATGTCGTTGAGATCGTCGTGTCCGGCACGCCGGGCAGCCAGGACCGACGGCGTGATTCGCTCCACCAGGTCACGCAGCCAGCCGCGCGGCATCACGCCGGTGTCCACCGTGTCCTTGGCGGCGGTCACGGCGCCGCAGCTGTCGTGGCCCAGGATGACGATCAGCGGGACGTTGAGCACGTCCACGCCGTACTCCAGCGAACCGATCACCGAGTCGCCGAGGACGTGGCCGGCCGTGCGGACCACGAAGGCATCGCCCAGGCCTAGGTCAAAAATGATCTCTGCCGCGAGGCGGGAGTCGGAACAGCCAAAGATGATGGCGAAAGGATTCTGTTCGTTGACCAACGAACTGCGCCGTGCGGCGTCCTGATTGGGATGGACCGACGTGCCTGCAACAAAGCGTGCGTTGCCGTCGAGAAGTTTTTGCCAGGCTTGGGCGGGAGTCAGTGAGGTGGGCACGAAGCAACCTTACTGCTTTCAATGGCACGGTCCGTGCATCCGGGACGCACCGGGACGTTCGTTACTTGCTGTCCAGCTCTTTGACGACGGCGGTGGCCAGTACGTCGAATTCGTCCAGTTCCGCTGTGCCGCTCAGGATGACGGTGACATCGTCGCGTTCCAGCACCAGGCTGCGCTCGCCCTTGCCGGCATCACGCAGTTCCCAGCTGGCCCCGGCCTTGCGGTCGCCGGTGACGGGTGCGTAGTCCGTCGCCTGGCCGACCCAGGTGGGATTGGCCTTGTTGGTCTGGATCAGACCGATGTACTCCTCGCCGGGCGTGAGGTAGCCGACTTCCCATGCCGGTACCTGGGCCGTGCCACCGGTGTTCCACCGGGCGTAGTTGGAGGTCCAGCCGTCCGGCAGGTCAACGGCGAGCGGCAGGTAACCAGCGGTGGATTCGGCCTGCAGCGCGACGCCCGGGACGTCAATATTACGTTTGTAGACTTCGGGCTTGCTGCCCGGGTTCAGGAACATCACCGGCAGCAGCACGGCCAGCGTGAGCCCTACGGCCAGCAGCATGCCCACGACCGGTGCTTTAGCCCGGTTGGCCTGCTTGGCCGTCAGCACGGGTTTGACCGGCAATTCAGCCGATCCAGCCGTTTCGGTCGATTCCTCGGGACGTACTTCACTCACCCCTCCATGATCTCAGATACCCGCCGCCCCCGCGCACACCGGCGGCTGCCCACCGGCGGGACGCTGGCCGCGACGCGTCTGGATCCCCGGGTGCTGACGACTATGATCGAAAGCAATGGAAGATGTCCGTCCCGCAGATTCATCCACCACGGCACCACAGCCGGTGTTGTCTGAAGAGCTACTCGAAGATGAGGTCGAAGTGTCCCACGAAGCCCAGGCTGATCCCTTTTCCAACTTCCCCCCGTCGATGCGTGTCGGTGACAATGAGCCGGACCGCAACCTGGCCCTGGAACTGGTGCGCGTCACCGAAGCCGCGGCGATTGCCGGCGGCCACTGGGTGGGCTACGGAGACAAGAACGGCGCCGACGGTGCAGCCGTGGACGCCATGCGGGCATTCCTCTCCACGGTCAGCTTCAACGGCGTGGTGGTCATCGGCGAGGGCGAAAAGGACGAAGCCCCAATGCTGTTCAACGGCGAAAAGGTCGGCGACGGCACCGGCGCCGAGTGTGACGTCGCGGTCGACCCGATCGACGGCACCCGGCTGACGGCGCTGGGCATCAATAATGCGCTGTCCGTGCTGGCTGTCTCCGAGCGCGGCACCATGTTCGACCCCTCGGCCGTGTTCTACATGGAGAAGCTGGTCACCGGCCCCGAAGCCGCGGATCTGGTGGACCTGCGCCTGCCCATCAAGCAGAACCTTCACCTGATCGCGAAGGCCAAGAACAAGAAGATCAACCAGATCAACGTGATGATCCTGGACCGCGACCGGCACAAGCCCTACGTCGAGGAGATCCGCGCCGCCGGAGCACGCACCAAGTTCATCATGGACGGCGACGTTGCCGGCGGCATCGCAGCGGCCCGCGAAGGCACCGACGTGGATGTCCTGATGGGCATCGGCGGAACACCGGAAGGCATCGTCACGGCCTGCGCCATCAAGTCGCTGGGCGGCGTGATCCAGGGCCGGCTCTGGCCCACCAGCGACGAGGAAAAGCAAAAGGCCATCGACGCCGGGCACGATCTGGACCGGGTGCTGACCACCGATGACCTGGTCACCAGCGACAACTGCTTCTTCGTGGCCACCGGCATCACCGACGGCGACCTGCTGCGCGGCGTCCGGTACAAGAACCACAAGGTCCTGACCCAGTCGATCGTGATGCGTTCCAAGTCCGGCACCATCCGCTTCGTCGAGGGCGAGCACCAGGAATACAAGTGGGACCGCTTCGAACGGAAGCTCTAGCCCGCCCCAGGCATAACGCAAAACCCCGCACCGGCCCCAGGCTGGTGCGGGGTTTTCTGTCCCCGCCGGTACGCCGGCGGGGAGCCACGCCGGGTCAGCGGGGCAGCTTGCTTCGCAGCTTCCGCAGGGACGGTACGACGGCGCTGCGCACCTTGTGCACGGCGGGCACGACGGCGGTGCGCGCCTTGTGCACCGCTGGACCGGCCGACTCGCGGGCCTGGCGGGTGAGCAGGTAGGCCCGGTACATGAGCTGGTTGACCGGCAGGTCCCAACTGCCCGGATAGCTGACTTCATAGCCGCCGAAGGATCGTTTGAACCGTGAGAACCCGGCCCATTGATGGTCGGGTTCGTCTTCCGGGCTCACGCCCCACATATCGAAGCGGTCGATGCCGGCGGCACGGGCATGCATCATCATGGTGACCACCAGCGGAATCCCGGCATTGAGTTTGCGGTGGGTATCGTCGGCGGCGGCGTGGGCATAGACCCGGGTCGATTCCGTGTCGTAGGAGAGCGCTGCCGCGATCGGCGTTCCCTCCAAGCGCGCAATGAAGATTTTGGCCGCACCGGCCGGCACCAGGTTCCGGGCAGCCTGCCGCAAGTAGTCGTCCGACTGGGCCTTAAAATCGGCACGCTCGGAGACGTCGTGCAGGAACCCCAGCAGAATGCCAATGTCTTCGGGATCGGTCGAGACGTCGAAGGTGACGCCCTTCTTGTGGATGTTGCGGTAGAGGTTCCGGCTGGTGCTGCGCATGCCGGCCAGCAAGTCCTCTTCCGGCTGCTTTAGGTCCAGCATCCAGGTCAGTTTCGGCTGGACGTCCACCGGGGCCTTGACCAGGCCCAGGTATTGCAGCGCAGCCTGCGGCCGCTGCCCGAGGTCCGTGCTGACGGGTTCGATCCGCACGTAGTGGGCACGCTGCTCGCCGGCCAGCGCACGCAAGGCCGCCAGCGCGCGCACCAGCGCGGCGTGGTCTGCAGCCGCGGGGCCGTATGGGACATACAGGAACCGGCCCAGCGGCGTCTTTTCCATAATGGCCAGGAAGGTCCAGCCGTCTCCGCTGCGCTCAAATACCTCTTTGCCCAGGCTCCGTTGGAAGCGGGCCCACGGTTCGGACTGCAGGATCGAAGCGGTCAAAGTGTTGCTCCCGTTCGTTGTTCGTCGAATTCATGAGTGCTGCCTGAGGTGGTGACCGCAAACAACACGGCGCCGGCCCCCGTTCCGGCCGCCGGATGGACGTTCACTGGCTGTTCGGCAGCGGGAATGAAGGCGGCGTCGCCGCGGCTGATCGTCAGGTCGGATTTCGGCGAGTCCAGCAGCACGCTCCCGGAGACCGCCAGCACGATGGTGGGACCATGCTGTGCCAGCGGCACCGGGCCGCCGCCGTCGGACAATTCAATGCGCTGGAGCTGGAACTCGGCAAACGGCGGGCAGTACAGTTCCTGGCCCGCGTCGGTAATGGTGCGTTCCACAAACGGTGGCGTGATCGGGCGGAAATCGGTGATCTTCACCAGTTCCGGCACGTTGATGTACTTGGGCGTGAGGCCGCCGCGCAGCACGTTGTCCGAGGTCGCCATGACCTCGACGCCGAGGCCCTGTAGGTAGGCGTGGATGTTGCCGGCCGGCAAGCACAGCGCCTGGCCGGGGGAGAGGGTGACGAGGTTCAGCAGCAGGGAGATCAAGGCACCAGGATCGCCTGGGTAGAGTTCTGCCAGGCGGCCGGCCGCTGCGTATTCGTTGCCCAGGCTTCCGGCGGGTTCAGCCGCCAGGACGCGGGCCGTGTCGGTGGCCAATGCCGTGGAACGGTCCCCGCCGTCGAGCAGGGCGACGAAAGCGCCTCGCAGTGCCGATTCCTCATCGCCGGCCTCCAGCAGCTGAAGCACCTCGTCCAGGAGGTCAAGGCCGGCGCCGGACTCAGCGAGCTTGGGCCGCAGGCCGGCCAGCAACCGTGCGGCGTCGCGCGGGGAACGGAAACCGCACAGCGCCTGGAAGTCGCTGAGCGCAAAGATCATCTCCGGCTTGTGGTTGTCATCGCGGTAGCTGCGTTGCGGGTCGTTGAAGGAGATGCCGGCGGAGTTTTCCGCCGCGAACCCGGACTTTGCCTGCTCCAGCGTGGGGTGGACCTGAAGCGAGAGGGCGGAATCGGCGGCGAGGACCTTGGTCAGAAAGGGCAGGGTGGCACCGAACAGGCCCAGCACGGGTTCGCCGAGCGTGGCGCCCGGATTCTCCTTGATGAATTCGTCCAGCGGCTGCTCCCGGTCGGCCAGCTGAACCGTGGAGGGGGAGTCGGGATGCGCGCCGATCCAGAGTTCCGCCTCCGGCCCGCCGGAGGGTTCCCGGCCGAACAGCTCGGCGATCGCCGTCGTCGAACCCCACGCGTAGGGTCGCAGCACATTGGTCAACCGGTACATCTTGAAGCCTCTTTCTCGTCCTTGGGTGAAATTCGATCCTGCCGCAACGACCAGGCGCGGCCCGTCAGCGGGAAGTCATCCCAGCCGGCACGACCCGGCCTCGCCGGAAAGCCGGATCAGGGGAGCGAGCATTTGCCGTTGTCGGCCAGCAGGGATCCGATCGTAGCGGTATCGCCAATCTCGGCCAGCTGCTGGAGGTATTCCTCAGTGATCTGAGGCTCCGCCTCGGCCGGGGTCTCCGCCGGTTCCGGTGTGGACTTCTTCGGCTGCTTGGCGCCGCCGTTGGAGCCGCCGCCGTCGGACCCGCCGCCGTCGTTCTTGGAGGTCTTCTTTTCAGTCTCCTGTTCCTGGGTGAACAATTCCTGAACCCTTGGGTGGATCTGGGAGAAGTCCGGGTACGTGACGAAGTTGTCTGCCGCGGTTCCGAAGTCCGGCGGCCCAATAGTCAGCCGTTCCGTCTTCTGGTCCTTGGCCTTCAGCGCCAGCGAGACGAAACTGCCCAGCTGGGAACTGGGGATGTCCGTTTCCACCACCTGCTCGCCGGCTTCGGCCAGCTGCTGGAAGCGGGTCAGTACGGTGGCCGGGTCCAGCTGGTTGACCATCGCGGACATCACGCACTGCTGGCGCTGGACGCGGTCGTAGTCGGTGGCGAATTCGCGGGAACGGGCGTACCAGAGGGCGTGGAAGCCGTCGAGTTCCTGGACACCCGGGGCAATCCAGCCCTTGGGCGGGTAATGCTGGTTGGTTCCGGGAATGGTCTTGTTGGAGATGGGCACCCAGCCGCCGGCGTCCACGGTGATGCCGCCCATCGCGTCCACGAGCGCCTCGAAGCCGCCCATGTCCACCAGCGCGTACGCCTGGATGTCGATGCCCAAGATGCCGCTGACCGCGTCCTTCATGGCTTCCGCCCCCGGGTTCTTGGCGTCCGGGTAGCGGTCGGCATGGTTTTGCTCCACGTCCACATACAGGGCGTTGATGATGCACTCGTCGCCGCAGTCGAAGCCTTCCGGATAGACCTCGTGCATGGGAGAGTCGGCCGGGAACGGAGCGTTTTGGAAGTTGCGCGGAATGCCGAACATGACGGTGTGGCCGGTCTCCGCGTTCACGCTGACAACCTGGATGCTGTCCGGGCGCAGCCCAACCCGTCCCGCGCCGGCGTCGCCGCCCATCAGCAGGAAGTTGTAGCGGCCGTCGACCGGATCGAAAGCCGGGCGGGTTTCGAAGATGGTGCCGAAGGCATTGCGGCTCACGTTGAGCAGATACGCGGCGTAGCCCAGGCTGCCGCTGGTGACCACCATCAGGACGGCCAGCGCCACCGCCACCGCGGGCCGCGCGCCGGGAGCCAACAGGTTGGGCCTGATGATGCGCAGCGTGTTCAGGAACAGGAAGGCCCAGAACAGTGCCAGCGCGGCCAGCACCAGGATCAGTATCAGTGACGTCCAGCGGCCAGTGGCCAGGTTCACCAGCAGCGTCCAGTTCAGCACGGCGATGACGCCGGTGGCCAGAATGGCAGCCCAGACCAGGAGCGTGACGGCCAGTGCCCGCCGGCCCAGCGCACGGTCCCCGGCCACCAATTGCGCACTGCCCGGGATCACCAGGGTCAGCAGCAGTAGGACGAAGGCGCGCTTGGTCCGCACGGGCGCCGAGGCGTGCTGCGGATAGCGGATCGGATCCGTTATTCCGCGGGCCGACGCGCCGGACGGCCGCGTGGCCGGCTGGGGGCTCACTGGTTAGGCCTCGCCGGAGCCGGCGACGCGTTCGCGCAGGGCGGCTCCCTTGTCATAGGCGGCCTGGCGCAGGCCGGAGGCAAACTCCAGCAGGGCCGGCTGCAGCTGCTCGGCCAGCCTATCGCCGCCGGCAGCCAGCATGCGCACCGCCAGCAGCCCGGCATTGCGGGCTCCGCCGACGGACACGGTTGCCACCGGAACCCCGGCCGGCATCTGCACGATGGAGAGCAGCGAGTCCATGCCGTCCAAGTACTTCAACGGCACCGGCACGCCAATCACCGGGAGCGGAGTCACCGAGGCGAGCATGCCGGGCAGATGCGCGGCACCGCCGGCGCCGGCGATGATGATGCGCAGTCCGCGGGTATGCGCTTCCCGGCCGTAGTTGATCATGTCCTCCGGCATGCGGTGCGCGGAGACAACGTCTGCCTCGTACGGGATGCCGAATTCTTCCAGCGCCTGTGCGGCGGCTTCCATCACGGGCCAGTCGGAATCCGAACCCATCACGACGCCGACTATCGGCTTTTGACTCATGGCTTGCCTTCCTGAGGATCCACACCGTCACGGATGATCGAGGCAACACGGTCCGCGCGCCGGCGCAGGTCATCCACCTGGGATGCGTCGCTGCCCACGACGTTGACATGGCCGATCTTGCGGCCCGGGCGGACCGACTTGCCGTAGCCATGGACCTTGACGGCCGGCTCGGCCGCCAGTGCACGCGGGTAGGCCGAGAACAAGTCTGTATTCGCGCCGCCCAGATAGTTCTTCATCACGACGACGCCGCCGAGTGCCGAGGTATCGCCCAGCGGAAGGTCCAAGACCGCCCGCAGGTGCTGCTCGAACTGGCTGGTGACGGAGCCGTCCTGGGTCCAATGCCCGGTGTTGTGGGGGCGCATGGCCAGTTCATTGATCACGAAGCCGGCGCCACGGCCGGGCGTGGCGAACAATTCAGCGGCCATCACACCGGTCACGCCGAGTTCATCGGCGAGCTGCAGTGCGGCCTGCTGGGCAGCTTCGGCGACGTCGGAGGGCAGGTCCTGCGCGGGTGCAATCACTTCGTCGCAGACCCCGTCCACCTGAATGGTGTGGACAACCGGCCAGGCCCGGGCTTCGCCGGACGGCGTCCTGGCTACCAGTGCCGAGAGTTCGCGGCTGAAGTCGACCTTCTCTTCGACCAGCAGCGCACCGCCGGTGAACCAGTCGGAGGCGTCGGCCGCCGCGGAAGCATCGTGGATCATCCGCACGCCCTTGCCGTCGTAACCTCCCCGCGGCGTCTTGAGTACCACCGGCCAGCCGGTCTGCTCACCGAAGGCCACGAGTTCGTCGACGGTGGAGACGGAGTCCCAAGCAGGGTTCGGCAGCCCCAGCTTTTCCACCACCTCGCGCATCACCAGCTTGTCCTGCGCGTGGATCAGGGCATCCGGATGCGGCTGGACGTTCACGCCGTCCGCAATCAGGGCCTGAAGGTGTTCGCTGGGAACGTGCTCGTGGTCAAACGTCAGGACGTCCAGTCCATGGGCGAAGTCGCGCAGGGCCTGCAGATCGCGGTAGTCGCCCACCGGCGCCTTGGCGACGGCGGCAACTGCCGAGACATCTTCGGCTTCGGCCAGAACACGCAGTTCAAAGCCGAGCTCCACCGCACAGGGGGCCATCATTCGGGCCAATTGGCCGCCGCCTACAACACCGATTACTGGAAAACTCACCTTGTCAGGTTACCGAACCGACTCTGGCAGAACCGCATTGCGCATCCCCCGCGCCGGGATGTCCTAGGTAACGTCCAGTTTTGGGCAATAGAATGATGCGTTGGCCGGCACGATTCCGGCGTCAGAACGAAAGGGCTCTTCCTTCGATCATGAATCGAACTATTTCCGAGCGCATCAGCGGCCTGGTTTCCCTCTTTTGGCGGGAAGTAGCGAAGTTCGGCACGGTCGGCGGGATCGCCTTCATCGTGGACAACGGCGTGTACTGGTGGCTGATCAACGGTCCGATGGACGACAGCGTGGTGAAGGCGCGGTTTGTTTCCGCGTCCGTGGCGACGCTGTTCTCCTGGGTGGCGAACCGTTACTGGACGTTCCGCCACCGCCGCCAGGCGAACGCGCTGCGCGAACTTGTGCTGTTTGTGGTGATCAACGTCATCGGCATGGTCATTTCCGCCGGCTGCGTCTGGATTGTCCGGTACCCGCTGGAGGTGACCGAACCAACCATGCTGCTGTTCGCCGGCATCTTCGGTACGGTCCTGGCCACTGTCATGCGGTTCTTTGCCTACCGCTTCCTGGTGTTCAATGCAGAACTGGATGCCGAGCCGGAGTTTGCCGCTGACAGGGAGATCTTCGAGAGCAACCGCGGCCAGCATGTGGCGGCCGAGCTGCCGACGGAATCACCGGAGGTTGACGGCCCAGCCAACCCCACGAGGAGTTAGCCGGCCTCGAGGGCCGGACCCGGCAGAAGCCGGACGGCCGGGGAGCCGGGCCGCGCCTTGGCCGGACCCGGCAGAAGCCGGACGGCCGGGGAGCCGGGCCGCGCCTTGGCCGGACCCGGCAGAAGCCGGACGGCCGCTGCCAGCGGTCCCTTAGAGCCGGACGCTGACCCGTTCGCTGTCCAACAGGCGCTCGGTCACTTCCACGTCTGCGTGCACCAGGACCACGGTGCCGCCGCCCTGCCACGTGGCCAGGGCCTCGCGCAACACTTCGGGCCAGGCGGTCTGCGCCGGCACCAGCAGGTTCCGAGCCGGCGCCGGCTGGCCGAGCAGCTGGGCGAAGGTGAAGTCTCCGCCGTCGTACTCCAAGGCCCTGCCGTCGGCCGCCAAGCTATCCACCCCCAGGTAGATATCAGCGTAGGACCGCACTTCCGCGGCATAGTCCAGGGCACCGTCCGGCACGTCCCCGGGCCAGCGCAACTGGAGCGCCCCGGGGGCCACCAGCACTTGGTGCGTGCTGTCTCCGGTCAACTGGGCGGGATCGGCTGCCACCAGCACATCGGGGGCGGGGCCTGTCGGATCCAGCCGGACGGTAGCGCCGGCCTGCCATGCTGCCAGCACCCAGACCAGTGACCGCCAGTGGGGGGCCATTCGAAGGCCCACAGAGGTTCCTTCGCCGGCGTCCAGTTCCTCGGCCAGCAGGTTGGCGGTCTTCGCCACCCAGTTGTCCACGACATGGCCAGACAACTCAACGCGTTCTCCCTCCGGCCCGTACCAAACCAAGCAGGGGGAGGAGTCCGGACGCAGCCGGGCGAGCAGGTCGGTGATGGTGGCGGTAGGGTTCACGGTGTTCCTTTAATGCGGATGGCGGACACCTGCCGCGTGATGCGGCGGCGCCCAGGGTTTCGTTAGCTGCAACGGGTGTGGCATGCGTCACGCTGGCAAGATTTTCGCGTGGCGTGCCCGGTTTTGGGTCCGCCTGTCTCTAAGATTCCCGCCGGCACTTGACTTGAACCGGATTACACCCGTGTAATTAGGTATTAAACGTGTAACAGCATTCTCGTATTCGGCGCTGAGATCCAGCACTGGAGTCGAACTTAGCACCATGCTGGTACAGCAACACCGGGAGGGCTGATGGGGCAGACAGAACGTATTGCGCACCGGCGAGAGCTCGAGGCACAGGCTTCGGCATCGCAGGGTTCGCGCGGCGTACCGGCAGATTGGTATGTGGATCCGGCTGATCCGGCGGCAGCAGAGCGCTTCCGTGAATCCAGCCAGCAAACACTTGAGGATGCGGCCACCGCGTTCCTGGCCGCGCACGAGGCGCTGGCGGAGGAGCCTGAAGCCGAGGTGCTGGAACTGTCCGCTCCGCGCCTGCTGCGGGAACCGGCCGAGGCCGAACCCGAGCAAAAGCCGCTGTGGATCGGGCTGCCAGGTTTCGGGACCGGCTACGAGGACGAGGGTGAACTCGGCTGGCAGGCCGATGCTCTCTGTGCACAGACAGATCCGGAGGCGTTCTTCCCTGAGAAGGGAGGCTCTACCCGCGATGCAAAGAAGGTTTGCGGGGCGTGCACAGTGCGCTCGCAGTGCCTGGAGTACGCGTTGGCCAATGACGAGCGTTTCGGCATCTGGGGAGGGCTGTCGGAGCGTGAGCGCCGCCGGCTACGGAAAAGAGCGCTCTAATTCAGCAGCAAGTTCGCGTTACCGCCGTTGTTGTAGCCCATAACGGCGCTTCCTACCTACCGCAGACACTGGCCGCGCTGACTCAGCAGACGCGGCCGGTCGATGTCTATCTCGGCGTCGACACCGGATCGTCCGATGGATCCGCGGACCTGCTGCGCACCCAGCTGCCCGCAGGGGCCCCGGTGACGTCGGCCTCCGGCCGCGCAGGATTTGGTGCGGCGGTGCGGGTGGGGCTGGCGGAGCTGCCCAAGCATGCCGGAGAAGACCCTGCGGCGCAGGAGTGGCTCTGGCTGCTGCACGACGATTCCGCGCCGGCTCCGGACGCGTTGGAGGAATTGCTGCTCGCCGTGGAAACGGCGCCGTCCGTCACCATCGCCGGCTGCAAGCAGGTGGACTGGGAGAACCCGCGCCGGCTGGTCGACGTCGGCCTGACGGTGAGCCGCTGGGCCGAGCGGCTCACCATGATCGACCTGGACGAGCTGGACCAGGGCCAGTACAACGGCCGCAGCGACTTCTTCGCCGTCAACTCCGCCGGGATGTTGGTACGCCGCGACGTGTTCGACCAGCTGGGTGGATTCGATTCCGCCCTGCCCGGGACCGGCGATGACTTGGACCTGTGCTGGCGGAACAGGTTGGCGGGGCACCGCGTAGTGGTAGTGCCGACCGCGACGGTCCGCCACGCCACCCGTTCCAGTGACCACACCACCGCCAAAGCCGCCCGCAAGGCACAGATCCACCTGCGGCTGAAGCATGCGGCCTGGTGGAAGGTGCCGTTCTTATGGATCGGGGCCCTGCTGGGCGGGCTGTACAGCTTCTTGGCCTCCGTAGTGGCCAAAGACCCGATGCACGGCTTGCGGCAACTCGGCGCCACTCTCGTGGCCCTCTTCCGTCCGGTCGGCTACTTTGCCTCCCGGCGCCAGGCAGCCAAGACCCGGAAGACCTCGCGGGGGATAGTGCGTCCGCTGACGGTGCCGCAGCGCGAGGTCTGGGCTTACCGGCGGTCGCTCGCCGAGTCCCTCCGCCCCGAACTGGCCG
>NZ_JBLKRT010000044.1:0-20738 GCF_047607445.1 Arthrobacter sulfonylureivorans
TGCGCAGGGCGCCGGCGGCGCGGGAGTTCTCCGGGGTGTTGACCTTGGAGGCCACGCGGGAAATCGAGCCCAGCGGGTCCACCGACGGGTAGTGCCCGGAGACCGCGAGCTTGCGGTCCAGCACCACGTGCCCGTCCAGAATGGAGCGGGCGGAGTCGGCAATCGGTTCGTTGTGGTCGTCGCCGTCCACCAACACGGTGTACATGCCGGTCACCGAGCCGACCTCGGCCGTTCCGGCGCGTTCCAGCAACCGGGCCAGCACGGAGAAGGTCGACGGCGGGTAGCCGCGGGTAGCCGGGGGCTCGCCGACAGACAGCCCGATCTCGCGCTGCGCCATGGCCACCCGGGTCAGCGAGTCCATCATCAGCATCACGTCGGCGCCGCGGTCGCGGAAGGACTCGGCGATCCGAGTGGCGGTAAAAGCGGCGCGCAGCCGCATCAAGGCGGGCTCGTCGGAAGTGGAGACCACCACGATCGAGCGCGCCAGCCCGGCCTCGCCCAGGTCGTCCTCCAGGAACTCGCGGACTTCACGGCCGCGCTCCCCCACCAGCGCGATCACGGACACCTCGGCGTCGGTGCCGCGGGCGATCATGGACAGCAGCGAGGACTTGCCCACGCCGGACCCGGCGAACAGGCCCATGCGCTGGCCCTTGCCCACCGTGGTCAGCGTGTCCAGCACGCGCACGCCCAACTGCAGCGGGGTGTCGATCCGCGCCCGGTGCATGGCGGATGGGGTGTCGTTGTCCAGCGGGACCAGTTGATCGAAGACCAGCGGGCCCTTGCCGTCGATCGGCCGGCCCATCCCGTCCAGCACGCGGCCGAAGAGTCCGGCGCCGGTGGGTACCAGCACCGGGACGCCTTTGGCCTTGGCCGGCGTGCCGGTGTTGATCCCGGTGAGCCGGCCCAGCGGCATGCAGCGGATGCTGTCCCGGTTGGTGGCCACCACCTCGGCTTCCACGCCCTCGCCGTCGCCGATGACCACCAGGTCGCCAATGGCGCAGTCCAGGCCAATGATTTCGACGCCGAGGCCCACCACCGAGGACACCATCCCGTAGCGCTGTGGCACGGCGGCCGCGAGCGCGTCGGCGAACCGATCGGCGCGCGGGCGCCAAGCCACGGCGGTCACCGCCGTACCTCCAGCAGCGCAGCCTTGGCGCGGGCGAGCGCCGTGCCGATCCGCGCGTCCAAGAAGCCGTCGGCGAACTCGGTGACCGCGTCGCCCGGGGCGAGCGAGGAATCAGGGCTGAAAGCCACGCCTGCCAGAGCACGAGTTTCCGGCGCCAGCATGGTCAGGTCGGCCGGGTTCATCCGGACGGTGTGCACGCGGGAGGCGTCCACGCCGGCCAACGCCCGGGTGAGGGCCGAGCGCGCGGAGGCCTCGCCGTCGGACAATTCATGGCCCAGGATGGCTTCGGCCAGTTCAATGGCCGCCTCAGCCAGCGTGTTCTGCGCGGCGGCCAGCACCGGCGCAGAACGTTCTTCCAGGGCACGGGTGGCAGTCCCCAGCGCGGCCACTGCCTGCTGCAAGCGGGCGCGGCCGTCGGCCATCATGGCCGCGTGGTCCTGCTCCATCGCCAGCTGGCGTTCGCGCATCATCTCCGCACCTTCGCGCATGCCCGCCGTGTAGCCGGCAGCGTGGCCGCGCACCTTGGCCTGTTCGAACGCCCGCTCCTGCGCTTCGTCGTCGCTGCGAAGCTCGGTGTAGGCCACCTTGGAGAAGTTCTTGGACCCGGTGTTCAGCTCGGGAAAGCTCAGCCTGGAAAACGTGGCGTCAGTAGACATATTCGTCTTCCTCCACGCCGCGCTGGACCGTGATGATGCCGCTGGCTTCCAGCTCGCGGATGGACCGGACGATGTCCGCGCGGGCCTCTTCGATCTGCGACATGCGCAGCGGGCCGGTGGCGTTGATCTCGTCGTCGAGGATGTCGCGGTTGCGTTCGGAGACGTTCTTGCGGATCAGCTCGGTGACCGGCTCGCTGGCACCCTTCATCGCCACCGCCAGCACCGCGATCTCGATGCCGCGCAGCACCTGCTGCACGTCGCGCGGTTCCAGCTTGGTGATGTCTTCGAAGGTGAGCATTCGCGAACGGACTTCCTCGGCCAGCTCCGGGTCGCGTTCGTCCAGCGCCTCCAGCAGTGCGCGTTCGGTAGCCACGTCGGCGCGGTTGATGATGTCCACCAGCGGCTGCACGCCGCCTACCACTTCCACCTGCTGGCGGGGCACGACGGCGCCGGCCCGCACCTTGAGCGTCTCGGCCACGATCGTGACGGCCTCCGGGGTGGCCGTTCCCATGGTCGCGATGCATTGGGCCACCTCGGGCCGGACCGAATCATCCAGCCCGGCGAGCACCGCAGAGGCCTGTTCCGGGCGCATGTGCGCCAGCACCAGGGCAATGGTCTGCGGGATCTCGCCGCTGAGCAGCGTGATCAGTTGGCTGGGATCGGCGTCGTCCATGAACTCGAACGGCTTGCCCGCCATCGAGGTGGCCAGCCGGTCCAGCACGCCGGCGGCCTTTTCCGCGCCGAAGGAGGCGGCGAGCAGCCCGGCGGCGAACTCCTTGCCGCCGCGGGGACGGCGCCGGCCCTTGACCGTCATCTCGTGGAATTCCTTGAAGGCCTCTTCGGCAACCTCGGGATCCACCCGGCCCATGCCCACCAGTTCGGCGGTGATCAGTTCGGCTTCCGCCTCGCTGAAGCGCTTCATCACCTCGGCGGCCCGGGCCTGTTCCATCTGCATCAGCACCACCGCCACCTTCTGGGTGCCGGTCAGGGCGGTCAATAGCTCGCTCATGCGTTCTGCTTTTCATCCATCAAGGACCGCAGGAAGTCGGCGGTCTTGTCCGGTTCCTGCGCGGCCAGGGCGTCGATCTCGGCCCGCTTGCGGTTCATGTCCTTCTGTTCGTCGGAAAGTTCCGGCGGCCCGGTGAGCTCCAGCGCGGTGGTGGACGGGGCGACCACGGGGATCGGTTCGGGCACGATCACGGGCTTCGGCGCGGGCAGTTGCAGGTCCTGCGGGGCCTCGATTTCCGGCTGGAAGTCCTGCAGTTCGCCCAGGTCCACCGGCTCGCGGTTCTGGCGGCGCGACCAGCGGGCGTAGACCAACAGCGCGATGATCACCAGCAGTACGATGCCGGCGGTGATGATGGCGGTGCGGATCAGCTCGGCCTGGCGCGCGGCCTCCTCGGCGGCCTGCGCGGCGGCCAGCGCCTCGGCGGCCTCTTGCGCGCCGGCGGTGTTGAACGGCACCAGTTCCACGGTGACCTCGTCGCCGCGGTCGGCGTTGATGCCGGCGGCGGTGGTGACCAGCCCCTCGATGTTGGCCAGGTTCAGCGCACCAGCGGCGTCGGCATCCAGCGCCACGGAAACGGTCTGGCGGTTGATCGCGCCGGCCGGGATGGCCCGGGTCTCGGTGACCTTGTTCAGCGCGTTGTTCTTGGTTTCCGACTCGGAGGTGAAGGTACCGTCGCCGGCCGCGTCGCCGGGGACGGCAATGTTGTCCGGGCCCAGTACGCCGGCCGCGCCGCCGCCGGATCCCTCATACTCTTCGGTCTGCGTGGACTCGTTCAGCGCTGGGGCGCCGTCCGGCGTCGTAAAGGTCTCTTCCACCCGTTCGGCGGACTCGTAGTTCATGTCGGCGGCCACCACAACGGAGGAATTGCCCGGCCCGACCACGCGGTCCAGCATGGTCTGCACGGAAGCGCGGACCCGCTCTTCGTAATCGGAGGCCTGCTTGTCCGCGGAACCGGTAGCGCCCACGCCTACGGCGGAGAGCACGGTGCCGGCGGCGTCGATCACGGCCACGTTCTCCGGCTTCATCCCGTCGATGGACGCTGAGGTCAGGTGGACGATGGCCTGGACCTGGTCCGCGCTCAACGTGGTCCGCTCGGTGTCCACGAAGACGGAGGCGGTGGGCTCGCCCTTCTCGGAGACGAACACCGTCTCCTCCGGGATGGCCAACCGCACGGAAGCGGTCTTGACGCCGTCGAGCGCTTGGATGGTGTTGGCGAGTTCGCCTTCGAGTGCACGCTTGTAGGTCACCGACTGCTGGAACTCGGAGGAGGTCACGCCCATGTCGTCCAGCAGCGAGTAGCCGCCGGTCGAGGAGCTCGGCAGCCCCGCCGAGGCGGCCTTGAGCCGCTGGTCGTAGACGTTCTGCTCCGGCACCAGGATGGTGCCGCCGCCGTTGGTCAGCTCGTACGGCACCCCGTCGGTGCGCAGCTGCTCCACGATGGTGTTGGCGTCGGTGGCGGCCAGACCGGAGAACAGCGGCGTGTAGGAGGGCTTGGACGCCCATGCCGTCAGGGCGGCAATGCCCAGCACGACGACGGCGATGCCGATGATCGCGATGGTGCGCTGCGCGACGGTGAACTCGCGGATGGTTTTACCCAACCGCGAGAACCAGGAGGAGACTGTGGCGGGCATTAGGCCTGCATCCTCATGATCTCGTTGAAGGCGTCAACGCCCTTGTTGCGGACCGCGGCGACCAGTTCCAGCGTCACTGCAGCGCGGGTGGACGCCAGCGTCGCATTGTGGATGTCGGTCAGGTCGCCGGTCACGGCCTGGATCGCCAGTTCGTTGGACGTGGACTGCAGCTGCTGCAGGTTGTCAATGGCGCCGGTGAGCGAGGTGGCAAACCCAGCACCGTTGGTGGGCTGCGGGGTCTCGGCGGCAGGCAGGTACCCGGTGCCGGTCACGCCCTGGATCGGCGGAATGGAAGAGAGCGGCATCAGTTGCGTCCAATCTGCAGGGCGGCCTCGTAGGTAGACTTCGCCCGGTCCACCACGGCTGCGTTGGCCTGGTAACCGCGCTGGGCCATGATCAGGCTGCCCATCTGCTGGGAGAGGTCAATGTCCGGGTAGCGGACGTAGCCGTCCTCGTCGGCCAGCGGGTGGTCCGGCTCGTGCACCATGCGGCCCTCGGCGTCGCCGAACTGGGCTCCGGCCACGTACACGCCCGTGACGCCTTGGCCTTCCTGCGCCACCACGTAGCGGGCCTGGAACGCGGCGCCGTCGGTGCTGGTGGCATTGTTCGCGTTGGCCAGGTTGTCGGAGACAGCGTCCAGCCACTTACGGTGGACGGTGAGGCCGGTGCCGGCGATTCCAATGGCGTCGAAAGTCATTAGTTGGTCCTCATCGCCGTGCGGACGCCACTGAAGGGGCTTTCCGCGGCCCGGGCTGCGAACTGGTAGCGCAGCACAGTTTCAATGTTGGAAAGGGTCTCGGTATCCAGGTTGACGTTGCTGCCGTCCAGCCGGGTGGGCTCCAGCGAGCGGTCCATGCTGGCGCTGGCGCTGCCGTCCCCGCGGGCCACCGACTTGGCCAGGGCGTCCTCGAACTGGACTCGCTGGGCATGGTAACCGGGGGTATTCACGTTCGCAATGTTGTTGGCAATGGCGCGCTGGCGCATGGCGAGGCCGTCCAGGGCGCTCTGCATGGCAGCCCCCGTCACAGATTCGAACACAGCAAGACCCGTCTCACTACTGGCATGTGGTCGGCCGATCCATGGCCTGTTCGGTGAGCTATCCGTGCTCACTATCCAGCTATCGGCACCCAGACGGGAGTGCGTTAGGTAAATCTTGAGATTGGTTAACCGTTTACGTCGAGGTAGACGGAGCGGCCTCCAGCAGCCCGGGTCGGCACGGCCTCCAGGAAGGCCAGCTCCTGCCGGTTCTGCCGCATGTCGGCACGCAGTTCGCGGATCGCTTCCTGCTGGGCCGCGGCCAGTTGGGTCGCGCGCTCCACCAGTTCATTCGGGATCGGCCCCAGCCCCTGCGGCGCCTTCCACAGCACGACGGCGGTGCGCCGGCTTGCGTCCGGATTCTCGCCTTCGCTGGTGGCTTCGGCCGCGGTTGCCAGCGTCAGCTCCAGCTCATCAAGCACTTCGATCCAGCGGCGCAGGTCGCTCGTGTCGCTCTCCGTGGCGTCTTCCGAGACGTTTTCGGTGTCGCTCTCCGTGGCGTCCCCCGAGACGTTCTCCGTGGTGTTTTCCGGCATCTCAGGCGATGCCAAGTTCGCCGCCCATGCCGACTCCGCGGCCAGGCTGCGCCGGAAGCTGCTCGGCTGCCTCGTGCCAGGCCTCGCGCAGCGGTTCCAGCAGCTCGATGCACTCACGGGTCCGCGCAGCGTCGCGGTGGATGTTCGCGTTCATCATGGCGTTCAGCGTGTAGGTGTAGAGCGCCTTCAGGCCCTCTCCCCCATCCCACGCGTCGGTCTTCAGGGTGGACACCAGCTCGGACACAATCGCCTGCGCGTGGATCAGGTTCTCGGATGCCACTGACCACTGCTGGTTCTGCTGCGCCGTTTCTGCCCGATTCAAGTCGAGCAGCAGCCGGTCATACAGCATGGTCAACAACCGTGCCGGAGTGGCGGACATGATCGCGTCACGCTGGAACTGGTTCCGCTTTGCCTGGGCACCGAAGCCCGGCCCGTAGGTCAGTGTCATTTCTTGTTACTCCCCCATGCCGGCAGGGTGGCCAACTGCGAACTGAGCCAGTCGCCCTGCGATTGCAGGCTGTTCAGCGTTACTTCAAGCTGCGCCCAGGTCCGCTCCAATGTGGAGCGCCGGGACGCCAGCCGCGTGTCCCAGTCGGTGACCTGCTCGTTCAATGTCTTGACCAGCGACTCCTGGCCCTGGATGCGCTTGGTGATCGCGCCGTCGTATTTGTCCGAAGCTTCCTTGGCGGCAGCCTCGACGCGGCCGGCGATCGTCTGCACGACCTTCTCGGCCCAGGCGGAGTCTTCCTTCAACGCCTTGGCGAACTTCTCGGCATCGAATTCGATCGAGCCGTCCTTGGTAATGCTGATGCCGATTTCCGACGGCGACCGCCCATCAATCGGGCTGATAGCAGCGGTCATCATGCGCTGTTCAATATCGCGCACACTGCTGTCGCCAGTAAAGATTCCTCCCTTGGTCGTCGTTGACCCTGTGGACGTGGAAACGTTCACCGAGGAGTTCTTCGAGATGAAGGCGAACAGGTCGGTCAGACCGTCAACCAGTGCCTTGGCCTTCGCCGTCACTGCTTCGTCGTCGCGAGTGACGGTGATGGACGTTTTCTCACCCGCGGGCGTATCGGAGGCTAGCGTAACACTGACTCCGGGGAGAAGATCCGTGAAGGTGTTAGATGCAGATTTAATGCTTTGGACGCCGCCCCAAATAAGGACTTCGGCGTCTTGGGCTTTGCTCACTTCGAGAGTGTCAAACCGCTCAGTCCCCAAGCTTACGGAAAATTCTTGGGCAGCACCTGTCGCTTTGGATGCGAATTGCAGCCTGTACTGGGGGTTGGCCGGATCGGTGCCGACGGACACCTTCGTGGCGCTAATTCCTGCCCCGGACTCGTTGATGGCCATGACCACTTGGTCAAGGTTTTTCCCGGCGGTGTCAACGTCGATCTGCCGGCCGTCTTTAAGGGCGATGGTGAGGACGTTGGCGCTTTCGGGCCAGTCACTCAGTAAGGCCGAGACGGATACCTGGGCTTTGGCCAGTTGGACGACCTCAAGATCGATTCCGCCTGCCGATGCCCCGTTCGTCGTAGTGACCGAGACTTTGTCCGAGCTGCTGGTCCCGGCATAGATGTCTAGCGACTTGGTCTTAGCCGTCTCTGTGGCGACCTTGCCCAGATCAGCGATGCGTGTGTTGAGCGCCTGGAGTGCGCTGACCAGCGTTTGGGTGCTGGCAACCTTGTTTTTCAGAAGGGACTGTGGACGCGCTTCCAACTGCATCAGCTGGTTAATCATGGTCGCGGTATCCAAACCGCTGATCATTCCACCAATGGAAAACGCCACGCCAGTTCCTCCTGAAGAGCCTGTCTAGTAGAACGAATGCTGACGCCCGGCAGCGAAGAGTGTGAGGTCCAATTCATGTCCCTCGCTGCCGGGCCGCATTCAGCCGTTAGCTACCCGGATTAGCCGAGGAGCTGCAGCACACCCTGGTTGATCTGGTTGGCCTGAGCCAGCATTGCGGTGCCGGCCTGGGACATGATCTGGTTCTTGGTGAACTTGGACATCTCGGAAGCCATGTCGGTGTCGCGAATCCGGGACTCCGAAGCCGACAGGTTCTCAGCAGAGATGTTGATGCTCTTGATGGCCGACTCGAACCGGTTCTGCGAAGCACCCAGTCCGGAGCGCTGCTCGGAAATGGCCTTGATCGCCGTGTCGATGCTGCCGATCGTGGTCTGAGCGGCGGCGTGGTCGGTCACATCGAAATCAGTGATGTCTGCTGCCGTAGCGCCGGCAAGGGCACCGAGGTTGGTGGCGGTGTCGCCGAGGCTCACGGCGATGGCGTTGTTCGCGTCGCCATCGGCACCAACCTGGAAGGTGATCGTACCGGCGGTACCGGCAGAGGCGTCCAGCAGTTTGATGCCGTTGAAGTTGGTCGAGTTGACGATGCGGTTCAGTTCCTGACCGAGCCCATCCGCTTCATCCTTGATGGCCTGGCGCGAAGCGTCGTTGTTGGAATCGTTTGCACCCTGGACAGCCAGGTCACGCATGCGCTGGAGGATGGAGTGGACCTCGGTGAGTGCACCTTCAGCGGTCTGGATGACCGAGATGCCGTCCTGGGCGTTGCGGGCAGCGACGTTCAGGCCGTTGACCTGCGAACGCAGGCCCTCGGAGATGGACAGGCCGGCTGCGTCATCGGCAGCGCGGTTGATGCGCAGACCGGTGGACAGCTTCTCCAGGGACTTGGAGATGTCGTTCTGGGTGTTGGACAGGTTGCGGTACGAGTTCAGGGCCGCAACGTTGGTGTTAATGGCGAAAGCCATGATGAAACTCCTCCATGAGATGGTACAAATTCACCGGCCCGTCCATGGGCTGGCAACTTTAGCTATCGGAGGCAGTTGGGGGTTGGTTAGGAGATTTCTGAAAAAGTTCGGGATCTCCACGCGGCGCTGGCGCGCCTTGGTCGATCACCGTAAGGGGGCCCACCTTGGTCGACGTGAGAGCAGATCTCCACGCGGGCCTGGCGGCCCTTGGTCGATCAACGAGTGAGGGCGAGGAGGCCCTTGACCGATCAACGATCGGGCTATGAAAGTGCTGTTTGGTGCTGACGGGCAAAGCGGGTGATGCCGCCAACGGTTTGATCGGCCAGCGCGGTCAGATACGCATTCCTGCGGGATGGCGCAATCCGCGACTCGGGCACGTAGGTGGCACCGCCGTCGTCGGAATAGTGCGTGTTGAGGCCGTCACGGAGCAGGCGGATGGCTTCGGAGCGCTGCTGCGACACGGCCGAGTGAGTGGCACCGACTTCTTCGGCGATCTCCTTGACCGACCGGTCCTCGAAATAGATCTGTTCCACGATGTACCGCATCTTCGGGGGAAGGTTGTGCACCGCTGCCTTGAGAAACGCGAGGCGCTCCTCGGTAAGCAGCGACCCCTCGGGTGACGCGGTTTCGGAAACCAGGAGCTCGGCCGTGGTGTCGTCCAGTGCGGAAACCGTCCGGGATGCGTCGTCCAACGCCGCTTCGGCCGTCTCGCGATCCACGCCAAGAGCAGCCGCAACTTCGTCGACGCTCGGGTAACGGCCCAGCTCCGCGGTCAAGGTTTCACGGACGGAGAGGGTTTGCTTGATCCGCTTGCGCACGGAGCGGGGAGCCCAGTCGATAGCCCGCATTTCATCCGCGAAGGCGCCGATGATCCGCCGGCGGGCGAAAGCGCCGAAGGGGACGCCCAGGGTCGGGTCGAAGGCGTCGGCAGCGGTGATGAGGGCGACAGATCCGGCGGAAGCGAGGTCATCGCGGGAAAGATGAGTGGCCTTGGCACAGACTTCTGAGACTAGATATCCGACGAGCGGGAGGTTTTCAACCACCAGCGCATTACGGTCAGCACGATCCACTGACATGTCCCCCTCCGTGCCAAGATACGTGGACGAATCATTCCGTTGAGACCTCCGAGGGGTGCGGCCCCGGAAGAACGATTCATCTCACGGTGAAACCTATCATCAAACGCTCCTAACGCAAGGGGTTTTGGGGCCGATAGATAGGAATGTAGCCGTGCCGTTACTTTTTGTTCATCAGTGGCGGCCCATTGACGCGGACCTTGGGGGTGTGTGTCCGCGGAACAACCAACCAGGGGAGGTGCCTGCCATGGGAGCCCATGAACTGTCAGCCATGCTGTGGCACGAACGCGAACTTCTTGAACTATTGGTCTTCAAGCTCGAAGAGGAGCAGCTGCTCCTGACCGCCGGCAAGTCTCGCTGGCTGCAGCACGCCACCCGGGAGGTGGAACAGGTGTTGGAGCGACTGCGCGATGCCGGCCTGGCCCGCACGGTAGAGGTCGCCCTACTGGCTCGTGAATGGGGCACGCCCGAAGGGGCAACCCTCCGTGAGCTGACCGACCAGGCTCCGGACGGACCTTGGGGCGACATCTTCAAGGGCCACCTACAGGCGCTGACCCAGCTAACCTTGCAGATCCGCGAACTGCGCGACGTGAACGAGAAGTTCCTGCGCGCCGCAGCCCGCTCCACGCAGGAAACACTGGCCAATTTCAATCCCGACGCCGGGACCTACGACTCCCACGGGACGGCAGGGGTCCCGGGCAACCGCTCCCAGCTGTTCGACACAACGATCTGAGGTTTCGCAGTGAGTACCTTCAGCGGCCTGAACACCGCGTACACCGGACTGGTGGCCGCCCGCCAAGGTTTGAACGTGGTCGGCCAGAACATCGCCAATGCGAATACCGAGGGCTACACTCGCCAGCGGGTCAGTACGTCCTCGATCGGCGCACTCGAACGCACCGGGTTGCTAACCGGCGGGGTGCAGATCGGACAGGGCGTATCAGTCGATGCGATCGCGCGGCTGGGCGATATGCATCTGGATACCCGCGTGCGGTTCTCGGCGGGTGTTGCTGGCTATTCAGCGGTCCGGGCCAACACGATGTCCGGCTTGGAAACTTCCTTGCGCGAGCCGGGCGAACTGGGCATCTCCACGCAGCTCCAAGAGTTCTGGGCTGCGTGGCAGGATCTGTCCAACCGGCCGGACGATCCTGCCGCCGGCGGCGCCGTGCTCGAAGAGGCGAACATTTTGGCCAACATGATCAAGCGCGGTTACCAGGAAGTGCGTGAGCAGTTCTCGCGCCTACGCACCAACGTGGACACCATGGCTGCCGAGGTGAACGGCACGGCATCGCAGATAGCCAGCCTGAACGAGAAAATCCGCTTTGCCGTAGCCAACGGCGGCTCCGCCAACGAGCTAATGGACCACCGCAACCTGCTGACGGAGCGACTGGCTGCCCTCACTGGCGCAACGGTCCGCCAAGGCAACGACGGACAGGTTGATGTGTTGATCGGCGGCAATGCCATTGTCACCGGTTCCAGTGCTCAGCGCATCGCAGTTGCTCCTGGTTCAGATACCGACATCTCCGGAACGAACGGCGTCCAGCTGGTCTGGGAAAGCCCCAGCCGCGCGGGCATGCCGGTGGTACTCGAAGGCGGAGAAATTGCCGGCGCCCTGTCCATGCTGAGCGGGACGAACGGCGGCCCTTTACGAATCGCTGCAAAGGACTACAACGCCTTCGCCGTAAAGCTCGCCGATGCCGTGAACGGACTGCACGCATCGGGAACAACGGCCGACGGATCAACCGGAATCGATTTCTTCTCCTATGACACCGATACCGCTGGCAACCCAGTAAATGCCGCCTTGTCGCTAACGGTTGTCGTGGACGACGTCAAGAATCTGGCTTCCGCCGCTGCGGGTGCCGGCAGTCTGGACGGCTCGGTGGCCGATCAGATTTCGCAGCTCGGCATCGGCGCAAACTCCCCCGACCGCTTCTGGGAAAACATCGTCACGAAGATTGGCGTGGCCGCCAAGACGGAACTGCAGCAGGCCAACCTGGCAGACATCGCCTCCCAGTCTGCCAAGTCCTTGCAAATCTCGAACGCGTCCGTCGACCTCGACGAGGAAAACGTAAACCTGCTGTCTTACCAGCACGCGTATCAGGGAGCGGCTCGAGTGATGACGGCGATTGATGAAATGCTCGATACGTTGATCAACCGCACCGGATTGGTTGGGAGGTAGTCCATGATTTCGCGAGTCACTAACCAGACGATGAGCAGCTTTGCCCAGCGCAACCTGCAGGACAACATGGCGCGAATCGCAAAGCTACAGGAACTAGCTGCGGGCGAGTCGCTGATCACTCGTCCGTCCGATGATCCGACTGGCACCGCAGATTCCATGCGCACACGTGCAGACATTCGGGCCAACGAGCAGTACAAGCGCAATATTGATGATGCTAATGGCTGGCTTACCACTGTCGATTCGGCTTTGGGCACCGTCACGGGTTTGTTGAACAAGGCCCGTGACCTCACCATCCAAGCTACCAACGGGTCAGTATCACCCCTGGGCCGTGAAGCCATCGCGCTTGAACTGGAAAGCATCAAGGGAAGCCTGCTCGATGCGGCCAATGCCAAATACCTGGGTCGCAGCGTGTTCGCTGGCAACTCGGATGGCGCCGAAGTCTTCGATTACGCGGGTAATGCAGCACCGTACAGCTTCACCGGACCGAACTCCCAGGTCGACCGACGCATCGGCCCCGACATGACGGTCCGCGCAGATGCTGACGGTGCCAAAATCTTCGGCAGCGACCCCGTAGACGGCAGCCCCGGCGACTCTGTCTTTGCCTTGCTCGACACGCTTGCCGCCGAGGTCCGCGCGGGAACTGATGTCAGCACTCGCTTGAACGACATCGACGCCCGCCTGGACGCAGTCATCAACGGCCGGGCCGAAGTCGGCACCCGTCATGCCCAGATCCTGAAAGCCCAGGAGACGAACTTGGACGAAGCTGTTTCGCTTGAAGCCCGCCGCTCCGGGATCGAGGACCCTGACCTCGGCAAGGTGGTCTTGGACTTGAAGATGCAGGAAGTGGCCTACCAGGCTGCCCTGCAGGTCACGGCGCGTGTGCTGCAGCCGACGCTGATGGACTTCCTTCGATGAGCGCCTCGCTGAGCTTCGTCGCTCCTCCCCCGGGCCTGGCGCCGCTGGTGGACTTCACGCTGGACGAGATCGATGGTGCGGCCGGTCTGTACTCCCTTCAACCGGTTGCCGAGCCGGCCAAGCGCCTGTTCGTGCTGGACGCGGCGACCTACCTGAACCAGTACACGCCGGTGATTTCCGATGACGACCGTGCAGCGCTGGACCTCAATACCTCCGAGGACGCCATGGTGCTGGTGGTGGCCAACCCGGGCGAATCCGGCACCACCGTAAACCTGATGGCTCCGATCGTGGTCAACGTGCACACCGGCGTCAGCGCACAGGTCATTCTGGAGGGTCAGGACTGGCCACTCCGTGCCGAACTCACGCCAAAGGCAGCCTAGAAACACCGCCGTCTCCAGCTGTCTACCTGCGTAGTGGTGCTAGAAGTCAGACGTCTAAAACTATTGAGCTTTACGCATTCCCCGTGCAAGATTTATCCAGCACGGTCCAACGGACCTGCCAGGGGGATCCGGGATTACACCGGTTGAATGGCTTCCGGCGGCTCATGGGGGAACCGCCGGAAGCAATCCACCCACCCCACTCACCGCGGCGGTTTGCACGACACGTCGCGCTGCCTCTGCTGCTTCCCGTCGAGGGCCAACCGCAGCGGTTAGCCTCTGGATGTGGACCCCATCAGCCTGCAGATCGCGTTTGCCGCCGGTTCCGCGATCATCGCCTTCATCGGCGCTTGGATCGCCTTCCCTCTCGCCCAACGCGAGGAACGCACCTCGTTGCCTCCCCGATGGCGAATAACGACGGCGGTGCTCGCCGCTGCGGCCGGCGCCCTCCTCGGGTGGGTACTCAGCGGGAGCTGGGCGCTGCCTGCTTACCTCCTCCTCGCCGTTGCAGGGGCGCTGTTAGCGGCGATCGATGTTCGCCACCACCTCCTGCCGAACCGGCTCATCGGCCCTTTTCTGGCTGGCGCCGTTGCGCTGCTGCTGCTGGCCACGCTGGCTACTGGGTCCTGGACGCGGCTGTTCCTTGGTCTAGCCGGCGGAGTCTCGCTCTTTGCCATATATCTGGTCCTGGCTTTGATCAAACCCGGCGGCATCGGAATGGGCGACGTTAAGCTTGCGGGCGTGATCGGACTATACGCAGGGTATTTGGGCATTGCGGTGTGGGCCTATGTACTTCTCGGCGCGTTCCTTTTGAACGTATTCGCAGCGATCGTGTTACTTCTGTTGCGCAAGATCAGCTTAAGATCCGAGACGGCCTTCGGCCCCTCGATGGTCGCCGCCGCAGTGCTGGCCCCGCTCCTCGCGTGAGCAGTCCTGCCGAGCTTTCTCGTGTGGTTATACGCTAAACGACATTGCTGTGATTTCGGGTGGTTATTTCTTTCACCAAACGGCCTGGTTGAACGTTGCCTCCCTAAAGCAAAAAAATTCTTTAGGGGTACGTATTGCAAACCGTATAACCTCGTGTCACAGTGTTCCCAACGCGGTCAATCCGGACCAAGTTGGGGGATCTTGGAAAAATTACTCCGGGCATTCCTTTGTCTTTTTCAAACAATTGGGGGGTAAACCAATGCTTGCTATCTACGCGACTATGCAGACCATGTTCCACACCATCACCGATCGCCTGAACCGCGAAGAAAAGGGCGCCACCGCCGTCGAATACGGCGTCATGGTTGCACTCATCGTCGCTGTGATCATCGGGGTCGTCTTCACCATCGGCCAGGACCTGTTCGACGCATTCACCACGGTAGAACAGCGTCTGCCGTAATCAGAGGTTGCCGAGGCGGCTGGTTCCGGGCTACGGGGCTAGCCGCCAAGGCTATCTTTGACCGAAAATTGCAAACAATTTCCGACTTCAGCTGGGGGGCATCGTGAAGTCCAGGAATTCCGAAAGAGGCGCCGCCGCCGTAGAGATGGCAATAGTCTTGCCATTATTAGTTCTCATCTTGATGGGAATCATGGAGTTCGGGCGGGTATTCTACGTTCAAATCTCCCTCAGCCACGCAGCACGGGAGGGTGCCCGGTATGCAGCCATTCACCATGATGACGCCGGATACGATGCTGCTGCCTTTACCCTGGACGCTTCGCCGCTGCTGGCCTCCTTAGCCGGCACTGAAGCTGCCACAGTCGTCGACGACGGAGCCTCGTGTGCTCCCGGGGGGATGGCCACGGTAACGGTGACTGCATCGTTGAACTCTATGACCGGCTTCGCGGACTTCACACCGTTCTTCCCGCTCCAACTACAAGGCGAGGGGGCCATGCGATGCGGTGGATAAGACGACAGGCATCTTCTGATCAATCCGAGACAGGCGCTGTCGCTGTGATCGTAGCTATCGGCATGATTGCGCTACTTGGCCTGGCCGCTTTAGTCGTGGACGTCGGTGCTATGTACGCGGAGAAGGCACAGTTGCAGAACGGAGCGGATGCAGCGGCTCTCGCCATCGCGGCTACCTGTGCCGACGATGAGTCTGACCCGCTGTGTCAGAGCGGGTCAACTCTGGCGGGCACTTACGCAGACGCCAATGCCGGTGATGGAGCAACGGCCATCACCGGTGCCACCGTCGACAAGACAGCCAACAGTGTCCGCATCACCAACACCAACGAAACTGCCGCCGGCGACCAGCATTTCAGCTTGGTATTCGCCCGTATCTTCGGCATGGATACTACGCAGTTCGGGGCCGAGGCTACCGCGGTGTGGAGCGGGGTTGGCAGCGGCCCTGCGGTCTTTCCGATTATCTTCAAGCGCTGCGAGTTCGAGGAGTCAATCATCAATGGCACGTGGCAGGTCCTGGACTTCCATGGTTCCGCCGGGTGCGACAACAACAATCCATCGGGCCAAAACTACCCAGGTGCCTTCGGTTGGCTAGACCAAGCCGCCGGATCCTGCTCTTCGCCCACCCTGCAGATCGGCACGTGGGCCGGCGGCGACACGGGAGTCTCATTCCCCGGTTCGTGCCAAGCTCTCATTGATCAGTGGAAGGCAGAACTTACTGCAGGACAGCAGGTGCACATCATTCTGCCGATATACGACGACGGGCAAAACACCGGGGCAAACGTTGAATACCGGGTATCTGGCTACGTGACCTTTGAGATCACCGGTTGGCGCTTTACCGGTGGCAACAATTACAACAACACCACCAGTCCTTATGCTTGCACCGGTAGTTGCCAGGGTTTTATTGGTCGCTACATCGACGAATCTACTGACGACGGAAGCTATCAGGGCGGCGGCCCAAATAATGGGGCAACAATCGTTGAATTGACGCAATAGTCACAACAATAAATGGGGGAAACAAAGTGAAAGCACGCCTGCTGGGGGGCATAGCGGCGCTGCTACTCGCGGTCATCGGCACTGTACTGCTTGTTACATATGTACAGAACGCCGACCATCGAGCGGCACAAGGTCTAGAACCCACCAATGTATTAGTCGTTCAGGAGAAGGTGCCGGCCGGGACACCTGTCGAGAGCCTGGCCAACGTGGTCGAGTTGGAGGCCATTCCATCGACCGCAGTTCCGGCGAGCGCGGTGGCCAGCTTGGCCGACCTCAAGGGCAAGATCACGTCGGTCGAACTGCAGCCTGGCGAGCAGCTGCTCGCGACTCGGCTCGTGGAACCGGAGGAACTGGTCCGTGGCACGGTTCCCGTTCCCGACGGTTTGCAGGAAGTTACCGTTCAGCTTGAACCGCAGCGGGTGATCGGCGGCAAGGTGAAGGCCGGCGACACCGTTGGGTTGTTCGTCTCCTACGCGCCTGAGGGAGAAGGCAGTCCTGCCCAAACAAAACTAGTGGCCCACAAAATGCTGGTCACCGGTATTCAGCGTGCTCCGGAATCCGATGGGACAACTGGCCAAGATGATGCAACCACTGTTCCCTCGGAGTCCCTGTTGGTGACGCTCGCTGGCAACGACCGTAATGCCGCCATGATTGTGCACGGCTCCGAGTTTGGGAAGGTCTGGCTCTCCAAGCAGCCCGCCGAGGCGAAGGAATCGGATCCGCTGACCTTCACCAAGGAAGAGGTGTACCGGTGAGCCGCTTTCTGGTCATCACGTCCGTGCCGGATTTTGAACGTCGCGTCCGAGCTGCGGTAACCGGCTCGATGCACGGTGAAGTTCAGGCCCTGCCGCCGGAGGTGCTGAGCGGCGGCCCAGAAGATGTCTTCCGGCGGCTTGTGGGGGAGCCGCCGGAAGTACTCCTCATTGGACCGGGTGTGCCCGGCATCGAAGCATTGAAATTTGCCACCGTCTTCGACCTCCAGCATCCGGAGGTCAGCCTGGTGCTGGTGGCTGATCCTGATGCTGATCTGATGCTGGCTGCTATGCAAGCGGGTATCCGCGACGTCGCCGAGCCAAACGTGGACGTTGCTGGCCTGCGCGGGCTGCTGGAGCGGGCCTGTTTGGCTTCAGCCAGCAGGCGTCGTGGCCTGTCCAACCCCGGTGAAGGTGATGAGCCAGGCCGAATTATCGCCGTCATGTCTCCCAAGGGCGGCGTGGGCAAAACTACAGTGTCCACCAACTTGGCCGTCGGGTTGGCAAAAATCGCTCCGATGGGCGTCGTCATCGTGGATCTCGATGTCCAGTTCGGCGATGTTGCTTCAGGGCTTCTGCTCGAACCCGAGCACTCCATCACGGAAGCCGTTCACGGCCCCGCCGCGCAGGACACCATGGTGCTGAAAGCGTTCCTCACCGCCCATCAGAGCGGCTTGTACGCGCTGTGCGCACCGCGCCGGCCCAACGAGGCGGACTATGTAACAGCGGAGCACATCAGCAGACTGCTGCGCCAGCTGTCGCACGAGTTTAGGTACGTGGTGGTGGATACGGCGCCGGGTCTCGGAGAACGCAATCTCGCCGTCTTGGAATTGGCCACTGATGCCGTGTGGGTTTGCGGCATGGACATTCCCAGCGTCCGCGGACTGAATGCAGCCTTCGATGTGCTTCGCGAGTTGCAGCTGGTGCCCGACGGGCGACACGTGGCCCTGAATTTCGCGGACCGCCGCAGCGGCCTTTCGGTCCAGGACGTGGAGTCGACCATCGGTGTGCCCGTCGACGTCGTCATTCCACGGTCTAAGACACTCCCCTATTCCACTAATCGCGGGGTGCCCGTGCTTCAGGACGGCGCCCGCGACGCTGCGCTGAAGGGGCTGAGGAAGTTGGTCCAGCGGTTTGATCCGCAGTGGGCGAAGGCCCCGCAATCCAAGCTGCATCGAAGGGTGGTTGTGTCATGAGGCTTTCGGACAGATTGAATGTGGCCCGCAACGCGGAGATTGACCAGGCGGCAGCACTGGAACGGAGAGTTGCTAGCGTCCCCGTTCTTGATCACGCGCCAGTGGGCATGCAGGGCTCGCAGCAGCCGTGGACGACGCCGCCAGCTCAGGATCCGATGCTCGGCGCGATGGCCGTCGACGGCTTGGCCGGCCTTAAGCAGCGCGTGGGACAGGCCCTGTTCGAGCGCATGGGGGCGAGGTTCAGCGACGTTTCGGTTTCGGAGGATGAGCTCGGCCGGCTCGCCCGCGACGAGCTCACCGCCATCATCGATGCCGAAAACGTCCCGCTGTCGCCAGACGAGCGACGACGGCTGATCCGCCAGATCGGTGACGAAGTTCTGGGCTACGGACCGTTGCAGGTTCTGCTCGATGATCCGTCGGTCACTGAAATCATGGCGAACCGTTACGACCAGATCTATATTGAACGGTCCGGGCAACTGTTCCTGACAGGTTTGCGCTTCAGTTCGGACGAACATTTGCGCAAGGTGATCGAACGCATTGTGTCCAGGATTGGCCGTCGGATCGATGAGTCCTCGCCTATGGTGGATGCACGGCTGGAGGACGGGTCGCGAGTGAACGCGATCATTCCGCCGCTGGCCGTCAACGGGCCAGCCTTGACGATCCGCAAGTTCTCCAAGGAGGCGCTGAGCGTTCAGCGACTGATCGATCTCGGAAGCCTGACGCCCGAGATGGCGGAGCTGCTCAGCGCGTGCGTCAGGGCCAGGCTGAACGTCCTGGTCACAGGCGGAACCGGTACCGGAAAAACCACCTTGTTGAACGTGCTGTCATCGTTCATCCCCGCCAGTGATCGGATCGTCACCATTGAGGACGCGGTGGAGCTCCAACTTCAGCAGCCGCACGTGGTCAGGCTGGAAAGCCGGCCCGCAAATATCGAAGGGCGCGGCGAAATCGCCATTCGTGATCTGGTGCGTAACTCCTTGCGCATGCGTCCCGACCGCATTGTGGTAGGTGAGGTCCGCGGCGGAGAGTCCTTGGACATGCTCCAGGCGATGAATACCGGCCATGACGGGTCCCTTTCGACCGTCCACGCCAATTCACCTCGTGATGCCATTGCCCGTTTGGAGACTTTGGTTCTCATGGCAGGAATGGACTTGCCGCTGCGTGCCGTCAGGGAGCAGATTGCTTCGGCCGTTGACGTGATTGTCCAACTGTCGCGGCTGCGGGATGGCACCCGGCGCGTCACGCATGTGACCGAGGTACAGGGCATGGAGGGTGACGTGGTCACGCTCCAGGATGCGTTCGTCTTCGATTTTGCTGCGGGCATCGACCAGCAGGGCAGGTTCCTGGGAAGGCCTGTAGCGACGGGGATCCGGCCTCGTTTCATGGACAAGTTCAGTGAACAGGGCATTGCCATCTCGCCCGCAATTTTCGGTGTCGTACCCGTTCAGGGCGGTCGGCGATGATTCCCGAAACAGCGTGGCTCTACGGGGCCTTGGGCATGTGCTTCCTGGCGCTGATGCTGTTGTTCTTCGTGGTGCTGAAACCGCGGTACCGGTCTGTCGCCGCCAGCCGGTCAGACGCTGTGGCGCCCCAAGAGACCTCACTGCTGACCCGGGTCACCGATTCGACGGTGCACGCTGTTGACGGAGTGGTGGGTCGGACGTCCGGACCGTTCAATCACATCGTCCTAGGCATCGCCGGCATCAAGATGTCCCCGGCAGACTTTACCGTCATGGTGCTGTGCGCGGCCGTGGTCGGTGGGCTATTCGGTACGCTGATGGCCAACATCTTCTGGGGGCTGCTGCTGGCTGTGCTGGCACCGATCGTTGCAAAGATCCTGCTGGTGGTTAAGACCGGCAGGCGGCGTGCACGCTTTGAAGCCCAACTGGGCGACACCTTGATGATGCTGACCGGTGGTCTCCGTGCGGGCCACAGCGTCCTGCGCTCGCTGGAAGCGGTAGCCCAGGAGTCCGAATCGCCGACCGCTGAGGAAATTGGCCGCGTGCTGAATGAAGCCAGGATCGGTAGAGATGTTTCCGTGGCATTGGAAGAGTCAGCGGCGCGAGTGGACAGCGAGGACTTCGCCTGGGTGGCACAGGCCATCCAAATCCACCGTGAAGTGGGCGGGGACCTCGCCAATGTTCTGGACCAAGTGGGCCACACCATCCGGGAGCGCCTGCAGATCAAGGGTCAGGTGCGGGCGCTGAGCGCCGAGGGAAAACTGTCCGCGTATATCTTGGTCGGCTTGCCAATCGTGATGGCGTTGGTGCTAGCCGTGATAAACCCCGGCTACTTGTCCTTGCTGGTGCAAGACGTTATCGGGTTCGTCATGATCGGCGCCGGCGTTGTCCTGCTGGCCATCGGTAGCTTCTGGCTCAGCCGCACCGTGAAGATCAAGTTCTGAGAGGGAAGACTCGTGACACTCATGGCATGGGGGCTAATAGCCCTGGTCATTCTGCCCGCTACGTTTTTGGTGTGGTCGCTCTTGGCCATCGACCGACGATCGGTCATTGCGGTTCAAACCAACCTCGGCCGAATCTCCTACACCGGCGACGGCCGGCCTCCGAGCCGCGCGCCGATCTTCCTGGGCTTGGCACGCAGGTTGAC
>NZ_JBLKRT010000045.1:0-20680 GCF_047607445.1 Arthrobacter sulfonylureivorans
CGAGGCCGGCAAGATCGCGCGCGACGCCGGGGTGGCCGCCGTCGCCCTGCACGGCCGCACGGCCAGCCAGTTCTACTCGGGCCAAGCGGACTGGAACGCGATCGCCGAACTGCGCGAGGCGCTGCCGGACATCCCGGTGCTGGGCAACGGCGACATCTGGAGCGCCGAGGACGCGGTGCGGATGGTGCGACAGACCGGAGTGGACGGCGTCGTCGTCGGCCGTGGTTGCCAGGGCCGCCCCTGGCTGTTCGGTGACCTGCAGGCGGCTTTTGAGGGCACCGACACCCGCTTCCGGCCGGGGCTGAAGGATGTTGCGGACAGCTTCTACCGGCACGCAGAGCTCTTGGTGGACTATTTCGAGGACGAAGGGAAGGCGCTGCGGGACATCCGCAAGCACGTGGCCTGGTACTTCAAGGGATACGCAGTAGGCGGCGAATTGCGGGCCGCGCTGGCCCAGGTGCCCACGCTTGAGGTGCTCCGCGAACTGCTGGCCGAGCTGGACGCCGACGCGCCCTACCCCGGCGCGGACGCCGAGGGTCCGCGGGGCCGCGCCGGTTCGCCCAAGCGGCCGGCGCTGCCGGACGGCTGGCTGGCCAGCCGGGAACTGAACGCCGAGCACAAGGCGATGATCGCCGCAGCCGAACTGGACGTTTCCGGTGGCTGAGGCGCGCACCGGCCGCCCGGCGCCGCCCACGCCCGGATACACGGACTTTGATCAAGAGCGCTGGTACGCGGAGGAACCGAAGAGCACCTACCGGACGCAGTTCGAACGGGACCGTGCCCGCGTGCTTCATTCATCGGCTTTGCGCCGCCTGGGCGCCAAGACGCAGGTGGTGTCGCCGGACACGGACGATTTTGTCCGGACCCGGCTGACCCACAGCCTGGAAGTGGCCCAAGTGGGCCGCGAACTGGGCCGCACGCTGGGCTGCGACCCGGACGTGGTGGACGCGGCCTGCCTCTCCCACGACCTGGGCCATCCTCCGTTCGGGCACAACGGGGAGACCGCGCTGAACGCGGCCGCGCATGCCATCGGCGGTTTCGAAGGCAACGCCCAGACCCTTCGGCTGCTCACCCGGCTGGAGCCGAAGATCCTGCGCCCGGACGGCTCTCCGGCGGGCCTGAACCTGACCCGGGCCAGCCTGGACGCGGCCTGCAAGTATCCGTGGGCCGCCAACGACGCACCGGTGATCCACGGCAAACGCACCAGCAAGTTTGGCGCCTACGAGGACGACCTTCCCGTGTTCAACTGGCTGCGCGAAGGAGCTGCCGAGCGCCGCTCCTGCCTGGAAGCGCAGGTGATGGATCTGGCCGACGACATCTCCTACTCTGTGCACGACGTCGAAGACGCCATTGTGGCCGGACGGATTCAGCTCAAGTGGCTGGACAGCGCCGACACCCGCAGCCGCGTGATCGGCTACACCCAGCAGTGGTATCTGCCCGCCAGCGACGCCCAGGAAGTGGACGACGCCCTCACCCGGCTGGAGCAATCCGGGGTCTGGGTGCGCGAAGCCGACGGCAGCCGCAAAGCGATGGCCGCGCTGAAGGACATGACCAGCCAGCTGATTGGCCGTTTCTGCTCCAGCGCGATGGAAGCCACCCGCTCCATTTACGGCCCGCAGCAGCTGACGCGCTACGAGGCCGAGCTGGTGGTGCCGCAGGCGACCGCCACCGAGATTGCCGTGATGAAGGGGCTGGCCACCACGTTTGTGATGACCACGGATCTGCGCCAGCCGGTCTACGAGCACCAGCAGGAAATCCTGCACGACCTCGTCAGCGAGCTCCACGCCACCGGAGAGAAACATCTGGAAGAGCCCTTTGCCGCCGATTGGCGGGACGCCGACGACGACGGCGCCCGCCTGCGCGTGGTGATCGACCAGATCGCCTCGCTCACCGATGTCTCCGCCCTGGCGCTGCACGAACGCCTGATGGGGGCCCACCGCACGCTGCTCTGATGCCGCGGACTGCCGACCCGCCCTCCACAGGCGGCCGCCGGGGCACCGCCGTCCCCAACGGGCACGGCGAGCGGCGCCGATTTGGCGCCGCTGCATAACATAGGACTATGGCCGGACTCATTAAACGTGAAGACATCGATGAAGTCCGCCAGCGTACCGACATCAAGGAAGTCGTCGACGGCTACGTCACGCTGAAATCCGCAGGCATCGGTTCCTTCAAGGGCCTGTGCCCCTTCCACGACGAGCGTTCGCCGTCGTTCCATGTCCGTCCGCAGGTGGGAACGTACCATTGCTTCGGTTGCGGCGAAGGCGGGGACGTCATCTCCTTCCTGCAGAAGATGGACCACACCACGTTCTCCGAGACCGTGGAAAAGCTGGCCCACCGGATCAACTACACGCTGCGCTACGAGGACGGGGGGACCGGCCCGCGCCGGGAAGACGTCGGCAAACGGCAGCGGCTGCTGGATGCCCACAAAGTTGCCGCCGAATTCTTCCGCGAGCAGTTGCAGACCCCGGGCGCGGCCGCCGCGCGGGAATTCCTGTCCGGGCGTGGCTTCGACCAAGCAGCCGCAGAGCACTTTGCGGTGGGCTACGCACCCCAAGGCTGGGATGGTCTGCTCAAGCACCTGACCGGCCGTGGCTTCAGCCAGGACGAACTGCGCCTGACCGGTATGTTCTCCGGCGGGTCGGACGGTTCCGACGGCAGGAACAGCCGGATCTACGACCGTTTCCGCGGACGGCTCATCTGGCCCATTCGCGATCTGACCGGCGCGACCATTGGTTTTGGCGCCCGCAAACTGTACGAAGACGACCAGGGTCCCAAGTACCTGAACACCCCGGAGACGGTGCTCTACAAGAAGTCCCAGGTTCTCTACGGGATTGACCTGGCCAAGCGGGACATCGCCCGAAGCCGCCAACTGGTGGTCGTGGAGGGCTACACGGACGTGATGGCTTGCCACCTCTCCGGCATCCAAACGGCTGTGGCGACCTGCGGTACGTCCTTCGGTACGGACCACATCAAGATTGCCCGGCGGCTGCTGTCCGATGATGGAACCGGCGGCGAAGTGATTTTCACCTTCGACGGTGACGAGGCCGGCCAAAAGGCCGCGCTGCGGGCCTTCGAAGAGGACCAGCGCTTTGTTGCCCAGACCTATGTTGCGGTGGAGCCCAGCGGCGCCGACCCTTGCGACCTCCGCCTCAGCCACGGCGAAGGCGCGGTGCGTGAACTGATCAGTTCCCGCCGTCCGTTGTTCGAGTTCGCCATCAAGGCCACGCTGAAGAAGTTCAATCTGGATACCATCGAGGGGCGCGTCTCGGCGCTGCGGGCCGCCGCGCCGGTGGTGGCCGAGATCAAGGACCCGGCGATACGGCCCGGCTACTCGCGTGAGCTGGCGGGCTGGCTGGGCATGGACGTTGAGGACGTCGCCCGCGCGGTGGCCGGTGCCGTCAAACGCGGACAGGCCGGGGCCGCCGGAAAGACCGGCCGGGAGCGGGACCAGCAGGGCCGCGGGCAGGACCACCCCAACCGCGGTGGGCAGCAGCCGCAGGCGCGGGACTGGCAGGGCAGCAACCGTTCACCAAACCGGCAAGGAGGATGGAACGAGGCCGGCGCTTCCCGGCGGCAAGCGGACGGCCATGCCGGGGCTCCGCCGTACGACCAGGCTGCGCAGCACTTCTACCGCGACGGCGACCAGCACGGCGATTTTCCTTCCTATGGGCCGGAATCCGGCCAGGTGCCTGCACCGGAGCCGGCCTACCCGCGGCCGGACCTGCGGGACCCCGTCGTCCGGCTGGAACACCAAGCGCTGGAAGTGGCCATCCAGCAACCTGGCCTCCTCGATGCCAACCAGTGGGAACAGTTCATGCAGGCCCGGTTTCTGGCGCCCATGCACGTAGCCGTCCATGGGGCCGTGCGGGCGGCCGGCGTGTCCGGGGCCACGCCGTCGCAGTGGGTGGAGACCATCCGGCAAGAGGTGCCGGAGGAACTGCGCAGCTTTGTCTCAGAACTGGCCGTCACGCCGCTGCCGGCACAGAACGACGACGCCCTGCGCCTGTATTGCCGGGGGATTCTCAATCGGATGCAGGACCTGCAGATCACCCACCTCAAGGCGGACAAGCTGGGCCAATTGCAGCGGATGGATCCAGCAGCCGATCCCGAGGCCTTCCAACAGATCAACCGTGAACTGATGGAACTGGAGATGCAGCGACGCGCCCTTCGCTCGGAATAGCAAGGCGAGGGAGCGGCCGTGGAGTGCCGGAGGTGTTAGGCGCGCCACAAGCCGCCTGATCGGCGGCCCACGATTGGCAAGTTCCGGGCTGCATTGAGTATGCTGTTGGAGGTCAAACCGCCGATGGCGGATGACTGCTTTCCCCCGTAGCTCAATTGGCAGAGCATTCGACTGTTAATCGAAGGGTTACTGGTTCGAGTCCAGTCGGGGGAGCAGATGCACCGGATCCCCGTCCTCATCTTGAGGGCGGGGATCCGTTGCGTTATAAGGCTCAAATCTCAAATATAGGGGCGTGTGATGAGCTCGACGGCGTGTCCGGCCGGGTCCTTGAAATACACCCCGCGCCCGCCATGTCCGTCGTTGATTTCACCGGGACGCTTCATCTGCGGATCCGCCCAATGTATGACGCCCCAGTCCAGTAGTCGGTCATAGGCGCGGTCGAACAGCTCGTCGTCGACCAGGAACGCGTAGTGCTGCATCTGGATCTCGACCGGCGGCTCGGCGAATTGCAGCAGAACGCCGCCGTCCAGAGAAATATTCGTGAATGGCCCCCACGACGGAGCGTCGACGGCCTCAATCAGTTCGCGGTAGAACCGGGCGGAAGTGTTCCGGTCCAGGGAGGCAATGATGGTGTGGTTGAAGGTTGCTGGCATAGCACTTGCTTTCGTTTTCAGGGTCCGGGGCCGGACGGCAAACAGCGGAGCCTCCCAGCTGCCCCGGGCAGCAACAGGCTTGAGGCGTCCGCGGCACAACGGACGAAATTCAGGTGCGGAGGAAAGTCTCCGAAGGGAAGGTGGGGGAAAGCGGCCGGTAGGGCCGCCGGGAGCTCAAGGCTCTACCGGGTTGCCCATCCGTGAGTGGCGCGAAGCCGATCCGGTAATCACGAAAGCAGACTACACATAGGAGCTCACGGTGGCCAGTCGCCGATTTCGTAGCGGCGCCAGGTCCCTGCTAGAGTTTTATTCGCTTCATTCCCCCGTAGCTCAATTGGCAGAGCATTCGACTGTTAATCGAAGGGTTACTGGTTCGAGTCCAGTCGGGGGAGCTCAAGGAAAAAGATCCCGCACCGATGACCGGTGCGGGATCTTTTCGTGCGGTGCCTTTAGGGGGCGGTGCAGACCTGGTTGCTGGCCGCGACCTGGGCATACCAGCGCCCGCTGGACTTCACCGTCCGCTCCAAGGTGCTGTAGTCCACCCGCGTCAATCCGAAGCGTTTGGCGTAGCCCCAGGCCCACTCGAAGTTGTCCATCAGGGACCAGCCGAAGTAGCCCCGGAGATCCACGCCGGCCTGGATGGCGCGATGGCATTGAACGATGTGGGCGCGGAGGAACTCGAGCCGCTGCGGGTCGTGGACTGCGCCGTCGTCGGAGACCTCGTCGTCGAACGCGGCGCCGTTCTCCGTGATGTAGAGCGCCGTCCCGGCCGGACCGCTGTATTCGTCCTGCAGCCGCAGGAGCAGCCGGTAGAGCCCGTCGGGCTGGATTTCCCAGCCCATCGCCGTCGTCGGCAGGCCGCGCGAAACGGAACTGACATGGTCGGCGGCGGGGTAGGCCGGAGCTACTTGGCGCTCGACCGGGGCGGCATGCGCGTTTTCGGCATCCTCCCGCGGATGGCCGGTCACCGCTTCACCGTGGTAGTAGTTGACCCCCAGCGTGTGAATCGGGGTCCGGATCAGGTCAAGGTCTCCGTCCCGGATCTGGGAATCCAGTCCGTACTCCTCCACGTCCGCCAGAAAATCATCCGGATACGCCCCGTGGAAGATCGGGTCGAGGAACGCGCGGTTGAACTGGCCGTCGATGCGGCGGGCGGCATCGACGTCGACCGGGTCGTCCGGGTCCAGCGGGTCTGCGACCGTGAAGTTCAGCGTGAGGCCGAGCTTGGCGCCCGGATCCCGGCGGCGCAGTTCGTCCACCACCAGGCCGTGGCCAAGGAGCAGGTGGTGCATGGCGGCCAGCGCCTGGGGCCGGGACTGTATTCCCGGCGCATGGACCCCTGAGCCGTAGCCGAGGAAGGCCGAGCACCATGGCTCATTGAGCGTGGTCCAGACCCGTACCCGGTCCCCGAGCGCCGCATGAACGTCCAAGGCGTAGTCCGCAAAACGGTAGGCCGTGTCACGGTTCGCCCAGCCGCCCTGTTCCTGCAGCGCCTGGGGCAGATCCCAGTGGTAGAGCGTCAGCCACGGCTTGATGCCCGCGCCACACAGTTCATCGATGAGCCGCGAATAGAAATCCAACCCGGCCGGATTCACCGCTGCGTCGTCCGGTTTGATCCGCGGCCACGATGTGGAGAACCGGTAAGCATCCAGATTCAGGGAGGACATCAGGGCAACGTCCTCGCGGTACCGGTGGTAGTGGTCGCACGCTGTCCCGCCGTTCTGGCCGCCGACTACCGCGCCGGGAAGCCTGCAGAAGGCATCCCAGATTGAGTCGGTCCGGCCGTCTTGGTCCGACGCGCCTTCGATCTGGTACGCGGCCGTGGCCGCACCCCAAAGGAACTTCTTCGGAAAGTGCAGGACCTTGCTCATAGGTTGATCTCCCGAGGGACGGCTAGTCACTGCCTGCCAGCCTAGATGGCGCGGGATACGAACGTAAGCGTTTACTCACAATTTTTGTCCCACGGCACTGCAATGAATGTCCTCCCTACGACTGAGGAGCCGAGCTGGGGCAGAATGATAATTTGATGGTGTGGACACTCGCGCACTACCGACAACGATGGAGGCAGAGCCCATGACCGGTCCGGAAGGCCCCAGAAGCACCGCAACCGGTGCGAAGATGTCGACGGTGGAACTGGCACGGCTTGCAGGCCAACTGACACCCCGCCAGCTGCAGGACGAAGTCTCGCTTGCCCTGCTCGAGCTCAAAGGCAAGGGTGTCAAGGTCGGCGTTGCTGCCGGAATCGTGGTGGCGGCCGTGGTGTTCTTGGTGGCCATGGCCATCTCCATCTTGGTGGCGGCGATCATGGGGTTGGCCCTCGTGATGCCGGCCTGGCTGGCGGCCCTGATTGTGGCGGCAGTCTTCCTCGTGTTGGGAAGCATTCTGGCTCTGATCGGATATGCGGCTGTGAAGCGGACCATGCCGCTCCTGCCGGCCGAAGCCATCCGTGGCGTCAGGTACGACGTCGGTGTGCTGCGTGAGGGCACCAGCTTCGATCCGGCGACGTTGGAGGAGAAGCCGGTGAAGGAAGCCCCGCCGGAGAAGCCGGAGCGGGAGGAACCCAAGCCGCCGGCCCCGACGCTGGACGAGCTGCGTGCCCGCACGTCCGAACGACGGGACCACCTGGCGAGCATCAGGGACGATCTCGGCCGCCGGGTCGACCCCCGTCCCCGGGCGGAGCAGGCCAAGGCCCGTGCGAAGCATGCAGCAGACACCGCCACCGAACATCTGGTAGCCGGCGCCGACTCAGTGGGCGAGGCCGCCCCGGAGCTGAAAGAACGCTGGAAGCCGCTGGCCACGCTGGCGGTCTCGCTGACGGCGATGGGCGTCATGCTTCGGCGGCTGCTGCACAAGTAACTCATAATGTGCCGCACAGCGGCGCCGGAGCCGGCTGTAGTTCAGCCGGCTGCCGAGCATGGAACGACAGCTGAGGGGAGGGACAGCGTTGAGGATTATCGGTGCCGGAACGCGGCGCGATTTCGAATACCGTGAACTGCACACATTCTGGACCATCCCGAACCTCATTACGGTGCTGCGCTTTCTCGCCGTACCGCTGTTCGTCTGGTTCATCGCCAAGGAATCATACGGTGCCGCCACCATCACGCTGGTGGGGCTGGGATCCACCGACTGGGTTGACGGCTACGTAGCGCGGCGCTTCAACCAGATGTCTTCCGTCGGCAAGTGGCTGGACCCGTTCGCCGACCGGCTGGCGCTGATCATCGTGGCCATTACCTTCGTCGCGGCAGGTATTGCGCCCTGGTGGCTGCTGCTGTCGATCATTATCCCGGATGCCATCTTGCTGGTGTTCTCGTTGATCCTTTTCCATGGCAGCCCGGACCTTCCCGTCACGGATATCGGCAAGATTCGCACCGCGTTGCTGCTGGTGGGGACTCCGCTGCTGCTGCTCCACCGGGTTGAAGGCTTCGGCCACGACTGGCTCCTGACTGTGTCCTACATCATCCTGACTGCAGGCTGCGTCGGGCATGTCCTCGCCTGGCTTGGATACATGCGGGCGGCCTGGCGAAAATACAAGGGCCAGCAAACAGTTGCCGGGGACGGGCCAAGCCGTGGTTGACCCGGCGTTGCGCCTTAACCGGGTCCCTGCCGATGGGACCTCATGGTCTGGTTAGCAATCCTCTGTGCCCTGCTGGGCGCTTTCTTCCTCGCCCTCGGTACGCAGCGCCAGGCCAGTGCTGTGCGAGCCAACACCGGCGGCCTGGCCATGAGCGTCCCCGGCTTGCTGCGGATGCTGCGCAATCCGCGCTGGGTTCTGGGCCTCGTGATGTTGGCCACCGGCATGGCCCTGAACGTCTTCGCCTTAGTCAGCGCGCCGCTGACCGTGGTGCAGCCAATCGGCGCCATTGCCTTGGTGATAACCACCATCATCAATTCCAAGGATCAGGGAATCCGGCTCAACCGGATCACCGTGGTGGCGATCTCCGCCTGCGTCGCCGGCAGCGCCGTCTTCGTACTGCTGGCCGTCAACGTCACCGGCGAAAGCCATCACGTCCGGCCGGATGAGGAACTCTCGGCGGTCCTCCTGCTCGCAGTCGTGATTGCCGTCTTCCTCTCGCTGGAGTTGATGTTCCGGCACCGGCTCAATGCCTTCGCTTACATCTTGGGCGCCGGTATGCTGTTCGGATTCGTGGCCGTGCTGGTGCGAATCATCGGCCTGCGGTTGCTGGAGCCGGGCGGCGGTTTCATCGCCAATGTGCCCATCTACACCCTCATCGCAGTAGCAGCCGCCGGCGGCCTCGGATCCTGGTTTGTGCAGAGCGCCTACGCCAGCGGACCGCCCGATTTGGTGATCGCCGGGCTGACCGTCATTGATCCGCTGGTGGGCATTTCGATCGGTATTTTCATCCTCGGGGAGCTGAGACCCGACGTCGAACCGGTCTTCGCGATCGGCATGGTGGGTGCGGGATTGGTTGCTATTGTTGGGGTCATCGCCCTCTCACGGCATCATCCCGACGTCCTGCAGAAACAAGAAGAAGCCCGACGCCGGGCCCAAGCCTCGGGCAAGAAGCCGTAGCTTCCGTGCCGATGAAGATAATTGCCACAACAACCAAGGAGTCCTGCCGCAGGTGAGCGACGACATCGGACCTAAACCCCTGAAGATCCTGATTGCTGCCGATACCTATCCGCCGGACGTCAACGGAGCGGCGGTCTTTGGCTTCCGTCTGGCCACAGCGATGACGAAGCGTGGGCACAGCGTAGACATCATCGCCGGGCGCAGCGAGAAGGGCCCGACCTTCCTGGAGCAGCGTCCCGAGGCGCAAGTGCACCGACTGCGCTCGCACTCGGTGCCGACGCATGAGACGTGGCGCATCTGCCTGCCGTGGGAGATCAAGCGCGATATCAAGCGGGTCTTCGATGAAGTGCAGCCGGATGTGGTGCACATCCAGTGCCATTACATGATCGGACAGGCCACCATAGCCGAAGCAGTGCGACGCGGCATCCGCACCATTGCGACCAACCACTTCATGCCCGAGAACCTGGAGCCGTTCCTGCCCTTCCCGCAGTGGTTCCTCAACATTGTGGCCAAGAACTCGTGGCGCGACATGGGCAAGATCATGGGCAAGGCAGCCGTAGTGACCACGCCGACGCCGCTGGCTGCCAAGGCGATGCGTGACCATGCCTTCCTGCACAAGGTGTTGCCCCTGTCGAACGGCATCGACGCTGCCGCCTACGAGTTGGCGCCGGGGGAGACCATCGACATGCCGGAGCACCCGACGGTGTTGTTTGCGGGTCGGCTCGCGGTGGAGAAAAACGTGGATACGTTGATCGAGGCGCTGGCCATGACAGACCCCGCGCTGAACGTCCACCTCGAAATCGTCGGCGACGGCGATGAGCGGAAGAACCTGGAAAGCCGGGTTGCCGCCATGGGCCTGGGCCGCCGGGTTTCCTTCCTCGGCCACGTCGACGACGACGAGCTGCGCCGGGCGTACCTGCGCGCCACCGTTTTTTGCCAACCGGGAACCGCGGAGCTGCAGTCCCTGGTGTCGCTGGAGGCCATGTCCGCCAGCAAGCCAGTGGTGCTGGCCAATGCGATGGCCTTGCCGCATCTCGTGGAAGACGGCGTCAACGGGTACTTGTTTGCTCCCCGCGACCCTGCCGATCTGGCGGCCAAACTCAATGCGGTCCTCGGGCAGAGCCCGGAACGGATTGCGGCGATGGGGGAGGCAAGCCATGCGAAAGCGGTGCGGCACGGAATCGACGAGACCATGGACACTTTCGAGCAGCTCTACCGCGGCGGTTCTGCCGACGACTTCCTCAACTGATCCGTTGTGCCGCGCCGTGCCGGTTTCAACATCGTGGTCGGCATTCAGTAACATCGAAGGGCACGGGGCGATAGCTCAGTCGGTTAGAGCAAACGACTCATAATCGTTCGGTCGTGGGTTCAAGCCCCACTCGCCCTACTGTGTGCATCCGGACCGGGTCCTGGAGTCAAAGCTCCTGGACCCGGTCCGTTGTTGTAGGGGGAAATTGCGGCACAGGACGCGGGCTGCTGGAGCTTCCCACACGCCAGCGTGCCCGGTCACAGAAATGTGCGGAGCAACGGGGAATTCCCGTCGTTCCGCACATGTGGTCCGGAGCCTCACCCCGGCTGGATAGTGCGTGTTTCAGTAACGGTCGTAGTAGCGGTCATCGCAGTCCCTGTACCAGCCGTAATGCCAGTGGTCGTGATGCCGGTACCAGCCATAGTTCCATTCGCACCGGTCGTGATGCCGACGGTGTCCACGGTCGTGACGATGGTCCCGATGGTCGCGGCGGTCGCCGCGGTCGTGACGGTTGCCGTCGTCATGGCGGTTGACGGACACGCTTTGAACCGTGCTCGCCGACGCAGGAGCGGCGGTCATTGCCAGGCCCGTGAAGCCGAATGCGGCAACCAGCAGAGAGGACCCAACGACGCGCAGCTTGGTGGTGTTCATGATGTTTCTCTTTTCCAGTTTTGTTTCTACAGCGGCTGCATTTTGCGCTGTAGTTCCGGACAAGAAAAACGCTACTCATCCTGTGGCGGACGTCACCCACCCGGGCGTTTGTTACGTGGTGAACCGTCACGACACGCCGATCAGGAAACGCCCGGTTAAACGTGCAGTAGCGACTGCGGAGGGCGCAAATACGCCAAGCGGAATGTTTACCAAAGCGCACTAAACTCACTCAAATATTAACGTTCTATCAGGCAACTTGTGACGCTTAACCACCGCATCCGGTGCACGTCCCGCTGCGGTGAAAATCGACTCGCGCGCGGCGGCATGGATGGTGCCTTCCGTGGTGCGGACGCCCTGCCAGGGGGGGGCGTGCCGTGAAGTAGTACTCAGCCGCCGTCCGGATGTGTTCGCGAACCGACATAGGCTCAGTCGCGACTCGGGAAAATCGTTGCCTGGGGGCCGGTTCTGCGCTATGTTACTGATCAGTAACTTCGCGGCGCCCCTCTTGCCATTTCGTTGGCGCCGGACCCTGCCTGACTGAAAAGGAAGCCACTATGGGCCAGCGCGTCATTGATTCCAACGACATCCCCTACGCCGACGGAGACTTCTACGCCTTCGAGTCGCTGCTCTCTGAAGCGGAACGAGCCCGGCTGCACGACATCCGCGACTGGCTGGCCAAGGAAGTCCGTCCCATCGCCGTCGACTGTTGGAACCGGGCCGAATTCCCGATGGAAATCATTCCCAAGCTGGCGGAGCTGGACATGGTCAGCCCGGTCAGGCGGCAGGGATACTCCAATCTGTTCGCCGGTCTCATGCACGCGGAATTTACCCGTGCTGATACCTCCATTGCCACGTTCATGGGGGTCCATGACGGGCTGTTTACCGGATCAATTGAGGCGCTGGCCTCGAAAGAGCAGCAGGACGCGTGGCTGCCGGACATCTATGCCATGAAGAAGATTGGTGCCTTCGGGTTGACGGAACCACTGGGCGGGTCCGACGTCGCGGGCGGCACCCGTACCACCGCCCAGCGCGACGGCGGTAACTGGATCCTGAACGGTGCCAAGCGTTGGATCGGCAACGCGACGTTCTCCGACTGGGTGGTGATCTACGCCCGCGACGTGGCTGACAACCAGGTCAAGGGATTTCTGGTCGATACGTCCACGCCCGGCTACAGCGCCACCAAGATCGAGAACAAGATCAGCCTCCGGACCGTGCAGAACGCAGACATCACTCTGGAAAACCTGGTGGTCTCCGACGACTTCCACCTCAAGGGAGCCAACAGCTTCCGGGATACCAACAAGGTCCTGAAGGTCACCCGGCTCGGAGTGGCCTGGCAGGCTGTCGGGCAGCAACTGGCTGCCTTCGATGTGGCGCGGCGCTACGCCGTGGAGCGGCATCAGTTCGGAAAGCCGCTGGCGTCTTTCCAGTTGGTGCAGGACCAATTGGTCCAGATCCTCGGCAACGCCGTGGCCTCGATGGGCATGATGGTCCGGTTGGCGCAGATGGAAGATGTTGGCCAGGCCAAGGACGAACATTCCGCGCTGGCCAAGGCCTTCACCACCGCGCGGATGCGGGAAAGCGTAGCCCTGGGCCGCAGTATCCTGGGCGGGAACGGCATCGTCGCCGACTACGAAATGGCGAAGATCTTTGCCGACGCCGAAGCCATCTACTCCTACGAAGGAACTCACGAAATCAATTCCCTGGTCACCGGCCGGGCCATCACCGGCGTGGCAGCATTCGTCTAGCCGTCCGGCACCGGCAGCAACACCGACGGACGCAGGTCCATGACAAACTGCAAGGGGTTGATGTAGGTCTCGCCGCGGCGCACTCCCCAGTGCAGACACGCGGTTGGGCAATGCCCGCCCTCGGCCACGATTCCGACCGGGTCGCCGGCGGAGACCGTGTCTCCTGACTGCAGCTCCGACGCCACCGCCAGCAGGCTGCTGCGCAGTCCGTTGCCATGGTTGATCGTGATCACCCGGCGGTCCACCACCCAGCCGGAGAAGCTGACCCGGCCGTCTGCGGGGGAGAGGACTGCGGTTCCTGCCGGAACGGCCAAGTCGACTCCGCGATGACCGCTCAGCCACGGTTCGGGCGGCGGATCGAAGCCACGCAGTACGGCGGGGGTCGGCGACGCAGGCCAGCTCCACGGCGCATCGGTCGGGGCGGCTGGGGAGGCGGCGGTCGGGCCGGCCGGGCCGGCTGGGGAGGCGGCGGTCGGGCCGGCCGGGCCTGCTGGGGCGGCAGGGGCGGTGCCCGCGGTCAGTAGCAGCACTACCGACGCCGCGGCAGCTGCACAGCGAGTGGAGGATGGCTTCATGCACCCATCGTCACCGCAGACGCGGGCGAAGGAAGCGGCGTGCACCCGCCGTGTGCAAAAACCCAGTGGCGTGTACGCCTGTGGAGGGCCGGAAGGCGCAGGAACGGGCTGCCTCCTGTAGTACACTGGGCGAAGCAGTTTTCCGTCCATGACGCATGTCCGGACTGAGGCTGACTACGCGTGTCTGAAATCCATCGTCGCAAATTCGCTGCGGTGGAGTGTGCCCAGGCGGTCCGGAAACCCGGTCCGGGCGCATGCACCGCCGTCCAGGCGGAGCCGACAGACGCCAGGAGCTTCGCCCGCCGGGCGAGAAGCTAATAACCGTCTATCAGGCAGCAGCCCAGGCCCAGCCGGATGCTGCCGGAAGGAGTGACGACATGCCAGTCGTTACCATGCGCCAGCTGCTCGACAGCGGCGTGCACTTCGGTCACCAGACCCGCCGTTGGAACCCGAAGATGAAGCGCTTCATCTTCACCGAGCGCAACGGCATCTACATCATCGACCTGCAGCAGTCGCTGTCCTACATCGACCGCGCCTACGAGTTCGTCAAGGCCACCGTTGCCCACGGCGGCACCGTGCTGTTCGTCGGCACCAAGAAGCAGGCTCAGGAAGCAATCGCCGAGCAGGCCACCCGCGTTGGCCAGCCCTACGTCAACCAGCGTTGGCTCGGCGGCATGATGACCAACTTCCAGACCGTCTCCAAGCGCATCTCTCGCCTGAAGGAACTCGAAGAGATCAACTTCGACGACGTTGCTTCCTCTGGCCGCACCAAGAAGGAACTGCTCCTGCTGCAGCGCGAGAAGAACAAGCTCGAAACCACGCTGGGCGGCATCCGCAACCTCACCAAGACCCCTTCGGTCATCTGGGTTGTCGACACCAAGAAGGAACACCTGGCCGTCGACGAGGCGCAGAAGCTCGGCATCCCCGTTGTGGCCATCCTGGACACTAACTGCGATCCGGACGAAGTTGACTTCCCGATCCCGGGCAACGACGACGCCATCCGCTCCGTGAACCTGCTGACCCGCGTGGTCGCCGACGCCGTTGCCGAGGGCCTCATCGCCCGGAACAACCGCGCCGCAGGCAACACCGAAGCTCCGGCCGAGCCGATGGCCGAGTGGGAGCGCGAACTGCTCGAGGGCTCGGCAGAAGCACCGGCCGCCGACGCTTCCGCCGCCGAAGCACCGGCTGCTGAAGCTCCGGCTGCCGACGCACCCGCAGCGGACACCGAGAAGTAAATCCGACTCAACCGGCGGCGCCTTGTGCGCCGCCGGACTTCCGCTGGCGGCCGGGCCGGTATCGGCCCGGCGCCAGCGGTACCGCACACTACGTATTACGGGAGGACTGGAGTCCAAATGGCGAACTACACCGCTGCTGATATCAAGGCCCTGCGCGAGCGCACCGGCGCCGGCATGATGGATGTCAAGAAGGCCCTGGACGAGGCCAATGGAGATGCCGACAAGGCCATTGAGCTGATCCGCATCAAGGGCCTCAAGGGCGCCACCAAGCGCGAGGGCCGTTCCACCGCCGAGGGCCTGGTTGCTGCCAAGGTCATCGACGGAACCGTTGGCGTCATGATCGAGGTCAACTGCGAGACCGACTTCGTCGCCAAGTCCGCCAAGTTCATTGAACTCGCTGACAAGGTTCTGGCCGTGGCCGTTGAATCGGGTGCCGCTGACCTTGAGGCGCTGCTGGCCGCAAGCGCCGGCGACAAGCCGCTGGCCGACTACGTCGTCGAAGAGGGCGCTGTGCTGGGCGAGAAGGTCGTCGTCCGTCGCGTAGCCCGCGTCGAAGGCAAGACTGTCGATGCTTACCTGCACAAGACCTCCAAGGATCTGCCCGCGCAGGTCGGCGTCCTGTTCGCCGTCGACGGCGAAGGTGACGCAGCCTTTGAGGCCGCCCACGATGTCGCAGTGCACAGCGCTGCCTTCGCGCCGACCTACCTGACCCGCGAAGAGGTCCCGGCCGAGACGGTGGAGAACGAACGCCGCATCGCCGACGAGACCGCACGCGCCGAGGGCAAGCCCGAAGCCGCACTCGCCAAGATCGTCGAAGGCCGCCTGAACGGTTTCTTCAAGGAAATCGTGCTGCTGGACCAGCCCTTCGCCAAGGACCCGAAGAAGTCCGTCGGCAAGGTGCTGGAAGAGGCCGGCGTCAACGCCACCGCCATTGCCCGCTTCCGCGTCGGGGCGTAACCTCGGTCCAACCGCCTAGGCGAACTGACTGAATCAATGACAAGGGGGTGGTCACCAACCGGTGACCGCCCCTTTTTCATGTCCGGATCAGCAGCCCGCCGCTACCGCTGAGCCTTCACGTAATCTTTTCCCCAGAACCACGCACGCCGGGAGGCACCATGGAATCCCAGAACACCCAGACCACCACCGATACCGTCAAGCGCCGCCGTGTGCTGCTGAAGCTGTCCGGCGAAGTCTTCGGCGGAGGAAAGCTCGGCGTCGACCCGGACACCGTCCGCGGCATCGCGAAGCAAATCGCTGCCACCGTGGGCCAGGTGGAAGTGGCGATCGTCGTTGGCGGCGGCAACTTCTTCCGCGGCGCCGAACTCTCGACGTCGGGCATGGATCGCTCCCGGGCCGACTACATGGGCATGCTCGGCACCGTGATGAACTGCCTGGCGCTGCAGGACTTCCTCGAGCAGGCGGGCGTGGACACCCGGGTGCAGAGCGCGATCACCATGGGCCAGGTGGCCGAAGCCTACATACCGCGGCGGGCCATCCGGCACATGGAAAAAGGCCGCGTGGTGATTTTCGGTGCCGGCGCCGGCCTGCCCTACTTCTCCACGGACACCGTGGCCGCCCAGCGCGCCCTCGAGGTTCACGCCGACGTGGTCCTGATGGCCAAGAACGGCGTGGACGGCGTGTACACCGCGGATCCCAAGAAGGACCCGGCCGCCGAAAAGCTGGACAGCTTGACCTACGACGAAGCCATGCGCCGGAACATCCGGGTCATGGACCAGACCGCCTTCAGCCTGTGCCGCGACAATAAGCTCTCCATGGTGGTCTTCGGCATGGAGGGCGAAGGCAACGTGACGCGCGCGATTTTGGGCGAGCAGATCGGCACCTACGTCACTGCCTGACGGTCGCCGGACCGGCTGCCGGATAGCCTAGGATGGAAAGCAGAGCCAGGACCGCGGACACCGCGGAGCGAACGAAGGATGTGAAGGAGAGACCGTGATAGACGAGACGCTGCGCGAAGCTGCCGAAAAGATGGACAAAGCAGTGGAGGTGGCCAAGGAAGATTTCGCCACCATTCGCACCGGCCGCGCCAATCCGGCCCTGTTTTCCAAGGTGACGGTGGACTACTACGGTACGCCGACCCCGCTGCAGCAGCTGGCGTCATTCCAAAATCCCGAGCCGCGTACGCTGCTGATCACCCCGTATGACAAGGCGGCGCTGAACGACATTGAGAAGGCCCTGCGCGATTCCGATGTCGGCGCGAATCCGGCCAACGACGGCGTGGTCATTCGCGTGGTCCTGCCGGAATTGACCCAGGAACGCCGCAAGGAATACGTCAAGGTCGTCCGGGGCAAGGCCGAAGACGCCAAGGTCTCCATCCGCAACATCCGCCGCAAGGCGATGGACACCATCGGCAAGCTGGTCAAGGACGGCGACGTCGGCGAAGACGAAGGCAACCGGGCGGAAAAGGACCTGGACGCCAAGACCAAATCGCACACGGACAACGTGGACGAACTCCTCAAGCGCAAGGAAGCCGAGCTGCTCGAGGTCTGATGAGTACGGACCAGCCTCAACCCGTGGCTGGCGGTTCGCCGACTCCGGCGGCTGGTCCGGGATCGCAGCCGGGCGGGTCCAGCCGGCGTGCGATGCGGGCCGCCGCCAAGCCTTCCCGCGCCGGCCGCAACCTGCCGGCAGCCATCGCCGTCGGAATCATCCTGATGGCGGTGGTCCTGGTCGGGCTTTTCCTGCTGCCGGACGCCTTTGTGATGGTCGTGGCGGGGTTCTCCGCCGTCGGCGCGTGGGAGGTTTCCCGCGCCCTGACGGTAAAGAACATCAAGGTGCCGCTGCCGCCGCTGTTCGCAGGCGCGCTAGCCATGCCAATGGCGGCATATTATGGCGGACCGGAAGGGTTGGCCTTCGCCCTGGTGGTGACGTGCGTTGCCCTGATGGTGTGGAAATGCCTGGACAGTACTGAGGGCGCGGTACGCACTGTGCTCAGTGGCACCTTCATCCTGTGCTGGGTGCCGTTCTTCATCAGCTTCGCGCTGCTGTTGCTGCTGGAGGAATCAGGTGCGCTGAAGGTTGCCACCATGCTCTTGTTGGTGGTCTCCAACGACACCTTCGGCTACATCGTGGGCGTTCTGTTCGGCAAGCATCCGATGGCGCCCAAGATCAGCCCCAAGAAGTCATGGGAAGGGTTTGCCGGCTCGGTCAGCGGTGCCATTCTCGTCGGAATCCTGTGCTCGGTCCTCCTGCTGGACCTGCAGTGGTGGTTCGGGCTGGTGCTGGCGGTCGCCACCGTCGCCGCCTCCACCGTGGGCGACCTGGCCGAATCGATGGTCAAGCGGGAACTGGGCATCAAGGACATGAGCAACATCCTGCCGGGCCACGGCGGCGTCATGGACCGGCTGGATTCCATCGTTTTTGCCGCTCCGGTTGCCTACCTGCTGGCATCGCTGCTCGCCCCGGGAGCAGTGTAGGCGCAGGCCATGCCCGGGATTCAGCACTCTTCCGGCATAGACTGGGCAGCGAACACAAGCGGAACGTTTTGAAGGAACAGGAACTCACAGGACACCATGGCGCGACGAACCATTGAAGCCGGCAAGGGCAGTGCCCCGTTCGACCATGTGGACCGGCGGGACTTCGGCTACAACGCCCGTCAGGTGGACGACTTCCTCGGGCAGGCCCGGGAGTACTACAACAACCCCGAGCCCGACGACGTGCCCATCACCAGCCGCGATGTGCGGGCCAAGACGTTCGACCCGGCCAAGGGCGGTTACGACCCGCGCGCCGTGGACGCCGCGCTCGACCGGCTGGAGGACGTCTTCGCCCAGCGGGAACGCGACGCACTGATCAGCCGCGAGGGCGAGCAGGCCTGGCTGACGCAGATTGGCCGCGTCTCAGCGATGCTGCGTGCCCGCCTGCACCGGGCACCCGGAGAACGCTTCCGCCGCCCCACGAAGCGGAACGCGGTCAGCTACGACATCGAGGATGTGGATGCGCTCTGCGTCGAACTGCTGGGCTACTTTGAGCACGACCAACCGATGAGCGTGGACGTGGTCCGCCGGGCCGTGTTCCGCGAAGCCAAGGGCAAAGACGGCTACGAGGAAAACCAGGTGGATGCCTTCCTGGACCGCGTGGTCGAGCTCATGGCCTCGATCGACTAACCAACCCAACGCGCCGGGTCCACTGACCCGGTCATTCCGCCGGGCGGGCCTTGCCTGGCCGGCCGACCGGAGCCCGGACTTCTGCCCGTTCGGGAGTGTGCAGCCGCGCCATCACGCGGGCAACCGTCGCCGGCCTGCGTGAAGCGGTGGCCAGCGAGACGGCCACGGTGACCAGGAAAGCCGTCGGAACAGTCCAGGCTGCCGGCTGTCCAAGCGGTTCGGCCCAGGCGCCCAAGGCCGGCCCGGCTACTGTCGCCGCTAGCAGCGAACCGCCACAGAGCACTGCTCCGGACACCATGCCCGCAATGGCCCCGGCATCGGTCAGGCCGCGCCACCAGATGCCCAGCAGAAGCAGCGGACAGATGGTCGACGCGGTGAAGGCAAACACCGTGCCCACGCTGCCGGCCAAAGCCAGCGACTCGGTGCCCATGGCAATGCCCAGCGGCACGATGGCGGACAGCACCGCGGCCAGCCGGAATCCTTTGACGCTGCCGCGGAACAGGTCCTGGCTGACCACGCCGGCCAGCGACACCACCAGCCCGGAGGTGGTGGAAAGGAACGCGGCGAAGGCGCCGGCCACCACGCACGCGCTCAGGAGGTCGCCGGCCAATCCGTCCACGATCCGCCCCGGCAGCAGCAGCACGGTGGCATCGGACTGGCTGCCGCCTGCAAGCCGCGGCGTGTGCAGACGGCCGAGCACACCGTAGATGGTGGGGAAGAGGTAGAACAGCGCCAGCAGGCCCAGGACGAGTTGCGTGGTGCGGCGGGCAGCGGCGCCGTCGGGGTTGGTATAAAAGCGAACCAGCACGTGGGGCAGGCCCAGCGTGCCGAAGAGCAAAGCGACAATCAGCGAGATATTCCGGTAGAGGGATGCATCACCGGAGACATCCAGCGCCGGGTCGAACGCCGCCCCTCCGCCGGTGGGCGATTGGCCCGAGCCGGTGAGGACAAGCAGGATGAAGACCACCGGGACGGCCAGTGCGGTGAGTTTGAGCCAGTACTGGAAGGCCTGCACGAAGGTGATGGAGCGCATCCCGCCGGTCACCACGGACAGCACCACCACGACGACGACGATGACCGCGCCTGCCCAGCCCGGCAGGCCGGTGGCGATGCGCATGGTCAGGGCGGCCCCGTGCAGCTGCGGCACAATGTAGAGCCAGCCGACCGCAACCACCAGCAGACTGGTCACGCGCCGCGCCGCGGTGGAATCGAGCCGGGCGGCGGCGAAGTCCGGGATGGTGTACGCGCCGGAGCGGCGCAGCGGTGCGGACACGAACAGCAGCAGCATCAGGTAGCCGGCGGTGTAGCCGACCGGGAACCAGAGCGCATCGATTCCCGAGATCAGGATCAGCCCGGCCACGCCCAGGAAGCTGGCCGCGGAGATGTACTCGCCGCCGATGGCTGAGGCGTTCCACCACGGTTTGACCGTCCGCGAGGCGACGTAAAAGTCGCCGGTGGTCCGGGAAATCCGCAGTCCATAGATGCCGATCAACACGGTGGCGGCGCACACCGCTGCCACCGCTGCCAGACCAACGGCCGTGTTCACTGTTTGGTCCCAGGCTCGGTCCAGTCGGCCGTCAATTCGCGGAACTTGCGCTCATTCCGGGCGGCTGCCTTGTTGTAGAGTGCGGCGCAGGCCAGGATGACCGGGTAGATCCCGATGCCCAGCAGCAGCCAGGGGAGCGGGATGGTGGCAATGGTCAGGGTGGCGGTGACGGGCACCAGCGCGATCAGCACCGC
>NZ_JBLKRT010000046.1:0-20286 GCF_047607445.1 Arthrobacter sulfonylureivorans
CTTGGCGCGCTTCTCCGCCAGCAGTTCAACGGCCTGCTCGCGCGTCAGGTCCTCGAGGCTGGTGGAACGAGGCACCGTGATGTTCGTGACGCCGTCGGTAATGTACGGGCCGAAGCGGCCGTCCTTGACCACGATGTTCTTTTCCGACACCGGGTCCACGCCGAACTCGGCCAGCGGTGCGGCGGCGGTACGGCCGCCACGCGTCTTCGGTTGCGAGTAGATCTCCAGCGCCTGCTCCAGCGTGATGGTGAAGATCTCCTCTTCCGATCCGATCGACCGCGAATCCGTCCCCTTCTTCAGGTACGGGCCGAAGCGGCCGTTCTGCACCGTGATCTCGGCGCCCTCTGCATCGGTACCGAGCACACGCGGCAGGCTCAGCAGCTTCAGCGCGTCGTCGAGGGTCACCGTGTCCACACTCATCGACTTGAACAGCGACCCGGTGCGCGGCTTGACCTTTGCGGGCTTCTTCGGCGGCTTCGGCTTGCCGTTCTTGTAGTACTCCACCGGCTGCGCAGCCAGTTCCTCCGCCGTCGGCTCGTGGATGACTTCGGTGACGTAGGCGCCGTACCGGCCTTCCTTGGCCACAATGGTCCGGCCCGTCTCCGGATCCTTGCCGAGCTCACGCTCGCCCGGACCTTGGGTCTCCATCAGTTCGACGGCTTTCTCCGCCGTCAGCTCGTCCGGAGCCAAATCGTCGGGGACGTTGGCGCGCTGCGGCTCCTCGCCTTCGGCGTTGCCGTTGCGTTCCAGGTAGGGGCCGAATTTGCCCACCCGCAGGGTGATGCCGTCGGCAATGTCAATGGAGTTGATCTGGCGGGGATCGATCTCACCCAGATCATTGACCACGGTGTTCAGACCGGTTTCCTTGCGGTCCCCGTAATAGAAGCCGGAGAGCCATTCGGTCCGGCTGGCCTCGCCGCGGGCAATGCGGTCCAGGTCCTCTTCCAGCTCGGCGGTGAAGTCGTAATCCACGTAGTCGCTGAAGTGTTCCTCCAGCAGCCGAACCACCGAGAACGCAATCCAGCTCGGCACCAGAGCGGAACCGCGGGTACGGACATAGCCGCGGTCCATGATGGTGGAAATAGTGGCGGCGTAGGTGGACGGGCGCCCGATACCGCGGTCTTCCAGCGTCTTGATCAGCGACGCTTCGGTGTAGCGCGGCGGTGCCGAGGTCTCGTGGCCGACGGCGTCGACCGACTGGGCTTCCAAGGCATCGCCCTTGGCGAGGTTCGGCAAGCGGCCGCCAGTGGCGTCGTCGTCCTCCTCCCGACCGGCGTCCTTGCCCTCCTCATAGGCGGCCAGGAACCCGGGGAAAGTGATCACGGTGCCCGAGGCGGTGAATTCGGCGTCCCGGCCGTCACCGGCGATGGCACCCAACCGCACCGTCGAGGTCGAGCCCTTGGCATCGGTCATCTGCGAAGCCACGGTGCGCTTCCAGACCAGCTCATACAGCCGGTACTCGTCGTTGGACAGCTGGCTGCGGACCTGGCCGGGCGTGCGGAACGAATCGCCGGCGGGCCGGATGGCTTCGTGGGCTTCCTGGGCGTTCTTGTCCTTGCCCTGGTAGATCCGGCGGGAATCCGGGACGTACTCGGGTCCGTACAGCTCCGAGGCCTGGCGGCGGGCGGCGTTGACAGCTTGGTCGCTCAGCGCCGGCGAGTCGGTACGCATATACGTGATGTAGCCGTTTTCATACAGCTTCTGCGCCACCTGCATGGTGGAGCGGGCGGAGAACCGGAGCTTGCGCGCCGCTTCCTGCTGCAGGGTGGAGGTGGTGAACGGCGCGGCCGGGCGGCGGGTGTAGGGCTTGTTCTCCACGGCCCGGACGGAGAACTCGGCGCTGCGCAGCGAGTCCGCCAAGGCGGTGGCGGCGGCCTCGTCCAGATGGACGGCCGAGCGGGCCTTCAGCCGGCCCAGATCGTCGAAATCCTTGCCGACGGCAACCCGGCCGCCATCGACGGACACCAGCTTGGCCTTGAACGCCGAACCCTTGGACGCGTCCTCGGGCTGCACCGTAGCGAGCAGGTCCCAGTAGGAAGCCGCCCGGAAAGCCATCCGCTCGCGTTCACGCTCCACCACCAACCGCGTGGCCACCGACTGCACGCGGCCCGCGGACAGGCCTGCCTTGACCTTGCGCCAGAGCACCGGTGAAAGCTCATAGCCAAACAGCCGGTCCACGATCCGGCGGGTTTCCTGCGCGTCCACCAGGTCGGTGTCGACGTCGCGGACCTCGGTCAGGGCACGCTGCAGTGCTTCCCGGGTGATCTCGCTAAAAGTCATGCGGTGCACCGGCACCTTGGGCTGGAGCACTTGGAGCAAGTGCCACGCGATGGCTTCGCCTTCGCGGTCACCGTCAGTTGCCAGATAAAGTTCGTCGGCGTCCTTGAGCATCGATTTAAGCTCGGACACCTTCTTCTTCTTGTCCGGCGACACCACGTAGTAGGGCTCGAAATTGTGCTCGATGTCCACCGCAAACTTGCCGACCGACGTCTTTTTCAGTTCAGCAGGCAGGTCCGAGGGCTGCGGCAGATCACGAATGTGACCCATGGATGCTGTGACCTCAAAGCCCTCGCCGAGGTATCCGGCAATGGTTTTGCCCTTGGCGGGAGACTCGACGATGACGAGTTTCTTGCCGGTTTTTTCGCGGGCCTTGGCTGGCACTGTGCTCCTACGTAGAGAAAGATGTTGATGCGCTTGTAAGTACGTCCCCCAACCCGGCTGGGCGGAGGACCGTCAGCACTAGGTTAGCCGCAACAGTACCGCGAACCAGAACACACGAACTGCAGCAGCGACTGGCTCCGGCATCCACCGGAGGCTGGCGGCAGCCCGGACGCGGGCCTAGTCGTTGTCGATGTCGCCGGGCAGGAACGAGAAGACGTAGTACAGTTTCTCCGCTCCCTCTCCCCTGTTCTCCGGGTTGGTGGTCGGGCTGAATTCCAGCAGGATCTCGCCGATCCGCCGGCCGAGGTCCTTGCGCTGTTCCTCGGTGAGATAGAACCGTCCGGTGCTCAGCGCCGCCAGGTGTCCTTCCTGCCGCCAGGTGTCCGGATCCGGCGCTTGCTTGTCACGTTTGACATATTTGGACAGACGTTCACGAAGATCGTTCAGTTCCACATCGACCACGCCCAAGGTGGCGGCACGGCTGTCCGCGACGCTGGTCACGTCCAGGCGCCCTGCAGCCGCCTGCCAGTGCCGCTCCCGTCCGTCACCTTGGTTGGCGCACCGTTTGACGAATCCCCACTTCTCCAAAGCCCGCAGGTGGTAGCTCATGGCGCTGGGCGTCAGCCCGTGCCGTTGGGCCAGTTCCGTGGCGGTGGCAGGCTGCTGTGTATCGAAGAGCTCCTCGATGACCTTCAACCGCACATTGTGGGCCAGTGCCCGGATTGCCCGGGCATCAGAAATATTGACCCTGTCCCCGGCTGCCGGCTCCCGCTGGGGGTCCGCTGCAGCAGCGGACGACCGGCCGGTCGTCGTGGTTGCACCCTTAGTCATGATCAGTAAGTGTAATGCCGCTCACCGCCGCTGGCGCCGGTGTTCCTCATTCCCACAGGCTGCAATCAGGAAACGATCAGGCTTACTGGCCGGTAGGGACCAGAAACCCGTCCGCTACCAGGTTCCGCACCTCATCGGACAGCTGCCGGGCGAAGTCGGGTTCGGTCCGGCCCAGCAGCGAGGCCAGAGCGCCGATGATCTGGTCCACGTCCAGTTCGCCGTCACTGGCTGATACGAACCCAGCCAGTTCGGTGCTCATCAGGTTGGCCCGGCGCAGCCCCGCGCCCTGACGCAACAGGATCACGCCGGGATGCTCCGCGCCGGGCCGCTGGTGCCGCTCCTCGGTCACGTCCCGGGCCACTTCCAGATGCTGGCGGCCGAAGTCGGCGGCGTGGGCGGCCAGCCAGTCGGAGCGCTCCACAGCTGCTGCCAGATGCGGGCCAATGGGTTGTTCGATCGGGTAGGTGATTTCTTCGAACCGGCGCAGCGCAGCCTCCCTTGTTTGCCCGGAGCCCGCCGGGGGCCGGCGCAGCCACACCATGCCGAAGCCCACGGCTTCCACCGCCCGGGAGTCAAAGTCGTCCAGGTAGGCGGCGTAGGCCGACGCGAACAGCGCGGGATCGCGGTTCTCCGCAGCGTCACGCAGCCAGGTTTCCGCGTATTGCGCCGGACTGAGCTGTTCGCGCTGGATCACCCAAGCATCGGTGTCCGGGGACAGCCACTGCTCCAGCCTGGCGTGCCACGTGGCGGCGCCGGCCGGGATTTCCCAGTTGCCCAGCATCTGTGCCACCCCGCCGTCGGCCAGCACGGACGGCAGCGTGCGGAACAGGGAACCCACAATGTCGTCTCCGGGCAGGCCGCCGTCGCGGTACGTGAACTGCTCCTCCGCGCGCTCTGCCGGCCGCCGCGGCGTGATCACGAACGGCGGGTTAGTCACCACCAGGTCAAAGCGCTCCCCTGCCACGGGCTCCAACAGGCTGCCCAGCCGCAGGCTGACGCGCGCACCCAGACGTTCCGGATCCAAGCCGAGGGCACCGGCATTCAGCACCAGGTTGAACCGGGTAAACGCCAGCGCCCGCTCCGAGATATCGGTCGCCGTGACGTGCCGGCAGTGGCCTAGCAGGTGGAACACCTGGATGCCGCAGCCGGTACCAAGATCCAGCGCCCGCTCCACATCGGTACGCACCGTCAGCTGGGCCAAGGTCAGCGAGGCCTGGCCGATGCCCAGCACATGGTCGCGCCGGAGGACGCCGGGCCGCTGGTGCGCGCCCAGATCGCTGGCCACCCACAGTTCGGTGCTGCCAAAGCCATACGGACGGAGGTCGACGGCGGCACGCAACGCGCCGTCGTCGTGCTCCAGCAGGCCCAGCACGCCCAGTCCGTCCAGCCCTGTCCGCGGGAACGCCGGTGCCAGCTGCTCCGGCTCGACGGTGTTGCCCAAGAGCCAGAAGCGCACGACGGCGGCCAACCGGCCGCGTGCCGGATCCTCCAGCGATCGGCTGGTGGCCAGCTCGGCCGGCACCAACTGGTCACGGTCAAAGGCCGCCCAGGCTTCGGCGCCAAGCAGTTCGGCCACCCCGTCGACGCTGTAGTCCAGCTCCGTCAGGTCGGCGGCCAGATCCGCCAGCAGCCGCGGGTTGCTGCTGGCCGGGGCACCGGGCACATGTGAGAAATCTGCAAAGTCCACCTGCCAAGTCTAGTGAGCCGGCCGGTTTCCCTGCCGTTCACCCGGGCGCCGCTTGCGTGTGGTACTCACTGGGGCATGGATGCAGGTACCAACGACGCGGACCGGCCCCGCGCGGACCGGCCGCAACGGGTCGGTGAACTGGGGCAGAAGGTTCCGGTGGTCGCCGCCGACACCTTGATCATGGAGGTTAACGGCTGGTTCCAGGCCGACCGCTCACTGCAAGCCGTGGCGGTGGAGGCCGACGGAGGGCACTGGCTGCTGCTGCGCGAGCGGCTGGAGTCGGAACTCAGCGGGCGGCTGGGCTATGGCCGCGCGCTCAACAGCCGTACCCGCGTGGGCCAACTGCGGCCCGAGCATTCCTTCGCGGTGGCCCCTGAGCTGTCCATGACGCAGGCCGCGCGGCGGATCCTGAACCGGCCGCCGGGTGCCCGGTACGAGGACTTCCTGGTGGTCGGCCCCGACGGCCCCCGGGTAGTGGCCGTTTCGCGGATTTTCGAAGAAGTGTCGGCGCTGTTCCAGCACGACGCGATGCACGACCCGCTGACCGGGCTGCCCAACCGGCGGCTGCTCGACGAGCGCGGCGCAGAGCTGGTGGGCGACTGCGATCCCGGCCGCGTGGCGATCCTCTGCATCGACCTGGACCGGTTCAAGCATGTCAACGACACGTTCGGCCATCGGGCTGGTGACAGCATCCTGACCGGGTTCACCGGCCGGCTGCAGCGCACCGTGCGCGGCCGCGACATTGTGGCCCGGCTGGGCGGCGACGAGTTCGCCGTACTGCTGGTCGATGTGGATGCCGAACAGGCCCGCAGCATCGCCGACCGCATTCTGGCCGAGGCAGTTAAACCTTTCCCCTTCGACGACCATGAGCTGCATATTTCCGCTTCCATTGGTTTGGCGCTGGCATCCGACGTGGTCGAGGAAGAACAACTGAGCCAACTGGATGTGCTGCTGCGGCAGGCGGACGGCGCCATGTTGGCGGCTAAACGCGCCGGGAAAGGCCGGGTGGTCTGGCTCAGCACCCGCGGCGAAACGGCGCCGGTTGCCCGCCAGGCCCAGCTGCGCCGCAGGCTTCAGTTGGCGGTGGCGGCGGGCGGTTTCCGGCTGCATTACCAGCCGCTGCTGAACCTGGGCACCGGCGGCGGGATGGCAGTGGAGGCCCTGCTGCGCTGGCACGACGAGGTCCTTGGGCCGGTACCGCCCTCGGAATTCATCCCGGTGGCCGAGAGCGTCAACCTTATCCAGCAGATCGGCCGGTGGGTTTTCAACGAGGCCTGTGCCCAGGCCGGCGCCTGGCTGGCGGCCGGCAGCCCGCGGACCGTCTCCATCAACGTCTCGCCGATCCAGCTTGCCGCGAACAAAGTGGTCGGCGAACTGCTGGCCGCCATGGCAGCGCACCGCGTCCCGGCGGACCTGATCCGGGTGGAGATCACCGAAAGTTCCGCGATCGCGGACTTCCCCCGGGCGATCAAACAGTTGGCCCAGCTTCGCGAGGCCGGCATCGGCGTCGATCTGGACGATTTCGGCACCGGATACTCCTCGGTGGGAATGTTGCGCGACCTGCCGCTGAACACGGTCAAGATCGACAAGTCCTTTATTGACAACATCGACAGCTCCGAGCGCGAAGCCGCTTTCGTGGGTGGCTTGATCAACATTGCCCACGCGTGGGGTCTCACAGTGACAGCCGAGGGCGTCGAACGGCCGGAGCAGCTGGAGGTGCTGCGGGAGCTGGGCTGCGACACCGCTCAGGGCTACTACATCTCCCGCCCCGCCAGTGCCTCCGATCTGCCGGGCGCCCAGGCCTTGGCAGCACTCCAGCGGCCGCAGCCTGCGGCGGTCCGGTGAGCCCGGCACGGTGGCCCGGTGGTTAAATGACTGCATGCTCGTCACCACCACCCACCTTGAACAAACCGATCCTGCCCAGCTGATTCCCGGGTCGCGTCCGCTGCCGGACGACGCCGCCGTTGTCCGGGTCAGCGGCATCAGCCCGGAGTTCAGCAAGTTCCTCTACCGGAGCGTGGGCAGCAGTTGGAACTGGTCCGACCGGCTGGTGCTCACCCGCAGCGAGTGGGAACAGGTGGTCCGCACACCCGGCTCGGAAACCTGGGTGCTGTACACCTCCGGCGCGCCGGCCGGCTACGTGGAACTGCTGGGCCGCCCCGCCGGGGCGGGCACCGACGTCGAAATCATGTACTTCGGCCTGTTCCCCGAGGCGATCGGCCGAGGTTTGGGCGGTGCCTTGCTGGCCGAAGGCATCCGGCAGGCCTGGCGCTTGGACGGTCGCTGGGACGGGTTCCCGCCCGTGCAGCGGGTCTGGGTGCACACCTGCTCGTTGGACGGCCCGGCCGCTGTGGCCAACTACCAGGCGCGCGGCATGAGCGTCTTCAAGACGGAAGTGGAGGAAACCGAACCGCAGGATGCGACCGCCGGGCTGTGGCCGGAGACCGCGGCCGTGTAAACCGTCCGCTAGGCGGGGCAGCCGTCCGGGCAGCGCAGAGTCTGCGGGTCCGCTGCGCACGCCGAGCAGTACAGCGTCAGCTGGCGGCAGTCGGCGTTGGAACAATTCTCGAACTTGCTGGTCGGTGCCTGGCAGCGGACACATGCTCCGATGGTTTTGGCGTCCGGCGTGAACTCGAGGTGCATGCGCTGGTCGAAAACGTAGAGCGACCCCTCCCACAGTCCGGCGTCGCCGAAGGTCTCGCCGTAGCGCACAATGCCGCCGTCGAGTTGGTAGACCTCTTGGAAGCCCCGGTTGACCATCAGGGAGGAGAGGACTTCGCAGCGGATCCCGCCGGTGCAGTAGGTGACCACCGGCCTTTCCTTGAGGTCGTCGTACTTGCCCGAGTCCAGTTCCTTGATGAAGTCGTGCGTGGTGGCGACGTCCGGGACGATGGCGTCTTTGAACTTGCCGATCTGCGCCTCGAAGGCATTGCGTCCGTCGAAGAAGACCACGTCGTCGCCCGCTGCCTTCTTCGCGTCGATGAGCTGGTGCAGTTCCTCCGGGCGCAGGTGCTTGCCGCCGCCAACCACTCCGTCTTGGTCCACCTTGAGCTCGCCTGGCGCGCCGAAGGAGACAATCTCGTCACGGACCTTGACGCTCAGGCGCGGGAAGTCCGCTGCCCCGCCGTCCGACCATTTCACGTCCAGGTCGCGGAACGCCGGGTACTCGCGCGTGGTTTTCACATACTGCTTCACGGCGTTCAGTTCCCCGCCAACGGTGCCGTTAATCCCGTCCTTGGAGATCAGGATCCGGCCGCGCAGGCCGAGTTTCTCGCACAGCGCGCGCTGCCAGAGCCGAACGGCATCCGGGTCCGGCAGCGGGGTAAAAGCGTAATAAAGCACAATCCGGTTCAAAGCCACCCATCAAGATTACGCGGTGGTAAGGACTCCAAAATTGCCTGCTGGCGCCGATATTGCGATTGTGACAGGGTTGTCATCGCTTTCAACTGCCGGACGGGGCCGCTGTTCGGTACAGTCCTGCTATGGGCAACGAATACACGACTGACGTTCCGGACGATGTCCTTTCCGTCTGGGTTGCCGGCTGGTCAGCCTGCCGGGGTTACTCCTCCGAAGAGGTTTCCGGCCACCCTGCGGTGCTGCTGGCCGACAAGACCGGAGACTGGGAATACTTTGCTTTTGAGCCGGGCGATGAAGAGTTCGCTGCCGTAGCACGCGACACCACCAAGTCTTCGGGGCGGATTTTCACGGTCCTGACCCGCGACGCGCGGCGGATCCACGAGCTGGCGCCGCAGCACGGCCTGCGCGTCCACCACAATGCCCAGTCGCTGATGGTCACGGACATGTCCGGACAGGACGCCGAGGATCCGTGGTACCGCGATCCCGATTTCAAGACCGAGCTGGAGAAAACCGGCAACGTCCACCGGGTCCGCGTTGTGCATGAAGGCAACGAGGCCGCACACGGCGTGGTCGCCGTCGTCGACAATGTCGCGGTCTTCGATCACATCGAAACCGACATCAACTACCGCCGCCGGGGACTCGCCACGCACGTGATGCGCGCGCTGATCGCTTCCACCTTCGAACACATGGTGGATACCGGCCTGTTGATCGCCTCGCACGACGGCCAGATGCTCTACAACCATTTGGGCTGGGACACCGTCTGCGATGTGATGATCCTCAAGCCCGCCACGGACAACTGATCCCTTCAGGCTGGCGCTCCGGCACCGAACCGCCCGGCGGTCCCGGGAGCAGTGCCGGTTGCCTCCCGAGGTGATGACACAATATTTGGGTGGCCCTGCACGACTCCTTGATTCCGCTGCTCGGTTCCGGTCCGGAGCCTGAGCAGCTGGTGCACGTCCGCGAACTCCCGGCCCGGGAGGCCGTGATCGAGCCCTGGCCGCGGTGGGTGCACGACGATGTCCGCGCCGCCTACGCGATGCTCGGCGTGCACCAGCCGTGGCGGCACCAGGTTCGGGCGGCCGAGAGCGCCCACGACGGGCGGCACACGATCATTGCCACCGGGACCGCCTCCGGAAAATCGCTTGCCTACCAGGTGCCGGCGCTGGATGCCATCCACCGGACTGCCCTGGCAGACACCGTCAGCTTGGAGCCCAGCGGCGCCGTCGCCCTGTATCTCGCCCCCACCAAGGCACTGGCAGCTGACCAATTGGCCGCGATCAAGGCGCTGAAGCTGCCGACCGTCAGGGCGGAAACCTACGACGGCGACACCGACCCCGGCGCCCGCCGCTGGATCCGGGATCATGCCAACTTCGTCCTGGCCAATCCGGACATGCTGCATTTCGGCATCCTTCCCAATCACGCGTGGTGGGCGCGGTTTTTCCGCCGACTGCGTTACGTGATCATCGACGAAGCGCACAGCTACCGCGGCGTGTTCGGCTCGAATGTGGCCAACTTGATGCGCCGGCTGCGCCGGATCTGCGCCAGCTACGGTGCCGATCCGGTGTTTATCGGGGCCTCGGCCACCTCCGCCGACCCCGGAACCTCGTTCGGGCGGCTGATCGGCGCGGACGCCGAGGCCGTCACCGAAGACTGTTCGCCGCACGGGTCCACGACGGTGGCTTTCTGGGAGCCTCAGCTCACGGAGCTTAAGGGCGAGAACGGAGCCAAGGAACGGCGGACCGTGGTCGCCGAGACGTCCGACTTGATGGCCAACCTGGTGTCCGCGCAGGTGCGCACGATCGCCTTCATCAAGTCCCGCCGCGGCGCCGAGACGATTTCCTCCATCACTAAGCGGCTGCTGGACGACGTCCATCCCTCGCTGCCCGGGCGGGTCGCAGCGTACCGCTCCGGCTACCTCCCGGAGGAACGGCGCGAACTGGAAGCCAAGCTCCGGTCCGGGCAATTGCTGGGAGTCTCCAGCACCTCGGCGCTGGAACTGGGCATCGACATTTCCGGACTGGACGCCGTGTTGGTCGCGGGCTGGCCCGGAACCCGCGCTTCCCTGTTCCAACAGATCGGCCGGGCCGGCCGGTCCGGCCAAGACGCGCTCGCTGCCTTTGTGGCCAGCGATGACCCGCTGGACACGTATCTGGTGCACCACCCCGAAGCGGTGTTCGACGTCTCCGTGGAAGCCACCGTGTTCGACCCCTCGAACCCCTACGTCCTGGGCCCCCACCTGTGCGCGGCGGCCCAGGAGCTTCCGCTGACCCCGGCGGACATCGGGTTGTTCGGTTCGGCGGCCCCGGGGCTGCTCGACCGATTGACGACCGAAGGCTACCTTCGCCGCCGGCCCGCAGGCTGGTACTGGACCCATCCGGAAAGCGCCGCCGCCATGGTCAATCTGCGGGCCGACGGCGGTGGGCCGATCAGCATTGTCGAGTCGGAGTCCGGCACCCTGCTCGGAACCATGGACTCGCCGCAGTCGCACTATCAGGCCCACAGCGGTGCGGTGTATGTCCATCAGGGAACGACGTATGTGGTGGATGAACTCAACGAGCAGGACCACTGCGCGATGGTGACCCGCGCCAATCCGGACTACTACACGCAGGCCCGGGACATCACGCAGATTGAGGTGCTCGGAGCCGAACGGACCGAGGACTGGGGCGAGGTCCAGGCCTGCTTCGGCGACGTCAAGGTCACCACGAAAGTCATCTCCTTCCAGCGCAAGGCCTTCATCTCGAATGAGATTCTGGGCGAAGAACCGCTGGACCTCGGTGCCCGGGAACTGTTTACCAAGGCCGTTTGGTTCACCATCGGCGAGCAGCAGTTGGCCTCCGCCGGCTTGGTCACCGCGCGCGTTCCCGGCGCCCTGCATGCCGCCGAACACGCGGGCATCGGGCTGCTGCCGCTGGTGGCCTCCAGCGACCGGTGGGACATCGGCGGCGTGTCGACGGCCCTGCACGCCGACACCGGCAAGCCGACAATCTTCGTCTACGACGGCCATCCCGGTGGGGCGGGGTTCGCCGAACGCGGCTTTGAAGCGGCGCGGACGTGGCTGGCGGCCACCCGGGACGCCATCCGTTCCTGCGAATGCGACACCGGCTGCCCGTCCTGCGTGCAGTCGCCGAAATGCGGCAACAAGAACAATCCGCTGGACAAGTCCGGAGCGGTCACGCTGATTGAGGCGCTGCTCTCCCACGCCGGCCCTGCCCCGGCAGAACGCCGCCAAGCAACGGCGGTGTAGCAGGACAGCGCCGTTGCCTGGCGACGGATGAGGGGTTGCGTCCGGCCCGCCGGCGATCACTCATCTCGCCGGCGGCGGCCCCGCCCGTGCCCGGCCGTCGGCATGCGTCCACTGCCCGTTGATCCATCCAAAGACCTCGGGCAGCGCGGTCCGGGTACGTATGTCGACCACAACACCGCCTGGTCCCGATCGGCTGCACGCGGACAGTTCGGCTTGCTGCTTGCCTGCTACTTCCGCGGCAAGGCTGCAAGGGTCACCTGCCAGCAGCCCGCGGGCGGCATCGGCACCGGCCAAGGCAGCCAGGTCCGCTGCCTTGCCGGCCCGCGCCGATGCCAATCCCGCTTGAAGTACCGAGATGACCACTGCGAGCATCAGGCACAGCAGCAGCACCAGGCCGACGGCAAGGACGGTCCCGGCCCCGCTGTCTTCGATCTGCCCGGAGGATGCACTCGCTGCCGACCGGCGTGTGGCTGTCCGGGACGGCGGAAGCTCGTTACCGGCCACCGCTGCCTGCTCCCGCCGGAACCGCCGGGTCGGCGCCTGGCTCGACCGGACCGGTGGCCTCCGCGGCCAGTGTCCACCCGCCGAACTCCGGCCAGGGCCCGGGCACCGATGCGGTGACCCGGACAGTCACCCAGCCGCCGCTGCCGCTGTCAGTCACGAGGACGGCCTCGTCTCCGGCAATCGAGCGAACGGTGTGTGCGGCTGCCGCCTTGGCCTCGCCGCGGCCCAGTTGTCGGACCGCTGCCTGGGCTGCCTTCTCCAGATTCAGCTGGGCCGCCCCGGCCGCCGCACCCACCAACAGGAACGCCAGCACAACGACGACCGCCGGCAGTGCCACGGCAAATTCCGCCGTGACGCTGCCCCGTTCAATGGTGCACCGGCCGTTCGCAGCCACACAGCACCGGCGGTGACGGACTGGTCCGCGGCGGCTCCGCATCTGTCAGACCGCCGTCAGCGCGAGTTCCACCAGGCGCGTGAGCATGCCGCGGACTTCGCCGCTGCGCAGGATTAAAACCAAGAGACCAGCGAACGCCACCGCGGCGAGTGTCGCAATGGCATACTCGGCCGTCGCCATCCCTGCCTCGGAACCGCCCGCCTCTCGCCGGGTCTTTCCGGCCCGGCCGTTGGCTCCTTCGGCGGGAAAAGCAATCACCTCCGCCAGCCGCCCGGTTTCTTCCTGCTCGGTCTTGGCCCCCTCCAATGGCGCCGGGATCAGGGGCAGCCGGTTGGGTGCTGTCCGGGTCCGCCTATGTGCCAGTGACAGTGACATATTTTCCTCCTGGATGTGACCGCCGGATTGCGGTCATTCGAGCTTCCCGGACAACGTCACTGGGCTGGCAGGGTCGATCTGATGCCGGTGCATAACCGGGGCCTCCGCTGCGCTGTGGAGGAATGCTTACAACCGGGGCACGAGGGCGACCAGTACCGGCACAACTCCCAGCGCGATGAAGGAGGGAAGGGCGCATAGGCCTAGCGGCAGCACAAGTTTGGTCCCAAGCGCAGCCGCGCGCTGCTGGTCGTCCTGCCGCCGCCGGCGGCGCAGTTGGTCGGCCTGGGCGAAGAGCACCGCTGCCGAAGGGGCACCCGTGGCGGCACCGAAGCGCAAGGAGTCGCGGAGCAGATCCAGCCCGGGTCCGCGGCCCCCGACTGCCCAGGCCTCCAGCCAGTCCACGCCCAGCGACAGCGCCGAGGCGACCCGTTGCAGCGCTGGCTGCTGGGCTCCGTGAGTGGAGGCGGCGAGGGCGGCCACGGCGCTCGGCAGGGACAGCCCCGCGGCCAGCATGGCGCCCAGCACGTCCAACTGCAGGGCCGGGTCTTCGGGCGCTTCCTCATCACCGCGCCTCCCCCGCTCTACGTCGGAAGCCTGTTTTGCCGGGATGAACCCCGACCCGGACAGCCCAGGCCATAGCAGCAACACGGCCCCGAAGAGCAGTGCGCCCGTCAGGATCGGGATCACAGGGCATCCGGTCCTGCGGCCCGTCGCACAAGTGCGCGCGACCAGAGGCGGGCGCCAATCATCAGCGCCACTCCAACAACCAGGACAGGCCATCCCGACGCTGACAGCAGCAGCGTGCTGACGGGGTCGGCGCCCATGACGGTTCCCAGTCCGAGTCCCAGCAGCGGCAGCCAGGCGAGCAGGGTGGCCGTCGCCCGCGGTCCCGCCAGCGCAGTCCGGCGCGCCGCCCGGCCATCGAGTCGATCCTGCAGGTGCCGCGCATAATTCTCCAGCAGCAGCGCCAGCGGCGCGCCGGTCCTTTCGGAAACCTCCCAGCAGGAGGCCAGGTCGAGCCACATGCGTTGTGCCGCTGCGGCGGCAGTATCCGACTGTCTGCCGCTGGCCGGCGGAGACCGGCGCAGAACCGGTCCGATCCCCATGCCCAGCTCCGCGGCTTGGGCTGCCGCCTGCAGACGGGGCAGCAGTAGCTGGAAGTGTTCCGTCGGCACAGCGGCCGCGAGCCCGGGCCCGCCCGGTTTCCGGCTGCCCTGCCGCTCTTCGTCGGGCCGTCCCGGTGATACGTAGACCGCGAGCATGTCCGGCCAGAGCTGTGCCGGGGCACGCCCCGAACGCAGCAGCGCGGCCAGCTGCCGCACGAAGAGGGGCAACTGGTCCAATTGCGCCGCAGCGGCTTTGCTCCTCCTGCCGTTGCCGAAGGCCTTGGGCCGGACGCCCCCGCTAGTGTCCGCCGGGAGGGGCTGCCTCGAGGGCAACAGCAGCAGGCAGGCGGCCGCCGTCAACACGAAGACAGCAAACCCGGTCACGGGAACAGCCGTCCGCGCAGCTCGTCCCAGCCGGGGCCGTGCCGGACGCTGGCTCCGTCGGCAGCCAATGCCGTGAGGGTCTGCAAACGTCCGTCGCCGCCAGTTTGCAGCAGGCAGACTTCCTGCACGCACCGCCCTGCATCGGTCCGCTGCATCGAAATCACCAAATCCAGCGCGCTGGCTGCCTGCAACGCGATCGAATCGGCGTTCATTCCTGCGAGCGCGCCCATCGCAGCCAGCCGTGTCGGCACGGCTGACGCCGCATTCGCGTGGATGGTGCCGCCGGCACCGGCGTGACCGGTATTCATCGCGGCCAGGAACTCCCGGACTTCCGCCCCACGGCATTCTCCGACCACCAGCCGGTCCGGGCGCATGCGCAGAGCCTGCCTGACCAGCTCTGCCGTTCCGACTGCTCCGCTGCCCTCGACATTGCTGGTCCGGCTTTGCAGGCCCACCACATGCGGGTGTCCCGGATTCAGCTCGGCGGCGTCCTCAACCAAAACCATCCGTTCCCGCGGCGAGACGGTCCCCAGCAGAGCCGCGAGCATGGTGGTCTTGCCGGACCCGGTTGCGCCGCAGATCAGGAAATTCAGCCGCCGGAGCACAATAGCTTCCAGATACGGCTGCCATTGCGGGGCGGTGGCCAGCAGTTCCGAAAGTGCGAAGCGGCGCGGGCGGTGCAGGCGGATCGACAAGAGCGTGCCGCCGGTGGAGACCGGCGGCAGCACGGCATGGACCCGGTAGCCGGCGAGGTGCACATCCGCGCACGGATTCCCGTCGTCAAGCCTGCGCCCGCCGGCCGCGACCAGGCGTGCAGCCAGTGCCCGCACATCGGCATCGCTGCCGAAAGCAACCTCGGCCCGGCGCAAGCCGCCCTCGCCGTCGGTCCAGACATCGTGCGGGCCGTTCACCAGAATGTCGGTCACCCGGGCATCGGCCAGCTGCTGCAGCGGCCCGAGACCGCGCAGCTCCGCGGCCAGTGAATCGACGGCCTGCAAGGTACCGGCCGTTCCCAACAACCTTCCGCTGGACTGGACTGCTGCCGCCAGCCGGGCACCGGTCACCGGCGACGGGTCCGACAACACCGCATTGCGGAAGGGCTCCATGCTGATTTCGCGGGCCTCCGCCGGTGCCGCCCGGCGCCCGCGACCCAGGCCATTCACGCCAGCCTCCCCGGTTGGTGTCCGTTTTCCAGTCGGTTCAGCAAGCCGGCACATAGCGCGCGGATCCGTCTGTGGGAGGCCAGCTCCAACAGACGGCCGTCGCGCTGGCTGGCCGGCACCGCCCGTAGCTGCGGCAGGTATCCGGCCAGCGGCACACCCAGCCCGTCGGCAACCAGGTGTTCGTCGGTCCCCGGCGGCAGCGGCCCCCTGACGACCACGTGGATGCTGGCACCCGTGCCATGTGCAGCCGCGGCTGCAGTCGCCGCAGCCCGCCTGGACCGCCGATCTGCCCTGGTCAGCAGAACTATGTCGTCCGCGGGTCGCCTGATGTCTGGACTGCTACCCAGGCGCCCGGCGTCAATAACCACCAGGCCAAAAGCGCCCGCAGCGGCCGACATGATCTCCGCCGCCGTATCAGCCGCCGGCACCTCAGGAAGGGTTTCTTTCCCGGCTCCGGGCCAGGACAGCAGCGAGAAGCCGGCGATGGCCGGCAGCGACGCGGCAAGTTGGACCGGGTTCACCGTTCCCTGCGCTTCCGCCAGATCCGGCCAGACCAGTCCCGGGACGTCGGCTGCACCCAGCGCGGACGAGAGCCCGCCGCCCAGCGGATCAGCATCCACCAGCACGGTGGCCGTACCGGAGCGCGCTGCCTCCGCGGCCAGCCATCCGGCCAGCGCCGAAGTCCCCACTCCTCCGCTGGCGCCGTGCAGGGCCACTACTTTCCCCGCAGTTTCACGCCGCCGGGTCCGGCTCAAGTGTTCAGCCAGCCATGCCGCGCCGTCGGGAAGCACAGCCACCCGGCCCGCACCGGTCGAGGCAGCCAGATCCCAGAGAGCGGGCGCCTCGTCGATGAAACCGACCACGACGAGTTCCGCAGCCGTCCGCAGCGTCCGGGCGTACCCGGTTCCCAACAGCACCGGGGCGGCACCGGGCGCAGACGCCAGCGCTCCCGTCGGGTCCGCGGGGCGAAGCGCCAGCCCCGCAGCCGCCGCGATCCGGGCGACTTCATCACGCAGGCTCTCTGTGCCGCCCAGGAGCACGACGTCGGTCGCTGCGTCTGGTCTCCATGCCGCACGTTCCTTGCCCGTTTGGTGTCTTGGCATGCTCCGATCGTTCCGCGGGTTCTGCCGGTGTGGCTCCAGCACGCCTTGCCGATGTGCATGGCGGCGGCCAGCCGTGCGGTTGTGGAGGACAGGTCAGGGGAGAATTAAGGCGTGTTCATCGTCCTGGCGTCCGCTGCGCGGAACGTTTCCGTGCCTGCAGGGATGGAACCCGCAGCGTACCTACAGCGCACCGACGCCCAGGGCGCGCCCGCCGCGGCACCCGTCGTCGTGCCCGCCGGAAAACTCCCCGAGACGGTCCGGAACCTCGACGCAGAGGCGCCCCGCTGGGTCTTCGAATCCACTCGTGATGATTATCTGCCGCTGCTCGCCGCCGGGGCGGGCGTGGACCGGAGCCACGATCTGGCGTTGGTCCGCAGCATCCTGTCGCTGTCCGTGTACGCCCCGGACACTGAATACATCCGCGCGCTCCGGGAGAAGCCGCTGGTGCACCAGGACGATGAACTCCCCCGCCAGCTGCCACCGCTGCAGCCGTCCCCGGACCAGTTCACGCTCTTCGACGCACCGCAGGCCAGCGGGACAGCTCTGGAAGACCTGGTGGCGGAGTTGCAGGACCAATTGGCCGCTGTTGCCGCCTCGCCACAGCGCGGCCGGCTGCAACTGCTGCTGGCCGCCGAATCAGCCGGCGCCCTGATAGCGGCCGAGATGGAGCATTCGGGAGTTCCGTGGAGCGAGGACATCCACTTGGACATCCTCTCTTCGCATCTGGGAGCACGGCCGCGGGAAGGCCAGCGGCCGGAAAAACTGGAGAATTTGGCGATCAAGCTCGGACAGGAGCTGGCCAATCCCAACTTCAGCCCGGACTCCCCTCAGCAGCTCATCCGTGCCCTGCACCGGGCGGGAATCGAGGTTAAGACCACCAGTTCCTGGGAATTGAAGGAACATTCCCACCCGGCGATCGAGCCGCTGTTGCAGTACCGCAAGCTCTCGCGCCTGTTCACGGCCAACGGCTGGACGTGGCTCGATGCCTGGGTCCGGGACGGCCGCTTTAGGCCGGAGTACGTTGTGGGCGGCGTGGTCACTGGCCGCTGGGCCTCGCGCGGCGGCGGTGCCCTGCAGATACCGGGCCAGATCCGGGACGCGGTCCGTCCGGACCCCGGCCGGAAGCTGATTGTCGCCGACGCCGCCCAGCTGGAACCACGCGTCCTGGCGGCGCTGGCACAGGACTCCGCTTTGGCAGCGGCGGGGCGAGGCAAAGACCTTTACCAAGGTATTGCCGACGTGGGCTTCGGCGGCGACCGGGCCAAAGCGAAGATCGCCATGCTCGGCGCCATGTACGGGGCGACCACCGGTGAGTCCGGCCGGCTGATGCCGCAGCTTACCCGCACTTATCCGAAGGCCATCGCCGTGGTCGAGCGCGCGGCACGGGCCGGCGAAGCAGGGCAGGTGGTCAGCAGTTACCTGGGCCGCAGCTGCCCACCGCCTTCTGACCGCTGGCTGGCCGCCCAGCGGACCACCACCGCGGAGGAGCAGCGGCGGGCGGATGGATTGGCCCGCAGCCGCGGGCGCTTCACGCGCAACTTCGTTGTGCAGTCCACTGCTGCGGAATGGGCACTGTGCTGGCTGGCGGAACTACGACGCCGGTTGCGCGCCTGTGCTGCCGAAGGCTCCCCTGTGGGGGAGATGGTGTTCTTCCTGCACGACGAGGTCATGCTGCATGTCCGCGAAGACCGGACGGAAGTGGCCCGCCGACTGGTCGAAGAGTCGGCCGCCGCGGCCACCCGTCTGGTCTTCGGCCGGATTCCGGTGGATTTCCCGGTCAGTGTGGCGGTCGTCGATTCCTACGCCGACGCCAAGTAGATCCGCCGGACCCTTCCCCGTGGAGTTATCCACAATGGGCGTCCTTTCCATGGCAGGCCTTCGCTTTCCGCCGTAGCGTCATGTCCCAGGTTGGACGGTTGGCGGTCGGCGCTGCGGCCCGGGTTCGGTCCCCCGTGCGGCCGGGTGCGCTCCGGTGCCGGAGGAGGGATGCGAATGGGAATGCTGGCCGTCGACACCGCTGCCTTGGAGAAGGCCGCAACGGCGGCCGGGGCGGCAGCGGTTGGCTACGAGGATTTGCGGGCATCGGCAAACGGCCGGCTGGGCGTCGGAGCCGCGATGTCAGGCTGGGAGGCGGAGGCTTCGGTCTGGGGACACGTCTATGACCGTGACGCGGCGGAACTGCTGCGCGGTCTGGAAAGTCTCGCTGCCGCCCACGGTCGGCTCCGGTATTCCACCCAGTGGGCCGCGGCCCTCTACCGGTTCGCGGAACAGGCAGCCGCGGGATCCGCCGCGGCCTTGGAGCAACCTGCGCCTCCGGGCGGCGAGCGCTGCCTTCCGCTGCCTGCTTCAGCCGTCGGCGGCACCTTCCCGCTGCTTCCGGAATTGGGGCAGCTGATCGCCGATGCAGCCGGCGTGTCCTGGCCGTCCGGCGATGCCGCCGCACTGCGGAGCATCGCCGGTGCCTGGCAGGACATCGGCCGAGAGATGAGGGCACAGGCTGCCGCCACAGAGCGGGCGGCCATCGATGTGCTGGCAGGTCTTCGCGGGACGGATGTGCTGCTGCTGCGCGACGCGCATGGTGAACTCCTGACCTGCGCATCCGTGCTGGCAGACGGGTGTGACGCCCTCGCCGAGGGATGCAAGGAGTACGCCGGGGCCGTGGAACTGGCGCACCGGCAACTAATTGAGGAGGCCACGGCCTTCACCCGCGACGTCGCCCTGACTCTGGGCGTGAGCATGGCGCTGGCACCGGTCAGCGCAGGGCTCTCGGTCTGGATCTCCGGCGCCGCCGGCGCTGCACGGCTTGCTGCTGCGGCATCCATCTTCCGCTCGGTGGTCGCTGCGCTGGGTGCGGCATCGGCGAGAGCCGCTGCCGCGGGGGCGGCAACGACGGCCCGGACCACCGCGGTGTCGAACCGCTTGCGCGGGGTCGCAGCTGCGACAAGCGCTCTCGCAACCCGAGGATTGGCCACGGCTTCCGCCCGGACACAGACGGCCGTTGCCTCCGAGCGCATGGCCGCGGCCCGGGCTCTGGCGCGCCGTCACGGCGACTCTTTCTTGGGCGTGCTGGCAGCAGGGCCCGAAAGCCTCATACTGCAGCTCGCTGGCCAGACGGCCCAACGGCGGCTGACGGCCCAACTGGCGCCGCAGCTCCTCTCCCCGGTGCCGATCGCGAACCCGGTGACGTCCGTGCTGAAGCCAGGCAGGCTGGTCCCGTTCGTTTTCTCGGTCTTCACGGCCTACAACTGGGCCCAACGGGCCGACAGCGCGTGGACCCTGGCGACGAAGGACTCTTGGCTGAGGCAAATTCTGGGCACCGGTGGCGGTAGCGTCGCGCCGCCGGCACCGGACAAGCGGTCGCCGGTGCCAGGCCTCCCCACGCCTCCGACGTTGCCGAACTCATCGCCGGGGCCTACACCGTCGCCAGCGCCACGCCCGGGGCCTACACCGTCGCCAGCGCCACACCCGGGGCCTACA
>NZ_JBLKRT010000047.1:0-19231 GCF_047607445.1 Arthrobacter sulfonylureivorans
AGGGCCGGGCCCGGATCATCGTCAACGAACAACAGGCCCGCGGTCTGGAACCGACCATTGCCGCGCTGGCTTTCGACGTCGAAGATCCGCTGATTGCCGCTTCCCGGGCGCTCCAGCTCAAGGCGGAGGCAGTTCCGCGGCAGAGCCAAGCCAATGAAGCAGTCCTGCAGGCGGTCAAGGCGCCGGACTCCACCGAGGTTTTTCTGTGTGAAGCAACCGAGGACGGCACTGCCGCCTGGACAGAGGAATTCGTCAGCGACGACGCCGCAGGGCCGGGCCAGGAACTGATCACGCGCATCGACCACGTCAACCTGGCGCAGCCATGGCAGCATTTCGACGAGAGCGTGCTGTTCTACGAGAGCACCCTCTCGCTCGCGCCGCGCCCCTCGACCGAGGTGCCCAGCCCCGTCGGCCTAGTGCGCAGCCAGGTCATGCGCACCGACGACGGCCAGGTCCGCCTGGCGCTGAACATCGCACCGCTGGTGATGGAGCGGCCGGGTCCATCGGCAGCGTCCGCCTACCCGCAGCACATCGCATTCGCCTGCTCGGACGTGATGACGCTGGCCCGCAATGCCGTGGCCGGCGGACTGGAGTTCCTGAAGATTCCGGCGAACTACTACGCCGACCTGCAGGCGCGCTTCCGGTTGGAACCTGAGTACTTGGCCGCGCTGCAGGAACTGAACCTGCTCTACGACCGCGATGAAGCGGGCGAGTTCGTCCATTTCTACACAGCGACCCTCGGCAGCGTCTTCTTCGAGGTCGTCGAACGCCGCCACGGATATGACGGCTACGGTGCACCGAATGCCCCGGTTCGCCTCTCCGCCCAGTATCGTCTGAGCAAGAACGGCTAAAATCACCCGCATTGCCCGCCCGCCGTGGACAATGCCGTCTGCGCAGTTGAAGGGAAAGGAACGGTCGTGGAGTTGCAGGAAGACGCGGCGCCAGCTTACTGGGTCAAGTCCGCCGAAAAGACCCTGGGCGTGCTGCTGGCATTCAGCTCCGACGAACCGCGCCTGACCATCACGCGCGCCGCAGCCAAGGCGGACTTGAGCCGCGCCGCCGCCCGGCGGTTCCTGCTCACGCTGACTGATCTAGGCTACCTGCGGTCAGACGGCAACACGTTCGAGCTGACGCCACGCGCCCTAGACATCGGGGCCTCCTTCCTGTCCAGTCTGACGCTGCCCCAGATTGCGGAACCGCACCTGAAGCAGCTGGCGGTGGACCTCGACGAGACCACGTCATTGTGCATTTTGGACGGCACCGATGTTGTCTATATTTCGCGCGTGCTGGCACCGCGGATGCTCCGCGTCTCAGTCAACGTCGGCACCCGCTTTCCGGCGTGGGCCACTTCCATGGGCCGCGTGTTGGTGGCGGGGCTCCCGGACGCGAGCCGCGAAGCCTTCTTCGACCGCATCGAAATCACCCAGTTCACCGAGCACACGGTCAGCAGCATTGACGCGCTGCGGGCCGAGATCGAGCGCACCGCAGAACGCGGCTGGTCCTTGGTCTCGCGGGAACTGGACGACGGACTGCGCGGGCTCGCCGTTCCGGTCCGGCGCGGCACCGACCTGATAGCCGCCCTCAATGTCTCGCTGCAGACGCACCGCGGCCCGGAGGACACGATCACGCAGTCGGTCCTGCCCCGCCTGCAGGAAGCCGCCGAAAGGATCGCCGACGACTTCGGCGGCCGCCGGGCCTGAGCCCCCGCACCTCGTTTCAGCGTCGCTGCCTCAGGCCTGCCCTTCCGCGTCGCTGCCTTAGGCCTGTCCCCTCTGTCCGTCTCACTGCCTCAGGCCTCACATTGCCCTTCCCACCTCGCTATCCCAGGCCTAACCTCCACCTCCCTCTCCCGCCTCGCTGCTTAACTTTCACCTTTCCGCCTCCCCTGGTCGCCTGAGGGGTGCCGCACCGAAAGGTGAACGGTTTACCCTGAGGTGTGCGCACTTTCGTGAAACCATTTATCGCGGCGGCCCTGTTGCTTGCACTGGCCTTTGCCGGGCTTTCGCCAGCCTCCGCTGCAACCCGCACCGCGAAGGATCCGTTCGTTGCCGAAGTGCTCCGGTTGACCAACCTGTACCGCGCGCAGAACGGGTTGTCGCCCGTGGTCTGGAACCAGAATGCGGGCAATGTCGCCCAGCAGTGGTCCGAAGAACTGAATACCCGGATCAACAAGAACAAGCTGGATCTGGAAAAGATCCACCGGTCCGGTTACGGCAGCAAGGAAATCCCCAGCGGGTTCGACTGGTACACCGAGAACATCGCCATCAACCACTCCGCCCGGCACGTTGTGGACTGGTGGATGGACTCCCCCGCCCACCGCGACGGTCTGCTCAGCCCCAACGCGACGGACATCGGTATCGGTTACACGAAGACCACGCACAAGGACTGGTACGGGATGACGGTCGCGGTGGCCAATATCGCCGGCTACGCATCCACCCGGGCCAAACTGCCGCCGCACCCGGGCATGGTGCGTGCCAGCTTCCAACACGGGGACATTGCGGCCGTCGATGCAAAGGGCCAACTCTACGTTTACGACTCTGCCAAGGGCTATGACCTGTACAAGCGCCGTACTGTCGCCACCGGCTTTAAGGGCGCAATCCAGGTGGAGCTAGCGGATTGGAACGCCGACGGTGTGCTGGACGTGCTGGCGCGCTGGAAGTCCGGCAAACTGACCGTGCACTACGGCAAACCCGCCGGCGGCTTGGAGAAAGCGGCAACCGTCGGCTCCTCCGGCTGGGGCAACTACGATGTCACGGTCACGCAGTGGAAACAGGCGGACACCTATCCGACGCTGCTGGCACGCAACACGGTGACCGGCAGGCTCTACCACTACGCGAACCCGGCCGGACTCAAGCACGGCAGCCGCACCAGCCTGGGGACCGGTTGGAAGTCGTTGTCGATTTTCAGCGCAGACATCGACGGCGACGCGAAGATGGACGTAGTGGCCAAAACCACCAAGGGGCAACTCAAGCTGTACCGCTCCAACGGCGCCGGCAAGTTCGTCTCCGAGTCCCGGAAGATCATCGCACCCTCAGGCTGGAACGCCATGAACCACCTGTCGATGATCCACAACCACCTAGGCAACGGAAAACCGGGACTGCTGGCCCGGGATACGCGCGGCAACCTGTACCACTACCCGATTCTGGTCAACAAGCTCGGCAAGCGTGCAGTCATTGGCGTCGGCGGCTGGGAGACTTTGACCATCGGGAGTTGACCGGCGCCCGGATGGGCAGCCGCGCACCTCGGTCAGCCGTGGGCGCGCCGGCTCTCATCCGGCGCGTGCACTGGGGTGTCGCCGACGAGTTCCACCAGCCCTTCCACCGCCGCGGATAAAGACAAATCCGGTGTCCGGGCGATGAAAGGCAGCAGCACGCGGTTCTCCTTCTCGATATGCAGGGCGAAAAGGCGCGACAACGTTGACGCGACGGCGGCAGCCTCGATGCCTGCGGCGCCGCGAAGCTCGTCCAACAGCGTGGCCAGGTCCTGGTGATCGGCGAGCAACACCTCCACCAGCAGCCGTGCTTCCTCCCTCGCTCCGGCCGGACGGTACAGCTGAGTCTCTTCCGCCTCGGCGTGCGGCAGCATTTCCCGCTCGCCCCACTCCAGCAGGATGCCCTGCGCGTTGTACGCCGTATCGTCATCGCCGATGTCGACAGCTCGGGTGAGCTCCGCCGTCGTCGACTGCACACGCGCCACCAGCTCGGTGTGGTGGCGCACCATCGCATCCACGGCCGCGTTCTCGGCCTCAACATTGGTCTCGGTCACCATGTGCTCCTCCCGTTGAGGGGTGCCCGCCGCTCGACAGGCCGGGTTTGTCCATTGTCGACGGGGGACCAGCAGGCTGTCGAGGGGCGTGGGCAACACGGGCCATTCCATCGCGGACCACACCGGTGCACCGGCGGTCCGATGACAGGCGTCGCTGGCGTTGCCGCTCTAGCGGTTCTCCTGGACCGATGGGTACAGCTGCCAGTGCCGGCGCCAGAGCAGCGCAGCGCAGCGGCGACGATGTAGCAAATCGGCCACTAAACCATCACCCAGCGGTAGGCTCCCTCGCCCCCGGCCAAAGTGATGGCCCAACTGCCCAAAGACACGCCGAGCGCCAGATAGAGGTAAATCTTCGTCTGGTGCAGCCAAACGTAGGGCAGGAAATGCGCGCCGCCGATCGCCGTAAAAAACTGGCGCCAAAAGGAAGAAGCTAAAATTTTCGTCTTTGTTACAGCGTCCACCCTCTAGGATTCTTTTTATGCCTCCTCAATGGACCCTCCTTATCGCTACCCACGCAATAGCAGCGGCCTTTTCCATCTTGTTCGGGGCCTTTCAGTTGATCCGTCGCAACAAGGGCGGCGCCACTCACCGCGCTATCGGCCGCGTGTGGGTGCTAGCCATGTACGTTGTGACGCTGACATCGTTCGGTATTCAAACCCTGAACGGCGGATTCACTTGGCTACATGGTTTGGCGGTGTTTACCTTCTTCACGGTGTCCGTCGGTTTGTGGGCCGCACGCACGCGGAGAATCCAGGCGCACCGTTCCTTCATGAAGGGCAGCTACTTCGGTGTGCTGGGAGCTTTCATCGGCGTCATCGTGGTCCCGGAACGCCGGATACCTCACGTGGCAATCCATGATCTGGCCGGTCTTTCGCTGTGGACGGTCGCGATCGTCCTTGCGGCCTTTTTCACCGTCCTGGGTTTTTCACGCCTTTCGGCGGAAATAAAAGACCGCTCGAACAATCCGGAGACACCTAACCTGACCGGCTCAGCCGCTGATAGCTAAATGCAACCGGGAAATGAATGCTTCGCTTCGTTGCCCGATGACGGATTGTTCCCACAGCGGCGAAAGCCCGTCGATGAGCAACCCGACAAACACACATTGAAATCCGTCCGGGGTCAGCCGGACACCTTGGGGGAAATATGAAAACGTCAATGAGCCGGTGGGGTCGCCCGCTGGGCGCCATCGTTACAGCCGGGGCCCTCCTATTCGGGGGCTTCTCCGCCGCACCTCCAGTCGAAGCGGCGAGCCCGAAGCCCAGCGTCAGCGCTTCCTCGGTACTTAGTACCCTCCCGGTCAAGGGCAAGGCCGCCAAGACCGGCTACTCGCGGGCCAAGTTCGGTAACGGCTGGAAGGACCCGGACCGCAACGGCTGCGACGCTCGCAATGACATTCTCAAGCGGGACTTGACCAAGGACCGCTTCAAGCCCGGCACACGCAATTGCGTCGTCGTTTCCGGGACCCTGAAAGATCCCTACACGGGCAAGACCATCAAGCACGTCCGCGGCGGCAACAAGGTGGACATCGACCACGTTGTCGCCCTCGGACAAGCATGGGTGTCAGGTGCCCAGAAGCTTTCCACCGCCCAGCGCACCGCGTTCGCCAACGACCCGCTGAACCTGCGCGCCGTGGACGCCTCCGCCAACCGGGCCAAAGGCGACCGGGAGGCCAGCGCCTGGTTGCCCAAAAACAAAGCCTTCAGGTGCACCTACGTAGCCACCCAGATCGCGGTGAAGAAGAAGTACGCCTTGTCCGTTACTTCCGCCGAAAAAGCTGCCATGAAGCGGGTCCTCGCCACGTGCCCCGGCCAAAAGGCCGTGAAGGTCACCGCCATCAAGCCCGCTGGCAAGGTCTCGACGCCCAAGAGTGCCCCCAAGAGCACCACCACGGTTAAGGCCGTCAAGGGCGTAACCCCCGGGGCCTTCTGCAAAGCAGCGCTCAAGGGTCACAAGGGCATCAGTGCCAAGGGCAAGACGTACACCTGCAAGGCTTCGTCCACCGAAAGCCGCCTGCGCTGGCGGGTCTAAACTCCCGCCAGGCTTGCCTCCGCTGACACGACGTCAGGAAGTCCCTGCGGTTCAGGCCGGAGGGACTTCCTTGTTTCGTGGGAGTTAGACCTCCACAGCCTCACCCGCCACGGGTGGTCTTGTGTGCCGTCCCTTGCCAGGCCGTCTCCCGGCGGCGCTTAATGAACCTGTCCTCGCCGATTTGTTGATGGAGGCAGCCGTGACGGAGCAGAGCAGCATTGCAGATCCGGTCCCGTTCACCGCCGATGACTTCGCCCTGCGGCAGCAGCGAGCCGCTCGGGCCGCACAGGACGTCGGGCTCGCGGGGCTCCTGCTCACGCCGGGCCCAGACCTGCTCTACCTGACCGGCTACGCTCCGGTCGCGATCACCGAACGCATCACCATGCTGGTCATCCCCTCGGAGGGCGAGCCTGCCATGATCGTCCCTAAACTGGAACGGCCCGATGCGGAGAACGCCCCCGGTGCCTCCACCTTCCAACTGCTCGACTGGACCGACGGAAGCGATCCCTACGAGGCGGCCTCGAAGCTCTTGGACGCCACCGGGCGCTACGCGGTCTCGGACTCGGCCTGGGCCATGCACCTGCTCGGCCTGCAGGACCAGTTGGCGGCGTCGTCGTTCGTCGCCATGACCACAGCGCTCCCCATGTTGCGTGCCATCAAGGACTCCGACGAGGTTGAGCGGCTGGCCGCGGCCGGCGCGGCCGCGGACCAGACGTACGAGGAGATCCTCAAAGTCCGATTCGCCGGCCGCAGTGAGACTGAGGTGGCTGCGGACCTGGCCGCACTGCTGAGGCAGTTCGGCCATTCGCAGGTCGACTTCACCGTGGTGGGTTCAGGACCGAACGGGGCAAACCCGCACCACGAAATCGGCGACCGGATCATTGAGAACGGCGACATGGTGGTGCTCGACTTCGGCGGGCTCAAGCATGGCTACGGCTCTGACACCACGCGGACCGTACATGTCGGCGAGCCCTCCGAGGAGGAACGCGAAGTGCACGATGTTGTCCGCGAGGCACAACAGGCAGGCTTTGATGCGGTCCAGCCCGGTATCGAGTGCCAGGAGATCGACCGTGTGGCCCGCGCCGTGATTACCGAGGCCGGTTACGGCGACTACTTCATCCACCGCACCGGCCACGGCATCGGGCTCACCACCCACGAACCGCCCTACATGGTGGAGGGCGAAACCCGCCTCATCCAGCCTGGCATGTGCTTCTCGATTGAGCCGGGCATCTACCTCCCCGGGCGGTTTGGGGTCCGCATCGAGGACATCGTCACGGTTACTGAGGATGGCGGGCGCCGGCTCAACCAGACTCCGCGCGAGATGGCGATCGTCGAGTAGCCGCGCTCCGGCCGGCTGGCTGGCTGGCCTTACGGTTTCCTCGGAGTGCGTGAAGTTCTTGTTGTCATCCCTCCCCTCGGAGAATAGATTTTCCGCATGGAGCAACGTCAGCCCCACGCGACGGCGCCAGTGCCGGTGTTCGCACTCGCGCTGGCTGCCGGCGCCGCGGTTTGTTTCGGCGTAGGCGATGCGGTCGGATTCCACAGCCAAGCCGCGGAAGAGGTGTTCGTCGCCAGCTGGCTGATGGGCTGGGTGCTTCTCGCTTGGTCCGCGATCGTCGGCGGAGGGTATGCCGTTCTGCTGGCCCGGCGGGTACTGTCTCGGCGTGCGGTGTCCGGTGCAGAAGTTGTACTCGTCGCCGCCTCGCTGGCACTCATCGCAATGGTGCTGGCGACTTACCCGCTGTGGGGAACTGGTTCGGCCGCCGGCGGCTGACGTCAATGCAAAGCCAGTTTCCGGCGGTCACCCGAGCAGCACCCAGGGGCGCTGTCTGGCGGCGGGACTACCCTAACTGTGCACAAGCCGGAGGCAGGAATGGCTGTTGAAGATAGTTCGGAGGCCCCGCGGCCGGTCACGGGCCCCGTCTTGGTCGGGGTCATACCGGGGCAACGGGCTGCCGTGGTGCAGCGGGCAGCGGTGCTGGCCGCCGACCTTGGAGTGAATTTAGCTTGCGTGCACGTAGACGTCTCCACCTATGAGGAGACCCTGCCGGACGGGTCTCGGTCCTGCTGCCGATCGATCCCGACGGTGACTTCAGCTACGTGGAACGAACCGCCGAGGAGATCCAGGCGAGTGTCTCCGAGGCCCTGACAGACTGCCGGGTGCCATGGTCATTCCAAACCTTGGCTGGTGACCCTGCGCGAGCCTTGTCTGATGCTGCAGAGGCAATCGGCGCATCAATGATTGTGGTGGGAACTCGCGAGCCGGGAATTGTGCACGCGCTCGAGGAAGTTCTTGTCGGGTCTGTGGCCGTTCACCTGGCCCACCATCAGCACCGGCCGGTGCTGATTGTCCCGCTCGATCCCCGCCCCTTTGAGTAGCGAGTGGAGAAACCTAAGAAACCGCAGCGGCCAATGTGCTTGCTACTTTCCCGGGAACGGCAATGCTGCGGGACACTGCGGCATTTCCCTGCCCCTGTCAGTAAAGTTCCTGCCGGCGTACACTCAGCCTGTGCCGGCCCTGTCCGCGGTAACCATCCGCCCGGCCTGCAGCCGCATATTGAGGAGTCCGCCATGGCTGTCCTGACCAATAGTCACGTGACCGGCTTGACCCGGGAGCAATATGAAGGAATGGCCGCTGACCTCACGGACAAGCTGAAGGCCGCTCCTGGGTTCATTGCCCACTATGCGTGGGAGCAGGAAGACGGGATGAACGTTGTGGAGATTTGGGATAGCTACGAACAACACGATGCCTGGTTCGACAAGAACGTTAAGCCCAATCTGCCAGTGCAAGTCATCCCGGAGAAGCACGAGCTGACAAACAAAGTGACGGCCTAGGCAGGTTCGCCGCCCACCCGGTACAGGGTTTCCCGCGGGGGCAAAGCGTATGTTTCCGTGGGCGTGCCAGTTCCTATCCGTCCATGATGACCTCTTTCCTGCCCCTGGCGGGGCGCTTCGAATACCCCTGTGGCTCCCCTAGCCACTAAATGAGCGAAAGCGCGAGCTTCCGGCCCAGACGTCCCCGGCTGCACCCGTCAAAGGTGTGAAGCCGGAGTGTGGGCCAGTCGAGACGGTCTGGCTACCCCTCCCGGCAGATTCGAAGCTGTCTTTCCAGGAATCGACCGGAACGTTTGCCGGGGTCGGTGATGTAACGGTTAAGTTGCAACATCCGCTACTGATTGGAGCAGCAAGATGTCATCGTTCACGAAGTCCACGGCACGCCGCATGGCCGCAGCCATCGCCGTCACCGGCCTGGTGACTGCAGGCGGTGCTGGAGCAGCTTCGGCAGTCGAACCTGATCCGGCAACGGTCGATACCGGCGCGGTTGCCGAAGCACAAGGGTCTCTCGTGACCATCGACGCTGAGAGCGTCTACATCATTCCGGGTGCGATCGCCCAGAGCCTCCCGGCGGCTGAGGATCCGGCCGGCGAGGGGCCGGTTGAAGGCGAGGCACCTGACGAAGATCCGTCAGCCGGGCAGCCAGGCGATGAGGCTCCCGATGAGGAGCAGCCGGCACCTGGCGATGAAAATCAGGAAGGCGGGGAGCCGGTCGAGGGTGAAGAACCGGCTGAGGAGCCTGTAGAGGAACAGCCGGCACCGGTCCCGGGCGATGAGGATCCCGTCGAGCAGGAGCCTGCGCCTGAGCCTATCGAGGAGGAGCCGGTTATTGAGGAGCCTGCCCCGGCACCTGAAGAGGAGCAGCCGAACCACGACTGGAAGGCCGTGAAGGCTGAAGCCGACGCCAAGTGGAAGGCGGCCAAGGCAAACGGACAGGCAGACTGGAAGGCCGTAAAGCATTCCGGCATGGGCGACTGGAAGGCCGCCAAGCACGCCGGCAAGCACCAGTGGAAGTCAGGCGGCCACGACGGCGACTGGAAGTCGGACAAGTCCGGGCTCGATGTGAAGAAGGACTCCGAGCACGACGGCGACCGGGACGACTAACCTGTCACCCGAAAAGGCAGCCTGGGGCCTCATCCCCTTGGCCACTGGCTGCAGAAAGGCCCCGCTCCGGCGGGGCCTTTCCTGTCGGCCGTATCAGCTGGCGAGACCGGAGCAATTCTCCGCGAGTTGGTCCGCTTCTCGGCAATCACCTTGGTCCGGCCGATTCGCTCGATGAGGACAGTTTTACCGTCGAGGCCGCCGAACCTGCACCAGGCCCGCCACAGCCCAGTATCCTCGTTCTTCTTCGCCTTAGGCGTGGGTCCAGACGCCCTGGGCGAGCTTGGTGTGCGCCATTACGCGGCCACGTCGTGGTTTCGCGGTACCAGGCTGCGACGGCCGGTGCCTCATACCGGATGACCGACCCACGCAGCAAAGATGCCTCGGCTCACTTTTTCAGTCAAAGCGTGTGCAAAGCGTGTGTTCGGTGGCGGCCAACGCATGAGGAAACCCCTCTCGACTGGCGTTTTGCCTAGTCAGAGAGGGGTTCGTGGAGCCCCCTGCCGGATTCGAACCGGCGACCCCCTGTTTACAAGACAGGTGCTCTGGCCAACTGAGCTAAGGAGGCGGGCTGGCCCACGGGCCAGCGTGCCGGACAAAACCGGCTAGATAAGGGTAGCCCAGGCGGCGGCTCAGCGTGAAACTCGCCAGCCGCCGCCTGGGCGCCGCGCCGCTACCCGACGCAGCGGTTGGATCAGGCGCGGGCGTCGATGACGCCCTGGGCGAACTGCTGGAAGTCGCCGGCGGTGTTCGGGTCCCACTTCTGTCCGTCCACGTAGACGGTAGGCGTGCCGCCCACCTGGTACTCGGTGAAGGTCTGGTTCACGAACTTGGCCCACGGACGGAATTCGCCGTCGTCAATGCAGGAGGAGACATCGGTGGCGCCAGCGGTTTCGGCGATGCTGGTCAGGGTGGCGTTGTCCAGGCCTGCTCCGCCTTCGGCCGGCTGCTGGGCGAACAGCTGCGTCAAGTAGTCGTTGAAGACCTCGGGGCTGGAGTCGGCAACACAGGCCACGGCGTTGGCAGCGCGGGACGAGTAGTTGGTGGTCGACACGCGGTCCAGGAAGGTGGCTACCCGGTACTCGACCGTGGCGTCGCCGGAAGAGGTGAGTTCGGTGAGGTACTCGCCGTACTGGCCTTCAAAGCTCTTGCACACCGGGCAGCCCATGTCCACGTACATCACGATGCTGGCCGGCTCGCCCTTGGGTGCGGCAGCCACACCGGCCGGCACGATGACGTCGCCTTCGGTCGAGGCAGGCTCGGGGATGTTCGCCACATCCACGTTGACGGGGTCGGTGTCCGCCAGCCCGTTCTGGGTGATGGTGATGCCGCCGTTGGCGTTGCCATGTGCCGGTGCCGCCCCGGCGTCGGCAATCTGGCCGCGCTGGTTGGTGATCACCACTGCGGCAATCACACCGATGATCACCAGCACGGCGACCACCACCCCGCCCTTGACCAGCAGCGAGTTGCGCTTTTCCCGCTTCTGCTGTGCCTCGCGCATCTGGCGGGCCTTCTCGCGGGCCGCTGCGGTGCGCTCGGCCTTGGTCGGCTTAGGGCTGTTTTGGTGAGCCATGAATCCTCGCGTGTTCTCGGTCTGCTTCGCCCGGGCAGGGCGCATCAGCATCAGTTTAGTTGCAACTTCAACGTTTAGGCGGCATCGGTGGCCTTGTTCACGTCTGTCCTTGGGGTAACGGTCGGGGGAAGCCAGAGGTTTCCATTCCTTATAAGGTCATATTCAGGACGACTTCACACAAAGGAGAGTCAATTGGCGGATTCCGCTCAGAACAGTAGGGACGCAGCAGGACGCCAGTACGGTGAGTACGACCTGATCGTCGTCTCCAACCGGCTGCCGGTGGACCACACCGTCGACGAGGACGGGCAGGGCGAGTGGCGGCGGTCGCCGGGCGGGCTGGTCACGGCATTGGCGCCGGTGATGGCCAAAACCGAGGGTGCCTGGGTGGGCTGGCCCGGGGTTCCGGACGAGGAAATGGACCCGTTCGACCACGACAATATGCACCTGGTGCCGGTGGCTTTGAGCGCCGACGACGTTGAGCTGTACTACGAAGGCTTTTCCAACGCCACGCTCTGGCCGCTGTACCACGACGTGATTGCGTCGCCGGAGTTCCACCGCGCGTGGTGGGAGTGCTACAAAACGGTCAACCGGCGCTTCGCCGAGGCCACGGCGGAAATTGCCGCCGAAGGCGCCACCGTCTGGGTGCAGGACTACCAATTGCAGCTGGTGCCGAAGCTGCTGCGCGAGGCGAGGCCGGACCTTCGGATCGGGTTCTTCAACCATATTCCGTTCCCGCCGCTGGAGATCTTCGCCCAGCTTCCGTGGCGTCGGCAGGTGATCGACGGCTTGCTCGGCGCCGATCTGCTGGGCTTCCAACGTCCCAGCGACACCAGCAACTTCCTTCGCTGTGTGCGCCGCTTCAGCGGTTTCAATGTGCGCCAGCAGCAGGTGCAAGTGGAAACCAACGACGGCGGTGTCCGCCTCTGCAGGGCCGGCGCCTTCCCGATTTCCATCGATGTGGAGCGCATCAGCGAACTGGCCCACCGCCCCGACGTGATCGCCCGGTCGGAACAGATTCGGCAGGAGCTCGGCAACCCGGAGACCGTGGTGCTGGGCGTGGACCGGCTGGACTACACGAAGGGCATCGGGCACCGGATCAAGGCCTACGGCGAACTGCTTGAGGACGGCAAGCTGGCCGTTGAGAACTCGGTGCTGATCCAGGTGGCTTCGCCCAGCCGCGAGCGGGTGGAATCCTACCGGCTGCTGCGGGAGGAAATCGAAGGAGCTGTAGGCCGGATCAACGGAACCTTCGACACCCTGGAAAACACCGCCATCCGCTACCTGCACCACAGCTACCCGGTGGAGGAGATGGTGGCGCTCTATCTGACAGCCGACGTGATGCTGGTGACCGCGTTGCGCGACGGAATGAACCTGGTAGCCAAGGAATACGTTGCCTCGCGCAAGGCAGCCGACGGGGCGCTGGTGCTCAGCGAGTTTGCCGGGGCCGCCGACCAGCTCAAGCAGGCGATCCTGGTCAATCCGCACGATATCGACGGGCTCAAGGAGGCGATTCTCCGGGCGGTCAACATGCCCCGGCCCGAGGCCAACCGCCGGATGCGGGCCATGCGCCGGCAAATCCTGCAGAACGACGTGGAGCACTGGTCGCGTGCGTTCCTGCGGGCCCTTGAGCATGCGGGGACACGTGACTGACCCGAACCGCGACGGAACCGTGCCTACAGAACTGCAAGCGGCGCTGGAGCATCTGGCCGGAACCGAGACGCTGCTGGTGGCGCTGGATTTCGACGGCGTGCTGGCACCGATCGTGCCGCGGGCCGAGGATGCCCGGCCGCTGCCGGCCTCGGCCGCCGCCGTAGCCGCGCTGGCTGATCTGCCGCGCACCTCCACCGCCTTCATCTCCGGCCGGGCGCTGGCCAGCCTGCGCGCCGTGGCCTCGCCCGACGAGCGGACCCTGCTGATCGGCTCCCACGGCGGCGAAGTCTTCACCGGTCCGGACAGCCCGCCCTTGGTGTTGGACGAGTCCCAGCGGCACGCGCTGGCGGCGGCGACCGCCGTCGTCGAAAAGGTGGTGGCCGCCCACCCGGGCACGCGGCTGGAAGCCAAGCCGGCCGGCGTCGTACTCCATACCCGCACCGCCGCGGACGATGTTGCGGCGGCAGCCACAGAGCGGGCGCGGGCAGCGCTGCAGGACATTCCCGGGCTGCACCTCAGCGACGGCAAGCGCGTGCTGGAAACCTCGGTGCTGAGCGCCGACAAGGGCCAAGGCATCGACCTGCTGCGCACGTTCAGCGGCGCGACCGCTGTCTTTTTCGCCGGCGACGACGTCACCGACGAGCACGCCTTCGCCGTCCTGCGGCCTGCCGACGTCGGCGTCAAGGTGGGTCCGGGCAATACCGCGGCGCAATACCGGGTGGACTCTCCGCAGTCATTTACTGCGGCGTTGGCCTTGCTGGCGGAGCTCCGGAGTGCTGCAGCCCAGGCGTAGCCTCCGGGCTGCGCCGCCGAGTCTGCGGGGGCAGGTTTGGCTTACCCCCGCGTCGTACGTCCGCTGGGCTTAACGAGGTCTGTCGGCAGGGTTTGGCGGCGTCCGGCGGACCGGATGTTCACCGGTGCTTCGCCGGGCGCTTTGACAGCCGTGGCATACTGAGGGCGTGAGCCGCCTCACGTGTGGGTGCGGCGAGCCGCTTGGAAACTAAATATTCACCCATCACTACGGATCGTCGGGCACGTACCTGCCCGTGAAGGGAAAAACATTATGGCAACGGTAACGTTCGATCATGCCACCCGCTTGTACCCGGGCACCGAGAAGCCCGCGGTGGACAGCCTCAACCTGGAGATTGCCGACGGCGAATTCCTGGTTCTGGTCGGCCCATCCGGCTGCGGCAAGTCCACTTCGCTGCGGATGCTGGCCGGCTTGGAAGACGTCAATACCGGACGGATCCTGATCGGCGACCGGGACGTGACCGACGTGCCGCCCAAAGACCGCGACATCGCGATGGTGTTCCAGAACTACGCCCTCTACCCGCACATGTCGGTGGCCGACAACATGGGCTTCGCCCTGAAGATCGCCGGCGTGTCCAAGGAAGAGCGTGCCGAGCGGGTCCGCGAGGCGGCCAAGCTGCTGGATCTGGAAGAGTACCTGGACCGCAAGCCCAAGGCCCTCTCCGGCGGCCAGCGCCAGCGCGTTGCCATGGGCCGGGCGATCGTGCGCAATCCGCAGGTGTTCCTGATGGACGAACCGCTCTCCAACCTCGACGCCAAGCTGCGTGTGCAGACCCGCACCCAGATCGCCTCGCTGACCCGCCGGCTGGGCGTCACCACCGTCTACGTCACCCACGACCAGGTGGAAGCGATGACCATGGGCGACCGCGTTGCCGTGCTCAAGGACGGCGTCCTGCAGCAGGTGGACACCCCGCGCGCCCTCTACGACCGGCCGGCGAACGTGTTCGTGGCCGGCTTTATCGGCTCCCCCGCGATGAACCTGCTGGAACTGCCAGTGACCGACGGCGGCGTCCAGTTCGGTGGCCTGACCTATCCGGTGCCGCGGGCCCTGCTCGGCGAAGCGCACGGCAACACGGTGACGCTGGGCGTCCGGCCGGAGGATCTGGAGCGGGCTGAGGACAACCACGGCCTGGCCGTGTTCGTGGACGTGGTCGAAGAACTCGGCGCCGATGCCTACGTCTACGGACACACCGAGCTGGACGGCACGCGTTACGAGATCACCGGCCGGGTGGACGGTCGGACGCCGCCGGCAGCCGGCAGCACTGTCTACGTGCGTCCCAAGGAGGGGCACGTGCACCTGTTCGATACGCAGACCGGGCTGCGTCTGGGCGAGCATGCACCCGACACTCCGGAAGCATCGGTGGCGGACCTCAACGCACCGGTCGAGGCGGGAAAGACAGCCGACTAGGTCCACGCCTAGGATGTAGTCATTATGGCTGCACACTCCGGCACCGGCGGGCCTGTCCAAGGCACCGCCGCCACGGCCTTGTCCGGTGGGGCCGCGGCGATCGCTTCCTTGAGCATCACCGCGGCCACCACCGACGAGCGGCTGCTTGACCTGCCGTGGCATCTCGCCTTGGAGGACTGGCCGGCCGAAAACCTGGCTGCGCTGCCCCGAGGCCTGTCTCGGCACGTGGTCCGGTTCGCCCCGTTGGGCGCAGGCGTGGTGGCCATCAAGGAAACCGCGGAAGAGCCGGCACGGCACGAATACCAAATGCTGCGCAAGCTGCAGCGGCTGGGCATTCCGTGTGTCGAGCCGGTAGCCGTGATGACCGGTCGCATGCGCACCGATGGATCTGACCTGAAGCCGGTGCTGGTCACACGCCACCTTCGCTTCTCGCTGCCCTACCGCGCCCTGTTTTCCCAGACGCTTCGTCGGGAGACCCTGACCCGCCTGATCGACGCTCAGGCGCTGCTGATGGTTCGCCTGCACCTGATCGGTTTCTATTGGGGTGATGTCTCGCTGTCCAATACTCTCTTCCGCCGCGATGCCGGCGCGTTCGCGGCGTACTTGGTGGACGCCGAAACCGGCGAACTGCACCCGCAGCTCTCCAACGGCCAGCGGGAACACGACCTTGAGATCGCCCGGGTGAATATTGCCGGCGAGATGATGGATCTGGTCGAAGGCGGCCTGCTGGAAGACAAAGTGGATCCGGTGGCGACCAGTGAGCGCATCATGGACAGCTACCGAAAGCTCTGGGCGGAGCTGACGGAGGAGGAGTCGTTCGACCTCGGCGAGCGATGGCGGGTCAACGCCCGGATCCGGCGACTGAACGACTTGGGGTTCGACGTCGAGGAGTTCTCCATCAAGAGCACCTCCGACGGAACCAGCATCCGGCTCCAGCCCAAAGTGGTGGACGCCGGACACCACCAGCGCCGTCTGCTCAGGCTCACCGGCCTGGATGTCCAGGAGAACCAGGCCCGGCGGCTGCTCAACGATTTGGATGCCTACCGCGCGGACCACCAGTCGGAGCAGAGCGAGGAAGTCAGTGCCCACAGCTGGGTCCGCCACGTTTTTGAGCCGATCGTCAAGGCTATTCCGCGCGAGCTGGCCGGAAAGCTGGAACCGGCCGAAGTGGTCCATGAGGTGCTCGAGCACCGTTGGTATGTCTCGGAAGACCAGGACAGGAACGTGCCGCTGGCCGAGGCCGTGCAGTCGTATGTCGATTCGGTGTTGCGCCACCGGCGTGACGAGGCGGCCATCATGCTGAATCCGGACGAACAGACCGCTGCCGCCTTTGAGGCAGCCGAGACCGACGAAGGCTGACGCCGCTTAGGCCTGCTGTTGCCTCGCCGTCGAGCTGAACACCGCCACCAGGAAGTCCGACGACGGTGTGAAGGGCCGCAGGTCCCACGTGGACAATCGCAGGTCCACTGCCAATCCGGCGGCGGTTGCGTCGGAGAAGAACACGTCGAAGTCGTAGCCCCTGCCGGCTCCGAAGCCGGTGACGAGCCGGCCGCCGGGAGCCAGGTGAGCGGCCAGGTTACGCAACACTTCACCCGAAGTCCCTGGGGCGAGGAAAGTCAGCACGTTGCCGGCGCTGACGATCACGTCGAACGGTTCGGCGATGCCTTGGGCGGGCAGGTCCAGTTCGGCCAGGTCGCCCACCAGCCAGGTACAGTCCGGGTGGTCCTTGCGTGCCGCTTCGATCAGCTCTGGATCCACGTCCACGCCCACCGCCGTGTGCCCGCGGCGGGCCAGTTCGCCGCCCAGCCGTCCTGGGCCGCATCCGGCGTCGAGGATCCGGCTTCCGCGGGGCACCATGGCATCGACCAGCCGGGCTTCACCGTGCAGATCGGCGCCGTCGGCCCGCATCTGTTCGAAGCGCTTGATGTACCACGCCGAGTGGCCCGGGTTCTGGCGCTTCATTTCTTCCCACAGCGTCTCTTTCCTCATGAAACTAGCCTACGTCCGAGGCAACCGCTTGCTGCCGGGCGGGACCCTCGGGCAAGGCCTTGCCCGGATTGAGCAACCGCTGCGGGTCAAACACGTCCTTCAGCCGGCGTTGCAGCTCCAACACCTCTTCACTCTGCTCGCGTTCCAGCCACCGCACCTTGAACTGTCCCACCCCATGTTCGCCGGTGATCGTGCCGCCCAGAGCCAGCCCGACGTCAATCGACTCGTCCAGCGCCGCGTTGAGTGCCGGCACCTTTGCCACGTTCCCGGGACCCACCCAGAAGGTCGGGTGCAAGTTGCCGTCGCCGGCGTGCGCCACCACCTTGAGTCCTACTCCATGCCGTTCGGCTATTCCTTGTAGCTGGTCGATGTAGTGCACCAACTGGGAACGAGGCACCGCCACGTCTTCGCCCACCCGGAAATCGTCGTCCACCTCGGCTCCGCGGCTGTGCCGGCGAAGATCGACCAGACGGACCGCCTCCGCGGCGTCGGCCGCCTTGATGTCGCCGCCGAGCCCGGTCAGCACCTCGCTGATGATGCCGGCTTCCACGCCAGCTGCATAGCCATCGGTCTGGATCAGCAGCAGCGCCCCACCTCGGCTGCGCAGGTTGGACCCCTGCTCCTTGTCCAGCTGGGCCATGGTATTTCCGTCCAGCAATTCCATGATGGCAGGCTGCACCCGCGCGCGGCCGACGGCCAGCACGCCGGCTGCCGCAGCCGCTACGTCGGGGAAGAACGCCGCCACTGTTTCCACGGCCGCCGGCAGGTAGCGCAGCCGGACTGTCGCGCCCACCACCACGCCCAGGGTGCCCTCAGAGCCCACGAACAGCCCGGTCAGATCATAGCCGGCAACGCCCTTGAAGGTCCTGTGGCCGGTATGGATCAGGGTTCCATCGGCCAGCACCACGTCGAGTGCCAGCACGGATTCGCGGGTCACGCCATACTTTGCGCAGCGCAGACCACCAGCGTTGGTGGCGATGTTTCCGCCAATCGTCGAGAGGCGGTAGCTGGCCGGGTCCGGTGCGTACATCAGTCCGTACTCAGCCACTGCAGCGTTCAGGTCCGAGTTGACCACGCCGGGTTCCACCCGGGCAATTTCGTCCTCGGGATGGATCTCGAGGATTCGGTCCATGCCAAGCAGGTTGAGCACCAGGCAGCCTTCCGTGGCGTGCGCGCCACCGGATACGCCAGTGCCGGCGCCGCGGCAGACCACCGGCACTCCGGCCGCGTGGGCTGCCCTCATCACAGCCTGCACGTCCTCCACCCTCTGCGCTCGGACGACGGCGATGGGCAGCCGATGGTCCAGTACCGGCCCTTGATCGACGGCGCTGGCGGCCAGATCAGCCGGGTCGGTGCTGACAATGCCGGCCGGAAGCGAACGCACCAGTCCAGCAAGGAAGGAATCGGTCACGGTCTCAAGACCTCCAGTAGTAGTTCGGTGATGATCGCCTGCCGGTCAGAACCGCCAGGCACTATGGCCTCTTGCCTGCAGTCGTTCAGGCTGTGGCCGGGTCAGTTCAGCGGAACCGCCGTCTTCCCGGGGACACGCACCCGGATCATGCTGGGCCGCCCATGAACCGGACATAGCGGGCGAGCACTTCGGGCCACCCCGCGGCATAGGCGGCCCGCTGCTGTTGGCCGTCGGGCATGTTTTCCCAGCCCGAGTGCGCCAAATGTATCTCCGTGCGGCCAGGCGTGGCTTCGGCAAAGTCGATGCGCAGTTCGCCCGAAGCCGCAGGACTCGTGCCCGGGTGCCAGGTCAAGCGCAGGTGGCTGTCGGGTACCCAGTCCAGGATTTCGCCCCAGACAAGGACCTCATCCTGAATGCTTGTTTCGGTGATGACGTTGTCTTCAAACTCCACGTGGCTGCCTTCGCCGGCCACGCTGCGGCTCTCCACGGGCCACCACAGGTGAATGAGGTCGGTGAACCCCTCAAAAGCCTCCCTGCTGTCCCGCGCGACCGTGACGCGGCAGTGCACCGGTTCCGCACTCTCGGCTGGTTCAGGTTCCCGCGGCGCGTGGGAAAACAAAGACGTGTCCATACGCCAAGCCTAGTCTGGCTGGTGCGGTTT
>NZ_JBLKRT010000048.1:0-17630 GCF_047607445.1 Arthrobacter sulfonylureivorans
CTCCTTGGCGGCCATGATGGCGCGCAGCCCGGTCAGGCGGCGTTCGAACTCTGCATCGGAGAAGGTCAGCTGCTGCTTTTCACCGTTGTGCAGGACCTTCAGACGCTCAAGTTCGGAAACTGAATTCGGGGTGGAAGCCGCGATGGACATATTTGACTCCTTCTGGGACGAGGGCAAGGCCTGGAAAAAACTGGGCCCTCCGTACCGGCTCGTGATGACGGAGGACTGGGAAAGCATTGTTGCAGTGAGTGCAACGCTGTTGCATTCACTATCTCGTGTGACGCGGCCCACGTCAAGGGCTGGTCACGGCGCGAACTGCGAGCTGCCGTTTAGCGCTTCAGCCTGAGCTCGCGGGCGATGTCCTGGGCGAGTGTGTCCACGACCTGGTCGAAGAGGAGCTTGCCTTTGTCTGCGTCGGAGCCCGCGGGGGAGGACAGGCACCCGGTCGCGGGGGTCCGCGACGGGATCACCGGCAGACGGTCGAACTTCGGCAGGGCGGCGGGTGGATGGTCTACGCTTCGGTCCAGATCCACCAACTCTGGTTGCAAGTGGAGCATCAGCGAGGTTTCCAACACCCCGCCGTGCTCGATCTCCCAGCCCGGGAATCCCTCCGGGTAGACCGTTTCCAGTGTTTCGCTCGCAACATAGTCCCAGTAGGACAACAGGAGAACGCTTCGGTCATCCCCGGAACTGATGCCCAGGTCGTTCAATGCGAGATCGATCCCTTCGTACAGGAACTGATAGTTCTCGAAGTGGCCATTAATGAAGACGACGTGGCGTGCCCCTTGCGTGAAGAGCGAAGTGGTTAGGCATCGGGTCAGCCCGATCAGCGTGGCGGCGTCAAGGCTTGTGGTGCCGGGCAGATGATTTCCGCCCCCGGACTTTTGCTGCGACTTGTAGCCGTACGTGACGGGTTGTGCGACCAGTGCGCCGGTTGTTTCCGCAACGGCGGCAGCGATAGACGTCGACAGTAACGCGTCCGTGCCCAAGGGCAGATGGGGGCCATGCTGCTCCAACGCTCCGACGGGGACAAGGACTACGCCATTGGTGCCGGCATCGAGCCATGCCGCAAAGGTGTGAGCGTCGATTTCGGACAAGTGGACGCTGGGCGGATTTATGGCCGCCCGTGGCTGAGGGTTCAATTCATGCCTCCTTGAAGGTGTGCGAACGAGGCGCGGCCTTGGGGGCCGCGTCTCGTCATGAACGGCGGCGGTGCTAGTCGATCTGCCGCGTGGGTAGGCCATCCGCGTCGACGAAGTCGTCTTCGAGGCGATGGTTCGGGTCGTTAATGTCTTTCTCCAGGCGTTTCACTTCTTTATTCCGAAGTCTCAGCCGCCGGATGAGGTTGGCGATCATGAGGAGAATGACGAAGGCGAAGGGGAAGCCGCCGATGATCGTGCCGGTTTGGACTGTGTCGACGACGGCGGTGCCACCAAGGGACAGCAAGATCAGCGCCACCGAGGCGATGCTGGCGACCAAAACCACCCGGAACCAGGGTCCTGACTTTTTCGGTGCCGAAACGAACTCCGCCAGGGCATAGGCCCCGGAATCGAGGCTGGTGATGTAGTAGGTCGCTACCAGAATGGTGGCGACCACCAGGAGGAGGCCGCCGATGAAAGGCACCCCATTGAGCATGGAGAACAAGCCACTGGAGGTGTCCGCGGCGACGTCAGCCGAAATTGAGCCTTCGGACTCGTTGTCATAGTGGATCGCAGCCGAGCCGAGAATGCCGACCCAGACCATCACGATGAGTGAGGGGATGACGGTGACGCCGATGACAAATTCGCGAATCGTGCGGCCCCGGGAAATACGGGCGATGAATCCCGCGACGAACGGCGAGAAGGCGATGACCCAACACCAGATAAAGACCGTCCACCAGCCGTTCCAGCTGTCCTGCCAAGATTCCAAGGGGGCGGCCGAAGTCGGCGCATCAGTCCAGAAGCTCATCGGCAGGAAGTTGTAGAAGAACGAACCGAAAGTCTGGGACATGTTCGAAATGATGAACACGGTGGGGCCGAAGATGAAGACACCGACCATCAGCACAATGCTCAGGATGGAGTTGGTTTCGCTGATGCGTTTCATGCCCTTGTTGACGCCGAGGAAAGCCGAGACTGCGGTCAGGCCGCCCAGCGCGACGATGACGGCGATCCACAGAGCCGGTCCGGTGGTCAGCCCGGTGAAGGATGCCAGCCCGGAGGTGAACTGAAGGGCAGCGAACCCGAAAGAGGTCGCCAAGCCGAGCACGGTGGCCATGATGGCGAGCAGCTCAACGACTACCCCGGCGCTGCGCTGCGCCTTCTTGGGCAGAATGTCCACCGTCGCCTCACGGAAGGTCAGCGTCTTGCCAAGGTTGTGATGCGAGTAAGCCAGGCAGACGGCGACGACGCAATACATGGCCCAGGCGGTGAGCCCCCAGTGGAAGTACGTCCAGACCATGCCGCCTTCGCCGCCCGCGGCAGGAACAACAGGGCTTTCTTCGCGCATCATGATCGGCTGAGCCACAGACCAGAAGATGAGCCCGATGCCCTGGCCACAGGCAAAGAGCATGGAGTACCACGCGAAATTGCTGTGCTCCGGCTTCGCCTTCGGGCCGCCGAGCCGGATCTTGCCGACGCGGCTGACGGATAGCCATACACAGACAGCCACGGCGATGAGTGAATAAAGGATGAAGAGCCAGGTGAATCCGGAAGTAACAAAGGTTCGAAGCTGGTTGATCACCTCGGCCGCACCGCTCGGATTCACTGTGACAGCGATGATCAGGGCGAGGATCAGCACGGGCGGCAGGATTTTGATGATCGCCCGGTCTAGCGGTGGGATCAGCCGCCCCCGAAAGCGGGGGAGTTCGACCTTGCGCGGCTTTTCTTGTGGGTTCCCGTCGGCGGCTTGGGCCTCGGCCTGGTCAACCGTGACGACTTCGCTGTCTTCACGGGTAGGACGACGGGGAATGGCGCCTTTGGATTTTTCTTGCTCATGAACGGACATGCCAGCGTCTCTTTCAGTGGGCGACCAGGGTTGGTCGGCTGAGATGGGCTCTAACAGGTGGGTATGGCTGTGCCACAGGCGTTGTTGCATTTACGGCAACACAGTTGCAGCACAGCATACAGTGATAGCCATCACAGTCAAGAAGGCCGTCTCCAGCCCGCGAGCGAGCCCGGCGCCGGCTACAAGACGGCGCGGATGGTTTTTTCGAAACCGGCGATGTGTTCCAGGGCGAGTTCGGCAGCGCGGTCTGCATCGCCGTCGACGATTGAGTCCAGCAGTTGCACGTGCTCGGTGATGTGACCGGCGACGGAGGGCACCTTGTCCAGCACCAGGCACCAGATCCGCGTGGCCAGGTTGTCCAGCCGGATCAGCGTGTCCTCCAGGTGCGGGTTGCCGGCGGCCCGGTAGATGGCCCGGTGCACGCTGAGGTCGTAGCGCATCAAGTCGTGCTTTTCCGGCCGGTCGTCGTCGAGCTTCTCGATGTCCCGGGCCAGCTCCGAGAGTTCCGCACGCATGCCTTCACCAGCGGACTCCGCGGCCTTGCGGGCGGCGAGGGGTTCCAAGACGCGGCGCAGTTCGGATACCGCGGCCAGTTCGGTGATGTCCACGATCGTGGCGAAGGTGCCGCGGCGCGGATAGGAGATGACCAAGTGGTCGATCTCCAGTTTCTTCAGGGCTTCACGCACAGGAGTGCGGCCGAAGCCGAGCTGCGCCGCCAGCATACCGTCGTTGATCGGGGCGCCCGGCCGGATGTCCAGCATGATCAGCTTGTCCCGCAGGGCCCGGTAGGCCTGTTCCGCCAGCGACAGGGACTCGGTGCCGGCATCGGTTTCGGCGGTGATGCTCATGGTGCTCCTTGCTGGTTAGTTGGCCGTTGATGGTGCAGCCGGTGCGGTGTATGACGGTTGGAATCAAAGTCTTGACTCGCTGTGATGTCCATCATACTATTGCAACCAGTTCTGATATATCAGTCACACATTAGTTGTGATCGAGCAGTTTCTTCAAAGGAGTTATCAGATGGTGAACACCCTTTCCGCCACTTTGGCAGCCGCGGACCCGGAGGTCGCCGCAGCCATTGGCCGCGAGCTGGAGCGCCAGCAGTCCACCCTGGAGATGATCGCGTCGGAGAACTTCGCGCCCCAGGCCGTGATGGAAGCCCAAGGATCGGTGCTGACCAACAAGTACGCCGAGGGCTATCCGGGCCGTCGCTACTACGGCGGCTGCGAACACGTAGACGTCGTCGAGCAGTTGGCCATCGACCGGGTGAAGGAACTCTTCGGTGCCGAGGCTGCCAACGTACAGCCGCACTCCGGTGCCCAGGCCAACGCGGCCGCCATGTTCGCACTGCTCACGCCCGGCGACACCATCCTGGGCCTGGACCTGGCGCACGGCGGCCACCTGACCCACGGGATGAAGATCAACTTCTCCGGCAAGCTCTACAACGTGGTCTCCTACGGAGTCTCCGAGGCCGACCACCAGATCGACATGGCAGAGGTGGAGCGGCTCGCCGTCGAAAACGAACCGAAGCTGATCGTGGCCGGCTGGTCCGCCTACACCCGGCAGCTCGATTTCGCCGCCTTCCGTCGCATCGCGGACAAGGTCGGCGCCTACCTGATGGTGGACATGGCGCACTTCGCCGGGCTCGTCGCCGCCGGACTGCACCCGAACCCGGTGCCCTACGCCGATGTCGTCACCACCACAACGCACAAGACGTTGGGCGGCCCGCGCGGGGGAGTCATCCTCTCGAAGCAGGAGCTGGCAAAGAAGATCAACTCCGCGGTGTTCCCCGGCCAGCAGGGCGGCCCGCTGGAGCACGTGGTGGCGGCCAAGGCCGTCGCCTTCAAGTTCGCCGCCTCCGACGAGTTCGCCGACCGGCAGCGCCGCACGCTCGAAGGCTCGCAGCTGCTGGCCCAGCGTCTGCTGGCTGACGACGTGGCCGCCGCCGGCATCAGCCTGGTCAGCGGCGGCACCGACGTGCACTTGGTCCTGGTGGACCTGCGCCACTCCGACCTGGACGGCCAGCAGGCCGAGGACCGGCTGCACTCCATCGGCATCACGGTAAACCGCAACGCCGTACCCTTCGACCCGCGCCCGCCGATGGTCTCCTCGGGTCTGCGGATTGGCACCCCGGCGCTGGCCACCCGTGGCTTCGGTGCCGCCGAATTCACCGAGGTGGCCGACATCATCGCCGCCGCGCTGACCCGCGAACCCGCCGCTGATCTGCTGGCCGAACTGCGCAGCCGTGTCACCGTGCTGGCGGAGAAGTTCCCGCTGTACCCCAACCTGAACGCCAAGCCGAACGGAGCCGCATAATGGCCGACCTGCTGCCCGAGCACCCGGATTTCCTCTGGCGGAATCCGGAGCCGAAATCCTCCTACGACGCCGTCATTGTTGGCGGCGGCGGCCACGGACTGGCCACGGCCTACTTCCTGGCCAAGAACCACGGCATGACCAACATCGCGATCTTGGAACGCGGCTGGCTGGCCGGCGGCAACATGGCCCGGAACACCACGATCATCCGCTCCAACTATTTGTGGGATGAGTCCGCGGCCATCTACGAGCACTCGCTGAAGCTGTGGGAACAGCTGCCGGAGGAGCTGGAGTACGACTTCCTGTTTAGCCAGCGCGGCGTGCTCAACCTGGCGCACACGCTGGGTGACGTCCGCGAATCCGTCCGCCGGGTGGAGGCCAACAAGCTCAACGGCGTGGACGCCGAATGGCTGACCCCCGAGCAGGTCAAGGAAGTCTGCCCGATCGTCAACATCGGCGATAACATCCGCTACCCGGTGATGGGCGCCACCTACCAGCCGCGTGCCGGCATCGCCAAGCACGACCATGTGGCCTGGGCCTTCGCCCGCAAGTGCGACGAGATGGGCGTGGACATCATCCAGAACTGCGAGGTCACCGGTTTCCTCAAGGACGGCGACCGCGTGACCGGCGTCGAAACCACGCGCGGCCGCATCCTCACCGACAAGGTGGGGCTCGCCGCCGCGGGGCACAGTTCGGTGCTGGCGGAACTGGCCGGTTTCCGGCTGCCGATCCAGTCGCATCCGCTGCAGGCCCTGGTCTCCGAGTTGTTCGAGCCGGTGCACCCCACCGTGGTGATGTCCAACCATGTCCACGTCTACGTCTCGCAGGCGCACAAGGGCGAACTGGTGATGGGCGCGGGCATCGACAGCTACAACGGGTACGGCCAGCGTGGCGCCTTCCACGTCATCGAAGAACAGATGGCCGCGGCCGTCGAGCTGTTCCCGATCTTTGCCCGCGCACACCTGCTGCGGACCTGGGGCGGCATCGTGGACACCACGCTGGATGCCTCGCCGATCATCGGTCCGACGCCGGTGGACGGCATGTTCGTGAACTGCGGCTGGGGCACCGGCGGCTTCAAGGGCACCCCGGGCGCGGGCTACACCTTCGCCCACACCATCGCCACCGGAGAAGCACATCCGCTGAACGCACCGTTCGCGCTCGAACGCTTCGAAACCGGCCACCTGATCGACGAGCACGGCGCCGCTGCCGTGGCCCACTAGGAAGGACTTCCTCGATGATCCTGATCGAATGCCCCTACTGCGGGCCACGCGATGAAACCGAATACCACTACGGCGGCCAGGCGCATGTGGCCTACCCCGCCGACCCGCACGCGCTGAGCGACCGGGAATGGGCTCAGTACCTGTTCTACCGGGAGAACCGCAAGGGCCTCTTCGCCGAGCGGTGGTCCCACTCCGGCGGTTGCCGGCGCTGGTTCAACGCCGTCCGCGACACCGTCAGCTACGAAATCAAGGCCGTGTACAAGACCGGCGAACCACAGCCTGACCTGGCCGCGCTCGCCGCCCCGGCAACGGCCGCCCCAGAACCCGCAACCGCACCGGCAACCGCAACCGCACCGGAAGGAGCCGCGAAGTGAGCAACACCCAGACCCATCGCCTGGCCGACGGCGGCCGCGTGGACCGCAGCGCCGAACTGAGCTTCACGGTGGACGGCACTGCCTACACCGGCTACCGCGGCGACACCGTGGCCAGCGCGTTGCTGGCCAACGGCGTGGTCCGCTGCGGGAACTCCATGTACCTGGATCGCCCGCGCGGCATCATGAGTGCCGGCGTGGAAGAGGCCAACGCGCTGATCCATGTGTCCGCTTCCGGCCCGGCCAACCCGGTGGACGAGTCCATGCTGACCGCCACCACCGTGGAACTGCGTGACGGACTGCAGGCCCGCTACCTCTCCGGGCTGGGCACGCTGGATCCGCGCGACGACACCGCCCGCTACGACAAGAAATACGTCCACGCGGACGTGGTGATCGTCGGCTCCGGCCCGGCTGGTCTGGCGGCCGCCCGTGAAGCCGTCCGCGGCGGCGGCCGGGTGATCCTGATTGAGCAGGACACCGAATTCGGCGGCTCGCTGCTGTCCGCACCCGGCCAGCTGATCGAGGACAAGCCGGCAGCAGAGTGGACCGCGGACGTGCTCGCCGAGCTCGCCGCGGCCGAGGACTGCACCCTGTTGCGCCGGACCGTGGCGTTCGGCAGCTACGACTCCAACTACCTGCTGGCCAGCCAGCGCCGCACCGACCATCTGGCCGACGCTCCGGAAGGAGTTTCTCGCAGCAGGCTCTGGCACATACGGGCGCAGCAGATCGTACTCGCGCCGGGTGCCCTGGAGCGGCCGCTCACCTTCGCCAACAACGACCGGCCCGGCATCATGCTGGCCGGCGCGGTACGCAGCTACGTCAACCGCTTCGCCGTGGCCCCGGGCCGCGCAGCGGTCTTCTTCACCACGAACGACAGTGTCTACGACGTCGTAGCGGACCTGCAGGCCGCGGGCGTCACGGTCTCCGCCGTGGTGGATGCCCGCGCCGAGCTGTCCGCCAAGGCGGCGGCGGCCCGCGAGTCCGGCGTCGAGGTGATCACCGGTTCCGCCGTGGTGGACACCGAGGGCGCCGGTGACGGCGGCCGGATCTCCGCGGTCACCATCAGCGCAATTGACGACGGCGGTGCCCCCGTCGGCGCTACCCGTCGGATCGAATCTGATCTGTTGGCGGTCTCCGGCGGCTGGACTCCGACCATCCACCTGCACAGCCAGCGCCAGGGCAAGTCCCGCTGGGACGAAAGTCTTGCGGCGTTTGTGCCGGTGGCTCCGGTGGCAGGCCAGCAAGTGGCCGGTGCGCTGAACGGCACCTTTGACACCAAGCACTGCGTGCTGGAAGGTGCGGCCGCGGGCCGTGCCGCCACGCAAGCTGCCGGCTTCCCGGCACACGGGGCCGAGGCGACGCCTCACGCTGAGCCGGGCACCGACGTCGTTCTCTCTGCGGAAGACCGGAAGGCCGCAGCAGGTGAATTCCGCCAGCTGTGGCTGGTGCCCGCCGTGGTGGAAGACGCTGCCGAACCGGACTGGCGCAGCCATTTCGTGGACCTGCACCGGGACCAGACCGTGGCCGACGTGCTGCGGGCCACCGGCGCCGGCATGCGCAGCGTGGAGCACGTCAAGCGCTACACCTCCATCTCCACCGGCGACGAACAGGGCAAGACCTCCGGCGTGAACGTGATCGGCGTGATCGGGCATGCGCTCAAGAGCGGAGATATCGGCTCGATCGGCACCACCACCTACCGCGCGCCCTACACCCCGGTGGCCTTCGCCGCGCTCGCCGGCCGCAAGCGCGGTGAACTGTTCGACCCGGCCCGGCTGACCCCGATGCACGAGTGGCACGTGGCCAGCGGAGCGGAGTTCGAGGACGTGGGCCAGTGGAAGCGGCCCTGGTTCTTCCCGAAGGCCGGCGAGGACATGGAGACCGCCGTGCTGCGCGAATGTGCAGCGGTGCGCTCCTCGGTGGGTTTCATGGACGCCACCACGCTGGGCAAGATCGAGGTCCGCGGCAAGGATGCGGCCGAATTCCTGAACCGCATATACACCAACGGCTACACCAAGTTGAAGGTGGGCAAATGCCGCTACGGCGTGATGTGCACCCCGGACGGGATGATCTTCGACGACGGCACGGTGATGCGCCTGGCCGAGGACCGGTTCCTGCTGACCACCACCACCAGCGGCGCGGCCAAGGTACTGGACTGGTTCGAAGAATGGCTGCAGACCGAGTGGCCGGAACTGGACGTGGTCTGCACCTCAGTCACCGAGCAGTTCGCCACGGTAGCCGTGGTCGGGCCGAAGTCGCGGGCGGTCGTGGCGAAACTGGCTCCCGAGTTGGATGTCTCCAACGAGGCCTTCGCGTTCATGGACTTCCGCGACGTCACGCTGGCCAACGGAATCCCGGCACGGATCTGCCGGATCTCGTTCTCCGGCGAACTCGCCTTCGAGATCAACGTGGATGCCTGGTACGGCTGGACCGTTTGGGAAGCAGTAGCTGAGGCCGGTGCCGAGTTTGGCATCACCCCCTACGGCACCGAAACCATGCACGTGCTGCGCGCCGAAAAGGGCTTCATCATCGTGGGCCAGGACACCGACGGCACCGTGACCCCGCAGGACGCCGGGATGGAATGGATCGTCTCCAAAGCCAAGGACTTTGTGGGCAACCGTTCCTACAGCCGGGCCGACAACCTGCGCACCGACCGCAAGCAACTGGTCGGCGTGCTCCCGGTGGACCAGAACGTGCTGCTGCCGGAAGGCTCGCAGTTGGTCAAGCAAGGCACCCGGATCGCCCCAGCCGAGGCGCCGGTGCCGATGGAGGGCCATGTAACCTCCAGCTACCGCAGCGCCGCCCTGGGCCGCACCTTCGGCCTGGCGCTGATCAAGAACGGCCGTGACCGTATCGGCGAGACCCTGCTGGCTCCGCTGGACGGCAAGCTGGTGGAGGTCACCGTGGCAGACACCGTACTCTTCGACCCGGAAGGAAGCCGCCGAGATGGCTGAGCAGCTGATGGAACAGTCCGAACACAAGTCGATGCGGACGGGGGAGCCGGTCCACCTGCGGCGGAGCCCGCTAGCCCATCTGGCCGAAGCCATCCGAGGCGGCGAAGTGGCGGGGGAGCGCGGCGTGGCGCTGCGCGAAGTGCCGTTCCTGACCATGGTCGGCCTGCGCGCTGAGCCCGGCTCGGCTGCGGCCGCCGCCCTGGAAGCGGCCGCCGGAGCGCCGTTGCCGGGCAAGGTCGGCCAAGTCACCGGAGATCCGGACGGCACGGCGGTGCTCTGGCTGGGGCCGGACGAGTACCTGCTGGTCGCGCCGGAGGGCTCGGCACTGGCCGCGGATCTGACGGCCGCGCTCGGCGGTGAGCCGGGTGCCGTCGTCGACCTCTCGGCCAACCGCACCACGCTGGAGCTATCCGGCCCGTCGGCCCGACGGGTGCTGGAAAAGGGCTGCCATGCGGACCTGCATCCCCGGGTTTTTGGTCCCGGCACGGCGATCAGCACGCAGCTGGCCACGGTGCCGGTGCTGCTCTGGCAGACCGCCGAGAGCCACGGCGGCCCGGTCTACCGGATCATGCCGCGGGCATCGTTCGCCGACTTCACCGCCCGCTGGCTGCTGGACGCGATGACGGAGTTCGCTGCGCCCGAGGTCGATTGAGATGGCACTGAGCGCGCTGGACCTGTTCTCGATCGGCATCGGACCGTCGTCGTCGCACACGGTGGGTCCGATGCGGGCCGCCCGGCAGTTCGCCGAGTCGCTGGCCGATGACGGGCTGCTGGAGTCGGTGGCCCGGGTCAAGGCGGAGCTGTTCGGCTCGCTCGGTGCCACCGGCATCGGCCACGGATCGGACAAGGCCGTGATCTTGGGCCTGCAAGGCGAGGACCCGGAATCCGTGGACCCGGACGCTGCGGACGCCCAAGTGGAAGAAGCTGCCGCCGGCCGGAAACTCCAGTTGGCCGGCACGCAGCCGGTGGAGTTCGACCGGGCGGCGGACGTGGTGCTGCACCGCCGACGCTCGCTGCCCGCCCACCCGAATGGGATGACCTTCACCGCGTACGACGCCGATGGCTCGCCGCTGCGTGAATCCTCCTATTATTCGGTGGGCGGCGGGTTTGTGGTGCCGGCCGCGGAGGCCGAACGAGCGGCCACGGACGAGGCCCAGGCAGCCGGCGGGGCGGCCGCTGCAGACGCGACCGACGACGCCGATACTGATTTTGGTGCGGTCGGCGGACGGATCCCTTATCCGTTCACCAGCGGCGCCGAACTTTTGGCTCGCTGCCGCGAGGCCGGGACGTCCATCGCCGGGGTGATGCTGGCCAACGAGCTCAGCTGGCGGAGCGAGCCTGAGCTTCGGGCCGCGCTCCTGCGGATCTGGGCCGTGATGCAGGAATGCGTCGAAAACGGCTGCACCCGCACTGAGGAGAGGCTGCCCGGCTCGCTGCTGGTCCGCCGTCGCGCTCCGGGACTGCGGCGAAGGCTGCGTGCCGCCGAGGCAGCCCGCGTCGCAGAGGGCACACCGGACGCGGACCCGCTGTGGGCAATGGAATGGGTGAACCTGTACGCGCTGGCGGTCAACGAGGAGAACGCCTCCGGTGGCCGCATTGTCACCGCGCCCACCAACGGCGCGGCCGGGATCCTGCCCGCGGTGCTGCACTACTTCACCCGGTTCGTGCCCGGCGCCGACGACGACGCAGTGGTGGACTTCCTGCTCACTGCGGCCGCCATCGGCATCCTGTTCAAGACCAACGCCTCGATTTCCGGGGCCGAGGTCGGCTGCCAGGGTGAGGTCGGTTCGGCCTGCTCAATGGCCGCAGGTGCACTCTGTGCAGTGCTGGGCGGGACCCCGGAACAGGTGGAGAATGCCGCCGAGGTGGGCATCGAGCACAATCTGGGCCTCACCTGCGATCCGGTGGGCGGGCTGGTGCAGATTCCGTGCATCGAACGAAACGCAATCGCCAGTGTGAAGGCCATCAATGCTGCGCGGTTGGCGCTGGCCGGCGACGGCGACCATCGGGTGTCGTTGGACATGGCGATCAAAACCATGCGCGATACCGGGGCGGACATGAAGGCCAAGTACAAGGAGACGTCCCGCGGCGGACTGGCCGTGAACGTCGTCGAATGCTGAACGAGAACAGGAACATCATGCCGAACCACAATGAGCACATCCTGACACTTGACTGCCCGGAGCGGCTGGGCTTAGTGCATGCCGTCTCCGGCTTCTTGGTGGAGCACGGACAAACCATCCAAGAGCTCAATCAGTTCGACGACCGGCGGGCCGGGCACTTCTTCATGCGCACGGACTTCGCCGGACAGAACGGCAGCACCTCCACCGACGAGTTGCGCGAAGCATTCGCGCCGCTCGCCGAGCAGTACGGGATGGCCTGGCAGCTGGAGCCGAAGGGCCGTAAGCGGCGGGTGCTGGTGATGGTGTCCAAGTTTGGGCACTGCCTGAACGATCTGCTCTTCCGCTCGCGGATGGGGGAGCTGCCGGTGGAGATCGTGGCCGTCGTCTCCAACCACTTGGACCACAGGGGACTGGTGGAGTGGCACAACATTCCTTACCACCATGTGCCGGTCACACCGGAAACAAAACCTGCCGCCGAAGCCGAACTGCTGAAGCTGATCGAGGCGCACGATGTGGAGCTGGTGGTGCTGGCACGCTACATGCAGGTGCTCAGCGACCACCTCAGCCGGGAACTGACCGGACGCACCATCAACATCCACCATTCGTTCCTGCCGAGCTTCAAGGGCGCCAAACCCTACCACCAGGCGTATGAAAAGGGCGTCAAAACCGTCGGCGCCACCGCCCACTACGTCAACGCCGAGCTCGACGAGGGCCCGATCATCGCCCAGCAGACGGTGGAGGTCGACCACACGTTCGGGCCTGAGGATTTGGTGGCTGCGGGCCGGGACACGGAGTGCAAGGCGCTGACGAATGCGGTCAAGTGGCACTGTGAGGGACGAGTGATTTTGCACGGGAACCGGACGGTTGTGTTGCGGTAGTCGTGGTTGGGTTGGGTAGCTTTCAACGCACTTAGCGGTCAGGGCGGGCCCTTTCGTGTCGACTCCGTCGCCGCGCAGAGACCCTGCCGCCCTGACCTTCCTCGCTCGTTCCTCGCTCGGCGATGCATGCTTATGAAAGCCACCCAACCCTCTGAGGCACGCTGGTTCTTGATTCGGCGATGCGCGCTTATGGAACCTGCCCATCCCCTGAAACACTTTCGTCTCTCGTGAGGCACGCCGTTTGTTCCTCGCACTGTGATTCCGCCTTGTGCACTCTGACCACCCCGTTGATCGGCTCCGCGTTATCTCTCCACCGGCTTCAGCGGGTGTGATGTTGGTCTAAGTTTTTGCAGGAGTGCAAGTTTGCACTTGTGAATGTATTTGCACGCTGGCACACTGGTTCGGTGAGTCAACTAAGTTCCCTGCGCGAGCGTAAGCGCGCTGAGTGCTGGGCCGCACTGCATGAGGCCGCGGCCGAGGTCGCGCTGGAAGACGGCATTGAAAGCGTCACGGTTGATGGGGTCGCCGGCGCCGCGGGGGTTTCCCCGCGCACATTTTTCAACTACTTCCCTTGCAAGGAAGATGCAGTGCTCGGCCTTCAGGAGCCGGTGCTGGACGATGCGATGCTTGAGGCATTCGACGTCCACGCGAACCTGCTGGATGAAGTAGGCAAGCTGATGCTGGCGGTGACCCGGTCCATCCAAGGCGGCGACGACGCGATCCGCCACCAAATCCTGCACAAGTACCCGCACCTGCTGCACCGCCGCGTCCAGTACGTGGTCAAAGTGGAGCAGTTGGTCACCACGGCAGTCTCTGAACTGCTCGCCGGTTCGGACCGGCTAGCCGACGCTGAGCGGATTCTGGCCGCGCACCCTGTCGGCGGGCAGTACACCGCCGAAGACACCGCCCGCCTGCTCGTGATGACGGCGGGCACTGCACTTCGCTTTGCTATGCAAAAAACCATGTCCCAACCCACCCTGGAATCGCAGACCGAGGCGCTCGAGCATAGCTTGACCCTGCTGCGTGCAGTCCTGAAGGAATCCGAATGAAGAAAGAGAGCCTGCAGGCGCAACAGCGACCCGCGGCATCCGCACCGTCCCAGCCGGGTCAGCATGGCCACAGCCATGGCAACCTGCTGCTGGTGTTCGTCGCGCTGATGATGGCCATGTTGCTGGCCGCCCTGAACCAGACCATCCTGGCAACCGCCTTGCCCACCATTGTGGGTGAACTGAACGGCGCCAACCTGATGCTCTGGGTGATCACCGCCTACATTCTGGCTGCCACCATCATGATGCCCATCTACGGCAAGTTGGGTGACCAAATCGGGCGCAAGTATCTGCTGGTCGGCGCCATCATCGTGTTCTTGATCGGTTCGGTGATTGGTGCCCTGGCACCGGACATGGGCTGGCTGATTGTGTCCCGCGTCGTGCAGGGCCTTGGCGGCGGCGGGCTGATGATCCTGTCGCAGGCCATCATCGCGGACGTGGTTCCGGCGCGGGAACGCGGCAAATACATGGGTGCGATGGGTGGCGTCTTCGCTTTTTCCTCCGTGGTGGGCCCGTTGCTGGGTGGCTGGTTCACCGAGGGGCCGGGCTGGCGTTGGGCTTTCTGGATCAATCTGCCCGTGGGCGCCTTGGCACTGGTGGGCGCGCTGTTCTTCCTCAAGTCGCGGCCGGTCACGGCGCGCCCAAAGCTGGATTTCTGGGGCATGCTGCTGATGGCAGCTGCCACTACCGGACTGGTCCTGGTCAGCAGTTGGGGCGGCAGTACCTACGCCTGGTCGGATCCGATGATCATCGGGCTGATCGCCGGAACCGTGCTGGCCGCCGTCGGGTTTGTGCTGGTGGAGCGGAAAACCTCCGAGCCCATCATCCCGATGTCCATGTTCCGCGACCGCAATTTCATCATGACCACTATCGCGGGCCTGTTTGTCTCCGTGGCCATGTTCGGCGCGCTCGGCTACATGCCCACCTACTTCCAGATGGCAACCGGGGTATCAGCGACCGCGGCTGGCCTGCTGATGATTCCGATGATGGCTGCGCTGCTGGCATCATCAATGATCTCCGGCGTCCTGGTGTCCAAGACCGGTCGCTACAAGTGGATGCCGGTGGCGGGCTCCGCCATCGTGGCCGTCGCCTTGCTGCTGATGAGCTTTGTGCACGCGGATACTGGCGTCTGGGTGCTCTGCGTATATCTGGGCTTGCTCGGTCTCGGCTTGGGCTTGAACATGCAGATCCTAGTGCTGATTGTGCAGAACTCCTTCCCGCTGCGGCAGGTAGGCACGGCGACGGCGGCCAACAACTTCTTCCGCCAGATCGGCGCCACGCTCGGTTCGGCCGTCGTGGGCAGTCTGTTCGCCCACCGCCTGGTTGACCTCCTGACCGACCGGCTGCCGAGCGCAGCGGTCGCCGCCACCGGCGGCGGCAACTCGCTGACCCCGGACATGGTGGAGCACCTGCCGGCACCTGTGCATGACGTCATCGTCGCGTCCTACAACGAAGCCCTGATGCCGCTGTTCCTCTATATGGTCCCGCTGGCGCTGGCCGCCACCGTGCTCTGCCTGTTCGTGGTGGAAAAGCCGCTGGCCACCACGCTGGAACCCGATGTCATGCCGGAGGCAATTTCGGAGGGGAACGTGATGATCACCGCCGAGACCGAGGGCAACCATCCAGCGAACACGGACCTGCGCGGATCCGAAGCCGGACGCCGCTAGCATCCGTCCTGCCGCGTGTCGCCGCCGCTCCGGAGGCGGTGGCACGCACGCTCGTTCTTCCCGATGGATAAGCCGGGAGCAGCGTCCTGCCGTTCTGGCGGTGGTGCCTGCTCGAAGCTCCTACAACTCGGGAACGCACTCGCCCTGGCCCAGCAACGACAGGCCCGAGAGATCGCCGTCGGCAAATTCCAGAATGTCGTGCGAGGCCTGAGCGTACATTAGCTGGTTGGGGTCATCGACGTGGTCCAGGCCGATCAGATGGCCCAGCTCGTGCATGATGATGGCCCGGGCGGCGTCCTTGCCCGCGGGCGCACCGAGCAGTTGGCGGAATTGCGGAGTGTCCAGTTCGATCTGGCCGGAAACGTAGGCGGAAACCCCGCCCCGCGAGGCCCAGCCGCTGCCACCTAGGCCGATGGTCGGTCCGGCGAGGGCGGGGCTGTGGTCGGGATCGGACCAAGCAATCAGCACCGGAGCCCAGCGCTCGCCGTAGCGGTCCGGTTGGTAGGACGGGCGCTTCTCGGTGGGCTGCTCCGTGGTGGTTCCTTCATAAATGAACTGCAGGCCGGTGGCATCGGAGACGCGCTGCACCGCTTGGTGGATCAGTTCCGTGCTGCCCGCCGGGGACGCCGCCGTGCGGACTACATACCGGATCGGGCGGCATGGATCGTAGGCGATGTAGTCCTGTGCCGCGGTTGGCGAAGCAAGGAAGCGGTACGAATTGCTTTCCTCGTACAGCGGCGCAGGAGCGCCCAGCGGCGCCGCCGCGATATCGACGCCCGACGGCGGAAACCCGCCGTGGCCCAAGCCCTCAGCCGTTGATCCGCCGTCGAACGGGACACCGTGAGCCGCACCGCTGGATGGCACCGCCGCCGCGAACTTCGGTTGGGCCAACCAAACGAACGCCCATGTCACAAGTCCCGCTACCGCAGCGAGTAGGACCAGCTTGCCGAGCGGCGACGGGCCACCCCGCGGCTTCGGTCCCGGCCGGGTGAGTGAAGCCTGCCCGGCCGGAGCCAGCGGGCGGGCAGGCTGCTGCCACGCAACCGGGCCAGGCCGCGCGGTTGGATTGACCCAGACTTCCTGCTGCTCGGCTCCGGCGTCGGGATTCGGGCCGCTGCCGGACTCGGCCAAGGCCCATTGCGGCACCCGCCCGGTCCGGGATCTGGGCGTGGCCCGGCCAAGGCCCGACGCATCGCCCGGGCCGTCGGTCGGCGGCCAACTCATGGTCCCCCTTGCCTGGCGGACAGCGGGAGCATCGTTGCCCCGCTTGCCCCACAGTAACCAAGCCGTGAGACAAACGGTAGATGTCCGCCAGATGGCCAGCAGGTGAACCGGCCCGCCGGGGGAGGGGGATCAGGCTGCGCCGGTGCCGAACAACGATCCCAGCAGGTAGGTGGCCAGCGCCGCGCCGAAACCGATCGCCAGCTGCCGCAGGGCGCGCTTGAACGGTGAAGCGCCGGAGAGGAGTCCCACGATTCCACCGGTCACCAGCAGCGCCAGGCCAACCAGTACCAGTGCAACCACCACGGCTGTGGTGCCCTGCAGTCCGAAGATGTACGGCAGGATCGGGATCAGCGCCCCCGAGGAGAAGAAAAGGAAACTGGACAGCGCGGCATTCCAGCCGGTGCCGATCTCCTGGTAGTCATTCGCGTAGGTTTCCGGCGGTTGCAGGGACAGGCTCGGATCACAGTCGCAGTCCAGGTAGCCCATTCGTTCGGCGGCGCGGTGCTCTGCTGCCTCCGCCGTCATCCCGCGGGCACGGTACACCAACACCAGTTCGTTGGCGTTCAGGTCCAGATCGGGTGCCGCCTGCAGCGTGATCTGGGTGGGCCGGGTTGCCGAGAGCAATTCGCGCTGGGAACGGACGGACACGTATTCACCCGCGCCCATGGACAGTGCGCCGGCCAGCAAGCCGGCGAAGCCGCTGAACAGGATGAACCCGCTTGAAACGCCGGTGGCACCGATGCCCATGATCAGCGCCAGGTTGGAGACCAGGCCGTCGTTCGCGCCGAAGACCGCTGCGCGGAAGTTGCCGGAGAGCCGTGCCCGGCCGCGGGTGGCCAAGCCGCGGATGACCTCTTCGTG
>NZ_JBLKRT010000049.1:0-16836 GCF_047607445.1 Arthrobacter sulfonylureivorans
GGGCCCAAACTCGTCCAGCCCCACCTGCAGGTCGCCCGCCGACAGGCCGGTGAACACTGGGTCGGGGGTGCCGTAGGACGGTTGCATGGGGCGCTCACCCACGCGGGTCAGCGCCAGCGCCACAATCGCCTCGTCCACCTCCTGCGGGGAGCCGTGAGGGGCCGTCGCCACCTCACCTTGCGGGGTGAGGCGAAACGGGATCGCAATAACACCATCAGCCATGCCCCCAGTGTGCTCGGGGGCATGGCTGATAGGTGGGACGGAGCTAGGTGTTAGCTCTCGTCCGCTACAGATGAAGGCGCGTTCTCGTCCAGCCCGGGCACGTCGGACTCCCATTCAATTCCGGCGTCAGCTTCCGCGGGGTCAAAGCGCAGCGGGTTGGACGGCTGCGCTCCCAGCCCGATCAGCTCCAGCACCGCGTTCACCTGCGGCAGCGCCATGACACGAGTGATGGCGGCGGTGATGCCGAGCGCGATGGCTGCAGCGCCGGTGGCCTGCGCGGGGTCCGCCTGCATGATCGCGGAGTAGATCACCGGAGCCATGGCCGCGAGGCCAACGATCCACTGGATGACGGTGCGCAGCGTGGCCCGCCACGGGTTGCTGGACTGGGTGGGCAGCACCTGCTCTTGCACCGGCAGCGGCGCCGCCTGCGTGAGCACGTTGCTGGTCCCGCCGGTGACGACGATGTTTCCTTCTGCCATGGCTGGCCTCCTACTTCTTCACAATGCGGGCTTTGGTTTCCTTGCCCACGTAGATTTGCACCAGCCCGTAATCGCGGGTCTTGATGAGCGCGACGGTCTTGTTCTTGTCCATCCACTTCTGGACCTGGTACTCGATGCCGCCGAACTTCTTGGGGCGCAGGTAGGCGAAGATGTTGCGGGTCACCGGGGCTACGCCCTTGCGGTAGATGCCCCAGCGGGTTGCCGTCTTGGGCAGCTGGACGTAGGTTTTCTTCGGCTTGACGACCGCGGCCACCTTCGCGGTGACGGTAAGCTTCGGGCGCAGCCAGCCGATGACGCGGCCGGTGTACTTGTTGTCATAGCCCAACCGGGCGCGGTGGGTGGGCGTGAAGCGGTTGAACCCGTCCTGCTGGAACACGTCTACGCCGTACTGGTCAGCCTTCTCTACGAGGGCGACGTGGCCGGAGGGGTTGTTGGCGTTGCCGCCCCACACGATCAGGTCACCGCGCTGCGGAATCTGGTTCGCGTTGCCAAAGTCGTCCTTGATGACGGTCCAATACTTGGTGTTGGCGCGGGCCAGCACGAACTTGGCATCACCGGCGCCAATGGCCACGAACAGCTTGGTGCCGAAAATTTCCATGCCGTACTGGTCGGCAAGGTCCTTGCACTGGTAGTCGTAGGCGCGGTCCGGGTTCATACCGCGGCCGACAGCCGTGCGCATGAACGCCTCAATCTTTGCGTGGGCCACTTTGGGCCCTCCTTTCGTTGGGGGTTTCAGGCCCCAGGTTCGGTCGCCGGAGGCTCCGTTTGTGGGAGGGCGGAGGCAGCAGCCCCGGGGAACGGCAGCCGCTTTCGGCGCGGGGGAGGAGGGGGCTTCTGCAGCCAGATGTGCTCCTCCAGATCGTCAATGTGCAGCGCGTCCTCCTCCTGCCGGTGCCGCAGCCGCACCACCTCGGAGTCGAGTGCCTGGAAGTTCTTGGCGTTGGCCACCTGCGCGTCACTGATCTGCTTCTGCCAGGACTGCCGCTCCTCGGTCATCTGCTTGTCGCGGCGCTCCAGCTCCGCTGCCCAGTGCTTATTCAGGGCATCCCAGTCCGCGGTGGCAGCCTTCTGAGCCTCCACGGTTGCCGTCGTCACGGCAGCCTCCACGTCTGCGTTGGCCTTGGCAACCACCGCCTGCGAGTCCTTGCGAGCCTTGTAGAAGGCGGCTGCGCCGCCGGTGCCAAAGACACCGGAGGCGATCAGCGTGAGGACTGCGAACGGCTCCACTAGTTGCCCTCCGTCGCCGGGAGTGCTTTCACCTGCTGCTGCAGGAGCGCGATCTGCTCTGCTTGGCGCTGGAGGACGGGCAGCAGCGCCACGGCCAGAAGGTCGTAGCGAACCGAGTCAATTTCGCCGTCGAAGTAGGTCACAATTTCGGGGACGTGCTCGTGCACTTCCTCCGCGATCAAACCGAACTCGTTGGTGTTGCCCGGGTTGCCTTCCTCGTCCGGTTTGCGGTCGTAGATGACCGCACGCAGCGCCAGCACCGCGTCCGGGTCCGCCGGGTAGTCGCGAACGTTCTCCTTGAAGCGGATGGAGGAGGTGTTGCGGCCGATATAGCGGCTGCTGTTCATCCACATCGCGTAGTAGGTGCCGGAGTTGATGCTGCGGCCGTAAGCGCTGGAGGTCACCTGGTCGGCTTCGTCCACTGCGGGCTTGCCGGTGATGGAGGACCACGAGTGGGTGTGGCCGCGCTCGGACGGGATTTTGGTGGCCCGGCCCAGTGTGCCCGCGGACGTGATGAACATGTTGGGCAGGTCGTTGTACGTCCGGTCGTAAACCGCGGAGCCGTAGACGCGGCCCGCAGAGTCGATCCGCAGGTAATGCGAGCCGTTTTCCAGCCCCGTGTGGTTGTGGCTGGAGGGGTTGAAGCTGGAGGGCTTGCCGGTGATGCTGTTCCAGTCGTGCGAGTGGCTGGACGGGGCGAAGGTGGTCGGCTTGCCGGTGATCGAGGCCCACGAGTGCGAGTGGCTGGACGGGGCGCGCCCGCCGACCTGCTGGTCCACGTAGGTCTTGTTCGCGGCGTCGTTCCCGCTGGTGCCGGTGACAACCTGCAGCGTGCCGGAGGCGCTGCGCTTCGCCAGCGTGTTCGCGGTCGCGGTGGCAACGGCGCCGTCCAGCAGAGCCTTGTCTGCGGCGCTCATGGCGCCCGCAGCAGCCGCGGTGGCCAGCGGCAGGACGTGGGTGTGGTCAGCACGTGCAGAGCGGCTGGACGTGCCCTCAGAGGCGTCCCCGGAGGTCAGGATTGTCTTGCCCGCCCCGCCGCCGCCGTTGGTGGTGACTTCCTCCCAGCTCGTGCCCGAATCCCAGTACAGGCGCGACACGGAGGTGTCGAAGTAGAGTCGCCCCTGCTTCCCGGCTGTGGGCCGGTTGATGGTGGAGCCGAACGCGAACATCGCCGTGTTGTTCTCCAGAATGTCCACCATGAGGTTGAACTCGGTGCGGTTCGGGTGCGGATCACTCCCCGCCCCGTACTTCTTCAGCCCCATCCGGGGGGTTTGGGTAACAGCCATACCCGCAGGGTGCCCGCCCCAGCCCCCGCGGGGTGGGACGGGCCCCGTGTCAGGGCTAGGCGGCAGCCTTCACGGCCTGCAGCGCGGACAGGATCGCGTAGTCGGTGATCACGCCCTCGTTGTTGCCAATGTCCTCCACGTTCGCTGCGACGGCGCTCTCCCACGCTGCAGCCCAGCCCGGCTGGGCGGCAAACTTCCACATGCTGCTGGATACCCACTGCTCGGGCTCCGGCACGTTTTCGGTGGCCGCGCAGGCGGTGATGCGCCGGTAGAGGGCGTGGTCGCCCTGGATGGTTGAAACGGTCTTGTACGACACTGCTGGTTGTTCCTTTCTTTAGACACCAATAACTGCGCGGAGCACGCGCTGGGCGGCGAGCCCGTCGTCGTTTACCGCGTTGCCGCTTATGGTCGAATTAGCGACGTAGATGTACTTGAAAATCATTGGAGCCACGGTGTTGTTGCTGGAGCTGGACCCCATCGAAATCAGGATTCCTTGCCCGTTGGCGTTGGCCACATGCCACTTCGGGATGAAGTCATACGACCAGTTGTAGCCCTGCGCCGCGCCACCGCTGTAGTGCGACCAAACGAGGATGATTCCCGTCTTTTGCGCGTTGACATTCTGCGACAGCGGGACGGTCTGCCCGTCGTGCATGTACCACGCGCCCTCCCACAGCACGTTGTGCGCGTCCACGTAGCCCTTGTTCGCCGCGTCGTCTGCTGCAGTCCCGGTGAATACGCGGATCGACCCGTTGCTATGCCGCTTGGCCAGAGTGTTGCCGGTGGGCATGTTGGTGGCGGAGTCCAACGGCGCGGTCTTGCCGTCCACGTAGTCCCGGCGGGTGAGCGCGGCCGGGTTGTCTGGCTGCCCGGCTGTGATGCCGCCGGGCACCCACAGTTGGTACAGCTTCCCGGCGGGGTCCACGGCCACGATTTCGTTGTTGTCGTAGCGCACATTGTGTTCGCCGTCGTTGCCGATTTGCAGCGGGTGCCCGGTGGACGTTTCGCTGGCGTCGGCGCTGCTGCGCAGCCGCAGCGGGCCATCTACTTGAATCTGATCACCAGACAGGTTTAGGGTGCGCCCGGGGGCTCCAATAGCGTCGGGCAGCCGGTCACGGCTCAGCGTGCCGGAGGTGACGGCCGCGGCCGAGTGCGCGTGGTTGGCTATCCGCTCATCTACATATTCGGACTGGTTAGCTATCTGCGTATCTACGTATTCAACCGAGGCGCCGACCGCGCCGGTGTTCGACAGGATGATCAGATCGTCCAGTCGGTTCTCGATGGCCCCGAGGATCACCCGGTCGCCGGGGTGCAGCTCCATTCCGGCGGAGGACGGGATCGGGCCGATAGCCTGCTCTCCGTAGAGGCGCGGAACAGTGACCCAGGGGCCGCTCTCCGTCACTTCCACCACGACTCCGCGGTAAAGGTTGGAGGTGAGCGAGGACGGGCCCGCAGACGGGCGGACAGGACCGCGGCGCATTAGTTCTTCCTTCCAAGGTAGGTGGCTCCGGGCAGCAGCCAGAACCGGGTGTAGCGGGCGGGGTTGGGCGTCTCGATCAGCGCCAGCCCCTCACCGGCGGACTCGACCGTGCGGCCCCACCCGGCGGCGACGGCGAGGCGCCCGTCAGGGAGCTGCCCGACAGCCCCGCGGACGTCGATGCTGGCTGCGGTGGCGTCCCGCGCCAGCAGCGCCCCCAGCGCCCGGTCGGTGTCGGGGAAGCTGAGCCCTTGCGGTGCGGCAGCGTTGGCCAGCGCCTCCGCCAGCTCCAGCTGCGGGCCGTCCCAGACGCTCCGGTCGCCGTCCAGTTCCGCCCCGAGGGTGTAGTGCAGCACCACCAAGCCCAGCAGCCGGGACAGGACGTTCTCAGACCACACGGCCATCGGTGGCTCCCTTCGTGCTGCCAAACCACTTGATCGGGCGGAGGTAGCCCAGCAGGCCGTTCTTGCCCAGCGTGGCGATGTGCGAGGCGCCCGGGTTCTGCGTCAGGCAGCGGATGCTGCCGCCCTCGTCGGAGAGCGCGAGGGCGACGTGGCCCCAGCCTCCGCCCCAGGAGCCGTCCCAGATCACCAGGTCGCCCTTGCGGGCCGGGCCGGAGCCCACCATGGCGTAGAAGCCGCCCAGCCCCGGAGCGTTCCACAGGTCCTTGGCTCCGTCGCCAGCAAGGAACGGGCCGCCCACGACTTCCTTGTTGAAGTATTGGGCGAGGTCGAAGCACTGCGCTCCGGCCGCCCCGTCGAAGTCGAGTGCGACACCGTTGTAGCGGTTCACGAACCGGTCGGTGGCGGCCGACAGGGTGGCAGCTTCGGCCACGGTGCCCGTCCAGTCGCCGGGCTTGCCGGAGCCGGTGCCGCCCGGCCCGCCGGAGCTGGAGGAACCGGAGCCGGAGCCGTCCTCGCGGGGCTGCTCGGCCGGGTCCACCGGGCGCTGGCAGCCCACGGTGAGCACGCCCGCAGCAGTCATCGGGAACTTCACTCCCGTGACGATCCACTTGCCGCCCATATCGCCAACGCCGGTGCCGCCCAGCTTCACCTCGTCGCCGGTGCGGATATCCCAGTCCGTCGCCACCAGCTTCAGCGTCAGCGACTCGGACGGATCGGAGTCGGCCTCGTCGCTGTACTCGGGCATCCCCGCCAGCGCCTCATGGTAGGAGGACCAGCTGTTCCACCAGACGCTCCACGACTGCCGCGCCCAGTTGGTGCGGGCCAGCCACGACGGCTTGGCCAGCACGAACGCGGTCCCGTACTCAAAGAGCCACAGCCCTTTCTCCCGGGCCAGCGCGGTGAGCACGTCCCATGTGGACTCCGCTTTCCCGTCCTCCGGCTTCTGCCGCGCGATCAGCAGCGAACCCAGCGACGGCTGCACGACGGCGAGAGCACCCACCGACTTGAACGCATCGGTGGCCCACGTGCTCAGGTTCGTCTCGCCCCACGACCGTTCGCCGGTCTGCGCCTTCAGCTTGGTGACGAACTTGGACGGAGCGGACACCTCCAGCGACGGCCCGAGCGCGGAGGACTTCACTTTCACGTCCTGCACGGTCAGCCCCCACTGGCCGTAACTGATCGAGGCGCCCTTGGAGAGCAGCCCGGAGCGAAAGATGTTCAGGTCCGCCCCGTCCAGGAATGTCAGCCCCATGGACGTGATCGAGGAGTTGGACACTGCGAGGGTGGCGCCGGTGCAGGCGTCCACGAGGTTGCGGCTCAGCCCCTTGCCGGTGACCTTGATGCTCGCCAGCTTGTTCTTGTCCATGACAGGTGCGCGTCGTGCCATGGTGCTACTTCCTCGGAATCTTCAGGGTCCAGCCCGCTTTGAGCGTGTTCGGGTTCTTCATCAGGGACTTGTTCAGCGCGTAGATTTCCGGCCAGCGGGAACCGGCGCCAAGGTAGCGCTGAGCAATCAGCCACAACGTCTCGCCGGAGCGCACCTTGTGCTGCCGCGTGGTGGTGGTGGCGCGGGAGCCGGTGGCAGCCTTCTTCTTCGCCTTCGGCTTGGAGGTGCTGATCTTCACGTCGGACGCCTCCACCAGCGTCCACGACAGCTCGGCGTGCGACGGGCGGAGGTTCTTGGCGCGGCGGACGACGTTGATTTCAAGGTTCTCGATGTAGAACCAGACCCCCGCCTCCAGCGCCGCGGAGCCGCCGGAGAACCTGATCTTGGTGCCCTTGGTGGACAGCCCAAAGAACGACTTGATGGCGGCCTCGACGTCCACCGTCCAGTCCAGAGACGCGACGATGTGGGTGAAGGAGTAGCGCCGCAGCCCCGGGCCAACCACCCGTGTCAGCGGCTTCTTGCCCTCGCGCTCCACCTCGCCCAGCCGCGCCGGAGCGTTGACGCTGAACGTGCCGGGGGTGGAGTGCAGCGAAATGGATTTCCCCGCCTCCGTCACGATCTTCATCACCCGGGAGCCCGAGGCCCGCTTGGTGAGTACCTTCACGGCCATCAGTAATCTCCCTTCTCCCACGCCCGCAGAATGTCTGCCATGCGCTGCTCCAGATCGTCCAAGTCGTCCGGGCTGATGCCCTCGCCGGTGGTCTGGACGTTGATCTGCACTGCGCCCTCCGCGATCACACGGGCGTCCACGGTGTTGCCGCCGCGGGGCTGCACGGTGGCGGCTGCCACGCGGGCTGCAGCGGGCCCGGCTGCTGCGGGGCGGCCGTTGGATGCCTCGCGGTTGGCGGCGATGATGTTCGCCGGGCCAATCGCGCGGGTCAGCTCGGGAACCAGCACGGACTCGCCGGGGGAGAGCAGCGCGGCGATGGTGTCGTGGCCGGGCGCGTAGCCCGGGGCCACACCGCCGCCAGCGAACTTCATCACGCCGCCGCCGGAGGCGCTGCCGCCGTCCCCTCCGCCGGAGAAGAAGTTGCCAACGTTCTTGGCCACGTCCCCGATGAACCCGCCGATGCCGTCCGCAATGACGCCCACAATGTCGGCCAGCCCGCCGAGCAGTCCGCTGATCCACTCCACGGCGGCGCCCAGCGGGCCCTCCAGGAAGGTGACCAGGTTGGTGAGCGCTTCCACGAGGAAGGTGATAATCGGCATCAGCGCCTCGATGGCTGCGCCGAGCACGGTGCCGATCACTTCCGCGATGGTGATGACCAGCGGCATGAGCGGTTCTAGCACCGTCATAATCAGGCTCATCAGCGACCCGATCAGCTTCCCGACCGGCTCCAGAATGGCGGAGAGCGCAGTGAACAGCGGGTCCAGTGCGGGCAGCAGCGCCTCGATCACGCTGATCGCCATATCGAGGATCAGCTGAATGACGGGCATCAGCACCGGGATCAGCCCGGCCACAATGCCAACCACCTTGGCCAGCAGCCCGGCAATCGGGGGCAGGATCGGCAGCAGCGCGGACACCAGCTGGGCGATGAAGTTGCCAATCATCGGGATGATCGGAGCCAGCACGGACGCGAGGCCGGTGAAGGCGGGCATCAGCTGGCGGAACATAGCGCCGAACGTGTCCGCCACCTGCATGATGACGGGCAGGAGCTGCTGAAACAGTCCACCCAGCGCCGCCCGCAGCTCCGGGGACGCCGCGATCAGGCCAAGGATGACGCCGAGCACCGGGGAAATGGTGGGCAGGAAGGCGCCCAGCGGCCCCAGCATGCCCGCAAGACCGCCCGACCCCATAGCCAGCAGGCCACCGGCGATTGCGCCGATTACAGGGGCGAACTGGCCCAGCGTTTCCAGCAGCCCACCGGCTGAGAAGGACTCGATGAACTTGGCAGCCTTCGCCCCCATCGCCTCCAGCTTCGGCCCGAGCGTGTCGGCCCACGCCTGCACCTTCTCCATCACCGGTTTCATCCGGGTGTTGATGGAGTCAAACACGGGGGTGACCGCGTTGAAGATCGCCTTGCCAATCGTGAGGAAGGGCTTGAGCATCGTTTCACCGATGCGGCCCAGCGCCGCCCGCGTGTTGGCCATGGCCCCGCGGAACGTCTTGCCGGAGGACTGCGCAGCCCCGCCCAGCCCCTTCTCCATGGCGTTCTGGAAGGTGGCGAAGTCCACCTTGCCCTCAGAGGCCAGCTTCTTGACCTCCTGCGCAGACACACCCATTTCGGCGGCCAGGAACTGCAGGATCGGGATGCCCTTGTCACCAAGCTGCGCCAGCTCCTCGCCTTGGATGACGCCACCGGCTGCGATCTTGTTGAAGATCGAGCCCATATCGCCAAACGAGACACCGGCAATGGTCGCGCCGTCACCGATTAGCGACAGCGTGCGCTCCAGCTCCTTGCCCGGCTTCACGCCCGCAGCCACCGCACCGGCTGCAGCGGTGGCGGCGTCCCCAAGCCCGAACGCGGTCCCCTTCACGGAGGCCATGGAGTCGGACATAATCTGGTCGATGGACTGCGCCGAGTGGCCCAGCCCGGCCAGCTTGGCTTGGGCGTCCTCAATATTCAGCGCTCGAGAAATTCCGCCGCCGATGGCCATGCCGCCCAGTGCAGCCCCCGCCAGCGCGAGTGTTTTGAGCCCGGCGGAGGCAGCCTTCTTCGCTTCGGAGGCAATCGCGGAGCCGATCTTCTTGCCCCCGCGCCCCGCCGCCTGCGCCATCTTCCCCAGCGCCCCGCCGATCTGGCCGGTGAGGGAGCGCAGCTGGCCGGGCAGCTTCTTGACCCCGGAGATGATGTTCCCCGGGATGCTCTTGATGCCCGACCACATTTTGCGGAACGAGGAGGTCACGGCGGAGGTGGAGCGCTGCCAGTGCCCCTTGAAGTCGGTGGCCGACTTCACCGCGTCCCGCACCTGCTGGCGCAGCGACTTGGTGGCCTTCTCGGTCGCCTTCTCCTGCTTCTTGCTGGACTCCTCGGTTTTCTTCGCCGTCTCGTCCAGCTTGTTGGAGAGCCCGTCCAGGAGGGCGGACATTTCATCCTTTAGCTCCGCTATAAGGACGACCCGTTCCTCAGTCGCCATGCCCGTCACCTCCTGGTCGGTTTCACTTCTTGTCGGCCTGCTTGTTCTGCGCGGCCACGATGATGTTGTGTGCTGCTAGTCGGATGGCCCAGTTGTCCTCGTCCGGGTCACGAACCACCGCCACCGGGTCCAGTTGGAGGGTGTGGGCGACGGCGACTCGTTCCTCAAACCGCGGGGACTCCTGCAGCCACTCCGCTAGCTCTCCGTAGGGTCCAGCGGCTCCAGGTCAGTGCCCCAGCCGCCCGCCTTCAGCAGTGCGCGGCCGAGCGAGAGCAGCCCGGCGTCCCCGCAAAAGACCTTCAGCGCAGAGGCCACGGTGGCGTTCTTGCCCGCCATGGCCAGGAACTCGTTGTCCTTGAACAGCAGGTCGCCGCCGTTCGGGTTCGGCACGACCACGCCGCGCTTCAGGATCGCCACGTTCTTCTCACCGAGCAGCGTGGACACCATGACCATTTCGTCCACGTCCTGGCTCTTGCCGCGCTTGGCGCCACGCTCGTAGCGCTCCAGCTCCTTCTTTCCGATCACGGTCGAGAAGCGGGCCTCCCAGCCGTCGCGGCCGGGAATGTCGAAGGTGACGTACTCCTCGATGGACTCCTTGAACTCGTCCTTCAGCTCATCGAACAGAGCCGAGACGGGAGCCTCGTCGTCGTAGTCGTATTCGTCGGCGGCGGGGGCGTCGTACTCGACTGCGCCCTGATCGTCCTGCAGCGACTCAACCAGCGCCGGGTCAGTGATTCCGTAAACCTTGTCTGCCAAGGGGTCCTCCATAGGTTTTGGCAACCCGCGCTCTGCGGGCCTACCCGTAGAGTCGCCGCCCGCCGGGCATGGGTGTGGGACGGGTGGCGTGTTGGCAACGTCATGCAGGCCGAACGAGAGGCCACCCGTCCCACGAGGGGTTCCGGGGCTGCCGCCTATGGAATCGGCAGCCCCGGAGGTCTATCAGGCCGGGCCCGAGTGCGAGAAGGTCAGTGCGATCTCGCCCGGGTCCGAGGAACCGGCGTCCGGTTCGGTTTCCTTCACACCGATCAGCAGCGCGTTCGGGTAGGTCAGCGGCTTGCCGATCTTCGCGAAGTTCAGATCGAGCGTCTGCTTGGAGACGGTGACGCGGGCGCGGCCCACCTGCTTGCGCAGCGTGGCCAGCCACTTGTCATCCACAGCCGGGTCGTAGGTGCGGACAACCTCGATATCGTCGTACTCCGGGGGAGCGCTAATGATGTCGAACTTGTCGGTGCCCGGCACCGGGTCCTTGGTCGGGGAGGCGGTTGCGCCGCCGCCCGTCATGGTCCGCCAGCCGCCGGAAATACCGGAGACGGTGACCAAGAAATTCCGCTTGGCAGTCTTGCCCATGCTCTTGCTCTCCTATTCCTTAGACGGCGGCCGCGAGGGCAACCTTGATGATTTCGGCCTTGATGAGCTGGACCGTGGGGGCCAGCCGGACAGCGACCGTGACCTGCAGCTCGTTGGCGCCAATCGCGGAGGTGTCGTCCACCGACACGAGGTAGCCCGGGTCTGCTTCCTCGCCGTTGACGACGCGGGGGTACAGGCCCCCGGCCTTGGCAATCGGGTCCACGATGCCGACAACAGCGGACTCGATTTTGGAGCGCAGCTGGCCGCGGGGGTCGGCGGTGGACCAGGTGAACTCCTCCAGCGCCTCCTTGACCTGCAGAGTCAAGTTGTTCAGAGTGTCGCGGGCGGTCAGCATGGCCAGGTTGTCCCGGTCCACCGAGAGGGAGGACCAGTTGTAGAGCCGGACGCGGGCGCCGGTGGTGACGATGCCGTTGACGTGCGCAGCGTTCAGCTGGTTGTTCAGCGCCGTGTCCACCGGAACGTTGGTGCCGGTGGCCCACTGGGTGAGCGCGCGGTCGCCTGCGGGCGGCTGCCACGGGCCGGTGGAGGTGTGAGTGCGGGCGCGGACTGCAGCCACATAGCCCTCGGGGCTGACGGTGCGGGTGCCGGAGCCGTCCGGGATCACGAGGTGCGGGTAGAAGATGCCGCCCGCATCGCCGTTCCCGGTGAGCATCAGCCGCTCTGCCTGCTCTGCTGCCTCAGCCAGCGTTGCGTCCTTGTGCATCGCCAGCACGGCCAGCTTGCCGCGGGACTTGGCGTGCGCGAGCAGCCCGGTTCCCACGAGGTCGGCAGAGTAGCCCGGGAGGGCTACAGCGCCACCGGCAGCGGCGACGGTTCCGGCGGCGTCCAGCGCTGCCAGCACATGCTCGGTGGTCACTGCCACGCGGTCGTCGGAGCCAGCGCCCAGCGGCGTCTCCGCACGGCTGGCCGGGTTGTTGGCCGGGGCGGCAGTCTCGGAGCCGGAGTCGGTGACCTTGATGAACTTGGACCCGGCTGCAGCTTCGACCAGTTCGGCCGGGGACTGCAGATCGCGCCACTGGTGCACGATGGAGCCGCCGGAGCGGACCACCACCGTGAAGGCGTCCTCGGCAGCCACAACCTCGACGGTCAGCGACGTGGAGTAGGCGCCCGGGGCGATGGCTTCGACCAGGATCGTCTCAGCCGGGCTGGCAGCGCTATCGAGCAGCGCCAGCGAGCCCGCGGTGGCGGCGGGGCCGACGACGCGGGAGACGTGGAGCTGGGAGCCGCCCTCCTCAAAAAACAGCCGCGCCGTGTCGTAGACGTTGGAGGCGTAGGCGGTGCGACCGCCAAACACCTGCTCAAACTCGGCCATCGAACGGACCAGAGTCGCGCCGGAGGCCGGGCCCTTCTCAGTCAGACCTGCGATGTGCAGGGCGCCGGACGGGGTGCCCTGATTGGTCGGGCCGGATCGCAGCGAGGTGACTACCTCGACGCCGATATTCGCCATTAGCTCTCTCCTTCGTTACCGGCCGCAGCCGGGGTCCTCTGGCGGCGGGGGCGCCGCGGTTCGGGGGTGGTAGGGGCGACCAGCCTCCCTGCAGCCAGCAGGCGGGAAGTCACCGGGTCGTCGGGGTCAGCTGTGGCGGAAGTGTGACCGTCAAGGATTTGCCCAGCGGCGGTGAACACAACCTCCACAGGCTGCGGGTTGTGGACGCGAATGTCGCTCATGCCCGCATCGTCGCGGCCCCAGCCGGTCACGGGTGGGACGGGCCCCGTGTCACAGCAGATGCTCGGAGTGAGTGATGCTGATTTGCTCGGCGGGCTCCGGGGCGATCTGCAGCCGCTCCCGGGTCAGCACCTCGAACCTGATGTACGACTCCAGCAGGAGGTTGTTGTCGCCGTCGTACTCGCCGCCGGTGAAGTTCTCCCGGATGGTTTCGGGCACGATCTGCGCGGACTCCTCGCCGTCGTCAAACAGGACGGGGTATTGGAGGGCGAGGGTGCGCAGCGCGAGCATGAGCCGCTGGCGCTGCAGCTCCACCAGCCCGTGCTGCCCGTCGCCGCCCATCGTGTAGAGCAGGACGCGGAGGGGATAGCGGAACTCGTACTCGTTCCAGAAGCCGTCCGCGCTGATCATGCGGGTGGCGTTGCGAATCTCAGTGTCCTCAACCGTGACCATGATGGCGGGGAAGTCGCCCACCGAAACGAGGTTCACGTAGGTGGGGTGAATGTTCTCCGCCTCGGGGACGGGCAGCGTCAGCTCGTCGGCTGGCTCGGTCCCCTCAATCGTGTTCAGGTAAGTCCTCAGCCGCTCGATTACCGCGGGCAGGCGATGCTGCGCTGAGGTGACAAACGAACGGACAACACCTTCATGGCCCAGCATTTATGCGGCCACCTTTCCGTTGAAAATCCATTGGTGGAGGAATGAGCCGTAACGCTTCATGCCAGCCTTGGTCGGACGGCCCACCAGCTTCCGCTGAGGCAGGTTCGTCTCGGGGTTGCCCTTCTGGTGGTAGCGGGCATACGGGACGGCGGTGCCGACCACCATGCCGCGGTCCCACACTTCGTCAATGCCCATCGGCCGCTCGGTCAGCGACTCGCGCAGCAGCCCGGAGAGGACCATGAGGGGCTTGCTGGGGTAGCGCTTCTTCTTCCACGCCGCATAGCGGGGAGAGAGGGGCTTCCATCGGGCTCCGTAGTAGGCGCCAAGCGCGGTGAACTGCTGCAGGTTCTCGGCCGCCACTTGGTCAGCCATGCCCTGAAACATGGGCTCGGCGTCACCGGCCCGGGAGCTGTAGCGCTCCAGGTCCATAATCAGCGGCCGAAAGCCGTCACCGGACAGCCGCATCTTGGCGCCCACTACGTCACCACCTCACGTCGTCGCGGAAGGCAGACGGCGGGAACGTGCCCACCGGCTTGCCCGCTGCAGCCCCGCCGCCGGGGGCCAGCCACTCGGCCAGCGCCGTCTCCGCCGCTGTCAGCTCCGCTTGGTAGCGGGTCCAGAGCACGGAGCCGTAAGAGCCGGTGTCGTTGACGCTGGACTTGGCGGGGAACGCCGCATCCGAGAGGTAGGCTCCAGCGCCGGTGCGCACCACCGTGGCCGCGAAGGCGTCCAGCTTGCCCTGCAGCTCCTCCGGGAGCTCCGAGCGGCGGCGCAGGCGCAGGTCCACGGCTGCCGCCACGTCGGTGATCCACTGCTGCACTTGGCTCTTGGTGATGCGGCGGGAGGTGGTGCCCCCGTAAACCGGGTCCTTCTTCTCTGGCAGGCTGTCATCCTCAAAGACAGCCGCCTGGGGCACGAGGCCGAGCACTCCCTCGACCGTCACGCCCCAGGCAGACTCGCTGGTCATCGTCCTACAGCTCCCGGAGAGAGCCGCGGGCGATGCCTCGGGCGATCATGGCGGCGGGGCCGGTGATCTTGGTGCCCTTGTAGCCGAAGTACGAGTACCCGTTCTGCACGGACTTGTAGAGGTCCACCACGACGACGGCGGTCGCGGTTTCACCCTCCAGCTCCGGCGCCCATACGGCCTCGGACGTAACCTCCACCGGGGCAGCCTCGACCACGGCGGGGGACTCTGCTGCCTCGGGCAGCTTGCCGGTCACGAACGCGGCCAGCTGCGACTTCATATCGGGAGCAGCCGCAGGGGCCTCCTCAGCCGCCGCAGCGGGGGCTTCAGCAGCAGCCGCCGCCTCGGCCTCTGCAGTCGCCTCAGCGCCCGGCTCCTGGGTCGGCAGCAGCTCCTGCTGGCCTTCTACGGTCTTGCCATCTTCTGCCGCAATAACTGCCGCCCCCGCGACCTCTGCCTTGGCAGTGGTCTTGGGAGCGGCAGCCCTGCGCGGCTTAGCCGCAGTCGTCATCAGGCAGCCCGGAAGCCGGTGATCTTGGTGACGGACTTCGGATCGGTGATGATCGGCACGATGGAGCGCCAGCCCTGAATCACCTTGACGTGGCGGCGGTCCTCGTCGTAGGAGTGCGACTTGATGCCGCCTTCCTCGTCACGGACCGAGCCGGAGACGCCGCGCTCCAGCAGCCAGATTTCGCCGCGGGCGATGGTGGAGGTCTTGATCCACTCGCCACCGGCGAGGTTGCCCAGATCGCCAGAGAGCACGGGGTGCTCGCCTTCCTTCTGGACCTGCTCGCGAATGTCCTTGCGGCCCAGCAGGTACTGCTGCGCGTCCAGCGGGTTGATCAGGTACAGGTTGCCGGTGTAGCCCAGCTCGTTGTCGTCGATCAGGCCCTTGGCTGCGAACAGGTCAGCGATCGGGTCAGTGCTGGACTGGCCCCAGTCGGTGTCAATGTCCAGCGTGTTCACGTTCGGGTTCGTCACCAGAGCGTTGACGGTGACCTTGTTGACGCGCTTGACGATCAGGTTGGAGATAATCGTCATCCGCTTGGCCAGGGTGTCCTGGTCGTTGCGGCGGATCGCTTCGAAGGTCAGTTCGGCGGCTCCACCGTACTTATCGACCTTCGCGGTCTTCTGGTCCTCGGTGGTGATGCCGACCAGCGGGAACTCGGCGCCCGGCGCGATGACCTCGACGTCGCGTTCCTGATCCTCCGGGTGGCCCAGCACTTCGTCGTAGATCACGGCGCCGTTGTGGGCGTCACCGGCGGAGAAAGCGTAATCCGCGATGGTGCGGTCCTTGGTCAGATCGGTCAGGACACGCTCAACCCGGGAGGGGTTGTCAACGAAGTCCCGAACGTTGACCTGAATGTTCTGGTTGGGGTACATGCTCAGGTGGCTCCTTAGATGCTCAGGCGGATGAATGCCGCGCCGCCGGTGGCAGCGTTGGCGGTGGCGATGCCAACCGGGATGCCGTCAGTGAGCTTGACGGCCTTACCGTCAGCGCCCACCTGCACGCGGTCGTTGACGATCAGGTCCTCGCCAGCGGTGACGGGCACGACGCCGCCCACGAGGATGTGCACGAAGCCGTCAGCTTCCTGGTCGTGGCCGACCACACCGGCCGGGTACTCGCCCGCGCCGGCGGTTGCGATCTTCGGCTGAGCTGCACGGCCACCGGGGACGTACTTGGCGAAGGTGCCGCCGACGACAGCAGCAGTGGGCTGGCCGGTGAGGTCCTGGCCGTGCTTGAACAGCGGGATGACTACGTTCTTGGGCATTACTTGGTGCCTCCGATCTTGAACAGGGCGTTTTCGGCCGCGATCTGGGCCTCGGTGAGTGCTTCACCGGCGTCCATCGAGAACGGGGCTACGTCGGAGCCACGCTCGCGGGTGGAGAACATGGCAGCGCGGGCGTCGAGCAGCGAGACGGTGACGGCCTCGTTCTCGTCCAGCGCCTTGCGCCACGCTTCGCGCTCGGTCTTGTGGAGCTTCCCGGCGCGGAAGGCGGAGGCGACAATGCCGTCCCGGCGTTCCTTGTCGCGCTCGTCGGTAATCGCCTGCAGCTGCGCAGCCATGGTGCGGTTCTGCTCCTGCATGGCGGCGAAGTTGGCGGCGGAGAGCTTCACGGCCGGGGTCGGCTCGACAGCATCCGTTTCCGGTGCCTGCTCGGCGTCCTCCTCGGCGTCCTCGGCGTCCTCAGCGGCCGGGGCTGCGGGGGCGGCGGGGGTCTGCTCGGCGGCAGGGGCGGCGGGCTCGGCTGCCTCAGCTTCCACTTCCTCGGCTTCCAGTGCAGCAAGCACTTCGTCCTCGGTGGCGGTAGCCGACAGACCGAACTTCGACCGCAGCACCTGCAGGTGCTTTTCGGTGAATGCCATGGTGGCTTCTCCTTCGGTTGCTTGGTCCACCGCCCGGACGGGGGTGGCTGTGGTGTCAGATTCGTTTGCGGTGAATCCGGCGTGTGGGACGGATGCCGTGTCGGATGCCGGAGGCGCGACCGGCTGGAAGATGACCTTTTCGATCACGGGCACGACGTCGCCGGTGAGGGTGATT
>NZ_JBLKRT010000050.1:0-16403 GCF_047607445.1 Arthrobacter sulfonylureivorans
ATGAGTTCGTCCGCGGCCATGGCCTCGGTGGCTGCGGGCTCGGTCGCATAGGGGGAACGGCTTTCGGCCCGCTGTGCCAGGGCCAGCACGAACACTGAGCCGAAGCGGCGGGCCAGGAAGCGCAACACGGTCCGGCGGAAGGACGGGCGGAGCCGTTGCTCGCCGTGGTCGCCCAGCAGATCACGCCAGTGCTTCTCGTGCCGGCCTTCCGCCTCGGCCAGGGCCAGCAGGATCTCGCGCTCTTCGCCGTCGCGGCGCTGGGCCAGATCACGGTAGATGGCGGCTTCGGCGCGTTCGTCGGCCAAGTAGCGGCGCCACAGCCTGATATCGGATTTCGACGGCGGTGCTTGGCCGTCATGGTGGGGGTCCAGAGGGGTGGGGCCGGCTGGATCGGGGCTCGTTGTCACACTGCTCCTGAGTCGGACCGGAGACGGTTCAGTGATCTCCGGTCAGTTAACCATCAACTGACCGAAGGTCTCGCTCGCCTCTGCGCAGGATCAGGCTGTGCCTTTCCATGCGCCCAGGTGGACTGCCGGGCCGCACATGCTGGCCAGTATGTCGACAGGCCTCCACGCCCGTGCGCGTCACCGCGCGGCGGTGGAGCTACTCCCCTTCGCAACCTCCATTGTAGCTGGTATGGGAGGCGGCCTATCAGGGCCGGCGGGGTCGCGTGATCTTAGTGCGGGCTTTTCCGCCGGTCCTTACCTGCCCAGACATCGATATATCGGGTGAGGACCGGGCCAGCGACGGCCAGGATCAACACATAGGCAGCAGCGATGGGACCGACGGCGGTGTATCCAGCCGACACCGCAAGTCCGGCGATGACTATGGAAAATTCGCCCCGGATGGTCAAGGTGCCCCCGGCCCGCAGCCGTCCGCGCAGCTGGACTCCTTCCTTCCCGGCCGCATACCAGCCGGTGCCGATCTTGGTGGCGGCGGTGGCCACCGCCAGCAGCAGCACCGCAGGCAGGACCGGCAGGACATCGCCCAAGCTGATCGACAGGCCGAAGGTTAGGAAGAAGAACGCCGCGAAGAGATCGCGCAAGGGGCTGAGGATCTGCCGGGCGCGGTCTGCGAAACTCTGCGGGATCGCAATGCCCACCAAGAACGAGCCTACGGCAGCGCCTGCCCCCAATCCTTCGGCGATGCCGGCAACGACCAGCGCGATGCCGAGCAGGCGCAGCATTACCTGTTCGTCCTGCGGGTGGGAGAGCAGGCGGCCCACCCGGTGCCCGGCCTTATGCGCCGCGGCCAGCACAAGGGATACGGCGCCCAGCGCCAGGGCAACCCCGCCGGCTGCCTGCCAGGCCCCGCCTCCGGCAAGGAAAACCACCAGCATCGGCAGGTAAAGCGCCATCGCAATGTCCTCCAGCACCAGCACCGAGAGAACAGCCGGAGTTTCCCTGTTGCCCAGGCGTCCGAGGTCGTCGAGCAGCCGGGCGATGATGCCCGATGACGAAACCCAGGTGACCCCGCCCAGTGCCAATGCCGCCTGCCAAGACAGGCCCAGCACCAGCCCGAGCAGGAATCCCGGGACGGCGTTCAAGAGGAAATCCACCAGGCCCGAGCTTCGGTGCCGCTGGAGGCTCTGAATTAATTCGGTCGCCGAGAATTCGAGCCCGAGCAGGAGCAGCAAAAGGATGACGCCGATTTCCGCGCCGGCCTCCACGAAGGGGCCAGCCGCGTCCACTGGCAGCAGTCGGCCATCGCCGAAGAGCAGCCCGGACAGCAGATAGAACGGGATCGGCGAGAGGCCGAGGCGATGCGCCACGAGCCCGAGCCCGGACAAGACTGCGAACAACACCCCCAGTTCGATGAGCAGAAGCGAGAGATGCGGCACGGCTGTGAATCGCTAGGCAGTGGGCGGTGGATTGATCAGTGCTTCAAGCGCGGACAATCCCTCTGCGCCGCCCACGGCGATGAGGACGTCGCCGGACAGCAGGCGCTGCTGCGGTGTGGGCGCGGTGATCACGGCTTCCCCGCGAATGGCTGCCACGATGGAGCACCCGGTCAACGTCCGGGCCCGGGTATCGCCAAGCGGATGGTCCGCATAGGGGGAGTCCGGTCTAACGGTGATGCGTTTGGTTTCCAGCCCCGGTATCTCCCTGGAAAGTTGGGCGAAGCGCTGGGTGATCCTCGGAGCGCCCAGAAGTTCGGCGAGCTGTGACGCTTCTTCCGGTTCCAACTGAATGCGGCATGCCGCCCGGTCCGGATCGTCCTCGTCGAACGTAAACAGGTCGCCTCCGCCCTCACGGTCTATGACGAGAGCGAGCCTGGTTCCGGCCTTAGCCGTGAAGTCATATCGGATGCCGACGCCCGGAAGGATGGTCTCCACAATGTCCACATGACGATAGTAGGCTTCCTGCGCGCCAACGCCATGGGCGGGCCGGGCAAACCGGCAGTTGAGCGAAGAAGAGCGGGTGCGGAGTGAAAAAGTCGCCGTAATTGCCCCTCAGGCAACAAGTGTTGAATGTTAAGCTAAACGTGGTTCGAAGCATCTGGTGACACAGCTGCCGTCGTTACGGCCGCTTGGGCTGGCTCCGCACGGATCTGAACCGCTCAAGCCGAGCTCCGCGAAGGATGATTAGTGAAGGCACTGCCCGTCGAACCCAGCAATGACCCGGTAGCGATCGGGTCCCGGATCCGTGCGGCCCGCCAAGGGCAGCGCATGACCATCGAGCAGGTGGCGGACTCCACCGGGCTCACCAAGGGTTTCCTCAGCCGGGTTGAGCGCGACCTGACCTCACCGTCGGTCGCATCGCTGGTCACCTTGTGCCAGGTGCTGTCCATCTCCATCGGTGACCTCTTTTCCATGCCGGAGACGCATCTTTCACGCGCGGGGCAAGGGCCGCGGATCAGCCTGGGCGGTGAAGGCATCAAGGAGGAACTGCTGACCGCCCGGCACGAGCGCCGGCTGCAGATCATCCGCGCGGTGATTGCGCCGCGCGGCCGGGGGGAAGCGGACCTCTACGCGGTGGACTGCGATGTGGACGTCCTTCACGTGATTGCCGGTCGAATAACGTTGCTTTTCACCTCCGAACGCTATGAACTGTCTGCCGGAGACACCCTCTCCTTTTCCGGCCGGGAACCGCACACGTGGATCAACGAGACGGACGAAGAAACCATCGTCACGTGGACTTTGGTTCCTGCCGCCGCCCGCTGACCACCGCCGCGGCAGCGGCCAAGGCCGGCAACCTTGACTGTTACTGGCGCCACAAATACCATTTCAGGCAACAGATGTTGCACATAAGGCAACATTGCCTCGCGCCGGACGCCGCTACGCCTCCTCCCGCGCCGCCTTGAAGGAGAACAATGGAAGAGCTTCGTGTGGAAGCCAACGGCCACCTCGGCCCGATCGACTCGTCCCGGATCCCGCGCTACGCCGGCGCCGCCACCTTCGCCCGGCTGCCCCGGCTGGATCAAGTGCAGCAGGCGGACGTCGCCGTCGTTGGTGTTCCCTTTGATTCCGGCGTGTCCTACCGGCCCGGTGCCCGTTTCGGCGCCAACCATGTGCGCGAGGCCTCGCGGTTGCTGCGCCCGTACAACCCGGCCTGGGATCTCAGCCCGTTCGAAGCGGTCCAGGTGGCGGACGCCGGCGACATGGCGGTCAATCCGTTCAATATCAATGAGGCCATCGAGACCATCCAGCAAAACGCGCTGGACCTGACCGCCTCCGGCACCAAGCTGGTCACGCTCGGCGGCGACCACACCATTGCGCTGCCGCTGCTCCGCGCGGCGGCCGAGCGCGCTGGGGGGCCGGTGGCCATGCTGCACTTTGATGCGCACTTGGATACCTGGGATACCTACTTCGGTGCCGAGTACACGCACGGCACGCCGTTCCGCCGCGCGGTGGAGGAAGGCATCCTGGACACCGAATCCATCTGCCATGTGGGCACGCGCGGCCCGCTCTACGGCAAGAAGGACCTCGACGACGATCACCGCTTCGGCTTCGGCATCGTCACCAGCGCCGACGTCTACTACCAAGGCGTCCGTGAAGTGGTGGCCAAGCTGCGCGACCGGATCGGCAATACCCCGCTGTATATCTCGATCGACATTGACGTGCTGGACCCGGCCCACGCGCCCGGCACCGGCACACCGGAAGCCGGCGGCATCACCAGCCGCGAGCTGCTGGAAATCATTCGCGGCTTCCGCGGCATGAACCTGGTCGGCGCCGATGTGGTGGAAGTGGCCCCGGCGTACGACCACGCCGAAATCACCGGAGTGGCCGGTAGCCACGTGGCCTACGAGCTCGTTTCCTTGATGGCCGACAACGCGGCTGGCGGTGGCTCCGGCAACGGTTACGCCGCCCAGACGCTGCAGGCCACGCGGCCGGTGCAGCCTCTGGGCACCGAATCGGCGCAGGAGTCCTTCGAGTGACGGCACCACAGGGCGGGGCACTTCCCGGTGCAGGCGCGGCCCACGCCGGGCCTGCCGAACCAGCCGTGCGCAACGGCGGGGACCTCGTCGTCGAAACGCTCAGCGCTTTGGGTGCGACGACGGTGTTCGGCATTCCGGGGCAGCACGCCTTGGGCTTGTTTGACGCTTTGTCCAGGTCGTCGCTGCATTTCGTCTCCTCCCGGGTGGAGAACAACTCAGCTTTCGCCGCCGACGGGTTCTCCCGCGCCACCGGTGAAGTTGGCGTGCTGTTCCTTTCCACCGGCCCGGGTGCCCTGACCTCGCTGGCCGGGCTGCAGGAAGCCTATGCCACCGGTGTGCCGATGGTGGTCATCGCCAGCCAGATTCCGTTGGAGGGTCTCGGTGCCCGCCGGAAGGGCATGCTGCACCAGCTCGACGACCAGAAGGCTTCGGCGGCAAACGTCACCAAGAGCCAGCGGCTGATCCAGCATGCTTCCGGCATCCCATCGGCCATTCAGGATGCCTGGACCGAGGCAATTTCCTCGCCGCAGGGGCCGGTGTGGGTGGAGGTGCCGCAGAATGTGCTGCTGGACCCGATCGTGGTGCCGCCGGTGGAGGACGCGCTGGCCGAAGCGTTCGACAATCCGCCGCGGACCGAGCTGGTCAAGGAGGCGGTCCGCTGGCTCGCCGAGGCCAAGCGTCCCGCCATCATCGCCGGCGGCGGCGCCCGCCGAGGCAAGGCCGAACCCTGGCTGCTGTCGATTGCGGAAAAACTGCGCGCCCCCGTGGTCTGCTCTCCGGGTGGCAACGGCGCGTTCCCTTGGAATCATGAACTGTCGCTGCAGTCCTGGGTGGAGGACCGGTACGTCACCGATGTCCTTGAAGATGCCGATGTCCTCGTAGTGGTGGGCTCCTCGCTGGGCGAAGTGACCAGCAATTACTTCACCATGGAGCCGCGCGGCCGGATCATCCAGATCGACGCCGAACCCCGGGTGCTCGAGTCCAACGGTCCGGCCCTGGGCATCCGTGCCGACGCCGGCCAGGCCCTGCACGCGCTCGACGACGCGCTGTCCGGGGAGGTTCGGAACCGGCCCGACTGGCACGGGCAGACCCCCGAGCAGCTGGTCAAGGACACGCTGGCGAAGGTCCAGGCCCGGCTGGACGGCCAGGACCTGGCCAAGGAACGGAACTTCATGGCGGACATCCGCGAGGCCGTCCCGAATGACATGCAGACCTTCTGGGACATGACCATCTCCGCGTATTGGGCTTGGAGTTGCTGGGACTCGCGGCAGGGGCAGTTCCATTCCGCCCAGGGCGCAGGCGGTCTCGGGTTCGGCTTCCCGGGCGCCATCGGTGGCAGCGTGGGCCTGGCCAGCCAGGGCAAACCGGCCCGGGTGCTCGCCGTTTCCGGTGACGGTTCGGCCATGTATTCGATCAGCGAACTGGCCACCGCCCGCCAGCACGATCTGCCCGTGACCTGGCTGATCGTCGACGACGGCGGCTACGGCATCCTGCGCGAGTACATGGAAGGCGCCTTCGGCCAAGCAACCGCCACGGAGTTGGCCCGGCCCGACTTCGTGGCCTTGGCTGAGTCCTTCGGCGTGCCCGCCCGGCGGGTAGCGCCAGAGAACATCCGCGCCGCCCTGGAGGAGAGCTTCGCGGCGCAGGGCCCGAACGTCGTCGTCGTGGAGACCCTGCTCAAGATGTTCGCGCCCACGCACCTTAACGACTGACCCCCATCGAAGTATCAGCAGGCGGCCTCCTCAGACCTGAGAAGGCCGCCTGCTGATACTTCGGTGCGCAAAGGCGGGGGAGTGCGCCAGATCTCCATCATTTAGTTTGCCGAGACAACTAAATGAAGTTATAGTTGCTTCAGGCAAGTATCAGAATGAGGTGTGCCGTGGCTGTTGAAAGTGAAACTGCCCAAGAACTGGTATCGAACGTCTTTACCCTGCAGCGGGCCTTGCGGGCTGCTACACACCACATGGCTGACCCCTCCGGTCCCGGCTTCGCGCTGCAAGGCGTGATGCGGATCATCGGCGAAGCAGGGGAGCTCCGGGCCACGGAGCTGGCTGCCAAGCTGGGCATCGGTCCGGCGGCACTCAGCCGGCACATCGCGGACCTTGAGGCCGCCGGTTTTGTCCTGCGGAGGCCGCATCCCGACGACGGCCGGGCTTCCTTGATCTCGTTGTCCGAGGACGGCGTGGCCGGCATGCGGGCTGAGGCGATCCGCCGGGCAGCACTGATGCAGGGCATGCTGGGCGACTGGACCGAGGAAGAAGCCCAATCCGCCATTGTCTCCGTGGGCCGCCTTGCCGAAGCCCTCCACAACTCGATCCTGTCAACGAAGCCGGGAACCCACCGCTACGAACCGGCAGGAGTCTGACTCTATTGAACGAATCCACTGAATCCCCAGAACTGAACCGCAGCGTGCTGCTCAAGGAGCGCACGCTGGGAGGCAAAGCTGCCGTCCCCGGCAGCCAGACTTCCGCAGAGGCGCACGCCGGCGGCGGCCTGATGAGTCACAAGCAGATCCTGCAAGTCCTCACCGGTTTGCTCGCCGCCCTGTTCACGGCGATGCTGTCCAGCACGATCGTGGGCAACGCGCTGCCCACCATCATCGCGGACCTGCACGGCACCCAGACCGATTTCGCCTGGGTGGTCACTGCGGCGCTGCTGGCGAACGCGGCCACCACGCCGATCTGGGGCAAGTTTGCTGACCTGTACAACAAAAAGCTGCTGGTCCAACTGTCCATCGTCATCTTCGTAGCCGGTTCCGTGCTGGCCGGGCTTGCCCCGGACATGACCACCTTGCTGGCCGCGCGGGTGGTCCAAGGCACCGCGATGGGCGGCCTGACCGCGCTGGTCCAAGCCATCATCGGCACCGTCATCCCGCCGCGCGAACGCGGACGCTACGCTGGCTTCATGGGCGCCGTCATGGCGGTGGCGACCGCGGGCGGCCCGTTGCTGGGCGGCTTTATTGTGGACAGCCCGCTGGGTTGGCGCTGGACCTTCTTCGTCTGCGTCCCTTTGGCCGTGGTTGCGCTGTTCATGCTGCAGAAAACCCTGAAGATGGGCCACGAGCGCCGGCAGGTCAAGATTGACTGGCTGGGTTCCGTGCTGCTGACTGCAGGCGTGTCCATCCTGCTGATCTGGGTCTCCTTTGCCGGCCAGCCCGGCCACTACGAGTGGCTCTCCGGCACCAGCGCGCTCATGGTGGGCGCCGGCGTCGTGCTTCTGGTGCTTTTGGTGTGGGTCGAGTCCAAGGCATCGCAGCCGATCATCCCGCTGAAGATCATTACCGAACGCACTACTGCGCTGTCCATCATTGCGTCGATCGCCGTGGGCGTGGCGATGTTCGGGTCCACTACTTTCGTGGGCCAGTACTTCCAGGTGGCACGAGGAGCGACGCCGACCGAGGCCGGGCTGCTGATGCTGCCGATGATTGCCGGCAACCTGATCGGCGCCACGGTTTCCGGCCAGCTGATCACCCGCTACGGCCGGTGGAAGCGCTACTTGATCATCGGCGCCATCCTGGTGATCGGCGGCACCGGGCTGGCGGGCCTGATGGACCATCAGACGTCGCTGTGGCTGGCTGGCATCTACCTGTTCGTGCTCGGCTCGGGCATGGGCCTGCTGATGCAGAACCTGGTGCTCGGCGTGCAGAACACCGTGCGTGCCAAGGACATCGGAGCGGCCAGTGCCTCGGTTGCGTTCTTCCGTTCCTTCGGCGGCGCGATCGGCGTCTCGGTGCTGGGAGCGGTGCTGGCTGGCCGGGTCAATGTCCTGGCCACTGCCGGCATGCAGGAGGCCGGTTTCCCGGTATCCGGCGACGGCACCGGCGCCACCCTGGATCTGGCCGCGTTGCCGCCCGCCGCCGCAGAGGTGATGCGGGTGGCCTACGGCGACGCGACCGCCCTGATTTTCCAGATCTCCGCCGTCATCGCGGTGGTGGCGTTGATCGCGGTGCTGTTCATTAAGGAAAAGCCGCTGCGCCGGACCATCGACATCAAGCCGACCACCGAGCGCCCGGTGGAACCCGGCATGGTCGGTGGCACCGAACCCGTGATGACCGACTCGCTTCCGGTAGCCGAAGCCGACCGGCCCACGGGCGGGGTGCAGCACGATGTGCCCACGGGCGGCGGGCAGCGCGGGGCATAACGACGGCGGAGCGCCTCGCCTCAGGTGATTGACGCCGGGGCGGGGCGCTTCAGTCCAGGAACTTCACCAGTCGGTCTTCGAGGGCAGCCACGTCGCCGGCCTTCTTGAACTCACACTCCCACACGGTGAGGACCTGCCAGCCGGCATCCTGCAGGGCCGCCTCCTGCACCTTGTCCCGGGCAGCCGTCCGGGACCGTTTGGTTTCCCAAAACTCCGCGTTGGATTTCGGCGCATGCTGGCCGACCTTGCAGTCGTGGGCATGCCAGAAGCAGCCGTTGACGAAGATGACTTTGCGGCGCCCCGCGAAGACCAGATCCGGCTTGCCGGGCAGCTTCTGGCTCCCGGCGCTGCCATGCAGGCGGTAACGGTATCCCTTGGCATGCAACAGCTTCCGGACCAGCAGTTCGGGCTTGGTGTTCTTGCCGCGGATCTTGGCCATGTTGGCACTGCGCTGCAGTGGGGTCAGCGAGTCAGCCATGGTTCAAGTCTAGGTTGCACGGGCGAGCGGGTCGGAGGGTATCAGCCGCGGGAATGGCTGCCGAACGGAAGGGCCACGACTGGTAAACATGACGTTTTTCCGCGTGACCGCGCTCTCATTCACAACCGGAACCGTTGCCGCCGCACTATCCTTAAACGCTGATGCGGCGGACGACGATCCGCCGCCTATTCCCTTCGAAAGGACGCTCGATGCGCTTGATCGGCACCTCGGACCTCAAGATCTTCCCGCTCGCGCTGGGCGGAAACACCTTCGGCTGGACCTCTGACGAGCCCAGCTCGCAGCAGGTACTGGATGCCTTCGCCGATGCTGGCGGCAATTTCATCGACACCGCTGACAGCTACTCCGCCTGGGTCCCGGGCAACACCGGTGGCGAGTCCGAACGCATCATCGGCCGCTGGATGGCCGAGCGGAAGAACCGGGATTCGGTGGTCATTGCCACCAAAGTCGGTGGACACCCGGAGCTGCAGGGCCTGTCGGCGGTGAACATCGCTGCTGCCGCCGAGGCATCGCTGCAGCGGCTGGGCACCGACCACATCGACTTGTACTACGCCCACTACGACGACGAGGGCACGCCGCTCATCGAGGCCGCTGCCGCCTTTGATGCTTTGGTGAAGGAGGGCAAAGTCCGCCAGATCGGGCTCTCCAACCTGTCCCCGGAGCGGATCACACAGTGGATCACCATCGCCCAGCAAAACGGCTTCGCGCTGCCCGTGGCACTGCAGCCACACTACAACCTGGTGGCCCGCAAGGATTACGAGCAGGGCTACGCGCCGCTGGCCCGCGAGCACAACCTGTCGGTCTTCCCCTACTTCTCACTGGCCGCAGGCTTCCTGACCGGCAAGTACCACAGCACCGACGACGCCGAGGCAAGCCCGCGCGGCGGCATGGTGGGGGATTACCTCACCACGAACGGTTTTGCGGTGGTGGACGCCGTGGAAGCGGTCGCCTCCTCGCGCGGTATCTCCATCACGACGGCGGCGCTCGCCTGGCTGCTCAGCAAGCCAGGCATCACCGCGCCGCTGGCCAGCGCCCGGACGCCGCAGCAGCTGCCGGAGCTGATGGCTGCCGTGGACGTGGATCTGACCGCCGAGGAAGTTTCTGCCTTGGACCAGGCGTCGCGGCCCTTCGCCTGAGCACTCCGCTCCAAGTTGCTCGATAACTGACCGACGGCGACGACCACCGAGTGGGTGGGCGTCGCCGTCGAGCTTTAAACGGCTGACGGCGACGTCCACCGCGGAGGTGGGTGTCGCCGTCAGGTGGCGGAAGCTCCGCCGTCGTTGCTGTGGGCCTAGAGCCAGCCGGCCGGATCCACGGTCTGGCCGTCCTTCACAACCTCGAAGTGCAGGTGGCAGCCGGTGGAGTTGCCTGTGGTGCCCAGCTCGCCGATGCGCTCGCCCTGGGCGACCTTCTGGCCCAGCGAAACACCGATCGACTGCAGGTGGTTATAGGTGGTCTTCAGGCCACCGCGGTGCTCGACCACAATGCGGTTGCCGCCGCCGCCCACCTGGAAGCCAGCCTCAACTACCTTGCCACCGTCGGATGCGTTGACCGGCGTGCCGCAGCCCATGGCGTAGTCGATGCCGGTGTGCAGTTCACCGGCAGCTCCGGTGATGGGATTCATACGGTAGCCGAAGCCGGAGGTCTGCTTCATGTGCGGGATCGGGGCCTTCAGGGTGCCGGTGGCGAAGCCCGCGGTCTTGGCCTTGGCTGCGTCGGCCTTCTTTGCTGCCGCGATGGCTGCAGCCTTCTTCTTGGCAGCAGCCTCGGCCTTGGCCTTCTTGTCGGCTGCAGCTTTCTTCTCCGCTGCGGCCTTCTGGGCAGCGGCATCGGCCTTCTTCTTCTCGGCGGAAGCGGCCGCGGCCCTGGCCTCTTCTTGGGCGGCCTTGCTGGCCAATTCGGCCCGGTCGAACCGGAGGTTGGCGTCCTGGGGAACCTGGAGGCCGAGCGCGCTGGCGTCGGACGCACGATCCATGCTGGCGGGCTCGCCGTCACCGCCTGCGTGGGCAACCGGGATAGCGATGACGGCCAGCAAGCCAGCCGTTGCGGCCGCAACGCCCGCCTTACGGGCAACTGAGCGGGCCGGGGCGGGCGCTTCGGCACGGCGTCGGCCGCTGGGCTCGGTGGTGAGACGGGAGATCTGGGTAAGCGCTGAGGTGCGGGTGTCGGAACGGCGACGACCGCGGACAGGGGTATTCACAGGGTATTCCTCTCGTGCGCCTGCGAAGTTAGCTGTCGGATTCGAGCGAGAGTTCACTCGGTCCTGCCGGCATGGCCGTGGGAAGCCGGCCTGCCTCTGAGGACTTCACCCCGAGGTGCCCCCTGCACCGTAAGTGGTTCCTCCGCCCCTGCCTTCGACGTAGAACTCGAAATCTTATGGTCCGCTGGCAGGGTTCGACGGGCGGACCGGATGCCTGCCTTTCATAGCAGGAACTCCATCTAAGTTACTGGAGCGACACGAAGTGTTACAACTTCGTTATCCGTGTTCCTTGTCACCAGGACGTGCCGTAGGGGTGCCGCTCAGCCCATCAACCACGCCGCGGTGTGCGTGCGGCCGGAGATCTCATTGCGCTCGCCGGCCTGGACCGGAACACCGGGCGGAAAGTAGCTGCGCCGGCGTTCTTCCAACCGTTGCTGCGACTGCGGCGAGGGAATCGACGTGCCCTTTCTGCGGTCGCAGTTCCTGCAGGCCGCGGCGAAATTGGCCATCACGGTGGCGCCGCCTTTGTGCCAGGGGAAGAAATGGTCGCCGGTGGTGGCCGGGTTAGGACAACGCCCGTGCCTGCCGACCTCAAGTTCGCACTGGCCGCCGGCACGCGCCAAGCCTTCGCGGCGTTGCTCCTTGGGAAATGTGCGCAGCGGATCCCGGCGGCGCAGATCGCGGGACCGGCGGATGCGTGCGGCAACGCCAACAGTCATCAACAGCAGGAGAGGCGGACCCAGCCAGCCCAGTACGGGCCAGGCCACCTGAAGTAGCTGCTCCGGGCCGCCGCCAGTGAGCAAGAGCCGGAGCCCGGGCAGCAAGCCGGTAGTCAGCAAGACCGAGACCACGGCGTAGGCAAGCCAGGCCAAGGCCGCCACAAAGGCCCACAGCGTCACCCGCCGCGACCAGTAGATCATCCCCAGTTCAGACATACACCCACCCGAAGCCCCCCAGCTCCACGAGCCCATTCGCCGCCCACACTAGCCGGGCCACCCTGTGAATTCCTCGGCGCCAGCCCGGCGGGCTGGTACCGCCCGGCCCGGCACCCCGAGAGGCGCCGAATGGGCCGGTTCTTCCGGCGCCAAAGGCCGGATCTAACCCTGCCTAGAGTGCGGCTGCTCCCGCCTCGGCCACGGACTGGTCCTGCTCGCCGGAGCCACCGCTGACGCCGATCGACCCCACCACCTGGCCGTCGCGGGAGAGCGGAATGCCGCCGGCGAAGATCATGATTCGGCCGTGGTTGCTGGCGTGGATGCCGTAGAACTGGTTGCCCGGCTGCGCGTTGTCGCCCAAGTCCTTGGTTTGGATGTCGAATGCCCGAGAGGTAAAGGCCTTGTTCATTGAGATGTCGATGCTGCCCAGCCAAGCCCCATCCATCCGCACATGTGAGACCAGGTTCCCGCCGGCGTCGGCCACGGCAATGTTCATTGGCTGGCCTATTTCGGCGGCCTTGGCCTCCGCAGCGGCAATGACCCGCCGTGCATCTTCCAGAGTGACAGTGTCCATGTTTGCTCCTTGATCGAAGGCCGTGGTGCGGGCCTCACCAGGGGTGGATAGGAGCCACCGTAGACCTCTCGGCGCCGGGCTGGCTAGGGTTGCATCCCGCCGCCGTTCACCCCGCTATTCCGTCCGGCCCCTTGTGGCCCCGAGCGCGATCCGCAAGGGTGGACCCCATGGGTGCGAATGCAGCGCCGGGCCGGATGGCGGGCGCGGATGTCATTGTGGTGGGCGCCGGACTCTCCGGACTGGTCGCCACTGCCGAATTGACCGAGGCCGGGCGACATGTGCTGCTGGTGGAACAGGAATCGGAGGCCAACCTTGGCGGCCAGGCCTGGTGGAGCTTCGGCGGCCTGTTTCTGGTGGATTCGCCGGAGCAGCGGAGGCTGGGCGTCAAGGACTCGGTGGAGTTGGCCTGGCAGGACTGGCTGGGCACGGCCGGCTTCGACCGGCCGGAGGACTACTGGCCGCGCCGCTGGGCTGAGGCCTACGTGAACTTCGCCGCGGGCGAGAAGCGGGCGTGGCTGCACGAGCGCGGGCACCGGATCTTCCCGGTGGTCGGTTGGGCCGAACGTGGCGGCTATGAAGCGAGCGGCCCGGGCAATTCGGTGCCCCGCTTCCACATCACGTGGGGCACCGGTCCCGGCATCGTGGAACCGTTCGCACGCCGGGTGCGGGAAGCGGCCGACGCCGGACTGGTCACCTTCGCTTTCCGGCACCGGGTCGACGAGCTGCTCACGCAAGACGGCGCGGTCACCGGAGTGCGCGGCAGCATTCTGGAATCGACGACGGCGGAACGCGGCCGCGCGTCCTCCCGCACCGTGGTGGGGGACTTCGAGTATCCGGCCGGCGCCGTCGTAGTGACCTCTGGAGGAATCGGCGCGGATCTGGACGCGGTGCGGCGGAACTGGCCGGAGCGTCTGGGCACGCCGCCGGGGCACATGGTCGCCGGTGTTCCCGAGTACGTGGACGGGCGCATGCTCGGCATTGCGCAGGCAGCCGGCGGGCGGGTGATCAACCCGGACCGGATGTGGCACTACGTGGAGGGCATCCGGAATTGGGATCCGGTGTGGGCCAGGCATGGGATCCGAATCCTGCCCGGCCCCAGCTCGCTCTGGCTGGACGCCGCCGGCCAGCGGCTGCCGGCGCCGCTGTTTCCCGGCTTTGACACGCTCGGCACGCTGGCGCACCTGCGCTCCACCGGACTCGATTACAGCTGGTTCATCCTGAACAAGAAGATCATTGAGAAGGAATTCGCGCTCTCCGGCTCGGAGCAGAACCCGGATCTGACCGGCAAATCGGTGCGCGACGTACTCAAGCGTGCCACCACGGACGTGCCCGGGCCGGTGCAGGCCTTTTTGGACCATGGCGTGGACTTCCTGCAGGCGAGCACCGTCCCGGAGTTGGTGGCCAAAATGAACGAGCTGGTGCGGACCCATCCGCTCGGCGAACCGGACGGGTTGCCCGCTGCGCGAGATTCGTCCGCAGGCCAGGCCCAGCTGCCCGCGGAACCGGTGTTGCCCGCGTTCACCGAAGATCGGGACGGGCCGGTGCTGGATCCGGCCGACGTCGAGGCCGCGATCCTGGCCCGCGACCGCGAGGTGGGCAATGCCTACGGCAAGGACGCGCAGCTGATGGCCATCCGCGCGGCGAGGCGCTACCTGGGTGACAAGCTGGTGCGCACGGCCAGACCTCACCGGTTGCTGGATCCTGATGCCGGGCCGCTGATCGCGGTGCGGCTGTCGGTGCTGACCCGCAAGACACTGGGCGGACTGGAAACAGACCTGCAGTCACGCGTGCTGACGGTGCACGGCCAGCCGGTGCCCGGACTGTATGCCGCAGGGGAGGCCGCGGGGTTTGGCGGCGGCGGTATGCACGGTTACCGCTCGCTCGAAGGTACTTTCCTGGGTGGCTGCCTCTTTAGCGGCCGCGCCGCCGGCCGCGCTGCCGGTTCCTGACCGGGCAGGCCCACTGCCTGGCGCAACACCTGGCGCAACACCTGGCGCAACTGCCGTTCGGCGGTTTTCTGCCCGCCGCCTCGACCTGCCACCCGGTGAAGCCGAGGACCACCAGCTGGCTGGAATAAACCCGCTGCGACTCCGGTTCTCCCTGTAGATGCAATTGCATGAACAACCGAGGAGAGCCACAGTGTCAGAACGTAAGATCGTTGTCATTTCCGCCGGACTGGGCGCACCGTCCTCCAGCCGCATGTTGGCCGACCAGTTGGCGGCCTCAACAGTGGACCAGTTCCGGCTGCAGGGCGTTGAGGCCGAGGTCCGTATGGTGGAGCTGCGCGACTACGCCGTCGACATCGCCAACAACATGGTGACCGGTTACGCGGCACCGAAGCTGGATGAGGTGCTCAAGGCCACCGTTGCAGCGGATGCCCTGATCGTGGTGACCCCGGTCTTCAGCGCCTCCTACAGCGGCCTGTTCAAGTCCTTCTTCGACGTGGTGGAACCGCGCGCGCTCGCCGGCAAGCCGGTGCTGATGGGTGCCACCGGCGGCAGCGCCCGGCACTCGCTGGCGCTGGACTACGCAGTCCGCCCGCTGTTCAGCTACCTCCGGGCGCGCACCGTGCAGACCACAGTCTTCGCAGCCCCGGAAGACTGGGGTGCAGGCGAGGCCGGAACCGGCGGACTGTCCGAGCGTTCCGACCGCGCAGCTGCCGAACTGGTTGATCTGGTGCAGGGAGCTCCGGTGACCGAGCGCGGCCGCGGCGGCGTCGAGTCCAAGAGCTTCGAGGAGATTCTCGCCAGCGTCGGCCACTGAAGCAGCGACCGTCACTGAGCCTCAGCGAGGGCCCGGTCAGGAGCGTTGAGCGGGCGAAGCAGCCAGCTCAACGCATCGGACCGGGCCCAACTTACGCCCAACTACCCACCCGGACCGGGCCCAACTCGCGCCCAGCTCGAGTCCCGGACCGGGTCCGACTCGCGCCCAGCTCGAGTCCCGGACCGGGTCCGACTCGAGAGCTAAAAACGTTCAGGCTGCTCGCCGAATTTGAAGTGGCGGCCGCTGATGCTGCTGGGCTTCACTTCCACATAGAAGTCCTTGAGGGTGGGAATCCAGGTCTCGACCGGCAGCGCCTCCGCAGCCGCAATTTCCTCCTGGGTCTGCAGCACACGCGCGGTGCCTTTCACCACCACACTCCACGCTTCGCCGCTGCCGATGCCGTCCGTCTCGAACAAAACTCGTTCGTTGATGGTCAGCTCGGCCAGCTTGGTGCCCGGCGCTGTGCGCAGCACCAGCCTGCCATCGCGGGCTGCGTAGTTGATCGGAAAGATGTCGGTTTCGCCGGCGGCGGTGAGGACCAGGCGCCCGTGCTTGGTCTTTTCCAGCAGTTTCCACGATTGCTCGTCAGTGAGCTCAAGGATCGGGTCGTCATGTTCAAACATCATGCGGTCATCCTTCTACATTCTCGTGGAAGAAAGGAAGCCTTTGGGGACCAGCGGTACACCGGCTCTGAAAAGTGCCATCGCCGTCTTCCAGGCTTGGCCCCGGGCACGGTGCCGTGCAACGGCCCGTTCGCCCCGAATTAAGCGGCAAGGCACCGCCGTCGGGCCGGGTATCCGGTTTGACGGCGGTGCCTGCTGGTTCGACCCCCGTGCTGCGGCACGGCAGGTCGGTGTTACTGGGCCGGTGTTACTTGGCCGGGGTGATCAGCGCGGAAGCGCCGGTGCGGGCGGCGTC
>NZ_JBLKRT010000051.1:0-16087 GCF_047607445.1 Arthrobacter sulfonylureivorans
GCGGGGCGTCGGACAGCGGGGCGCCGTCGTAGGGGAGCGGCGCATCGCCGTCGGGCAGCGGGGCGCCGTCGTCGGGAATCAGCGCGTCGCCGTCGCGGTGTGGGCCACCGCTCATCCTCGGGGCCTGACCCGGGTGGCTTCCAGCTTGTCCCGGACGGCGGGCAGGTGCCGCCGGCTGACCGGCAGTTCGGCGCCGCCGACCAGGATGCTGGCCCGGCCGGCGCTGATTCGCATCTGCTGGATCTGGTCCATGGCCACCAGGTAGGAACGATGGATCCGGATGTAGCCGGCGTCGGCCCACTGGCGTTCCAAGTCATTCAACGGCACCCGGATCAGGTAGCTCGCCTCGGCGGTGTGCAGCCGGGCATAGTCGCCCTGCGCCTGCACGTACTTGATTTCGTCGCGCCGGATCATCTTGGTGATGCCGCCCTGGTCCACCGTGATGACTTCCGGCTTGGCCGCACTGCCGTCTTCCATCAGTTCGCAGATCCGGCGCACCGATTCCGCCAGCCGGTCGGCGCGGACCGGCTTGAGCAGGTAGTCCACGGCGGCCAGTTCGAAGGCCTGCAGCGCCTTGTCCTCGTCGGCCGTCACGAACACGACGGCGGGCGGGCGGCTGAAGCGGGAAATGACCTTGGCGATGTCCAGCCCGGTCAACGCCGGCATGTGGATGTCCAGGAAGAGCGCGTCGACGTCGTGGCGCTCCAGGGCACGGAGGGCTTCGGCCCCGCTGGTGGCTTTGTGGATTTCCCCGATCCGGGAATCCTGCCCCAGCAAGTACGCCAGGGCCTCGACGGCGGGAGCTTCGTCATCGGCGACAACCACATTGACCATGGGCCACAGTCTATTCGCCCGCAGCGGCCAGCGTGGCTCCGGCCCCGGCCGGCCTCATTCCACGAGGTTGCCGGGCTGGAACTTCGGCACGCGCAGGGTGACCAGCGTACCCGCGCCGGGAGCGGTGTCGATGACCAGGCCGTGTTCTTCGCCATAGACCTGCCGCAGCCTCACATCCACATTCCGCAGGCCCACGTGGTCGCCTTCGGCGTGGCCGGCCAACACGGCGCGCAGCCGCTCCGGGTCCATGCCCACGCCGTCGTCCTCGATGGTCACCTCGGCATAGGCCCCCGCGTCCTGGGCGGTGATGGTGATCCGGCCCGGGCCTTCCTTGGCTTCCAGCCCGTGCCGCACAGCGTTCTCCACCAAGGGCTGCAGGGACAGGAACGGAATCACGGTGCTGAGGACTTCCGGACCGATCTGCAGGCTGACCCTGAGCCGGTCGCCGAACCTGGCTCGTTCCAGCAGCAGGTAGCGGTCAATCGACTTCAGCTCCTCGGCCAGCGTGGTGAAGTCGCCGTGTCGCCGGAAGGAGTAGCGGGTGAAATCCGCGAACTCGATCACCAGGTCCCGCGCCCGGGCAGGATCGGTGAGGATGTAGGACGCGATGGCGTTCAGCGCGTTGTAGATGAAGTGCGGGCTGATCTGCGCCCGGAGTGCCCTTACTTCGGCTTCCATCAGCAGCGTCCGCGATGTGTCCAGCTCGGCCAGCTCGATCTGGGTGGCCACCCAGGCCGCGACTTCCGTGGTGGCCCGCACCAGGGACGCCGCCACGTGCCCGGTATACGCCCCGACCGTTCCCACGACGCGCTCCTGGACCCGGATCGGGGCGAAGACCGCTTCGGGCAGCGCGTGCCGGGCACCGGTACCCGGTGGGACGCGTCCGTCCGGCAGCAACTGGTTGCCCCGGAAGACCTGGGTGCGGCCCGACTTCATGGTCTTGGCGGCCAGCCGCAGGGCCGACTCCGGAGGCTGGCCGGTCCCGTCCCAGCCCAGCACATCATCCGGACCGGTCAAGACCAGAACATCGGAGTCCAACAAGCCGCGCAGGTGCTTGCTGGCCTTGGCCGCGCCGCCCGGCGTCAGCCCGGAGCGCAGGTATTGCCCGGCGAGTCCGGCGGTGTGGAGCGTGGCATAGGTTGCCCGATCGGCCTCGGAACCCAGATCGCGGTAGGAACGGGTGAGCTTGAACCCCACCAGTGCAATCATCGCCACCGCCACCGCGGCGACGGCGGTGATGATCGCGATGTCCACGGCCGGGCTGAGCATGCTGACAAGCCTAGCTGCCGGCCGGTTCTGCGGCGTGCAGCTCGGCGCAGATGAGCGCCATTCACCGCAACTGCTGAACCGTTCAGCGATGTGCCCCGCACGGCTGCTGGCCTCCGGAACCGCCAGCTAGCAGAGTGAGCGCAGTCACACCCTGCGTGTGCCCGATGAGGAGGAAAAGATGGGTAACGACCCCAACCCGGACGCCGGCACCGCCGCTGCCGTGGACTTCCAGGCGGTCCAGAGCAGTCCTGAGTTCACCGAACTCCGCAAGCGCCACCGTTCGTTTGTGTTCCCCATGGCAGTGGCGTTCCTGCTGTGGTATTTCGCCTATGTGCTGTTGGCCGACTACGCGCACGACTTCATGTCCACGAAGCTGTGGGGCAACATCAACGTCGGCTTGGTGCTGGGCCTGCTGCAGTTCGTGAGCACGTTTGCGATCACCACCTGGTACGTCCGCTACGCGAACAAGAAGCTGGACCCGATCGCCACTGACATCCGCCACAGCCTCGAAGACGAGGGCGTCGGCCTACCGGAGGAGACCAAATGAGCCACGCCGTGAACATTCCGCTGGCGGTCACGGCGGATGACATCAAAGATTCCACCTGGATCAACATTCTGATTTTCGCGCTGTTCGTCGGCGTCACGCTGGTGGTGGTGCTGCGCGCCAGCCGGAACAACAAGACCGCGGCCGACTATTATGCCGCGGGCCGCTCCTTCAGCGGCGGGCAGAACGGTACGGCCATTGCCGGCGACTATCTTTCGGCGGCGTCGTTCCTGGGCATTTGCGGTGCGATCGCCATCAACGGCTACGACGGCTTCCTGTACTCCATCGGCTTCCTGGTGGCGTGGCTGGTGGCCCTGCTGCTGGTGGCCGAACTGCTGCGCAACACCGGCAAGTTCACCATGGCCGACGTGCTGTCCTTCCGGCTGCGGCAGCGCCCAGTGCGGATTGCCGCGGCCATCACCACGTTGGCGGTGTGCTTCTTCTACCTGCTGGCACAGATGGCCGGAGCCGGCGCACTGGTTTCGCTGCTGATCGGCATCGACTCCAGGCTGGGGCAGTCCGTGGTGATCACCGTGGTGGGCGCCCTGATGATCCTCTACGTGCTGGTAGGCGGCATGAAGGGCACCACCTGGGTGCAGATCATCAAGGCCTGCCTGCTGATCGCCGGTGCATTCATCATGACCGTTTGGGTGCTGGCGCTGCACGGCTTCAACCTGTCCGAACTGCTGGGCACCGCCGTGGAAACCGCCGGCAATCCCAATCTGCTCAACCCGGGTCTGCAGTACGGTGTCTCGGAGGCGTCCAAGCTGGACTTCATCTCGCTGGCGCTGGCCCTGGTGCTGGGCACCGCCGCCCTGCCGCACGTGCTGATGCGCTTCTACACCGTGCCCACCGCACGGGAGGCCCGCAAGTCGGTGGTGTGGGCCATCTGGCTGATCGGCGCGTTCTACCTGTTCACCCTGGTGCTGGGCTACGGCGCCGCTGCGCTGATCGGTCCCGAAGCCATCAAGAGCGCCCCCGGCGGCGTCAACTCCGCCGCACCGCTGCTGGCCTTCGCGCTGGGCGGCCCGGTGCTGCTGGGCCTGATCTCGGCGGTCGCCTTCGCCACCATCCTGGCGGTGGTGGCCGGCCTGACCATCACGGCAGCTGCCTCCTTTGCGCACGACATCTACGCGAACGTGGTGCGCAAGGGCCAGGTCGACTCGGCCGGCGAGGTCAAGGTGGCCCGCCGCACCGTGGTGGTCATCGGCGTCGTCTCCATCCTCGGCGGCATCGGTGCCCAGGGCCAGAACGTGGCCTTCCTGGTGGCGCTGGCATTCGCGGTGGCCGCCTCGGCCAACCTGCCCACCATCATCTACTCGCTGTTCTGGAAGCGCTTCACCACCCAGGGCGCGGTGTGGAGCATGTACGGCGGCCTGGCAGCGGCCATCGTGCTGATCGCGTTCTCGCCGGTGGTCTCCGGTAAGGAGACGTCGATGATCCCCAGCGCGGACTTCGCGATCTTCGGCCTGAACAACCCGGGCATCGTTTCCATCCCGCTCGCGTTCTTCCTGGGCTGGCTGGGGACCGTGCTGGACAAGAAGCGCGAGGATGCGTCCAAGCAGGCCGAGATGGAGGTCCGTTCGCTCACCGGCGTCGGTGCCGAGAAGGCGGTGGACCACTAAAACAACGACGGCGGTGCGCACCAGTCGTGGTGCAACCACGCAAAGCCACGCGGGCCCGGCCGATGACGGCCGGGCCCGCGTGGCTTTGCCCGGGGATCAGTGGGAGTGCGCCAGCCGCACCGGTTCGGAAACGATCTTGCCGTCCCGGGTGCTGAGCCCCGGCAGCAGCTCCGGCCGCCGCGTGGCCGCGGCATCGAATCCTTCGTCCGCAATCAGTTTGGCGTAGGGGAGCGTGGCGTTGGTCAAGGCATAGGTGGAAGTACGCGGCACGGCGCCGGGCATGTTGGCCACGCAGTAGAAGACCGTGTCATGGACTTTGAACGTGGGATCGGCGTGGGTAGTCGGCCGGGAGTCTTCGAAGCAGCCGCCCTGGTCAATCGAAACGTCCACCAGCACGGCCCCGGGCCGCATCTGGCTAACCATCTCGTTGGTCACCAGTTTCGGCGCTTTGGCGCCGGGAATCAGCACCGCTCCGATCACCAGGTCGGCGGCCAGGACGGCCTCCCGCAGCTCCAACGCGTTGCTGGCCAGCGTCACCACCCGGCCCTGGTACAGGTCGTCGAGCTGCTGCAGCCGGCGGACATTGGTGTCCAGCACGGTGACGTTGGCCCGCATGCCCACTGCCATGGACACCGCATTGGCTCCCGCCACGCCGGCACCGATCACCACGACGTCGGCATGCTGCGTGCCGGGGACGCCGCCCATCAGCACGCCGCGGCCGCCCAGCGGCTGCATCAGCGAATACGCCCCCACCTGGGCGGCCAGCCGTCCGGCGACCTCGGACATCGGGGCCAGCAACGGCAGCGACCGGTCCGGCAGCTGGACGGTTTCATACGCTATCGACGTGGTACCGCGGGAGCACAGCTCGTTAGTGAGTGCGGCATCCGCAGCAAGATGCAGATAGGTGAACAGGGTCAGGTCGCTGCGGAGCCGGTGGTATTCCTCCGCCACCGGCTCCTTCACCTTCAGCACCAGCTCGGCTTCCTCCCAGAGGGCATCGGCCGAATCGATGATGCTGGCACCGGCCGAGGCATAGTCCTCGTCGGAAATGGACGAGCCCCGGCCTGCTCCAGCCTCCACCAGCACCTGGTGGCCGGCGCTGCTCAGTTCATTGACACCGGGCGGCGTGATGGCCACCCGAAATTCATTGTTCTTGACCTCGCGTGGCACTCCAATGCGCATGGACGCCGTCCCTTCTGTTCGGGCCGCCGGCCGGTGCGATGGGGACCCACGGACGCCGCCGGCGGTACAGGACTTGCTCGATGGACAGAGCTTACCGCCAGCCCGCCGACCCTAGCTGGCGGGCCCGGCTCCGCGGGCCAGCAGCGGCTCGATCCGGAAGGGGATCAGTTCGTGCATGGCCAGCGAGGTGTCGGTCCGCTCGACGCCGTCGATGGCCAGGATGGTGCCGTTGATCCGGAACAGGTCCTCGGCGCCCTCCGAGACCACTCGGGCCAGGATGTCCGCCTGCCCGGTCACGCCGAAGGCTTCGAGGACTTCCGGAATGCGGGCCAATTCGTCGGTGATCTGCTGCAGTTTCGGCTGGTGTACGTGGATGTGGATAAAGGCCGCCAGCGGATAGCCCAGCGCGGCCGGGTTGATCCGCCGGTCGAAGGAAAGGAAGACCTGCTCCTGCTCCAGCCGGGACATGCGGGCCTGCACCGTGTTGCGGGCGAGGCCGAGCTTCTGCGCCAGGGCCACCACGGTCCGCCGGGGATCCTGCGCCAGGGCACCGAGCAGCCGCAGGTCGGTGCCGTCCAGATTCCGCATAATGCGCAGGCTAGCACGGCTCAACCCGGGCGGACAGGGCACAATGCTCAATCCTGGCGTTGATCATTGCGCTACTTGCCGGACGTGAGTAGTGTCACAAACACCCGCGGGCAACGGTGCCGGTGGGTCTGTCCGGCGCCGGGGGATCCACAAGATCACTCCCGGCCCAGAAGACGCAAAGGGAGTGTCGCAAGTGTCCTTACCAGGCACGGACCCGACCGGTCCGCTCAATGATGAAAGCTATATCCAGCTGCTCGCGCCGGACGGAACACGGATCACCAGCGCGGAGTTCGACCCCTGGCTGGAAGATATCGACGGCGACCGGCTCGCCGGTCTGTACCAGGACATGGTGGTGGTCCGCCGGCTGGACCAGGAAGCCACCGCCCTGCAACGGCAGGGCGAGCTGGCCTTGTGGCCGCCGCTGCTGGGACAGGAAGCGGCCCAAATCGGTTCCGGAAGGGCCTTGCGCAAGGACGACTTCGTCTTTTCCAGCTACCGGGAGAACGGCGTGGCCTACTGCCGCGGTGTCGACCTGACGGACATGATCCGGGTGTGGCGCGGCAACAGGCCTTCCGGCTGGGACCCGTATGAGATCAACATGGCCACCCCGCAGGTGATCATCGGGGCGCAGACCCTGCACGCCACCGGTTATGCCATGGCAGCCAAATTCGACGGCGACGACGCCGTGGCGGTCACCTACTTCGGCGACGGCGCCACCAGCCAGGGCGATGTGAACGAGGCCATGGTCTTCGCGGCGAGCTTCCAGGCCCCGGTCCTCTTCTTCTGCCAGAACAACCAGTGGGCGATCTCCGAACCGGTCGGCCTGCAGGCCCAGGGCAAACTCTCCGACCGTGCACCGGGATTCGGCATTCCAAGTTACCGGGTGGACGGCAATGACGTGCTGGCCTGCCTGGCCGTGACCCGCAAGGCCCTCGACCATGCCCGCATCGGCGGCGGCCCGTCCTTCATCGAAGCGGTCACCTACCGGATGGGACCGCATACGACGGCCGACGATCCCACCCGCTACCGCGACGCCAACGAACTGGAGGACTGGAAGCGTCGCGATCCGATCGACCGGCTGGCGGCCCTGCTGAGCGCCGAGGGGCTGCTCGACGAAGCCCTGCGGCAACGGGTCCAGCAGGCCGCGGACGACGCCGCCGCCGAAATGCGCGCCGGCTGCATCAACATGGCCGAACCGGGCGATCTCGAGCTCTTCGAGAACGTCTACACGGCCCCGCACCCGGTGCTGGCACGCCAGCGACAGCACTACGAGCGCTATCTTGAGTCATTCGAAGCTGCGGAAGGGGGCCACTGATGACCACCATGACGTTCGGCCGGGCCATCAATACCGGGTTGCGCAAGGCCATGGAGAACGACCCCAAGGTGGTGATTATTGGCGAGGATATCGGCGCCCTGGGCGGGGTCTTCCGTATTACGGACGAATTGCAGAAGGACTTCGGGGCGCACCGGGTGATCGATGCTCCACTGGCCGAATCAGCCATCCTGGGCACCGCCGTCGGGATGGCCTACCGCGGCTACCGGCCGGTCTGCGAAATCCAGTTCGACGGGTTCATTTACCCCGCGTTCGACCAGATCGTCAGCCAAGTGGCCAAACTGCATTACCGCACCCGCGGCCGGGTCAAGATGCCGCTGACCATCAGGGTGCCCTTCGGCGGCGGAATCGGCGCGGCCGAGCACCACTCGGAATCTCCGGAAGCGTATTTCACCCACACCTCGGGACTGCGCGTGGTGGCAGTATCGAATCCGCAGGACGCCTGCACCGTGATCCAGCAGGCCATAGCCAGCGACGATCCGGTGCTCTACTTCGAGCCGAAGCGGCGTTACCACACCAAGGGCGACGTGGACGAGAACGCACTGGAGGACGCGCTGCCGATGGACCGCGCACGGGTAGAAGTGCCCGGGAGCGACGTGACACTGGTGACCTACGGCGCGCTGGTGCAGACCGCCCGCGAGGCGGCGCGGGCAGCCGAAGACGACGGCGTGTCGGTGGAAGTCATAGACCTGCGCTCGCTGTCGCCGCTGGACTATTCCACCGTGGAGGCGTCCGTGCGGAAGACCGGCCGGCTGGTGGTGACCCACGAGGCGGCCCGGACCGGGGGGCTTGGCGCCGAGATCGCCGCCAGCCTGACCGAGCGCTGCTTCTACTATCTGGAGCATGCCCCGGTGCGGATTACCGGGATGGACATCCCGTATCCGCCGGCCAAGATGGAGCGGCACCACCTGCCGGACCTGGACCGCATCCTTGACGGTGTGGACCGCGTGCTCGGCCGGCCCAACTCATTGACCGGACTGGAGGACTGAACCCGTGGGGATCAAAGTATTCAAACTCCCGGATCTGGGCGAAGGGCTCACTGAGTCGGAGATCGTCAGCTGGCATGTGGCCGAAGGCGACGCGGTGCAGCTGAACCAGATTCTGGGCGAAGTCGAAACGGCCAAGGCTGTGGTGGAGCTGCCCTCGCCGTTCACCGGTGTGGTGCGTACCCTGCATGAAGGTCCCGGGACCACGGTCAGCGTGGGTGAACCGATCGTTTCCATTGAAGTGGAAGACCAGGGGCAGCCGGACGACGGCGGGAATGCGTCGGGGGAGCAGCTGCAGCAGCGGCAGCCGAACTTGGTGGGCTATGGTGCCGCCGCGGAGCGGAACGGCCGGCCGGCCCGGCGCCCGCGACGCATAATCGGGGCAGCGGGCTCCACCTCCGTGCCGGCTGCCCAGATGGCGGCAACGGGCGCCGCGGCCCTGCCGGTTGCCCAGGGCACGGAGCGTGGACCGACCGCCGCGGTCACCGATCGTGAACCCGCCGGCCCGGTCAGGGAGCCCGCGCCGGCCGTACCGGCTGCGGAGCGGCCGCGCTCCACCCCGCCGATCCGGAAGCTGGCCAAGGATCTCGGCGTCGACCTGGCGCAGGTCAGGGGAACCGGGGAGCGGGGACTGATTACCCGCGGGGATGTGCAGGATTTCCACGACGCCAGTGCGGCTGCCCCGGCCGGGTCCTCGGCAGCTGCGCCTGCCGGCGGCTGGCTGGGCGGCGCGGCCGGACCGGAGACCCGCATTCCGATCAAGGGGGTGCGCAAGCTGACCGCCGAGGCCATGGTGGCCAGTGCGTTCACCGCTCCCCATGCGTCGTCGTTCCTGACCGTCGATGCCACGGCCAGCATGGAGCTGATCCAGCGGCTCAAGGCGCACAAGGCGTTCGCCGGGCTGAAGCTGACCCCGCTGACCATCACGGCCAAGGCGTTGTGCCTGGCATTGGCGCGCCATCCCGAGCTGAACGCCCGCTGGGACCAGGGCGCCGGTGAGATCGTGCAGCAGAACTACGTGAACCTGGGCATAGCGGCTGCCACCCCGCGCGGACTGACAGTGCCGAACATCAAGGACGCACACCGGATGGATCTGCGCGGGCTGGCCGAGGCCTTGGGGGAGTTGGCCGAAACCGCCAGGGCCGGCAAGACCGCTCCATCCGAGCTGCGCGGCGGGACCATCTCCATCACCAACATCGGCGTCTTTGGCATCGATGCCGGTACTCCCATCCTCAACCCGGGGGAGTCGGCCATTCTTGCCGTCGGGGCGGTGCGCCGGCAACCGTGGGAGTACCGCGGCGACGTGGCGCTGCGGGACGTGGTGACGCTGAGCCTGTCCTTCGACCACCGTGTAGTGGACGGCGAGCAGGCAGGGCGTTTCCTGGCCGACATCGGCAGCATCCTCTCCGATCCGGGGATGGCGCTGACCATGGTGTGACGTGGCCCGCGCTGACGGCTTGAGCCCTGGTGCAAGCCGTCAGCAGCCGAGAGCCCGTGCAGCAGAACGCTGCACGGGCTCTCGGACGACTGGCGGACGCCGGGCTCAGGCCAGTTCGAGGATCTCCTCGGTCACCACGGCGCCGCGGGCGTTGGCGAACCCTTGGGCTTCACCGACGGTGCGGAAGCCCAGCTTATGCAGGACCTTGACCGAACCCAGGTTGTCCTTGACCACGCGGGCGCGGATGGGGCGGGCGGTGAATTCCGTCAGGAACGCCTCGACGGCGGCGGTAGTGACGCCTTTGCCCCACTGCGACTTGGCCGTCCAATAGCTGAGTTCCGGGTACCCCTCGTTCGGGTAGGCCAGCACGCTGCCCACCACTTCACCGTCGACGGTGACGGTGCGAACGGTGATGGTCTCGTCATCGAGCAGGCTTTGCCAGTGCAGGTTGAAGACGCCGCGGTCAGAGGGGTTTTTGGCCGCGAAGGCGGCCATATGGTTGGCGTCGGGATCCTGCTGGTACTCGAAAAACTCGTCGAGGTCGGCAGGCTCTACAGGACGAAGCTCAATCACAGTAGACCTTTCGGCTAGTTGGTATCTGATACACATTACTCGGCTTTCAAGGCCGCCCATGCCATTTGTTCCAGCAGATTGCGCCGCCAGGCTTCGCGCGGCGGCCGGCTCCGGTGGGTCGAATGCGGGGTGGAGTTGATCAGCCCGAAAGCGGCGTGGGCGCGCACCCGCAGCTGGGCCGCGTCGGCCTCCGGCAGCAGCCGGGCCAACACGGAGACCCACACCTCCACGTAGGTGCGCTGCAGCGTCCGGACGAGGGTCGAATCGTCGGCGGGCAGGCTGTCCAGGTCCCTGTCATGGACGCGGATGACATCGGGATGTTTCAGGGCGAAGTCCACATGGAAGGCGACCAGCCCGCGGAGCGCTTCCTCGGCGTCGTTCCGGCTGGCGGCTACCTCCTGGCCGCCGTCCAACAAGTCCTGGCTGACGCCCGTGAGCAGCGCGGCCAGGACCGCATGCTTGCTGTTGAAATGCCGGTACACGGCAGGGCCGCTGACGCCCACCGCCGACCCCAAATCCTCGATGGAGACGCCGTTGAACCCGCGCTCGGCAAAGAGGCGGGCGGCCGCATCCAGCAGCGCGGCGCGGCGGGTGGCCTTGGCCCGGCTGCGCCCGGTCTGCCGGATCTCGGCGTCGGCATGCGGTGCTGTCGGCATGGATCGGCTCCCTCGCGCGAATGCTGGATGACTGCTGGACAAGGATGAATGCTGGACAAGACAGAATGCGGCAACTAGCCTGATTTCAGTTAGTACAGACTAACCAAAATGCATCTTGCAGGCCAGTTGTTTCTGCCGCGATCGGCGGCGGGCTGCGGGACGCGCAACGGCTTCGGCCAGGAAGGTGTCGATGGAGACACTGGCTTCCCGGGTGGACACTACCAGTGAAAGCTTCCGGACCAATGAAGCGGCGCAGCGCAAGCTGGCGGCGGAACTGCACGACCGCCTGGCCTCGGTGGCCTTGGGCGGGCCGGAGAGTGCGCGCGCGCGTCACCTGGACCGCGGCAAGCTGCTGCCGCGGGACCGGGTGGACACGCTGCTCGACGACGGCAGCCCGTTCCTGGAGATCGCCCCGCTGGCCGCGGAAGATATGTACGACGGCGATTCGCCCGGCGCCGGGATGATCGCCGGCATCGGCCTGATCCATGACCGCCACGTGCTGGTGGTCTGCAACGATGCGACCGTCAAGGGCGGCACCTACTATCCGATGACGGTCAAGAAGCATCTGCGCGCCCAGGAAGTGGCGCTGGAGAACAACCTGCCCTGCATCTACTTGGTGGACTCCGGCGGCGCGTTCCTGCCCAAGCAGGACGAGGTGTTTCCGGACCGCGAGCACTTCGGGCGCATCTTCTACAACCAGGCGCGGATGTCGGCCGCCAAGATCCCGCAGATCGCCGCGGTGCTGGGGTCCTGCACCGCCGGCGGCGCCTACGTGCCGGCGATGAGCGATGAGACAGTGATTGTCCGCAACCAGGGCACCATCTTTCTGGGCGGCCCGCCGCTGGTGAAGGCCGCCATCGGCGAGGTGGTCACCGCCGAGGAGCTGGGCGGCGGGCAGCTGCATGCGCAGACGTCGGGGGTGACCGACCACCTGGCGGAGAACGACCTGCACGCGCTCCAGATCGTCCGCGACATCGTCTCCACTCTTCCGTCCCGGCCACCGGCGTGGGAGACGGCAGCTGTCGAAGAGCCGGCCGCCGAACCGCAGGAAATCTACGGCGCAGTTCCGGTGGACGTCAACGCAGCCTATGACGTGCGCGAGGTCATTGCCCGGCTGGTAGACGGCAGCCGGTTCCATGAGTTCAAACGGGAGTACGGCACCACCCTGGTCACCGGCTTCGCCCGCCTGCACGGGCATCAGGTGGGGATCGTGGCGAACAACGGCGTGCTGTTTTCCGAGTCCGCGCTCAAAGGCGCGCACTTCATTGAACTGTGCGACCAGCGCGGCATCCCGCTGGTGTTCCTGCAGAACCTCTCCGGCTTCATGGTGGGCCGCGATTACGAGGCCGGCGGCATCGCCAAGCACGGCGCCAAAATGGTCACCGCGGTGGCCACGGCACGGGTGCCGAAGCTGACCGTGGTGATCGGCGGGTCGTTCGGTGCCGGCAACTATTCCATGTGCGGACGTGCCTACTCGCCGCGTTTCCTGTGGATGTGGCCGGCAGCGCGGATCTCCGTGATGGGCGGCAACCAGGCCTCCTCGGTGCTGGCCACCGTCAAGCGCGACCAGATGGAGGCCCGCGGGGAGCAGTGGAGCAGCGAGGCCGAGGACGAGTTCAAGGCCCCCATCCGGGAGCAGTACGAGGCCCAGGGAAACCCGTACTATTCCACCGCCCGGCTCTGGGACGACGGCATCATCGACCCGGCGCAGACCCGCACGGTACTTGGCCTCGCCCTCGATGTCTGCGCCAACAGCCCGCTGCCGGAATCCGCTTTCGGCCTGTTCAGGATGTGAGAGACGTGTTCGAGACCGTCTTGGTTGCCAACCGCGGCGAGATTGCCTGCCGCGTCATCCGTACCCTGCGCAGCATGGGCATCCGCTCGGCGGCCGTCTATTCAGACGCCGACGCCGGTGCCCGCCACGTGCGCGAGGCGGACATCGCGGTGCGGATCGGTCCTGCGCCCGCTGCCGAGAGCTATCTGCGCATCGACGCAGTGATTGAGGCGTGCAAGGCCACCGGGGCCGAGGCGGTCCACCCCGGCTACGGATTCCTCAGCGAGAACGTGAACTTTGCCCAGGCGTTGGAGGCGGCGGGCATTGTCTTCATCGGCCCCAATGTGGGGGCCATCGGGATCATGGGGGACAAGATCCGCTCCAAGAACCATGTGGCGTCACACGGGGTTCCGGTGGTCCCCGGGATCGACGAACCGGGGCTCGACGACGCGCGGCTGGTCCTGGCCGCCGAAAAAGTCGGCTATCCGCTGCTGATCAAGCCGTCCGCCGGCGGCGGCGGCAAGGGCATGCTCGCGGTGCAGCGGCCGGAAGAGCTGTCCGCCGCGCTCGCCGCCGCCCGGCGCGTGGCTGCCTCCGCCTTCGGGGACGACACGTTGTTCCTGGAGCGGCTGATCACCCGGCCCCGGCACATCGAAGTGCAGGTGCTCTGCGACCAGTACGGCAGCGCCATCCACCTGGGCGAACGCGAGTGCTCGCTGCAGCGCCGGCACCAGAAAGTCATCGAGGAGGCGCCGTCGTCGTTGTTGGACGAAGCCACCCGCGCCAGGATCGGCGAAGCGGCCTGCGAGGCCGCACGTTCGGTGGACTACACCGGGGCAGGGACCGTTGAGTTCCTGGTCTCCGACGACACCCCGGATGAGTTCTTCTTCATGGAGATGAACACCCGGCTTCAGGTGGAACATCCGGTCACCGAACTGGTGACCGGACTGGACCTGGTCGAATGGCAGGTGCGGATCGCGGCCGGCGAGGCGCTTGCCATGGCACAGTCCGACGTCGTGCTCACCGGACATGCAGTGGAAGCGCGCGTCTATGCCGAAGACCCGGCGCAGCAGTTCCTGCCGTCGGCCGGTACGGTGCTGGAACTTGCCGAGGCGGCGGGCGAGGGGATCCGTGTGGACAGTTCGCTGCTGCCCGGCCTGGTCATCCCGTCCGATTACGACCCGCTGCTGTCCAAGGTGATCGCGTGGGGTACCGACCGGCCGCAGGCGCTCACGCGGCTGGACGGCGCGCTGGCCGATACCACCGTGCTGGGGATCCACACCAATGTTGAGCACCTTCGCAGCCTGCTGGCCGACGACGATGTGCGGGCCGGTCGGCTGGACACCACGTTGATCGACCGGAAGATCGTGCAGCAACAGTTCCGGCGCCCACAGGACGCGGAGCTGGCCGTCGCGGCGGTGGACTGGCTGCTCCGGGAACAGGAGACACGGGGCCGGAGCGGGGCGGTTCCACGCGCCGGGTCAGCGTGGCGGAGCGACGGATGGCGGATGAGCGCGCCGCGCCCGCACACGGTCAGCTTCGACCTGGGCGGCGGCGAGCACCGCGAGGTGTCCGTGGCCTGGGCTGGGGAAGCGGCGTCAGGTTCACGCGGCGGTGCCGTGGTCAGCACAGCCGGCGGCAGCTACGCCGTCGTGCCGGACCGGGACGGGCGGGCGGTGGAAGTCGACGGGGTCCGCCGGCCGCTGCGCCACGCCTTCGGTGAGGACGGCTCGATCTGGCTGGGCGACGCCGGCTGGTCGGCCCGGTTGGTGGTCCGCAGCCGGGAGGACCGGCTGGCGGACCTGTTGGCGGATGTCCAGCAGGCCGAAGGCCAGGCCTCTCCCGAGGTGCGCTCGCCGATGCCGGGCACGGTCACGTCCGTGGCCGTGGCTACCGGGGAGCAGGTGTCGGCCGGCCAGCCGCTGCTCACGGTGGAAGCGATGAAGATGGAACACCAGCTGAGCGCCGGGATTGCCGGCGAAGTCAGCATCAACCTGAAACCTGGCGATCTGGTCAAAGCCGACCAGATTGTCGCCGTCGTGCGGGCAGCAGATCCTGCCCAAGGACATGAACAGAAAGGGGCATGACCATGCCTGACTTTTCACTGAGCGAGGACCATCAGGACCTGGTGGACACGGTCCGGGACTTTGCCCGCGAGGTGGTGGCCCCGGCCTCCGCCAAGCACGACGAGGAGCACAGTTTCCCGTACAAAGTGGTGGAACAGATGGGCGAGATGGGTCTGTTCGGCCTCCCGTTCCCGGAGGAGTACGGCGGCATGGGCGGCGACTATTTCGCGCTCGCCCTGGCCCTGGAACAGTTGGGCGCGGTCGACCAGTCGGTGGCGATCACGCTGGAAGCAGGCGTCTCGCTCGGCGCGATGCCCATCTACCGCTTCGGCAGCGAGGAACAAAAGCAGCAGTGGCTGCCCATGCTGGCCAGCGGCGAAGCGCTCGCCGGTTTCGGCCTGACCGAACCGGAAGCAGGCTCGGACGCCGGCGGCACGAAAACACGGGCCGAACTGGTCGACGGGCAATGGGTGGTCAACGGGCACAAGGAGTTCATCACCAACTCCGGTACCGAGATCTCCAAACTTGTCACCGTCACCGCCGTCACTGGCACCTCGGAGCGCGCAGACGGCTCGATTAAGAAGGAAATATCCACCATCTTGGTCCCCACCGACACACCGGGCTTCACCGCCGAAAAGGCCTACAACAAGGTGGGCTGGAACGCCTCCGACACGCACCCGCTCACGCTGGACAACGTCCGTGTCCCGGAAGAGAACCTGCTGGGAGCGCGGGGCCGCGGCTATGCCAACTTCCTGCAAATCCTGGACGAGGGCCGGATCGCCATCGCCGCGCTGGCCACCGGCGCCGCGCAGGGCTGCGTGGACGAGGCGGTGCGCTACGCCAAGGAGCGTCAGGCCTTCGGCACGAACATCGGCGCCTTCCAAGCCATCCAGTTCAAAATCGCCCGGATGCAGGCCCGAGCGCACACCGCGCGGCTGGCCTACTACGACGCGGCCGCCCGGATGCTGGCGGGCCAGCACTTCAAAACGCAGTCCGCGATTGCCAAGATGGTGGCAGGCGAGGCCGCCATGGACAACGCCCGCGACGCCACCCAGATTTTCGGCGGCTTCGGTTTCATCAACGAGTTCCGGGTGGCGCGCCACTACCGCGACTCGAAAATCCTGGAGGTCGGGGAAGGGACCACCGAAGTGCAGTTGATGCTCATCGCCCGCGAGCTGGGCCTGTAACAAAGGCCCCCGGTGATCGACCAAGGGCCGCC
>NZ_JBLKRT010000052.1:0-16024 GCF_047607445.1 Arthrobacter sulfonylureivorans
AGGCCCAGGAGATCGGCAGCACGCCGGCCGAACCGTACTCGGTCGCGGAGACCGGCACGCCCTTGCCCTCGTGCTCGGCCAGCGCGGCGTTGCCGGGCAGGAACGGCACCAGGTGCTCGGCCACGGCTACCGGTCCGACGCCGGGGCCGCCGCCGCCGTGCGGGATGCAGAACGTCTTGTGCAGGTTCAGGTGCGAGACGTCGCCGCCGAACTTGCCCGGCTGGGCCAGTCCGACCAGCGCGTTGAGGTTGGCGCCGTCAATGTAGACCTGGCCGCCGGCCGCGTGCACCGCGTCGCAGACGTCGCGCACGTCGGCGTCGTACACCCCGTGCGTGGACGGGTAGGTGATCATGATGGCGGAGAGCGCGTCGGCGTGCTGGTCGATCTTGGCGCGCAGGTCGGCGTGGTCGATGGTGCCGTCCGGTGCGGTGGCAACCACCACTACCTTCATCCCGGCCAGCACGGCAGAGGCCGCGTTGGTGCCGTGGGCGGAGGCGGGGATCAGGCAGACATCGCGCTGGTCGTCGCCATTGGCCAGGTGGTAGCGGCGGATGGCGAGCAGGCCGGCGTATTCGCCCTGCGAGCCGGCGTTGGGCTGGATGGAGACGCCCGCGTAGCCGGTGATCGCTGCGAGGCGTTCCTCCAGGTCGGCGATCAGTTCGCGCCAGCCGGCAGTCTGGCTGGCGGGAGCGAACGGGTGGATGGAGGCGAATTCCGGCCAGGTCATCGCTTCCATCTCCGCCGTGGCGTTCAGCTTCATGGTGCAGGAGCCCAGCGGGATCATGGTCCGGTCCAGCGCCAGGTCTCGGTCGGACAGCCGGCGCAGGTAGCGCAGCATCCGGGTTTCCGAGCGGTAGCTGTGGAACACCGGGTGGTCCAGGTAGGAGGAGCTGCGCAGCAGGTCCTGCGGCAGTTCGAAGCCGGCAGCCGTCTCGGTGGTCTTGCCGGCAGCGTCCTCCACGCCGAAGGCCTCCGCGACCAGGGCGAGGTGCTCCGCCGTCGTCGTTTCATCGGTGGAAATGCCTACATGGTCGGCGTCGATGCGGCGCAGGTTCACGCCCTTGGCCTCGGCGGCGGCGGCGATTTCCTCGGCCTTGCCGGGTGCCTTCACGGTCAGCGTGTCGAAGAATTGGTCGGCGACCAGGCTGAAGCCGGCGCCGGTGAGCACACCGGCCAGGGTGCGGGCGGCCTCGTTGGTCTGCTGCGCGATCGCCTTCAGTCCCTCGGGGCCGTGGTAGACCGCGTACATGCTGGCCACGACGGCAAGCAGCGCCTGCGCGGTGCAGATGTTGGAGGTGGCCTTCTCGCGGCGGATGTGCTGCTCGCGGGTCTGCAGGGCCAGGCGGTAGGCGGGGCGGCCGGCGTCGTCCTTGGACACGCCCACCAGGCGGCCGGGCAGCGAGCGCTCCAGCCCCTTGCGCACGGCCATGTAGGCGGCGTGCGGGCCGCCGAAGAACAGCGGAACGCCGAAACGCTGGGTATTGCCGACGGCGATGTCCGCGCCCTGTTCGCCCGGAGGGGTGATCAGGGTCAGCGCCAGCAGGTCGGCGGCGACGGTGACCATGGCACCGCGTTCCTTGGCCTGCGCGATCAGCGGGGCGTGGTCGAAGACGCGGCCGGAGGCTCCCGGCTGCTGCAGCACGATGCCGGAAATGTCGCCGTCGGGCAGTCCGGCGGAGAGGTCGGCCACTTCAACCTCGAAGTCCAGCGCCTTGGCCCGGCCCTTGACGACGGCGATGGTCTGCGGCAGCAGGTCCGCGTCCAGCACGGTCTTGCCGGCGGCCTTGGACTTGTTGGAGCGGCGCATCAAGAGCACGGCCTCGGCCACTGCGGTGGCTTCGTCGAGCAGCGAGGCGTTGGCGATCGGCAGCGCGGTGAGGTCCTGCACCATGGTCTGGAAGTTCAGCAACGCTTCGAGCCGGCCCTGGGAGATTTCCGGCTGGTACGGGGTGTAGGCGGTGTACCAGGCCGGGTCCTCCACCACGTTGCGGCGGATCACGGCCGGGGTGATGGTGTCGTAGTAGCCTTGGCCGATCATCTGCACGGCCGTCACGTTCTTGGCGGCCAGTGCACGCAGGTCGCCCAGCACCTGGGCCTCGCTGCGCGCCGCGGGCAGGGCAAGCGGTTCCTGCTGGCGGATGTCTGCGGGTACCGCAGCGTCCACCAGTTCATCGATGCTTCCGTAGCCCAACTGCTTGAGCATGGCTTCCGCGTCGTTCCGGCGCGGACCAATATGGCGGTCTGCGAAGGAAGTGCTGCCGGGCCGGGTGGCGAGGTTGGCTTTAGCCGTCATGAGGAACTCCAGTTGATCTCCGGCATGGGGTGGCCATGCCGGTAGTGAAGGGTTCCTCCCCGCTCTGTGGCTGAACCTGAGAGATTCCGCAGGCGGCTCGGGGGCCTGTTCCTGCTTGCACCGTCGGTGAGCCGGACCGCTGCGGGTCCGACTGCTTTCCAGAGTTGCCTCTCCGCGGCGGTACAGGGGCCTGAGAGATTCCTGGGGAGGTATTGCTCCTACGGCGCCTGCTGACCTAAGTGCTCAGCAGGACTCTCCCGCCGCATGTCGAAGGCTATATGCAGTTGTTTCTAACTCCTTGAATGGTAGTCCAGCCACTGCCGGGCAACAAGGTGATGACGGCGTCGGAACCGTCACCAGCATGAGCGCCAGCACGGCCGCTAGACGTTCCCGCGGGCGAGCATGCCCTTGACGTAGGCGGCCTGGCCGATGTGTTCCATACAGTCGTCCATGACGCTCACCAGCCGGACGCCGAGCTTTACGTGCGGGTCCCACCGCGTGTCGACGATCCGGTCCAGATCGTCCTCGGTGAGCCCGGCCAGGTAGGTCAGCGTGCCGGCATGCACGTCGTCGTAGTAGTCCCGCAGCAGGTCTGCGGATTCCACCCGGACGGCCGCCACCTGTTCGGGCGTGTGGCCGAAGCCATGGTCCTTCTCGGCCAGCGGCAGGTCGAAGCGCTCCGACCAGCCGGCCAGCCAGTATTGCCGGGTGCCGGCGACATCGGCAATGTGGTCATCCTGGATCCGGGTCAGGTGCCAGACCAGCCAGGCGATCGAGTTGCTGTCGCCGCCCGGCCGCGCAGCCAACTGGTCCGCGTCCAGGCCTTCGAGCACATGGTGGACCCGTTCCTGGATCCGCCCGTAGGCATCGGCCAGCAGGTCATTGAACTTCATGGCGCCTCCTCGTGGCTGACTTTCGCGTCAGCCTACCGGCGCCCGGCTGGCCGGGGAACGGGCAGCCGCTTCAGCCCCGGGGCAAATCCTCCAGGTACCGGGGCCGTCCCACGATGATCAGGCCCACCGCCAGGAGGAGCAGCGCGGCGCCCAGCAGACCGAAGGACGCTCCCCAGCCGCCGCTCACGTCGTGCAGCAGACCGAAGGCCAGCGGGCCGGCGCAGGCTACGGTGTAGCCAATTCCCTGCGCGAACCCGGACAGCGCTCCGGCGCCGGCCGTGGTGCGGGTCCGGAGGTTGACCAGCAGCAGCGCCAGGGCGAACGTGCCTTGGCCCAGGCCGGCCAGCGTGATCCATAGCCAGGTGCCGAAGGACGGCGAGAGCAGCAGGCCGGTGTAGCCGGCTGCGTAGAAACCGATGAAGAGCAGACCCAGGCCCAGCGGATTGCGCAGCCGCGCCGCGACCAGCGGCACCAGCAGGCTGGTCGGCAGGGCCAGGATGGCGTAGTAGGCCAGCATGGTGCCAGCCTTGGGCGGCAGCATTCCGCTGTCCACCAGCAGCGGCGGCAGCCAGGTGAACATGGCAAAGGTATTCGATGAGGTCCCGGCGAAGACCAGGGCCAGGCCCCAGGCGAGCGGCGAGCGCCAGACGCGCACCGCCGTCGTGCTGGCGGCTGTTGGCATGGCGGTGACGGCTCGTGCCGTGGCGGTGGCTGGCGCGCCCGGTGCGGGAACGCCAAGACCGCCAGGGCCGCCCGGACCACCAGGGCCGATCGGCGACGGGGTGCTATTCGCCGGAATCGGCTGAACGGGTTCCAGCCCGCCAGGGAGGTAGGGCTGCAGCACCAGCCGGGAGATTTTGCGCCGGGAATGTTCGGCCCAGGCCGTCACGAGCCAGGGCACCAGGGCCGCGACGCTCACCGCAGCCCAGACTCCGATCGAGAACCGCCAGCCGGCGGCCTGCTCGAGCGGCACGGCCAGCAGTGGGCTGAACGCGGTGCTGACCGCCAGCAACGTCACGTAGAGCGCGGTGATGAGGCCGATCCGGTCCGGGAAATAGCGCTTCACCAGCGGCGGCAACAGGATGTTGCCCATGCCGTAACCGGCCATGGTCAGGCCGGACAGGACCAGGAATGTCGGCACATCGGAGGCCAGCGCGCGGCCGAGTTGGCCCACCGCGGCCATCAGGATTGCCACCAGCAACAGAACTTCCAGCCCGAGCCGCCGTAGCAGCACGGGCACGGCGAACCCGGCGGCGGCGAAGGCCGCGGTGGGAAGCATGCCCAACACGCCCGTGGAAATGGTCCCGAACGGCAGCTCGGCAGCCATGTCCGCCAGCACCGGCGAGACGCCGGAGACGGCCAGACGCAGGCTCAGCGCGAGCAACAGAATGCCGGCGAGCACGGTCAAGCGGCCCGCAAACGGGCGGGACTTCTTCAGTGCCGGGCTGTGGTCGGAGCGGGAGCGGTCCTCGGAACGCGGTCGGGTATCGGCAGTCTGCTGTGCGGGCGAGGTCAAGCGTGGTCCATGGGGTCGAACGGCCGGGCGGGACGGCCGCATCATTTCGGCCGGATTTCACCATATCCCTTCGCGGCGCTGCCTCCCGGCAGACCCGCAGGCCTGTTACGAACTCTCCGGCGCCAGTTCTTCGGCGAGAATCCAAAAGGTCCGGCGCAGCCTTTCCACGGCAGCTTCGGGCTGACCGCGCTGCAAGTACTGGACGGTCTCGTCCCAGCCGTCGGTCCAGATGGGATAGGCGATGGCATGTTGGAACAGGTGCAGCCGGGCCAGCGAACGGTCAAGCACATGGGTGTTCACGTCCCGCAGTTCCTGATGGTCGCCGGCCTGAAGGATGATGCCCACCAGGTCGCCAATGGCGCGGTGCGACGCCAGCATGTCTTCGTGCTGCAGGGCGGTGCGCAGGTCGTCCGCCAGCGAGGCCATTTTGTCGATCTCGTCGGGCGACAACCGCGGGGCGGCCCGTTCGAACAGCGCAACCAGCACGACGCCCATCACATCCAGGAGTTGGACTGCCTGCTGCCGCCCGAGGTTGGCGATGCGGTGTTCATGCCCGGCCGCCTCGATCAGGCCTTCTTCGGTAAGGGCCACAACGGCGTGGTGCATCTGGGCGTCTTCGGCGCCGAAACGCCGGGCGAGGCCGGACACGGTCACCGTGGTGCCAGGAGCCAGCCCGCCGGCCAAAATCTCGTCCCGCACCCGCTGGACGGCCTTGTCCACTTCCGCCTGATCGGTCATGCTGCCCACCATAAAGATCTCCCGCCGCCTGTGTTTATGACTGGCGTCACATATGAGTAATGTACGGGAAAAGGTGGATCAGGGTCAGACCGCTGGCTAATCTGAGGGAACCTGCGGCACAGCGTCGTGCGGCAGGTTCTAAACGTGTCAGGAGGTTCCCGGATGAACGCCATGTACGGCGCCCGGATGAACGCCACTTATTCGGCCTCGGCCGCTGCCAACAGCAAGAACCCGCACGACTGGGGTCGGGCCATGGCTGCCGCGCTGAGTGACTTGGTGGAGCAGAGCGAAAGCGACACCGCGGCGCATGAGGAGCTGTACGGCGAGCCTCTGCGCATGGTCATTGAGGAGACGGAAAGCGGCGTGGAAATCCATCTCTCCTGGTCGCCGGGCGGGCAGGACATGATGGCCGGCGGCGCCGGCGGCTGAAGTGTTGCGGCCAAGGCGCAACGGGAACAGCACTGTTCTGAGGCAGCCGATACTGCCAAGATGAGTCCATGGTCTACCGCCAGCCGTATGTGCATGACCTGACCGGAGTCTTCGCGGCTCCGCTCCAAGCGTGGAGCGAACGCCACGGACAGATCCGAGGGCACGGGGCGCAGGGGGTGTACTTCGGCGACGACCGCGTCCTGGCCCGCTGCCTGTTGACGGTGAACGGCCAGGAGCCGGAATGGATCTCAACCCAATCGCGGTCTGCCGGCAGAGCTGACTTCCTTTCCTTCCTGCGGACCGCAGCGGAGGGCACAGACCCGCTGGTGACCCTGAACCGCTCCCGGGCGGTGGAAGGCGGCCGGCTGGGCGAAGCAATGACGTTCACCTCCGCGCTGCAGGATGAGCTGGAGCTCCACGTCCGGGTGGATCTGGTAGCCGACGCCATCCCGCTGGAGCAGGTACGCGCGGGGGCGGCCGGCGACGCCGGCTCGGTGGCCCCCGGCGAGGCCCGCTGGAGCTGGCGTGACGGTACCCGCGCCGTGCTGACGGCCGAGGGCGCCGAGCCCGACTTTGACGGGAGCTTGGTCCGGCTGGAATGGACCGCGCTGCTCAAGCCGGGCACCGTCGTCGTCCTCTCATGGAGCATTGATTACGACGACGCCGGGGCTCCCCTGGCAGCTGCGGCCGCCCCGGTGCTGCGCACGCCCTCGGTCGCCGGAGACACCGGGCTGCAGCGGCTGATGAGCCGTTCATTGAGCGACCTCAATAGCCTGCGCATGGCCGGCCGGGATGCCCCGGCCGATGTTTTCTTGGCAGCTGGTGCCCCGTGGTTCCTGACGTTGTATGGGCGGGAGTCGCTGGTGGCGGCCCGGCTGATGCTGCCCATCGATTCCAGCGTCGCGGAGGGAACGCTGCGTGCGGTGGCGCGCTGGCAGGGCACAGTGGACCGGGACGATACAGGCGAACAGCCCGGCCTCATGGTCCAGGAAGTGCGGCAGCGCCGGCTGTCGATGGCCATGGACGCCGTGGTCCGGGAACTGCCCCCGGTTCTCTACGGATCACCGGAGGCCACGCTGCTCTGGATTGTGCTGCTGCACGACGCTTGGCACTCCGGCATGCCCGAGGACGCCGTCCGCAACCTGCTGCCGCAGTTGGACGCAGCGCTGGATTGGCTGCGCCAGCACTCCGGCCCCGGTGGCGACGGCTTCGTGATGATGCCGGTGTCGCCGCTCCAAGGGCCCGGGCATCAGGGTGCCGGAGATACCCGTGGAGCCTACCGCTATCTGGATGGCAGGACGGCCGGTGGAACCGTTGCCCCGGCCGACCTGCAGGCCTTTGCCTATGAGGCCGCCCGCGCGGCAGGGGTGCTGCTGGACTACTTCGGCGAAGCCAACGCCGGCGACGAGTGGCGGGCCTTCGCGTCGCGGCTGGCGGGCAACTTCCGCAACCGGTTCTGGTGCTCGGACGAGGCCGGTCCCTATCCGGCCATGGCACTCGACGACCGGGACCGGCAGGTGGACGGCGTGGGCTCCGGCATGGGGAATCTGCTGGGCACCGGACTGCTGGACGCCGAGGAAACCCGCACGGTGGCCGCCCGGCTGCTGGACCGCGCATTGTTCACCGGTTACGGCATCCGCTCGCTGTCTGCGGCGAATCCGGGGTACTGGCCCACCCGCCGTCGAGCCGGAGCAGTCTGGACCCAGGACACGGCCTGGACCGTGATGGGGCTGCTGCGCACCGGCTTCCAGGAGGAAGCCGCGCAGCTGGCTGCGGGACTGCTCGATGCCGCCGAGGGTTTCGACTACCGCTTGCCGGAACTTTTCAGCGGCCAGGCCGCGCTGGAAGTCCGTCCGCCGCTGCCCTACCCGTCGGCCTGCCGGCCGCACGCCGGTGCGGCCGCGGCCGCGGTGCCGGTGGCACTGGCGCTGGGCGGCTTCCGGGCCAGCGCGCTGTAACTCCCCCCAGGTACCCCTCCCTGGTTAGGCCGCAGGGACGCGATCCTGCCAGGCAGTCCAGGCGGCGTAGCTGCCGTCAAGTTCGACGACGTCGTACCCCGCCCTGCGCAGTGCGCTGGCTGCCACCGAGTTCCGCACCCCGCTTTGGCAGTAGGTCACGATGGTCCCTTCGGCCGGAAGCTCGTCCAAGTGCCACATCAGGCGGCCGCCGCTGAGCTGGTAGGAGCCGGGGATGTGCCCGGCGAGGTGCTCGGTCTTGTTGCGGACGTCCAGGACCATGGCGGCGTCGAAACCGTCGAGTTCCTCGGGCTGGATGAGTTGCGGGGCGAAGGCGGGGAGCCCATCGATGCTGGTCAGGTAGCCGGCGACGTTGTCGATGCCGACCCGGACCAGGTGGTCCCAGATGTCTTGGGCTTGCTCCTGGTCCTGCGCCAGCAAGACCAGCGGGTTCTTGTCCGTCTCCGGGTTCACCACCCAAGCGCCGTAACTGGCCACCGACTTGCCTGCCGGGACATTCAGGGACCGGACCACGGTGCCCTGGTGGACCTCGCCGTTGGAGCGGGTGTCGATGAAGGTCAGGGAATCCGCCGCCAGACCGGCGGCAACGACGTCGGTGGCCAGTTCGGGCAGCGGGCCGCGCTCCCCCATGACGGCCGGGCCCTGGCGGTTCTCCCGCTTCATCCGGCCGAAGTAGGCGTGCGCGTCGGGTTGGCCTTCCAGGAGCTCGTCGATGAAGCCCTGCTCGTCGTCGGCGGCCAGGTAGCGCCCCCACCAGGCAAAGAGGCGTTCGTAGCCCACCGTGGAGGACGGAATGGCGCCCAACGCCTTGCCGCAGGCGCTGCCGGCGCCGTGGGCCGGGTGGACTTGGACGTAGTCCGGCAGGGTCAGGAACTTGTCCCGCAGACTGGCGAAGAGCTGCCTGGCCCCCTCGAAGCGGGTGTCGATGCCGCCGGCAGCTTCATCCAGCAGGTCGGGACGACCGAGGTCGCCGGAGAAGACAAAGTCACCGGAGAGCAGGTACCCGGGCTGGTCGCTGAACGCGCCATCGGTCACCAGGAAGGACAGGTGTTCCGGAGTGTGGCCCGGCGTGTGAACTGCCTTGATGCTGATATTGCCCAGCGTGATCGTGTCCCCGTCGTAGAGCCGCTCGCCGTCGAACCCGTACTGCCAGTCCGGGCCGCCCTCACCGGAGACGTAGATCTTCGCCCCGGTGGCCGCGGCGAGTTCGCGGGTGCCGGACAGGTAGTCGGCGTGCATGTGGGTCTCGGTCACGGCCACGATCTTCATGCCATTCTTGGCGGCCAGGTCCTGGTACACGGCGATGTCGCGGCGGCCGTCCACCACAACGGCTTCACGCTTGGCCTGACAGCCGATCAGGTAGCTGGCCTGGGCCAGGTCTTCGTCGTAAATGCGCTCGATAAGCATCTGGTGCTCTCCTTCAGGAAAAGGTGGGGGAGGAAGTTTTTCTTGGGCTCTGGCCACAATTTTAGATACCCCCATGGGTATGTGGCAAGAGATTTTCCGTTCGGAACACCCGCCACCGGGGGGCGTCAGCAGAACAGATTTGGGGTCGGGTCAGGCGGTGACTGTGCCGGCGGTAACCCACGCCGCGACTGCGAAGATCAGCACCGCAAATGAGATCCGGATGTGCTTGCTCTTCAGGCGGCGCGCCAGCCGGGCGGCGAGGACGGATCCCAGGATTGCCGGGACCGCGAACGCAAGGGTGGTGGGCCAGTCGATGTTGAACCCCGCAGCGTGGGCACTGAACCCGGCAGCGGAATTGATGACGATGATGGCCAGGGAGGTTCCAACCGCCTGTTTCATGCGCAACCCGAGAAGGATTGTCAGCGCCGGGACAATCAGGAAGCCGCCGCCCACTCCGAGCAGGCCGGTGAGGAAGCCGACGATCAGCCCGACTCCCACCGCTTTGGGCGCGCAGGACCGGAAGTTTCGCCCTGCCCCGGTGCTGCAGGATCCTTCGCTTTCACGCGGTGCGGCGAGCATCCGGATTCCTGCGAGCACCATGATGACGGCGAATGCCAGCATCAGGATGTTGGGGTCCAGCAGTCTACCGACGGCGGCGCCCGCCCAGGCGGCCGGGATGCCGGCGGCTCCGACCACGGCAATCACGGGCCAGTTCAGGCCTTCCCGGACCCGGGGCAGCAGGGCGGCCAGCGAGGACGCTCCCACCACCAGCAGGGAGGTGGGAACGGCTTGGGCCGGACCCACGCCCACCCCGTAGACCAGAGCCGGGACGGCAATGATCGACCCACCGGCGCCCACCGCGCCCAGGACAAGCCCGACGACGAGCCCCAGGCCCAGCGCGGTCATCATGCCGCGGCGTTCTCTTCTGGCGCCATGGCGGGGAGCCGCAGGATGGCACTCTCGCGGGTGGGCTCCTTGGCGGCCTTGTTCCACGGCATGGCCGAGAGGGCCTTGCCCATGGCGCAGGTGTTGGTCGCAGCGGAGAAGGTCAGGCCCGTACCGATGGCGCCGGCCAGCATGCGCACTTTGGGCGAGAGGAACCTGCCCCCGGCCAGGCCCAGCATCACCAAGGAACCCGCGGCCAGGCGGACCTGGCGCTCCAGGTCCCAGCGGCCTCTGCCCCTGATGACCTCGCCGCCGGCGGCAGCAAACCCGGGCACCCCGCCGGTGAGGACGTGGGCGGTATCAATTCCGGCGCCGGCCATGCGCTGGCGGGCCTGCTCGGCACGCACGCCGGACTGGCAGACCAGGACAACGCGGGATCCCAACCGGGCCGCCAGCTCATCCGTGTGTTCTGAGAGCAGCGGCAGCGGGATGTTGTACGAGCCGCGGATGTGCATGGACTCAAACTCAGCGGCGGAACGTACATCAATCACCACAAGGTCCTGATGGTCAGCAAGCCAGGCGCGCAGGGTTTCAGGAGCCAGCGCGGTAACGGCGCCAGCCGTGGAGGGGGAAGTCATGGGTGGCCTCTCGGTAGGGGCTGTCGAATACCCCACCGAGTATTACGTATACCCCCGGGGGTAGTCAAAACACCTGTGGGGGTATATAGTTGGAGCCAAGAATCCCAGGCATGGAGAGACCCTTTGGAACTGAACCCGACCGAACTCGGCCCCGTGATTAACCGCCTCAAGCGTGCGCAGGGCCAACTCGCCGCCGTCACCCGGATGCTGGAGGAGGGCAGGGACTGCAAGGACGTCGTCACGCAGCTCGCTGCCGTGTCCAAGGCCCTGGATAAAGCAGGGTTTGCCATCATCGCCACCGGCCTGGAGCAGTGCATCACCCAGCAGGATGCCAGCATGAATACCAAGGACCTGGAAAAGCTTTTCCTCTCCCTCGCCTGACCATGGAGCCCAATAAGCGTGGGGACGGCCGAGGCCTGCTCATTCACTCCGCCGGTCAACTGGAGCGGGACGCCCTCGCCGGAATCCTGCGCAGCGCCGCCAACGCCCGTGCCGAACTTGGCCCGGGGGTTGGCATCGAAGTAGTCATCCAGGGGCCCGGCGTCACGCTCTTGGCCTCAAACTCACCGAGCGCCGAATCCATCAGCAGCACCGCACAGCTGGACGTGCGCATCCTCGCCTGCGGCAACAGCCTGCGCTCGGCAGGCCTCGCAGCAGAAGACCTTGCGCCCGCCGTTGACACGGTGCCTGCTGCCATCGCCCATCTGGCCCAGCGCCAGTGGGGCGGCTGGGCCTACGTTAGGCTCTAACACCCCTTCGGTGGTCCTTTGGTGCCTCTGCCGCACGCACACCTGCGTTGCGCCGTCGCGGGGCGCCGCTCCGCCAGCGCCGAGGCGCTAGCGGGGTGGCGCCGTCGCGCTCTCTTCGACCCCGCTAGCCGCGCGGCACGTCCGGGCCGGTGGGCCAGCGCAGCAGCGCCGCAATGCTCTTGCCTCCCGGCAGCGCACCTTCAGGGACCATGGCCACCCGGGCATCGGTCAGCGCAGCGGCCCGCACCAGCGCCGCCGGCGCGGGGATCTTGGCCAGCAGCTCACCGTTGACCGGTTGCTCGCCGGCCGTGGCGATCCAGGGTTCCGTGTTCAGCGCATTGACGTGGTGGTCGGCAAGGGCGTTGTCGTTCATGATCAATGTGCCGACCTGCGCCTGCTGCAGCGCCCGGATGCACTCGCCCAGACCCACGGTCCACTCCGGGTGGGCCTGCCCGGTCTGGTTGGCCAGCCGGTTCAGGATGGCTTTGCGCTGTTCGGTCCAGACATGGGCCACCCGGGCAGCGATTTCGGTCCGCAACGCGTCCTTGTCGGCGCCTCCGGTGCGGGTGTGCGACTCAAAGGTGGATTCGATCGCCCGGCTGGCCTCGGAGAGTTGCTCGACTACCAGTTCACGGGCCCGGATATCGCCCGCGATGATTAATAGGCGCGCCTTGCTGGCCTGCACCACGCGATCAATCTCGGCCGCGATTTCATCGGCGTTCTTGCGCCAAATTTCCTCGGTGCGGTGCTGGTAGCGGCCCTGCGACCAGCCGCCGCCGGGGATCTTGGTGAGGTTCTCCCGGTCGCCTTCCACCGTCGTCGTTTCCGCCACGCCGTTTCGGCGCGCGTACTGCAGATGGACTTCACCGCCGTCCCGGCCGACCTCTGCCACAACGTACGGGAAGTCCTCACCGCGTGCCTTGAGCAGCGGCACAAGGTCCGGAATCGGGCCCGATTCGACGACTTCAGGCCCGGACATCGCACCCGGAAGCACTTCGTTGACCTCTGCTTCGCCGTCGCGGACCAGCACGTAGCGGCTGACCGGCGACGGCATGCCGGTGGCCGGGGAAACTGCGTCGATCACAGCCTGAATGTCCGCTTTCGCGGCGCCTTGCTTCTCGAGCGATTCACGCAGCCTGTCCGGCAGCACGTCTCCGGCGCGGAGCGTATCCACGGTCCCCGTGCTGGCATCAACGTAGACCGTAATCCACGGTCCGGGCTTCTTGTACAGCTCGGCGTACTTCTTGTTTGCTGCGTGGGTCGTATTGACCTGCTCGGCCATCGTGATCACCTTCCCGGGCGATAGGAAATGCGGGGTTTTCTTGATCAGTAGCCCTCACGGTAGCACCGGAAGTTTGGCCCTTGAAGGGCCCGCAGAACTTATCCGAAGCGGCCCGGCGAATCAGTTCACCCGGCCTGGTTCGGCCTTCGTTTAACCGCGGCCGGGATGCGGATTCTTGCTGTCCGGGCCTGGTCCGCGGCCCCTCCTCAACGCCGCCGCCCGACCCCCGCTGACCGCGGCTCCCAGAGCCACGCCGACGGCGATCCACCACCATTGGCCGGTCACCGAGGAAATCACCACGCCCAGCAGGATCCCGAAGATCAGGCCCATCATCAGCGGGTTGCCGGGCTGCCCGCCGGTCCTGCGTTCATCAGCCATGGTTCCACCGTAGGCCGGTTCGGAGGGACCAGACTAGGCCCCTCCGAACCCGCCCGGCTTAGCCCCTTTGATACTCGGCGTGCTGCCGGTGTGCTTCGGCCACCTGTTCGCGGATCTTGTCCACGTCCTTGGCCTTGTTGCGGTACTTCGGTTCCATCTGCTCGATCTGGCGCTCTTCCTCCACCAGCAGCGCGTAGATCCGTTCGCGTTCTGCCGCGTCCGCGGTGTAGGAGAGGTCCATGTAGTTGACCGCGTGGCGGCGCGCATTGTTGATGGCAGTCTGCGCCTTGCCGGCCTTGCTCAGCAGCGAGGCTATGACGGTCACCACCAGCACACCGATGATCACGGTCAGCGAGACTCCGGTGCTGATCTCGATGACCGGCACCGGGTTGCCGTCGTTGATGAAGGGCAGGTTGTTCTCATGCAGGGCGTGCAGGATCAGCTTCACGCCGATGAAGGCCAGGATCGCCGCCAGGCCGTAGGACAGGTAGATCAACCGGTCCAGCAGGCCGTCGATCAGGAAGTACAGCTGGCGCAGGCCCATGAGCGAGAACGCGGTGGCGGTGAAGACGATGTAGACGTTCTGCGTCAGCCCGAAGATCGCGGGGATGGAGTCCAGCGCAAACAGAATGTCCGTGCCGCCGATGGCCACCATGACCAGCAGCATCGGAGTCATCGCCCGCTTGCCGTTCTGGATGGTGAACAGCTTGTCGCCGTCGTAGTAATCGGTGGTGTGGAAGAAGCGCTTGGCCAGCCGGATGATGAAGTTGTCCGCCTCGTCGCCGCCGTGGGAAGGCTTGAGCAGGTTGCCGGCCGTGATGATGAGGATCAGGCCGAACGCGTAGAACACCCAGGCGAAGGAGTTGATCAACGCCGCACCCAGGAAGATGAACCCGGTGCGCGCAATCAGCGAGAAGACGATGCCGAACAGCAGTACCTTCTGCTGGTCTTCGCGGGGAACCTTGAAGCTGGCGATGATGATCAGGAAAACGAACAGGTTGTCTACCGAGAGCGCCTTCTCGGTGATGTAGCCGGCGAAATACTCGGAGCCCATGTCCAAGCCGCCAAAGACCAGCACCAGAATGCCGAACACAATGGCAATGCCCACATACAGGGCGGACCAAATGGCGGCTTCCTTCAACGACGGCACATGGGCTTTGCGGATGTGGAAGAAGTAGTCGAAGGCGAGCAGCGCGAGGATAACGACGATCGTGATGCCCCAGATAAGGGGAGAAACGCTCATGGTTCCCTTTCGTAAGCGGGTAGCGGTTGGCCCGCAAGTCTCTCCTCCGGCATTGCCGGTCGCTGCAGCCGGCCGGGCGTCGGTGCCCTACGTGTTGACGGCTGCAGCGCATGGGGGATACTCCCTTACGCATTTGTCAGTCTAACGACGACGGCGGTGCTCGCCTAATGCTGCAAGGGAAATCCAAGGTGGGCTCGGCAGGATCTGTTTATGGAACGGGCCCTGCCTCTGCTGACCGCTGCCGTGCTGGCCGCGGCCTTGGCCGGCTGCTCCGCCGGCGCGGAAAACGCAACGGCGCCACCGCCCACAGCCGCGCCCGTGCCTGCAGCCGAACCGTCGGCGCCAGCGCAGCCCGGCAAGCTAAGCGACCGTCCCCCAGCCACGGGCTCCGTACAACAGCGGCCCACCGGCGAGGCCAGGGCCCGGATCGTGGTTGGCGCCGGCGCCGTCTTCGGCCAGGCCGGACACGGCGCCCACGTCTGTAAGCTCATCAGCACGCCCACCGTCAGCCTGTATTCGGCAGGGGGCTCCATGTCCGGCAGTGGCGTGGCGTTGGCCGTTGATGCCAACGAAAGCGGCACCACAGTGCTGGAACTGCCAGCCGGCGAAATTAACCTCACCGCCTACTGCACCGACCCCGGAGGGGTTGGGCCCGCCTTCACCGGAACCAGCGCAGCATTCGTCGTCACAGAAGGCGGCAGCACCGACGTCGAAATCATCGCAACCCCGCATCCGTGACCACCGCTTCGCGTTAGGCACACCATCCATGCCCACTGCCTGATCAGCCATCCATGCCAGCGGCCTGACCAAGGATCACCATGCATTCAACCGGCTGACGGCGGCACACCCCCACATAATCACTGCGCGCCCGACCAGGGCACACAGGACCCGTACCCCCAGGGAATTCAAGCATCTGGACCTCCGCACTCTCGGTCATGATCTGCCCCGCCGCGGCCGTTTCCAAGGACACCACGAAGGACACAGGCCGGTCCTGGGTGATAGCTTTCGACGAACTGTCAGCCGCGCGAAGATCTCGAAGCCGGCCAACGCTGAAGGGAGCACCACGTGTCCTATTACCTGGAGTATGTCGTTCCGGCCGATCCGGACGAGGGGAAGTTCGAATTTCCGGTCAGCGAAGAGCAACGGGGCTACACGGTGCCGCTCAGCGAAACCGACGCCGACGTCATCAGCACCGACAACCTGCCCGTCCGGTCCGAGGTGTTTGGGGCCTCCCTGGCAGAAGCCAAGGAAGCTGCGGAATCCATCCTGTCGCACAGCAAGGCGGACCAGGCACGCCTCTTCGACGACCCCGACGACTCGATGCAACCTGGAGCGGGCACCTTGGTCGCCACCTACACCGAGACCGGCGGCTGGCAGGACCACGAGTAGTCCTAGGTACGGCCCCGTCCGCGCGCTGCAGCTCACGCAGCGACGAGGTGCCTCAGGATCGCTTCGGCCGCGGCACGGGGATTACTTCGGAGGCAACTGCTTGCCCCCACGATTCTTCGACCTCGTTAACCTGGTCTCCCGGGCTTCCTGCCCTCCAATTCGGCCGCGCTGCTATCACCGCCCAATTGCTTTGGGGGCTGGGTGGATC
>NZ_JBLKRT010000053.1:0-16016 GCF_047607445.1 Arthrobacter sulfonylureivorans
CCGGGTTCACCGAGGAGGACCAGGCCAAGCTGCTCCGCTCGTTCCTTTCCGCGGGGGTGGACACCACGGTGCACGGCATCGGCAACGCCCTGCAATGCCTGGCAGAGAACCCGGAGCAGTTCGCTGTCCTGCGGGATGATCCCTCGCTGGCCCGGGCTGCCTTTGAAGAAACCGTGCGCTACTCCTCGCCCGTGCAGACCTTTTTCCGCACCACCAGCACGGACACCGAGGTCTCCGGCGTCGCGCTGCCGGAAGGCTCCAAGGTGCTGATGTTCCTCGCCGCAGCCAACCGTGATCCGCGCCAGTGGGAGAACCCCGCCGCGTTCGACATCCGGCGCAAGGCCGCGGGACACGTCGGCTTCGGCTTCGGCATCCATGCCTGCCTGGGCCAAATGCTGGCGCGGCTGGAAGGCGAGTGCTTCCTCACGGCTCTGGCCCGGCAGGTTTCGCGGCTCGAGTTGGCCGGCCAGCCGAAACAGCAGCTCAACAACACGCTCCGCGGTCTGGACAGCCTCCCGCTGCACCTGACTGCCGCCTGAGCACCACCGAAGGAAAGAACCATGCCTAAAGTAACCTTCATCCAGCCGGACGGCCTACAAAACGTGCTGGACACCGACGGAGAAACCAGCGTGATGCGCGTGGCCGTTTCCAACGGACTCCCCGGAATCGTTGCCGAGTGCGGCGGATCGGCCATGTGCGCCACCTGCCACGTCTATGTCGAAGACGGCTACCTGGACGGACTTCCGGAGATGAGCGAAGTAGAGGACGAGATGCTGGACTGCACCGCCTCCGAACGCTGCGCCAACAGCCGGCTCTCCTGCCAGCTTCCCGTGGTTTCCGACCTCGCCGTCCGGCTCCCTGACGCACAGGTCTGAGCATGGCGAAGGATGCAGGCACCCTGATCGTCGGCGCGTGCCAGACAGGAGTGCAGTTGGCGGCCAGTCTGCGCGAGTTGGGCGACACCTCGCCCATCACGTTGGTGGGGGAGGAAGCCCATGCCCCGTACCAGCGCCCGCCGCTGTCCAAGGAACTGCACGGCGGAACCATTGACGTCGCTGCGCTCTCCCTCCGGACCGTGGACTGGTACCGGGGCCAGGACATCTCGCTGATCACCGGTGAGCGGATAGTCCACGTTGAACGGGACAACGACGGCGGTGTTGCGACTTCCGCCGACGGCCGCACCTTCCGCTTCTCGCGGCTCGCCTTGGCCACCGGGGCCGCCGTGCGGCGGCTGCCGCTGGAGGGCGTGGAGCTGGGCGGCGTGCACTATCTGCGCGACGCCTCCGACGCAGCACGGCTGGCTGCGGATCTCGCAGCTGCCCGGGATGTGGTGGTGATCGGCGGCGGGTTCATCGGGCTGGAAGTAGCTGCCGGCGCCCGGACCGCCGGAAAGCGCGTCACGGTCCTGGAGGCGGCTCCGCGGCTGGTAGGCCGCGCCGTCGCGGAGGAGACCAGCGAGTACTTCCGAGCCGTACACCAGCGCCGCGGCACCCGCGTGATGCTGGATGCGCAGATCACCCGGCTGGCCGGCACCGGCGGCAAGGTTGCCGGCGTCGAACTGGCCAATGGCACCCAGGTTAGCGCCGACGTCGTGCTGATTGGCGTTGGCGTGGTGCCGCGCACCGAACTGGCCGAGCAGCTGGGACTGGCCGTGGAGAACGGGATCGAAGTGGACGAGCACGGGCTGTGTTCCGACGGAAGGACCGTGGCCGCCGGCGACTGCGCCAACCTGCCCAATCCCTATGCCCGCGGCAGCGGCGGCCGGGTGCGGATGGAGTCGGTGCCGCACGCCTTGGAACACGCGAAAACCGCTGCCGCCGCGCTGCTGGGCCGCCGCGAGCCGTACCGGATGCTGCCATGGTTCTGGTCCGACCAAGGCGACATTAAACTGCAGATTGCCGGCCTCTCCGCAGGCTTCGACCAAACGGTGCTGCGCGGTGACCCTGATTCGGACAAGTTCTCGCTGCTGTACTACCGGGAAGGCAGGATCATCGCCGCCGACTGTGTTAATTCCGCCGCCGACTTTATGGCAGTGCGGAATGCCTTGGCACGCGGTCAGGACATTCCGGCCGCGGCGGCTGCGGATCCGGGTGCCCGGTTGAAGCAGTTGACCGGGGAGCCCGCCGTCGCCTGAGCTCCCCTGGTCCGTGCCGCCGGTATCCGGGGCCGCCCGGTGTCCGGGCTCGGCCTCGCGGGGCGCCCTACCCGAAACGACGAGCGGGCAGGCGCCCTTCCCCCACGGGAAAGGGCGCCTGCCCGCTCGTGGACGCTGGATGCGCCGGGATTACTCGCCGATGTAGAAGAGGCGCTTGTTGACGAATTCGTCCATGCCCAGCGGGCCGAGTTCGCGGCCGAAACCGGAGCGCTTCACGCCGCCGAAGGGCAGGTCCGCGGCTTCGCCGACGCCGTTGACGTTGGCCATGCCGACCTCCAGGCGCTGGGCGATCTTGCGGGCGCGTTCCTCATCGGTGGAGAACACCGCGCCGCCGAGGCCGTAGTCGGTGTCGTTGGCCAGCTTCAGGGCTTCCTCGTCGCTGGAGACCTTGTAGACCACGGCCACCGGACCGAAAAGCTCTTCGCGGTAGGCGCGCATCTCAGGGGTGACGCCGGTGAGCACGGCCGGGGCCAGGTAGGCGGCGGGTCCGTCGTGCAGGGTGCCTCCGGCGTGCAGGGTGGCGCCCTTGTTCACTGCGTCCATGAGCTGCTCATGCAGTCCTTCCGCGGCAGCCCGCGAGGACAGCGGTGCAAAGGTGCCTTCGAGCTCTTCTGCCGGGTTGCCGGGCTTGAGGTCCTTGGCCAGGTTGGTCAGCTCGGCCACGAAGTCGTCGTAGATGTCCTCCATGACGATCATGCGCTTGTTGGAGTTGCAGGCCTGCCCGGTGTTCTCGATCCGGGTGGCCCAGGCCGCGGCGGCGGTGGACTTCACGTCGTCGGTGTCCAGCACCACGTACGGGTCGGAGCCACCCAGTTCCAGCACGGCCTTCTTCAGGTTCTTGCCGGCGAGTTCGCCGATGATCGCGCCGGCCCGCTCGGAGCCGGTCAGCGAGACGCCCTGGATGCGGGGGTCGGCGATGATGTCCGCGATCTGTTCGTGACTGGCGAAGACGTTGATGTACACGCCCTCGGGGACACCGGCGTCGTCCATGATCTGCTGGATGGCCAGCGCCGAGCGCGGGCAGGTTTCGGCGTGCTTGAGGATGATGGTGTTGCCCAGCACCAGGTTCGGCGCGGCGAAGCGGGCCACCTGGTAGTACGGGTAGTTCCACGGCATGATGCCCAGCAGCGGTCCGACCGGCAGCCGCTGGATCATGGCACGGCCGCCGCCGATGGCCTTGATCTCCTGCTCCGCGGCCAGCGCGGGGCCCTCGGTGGCGAAGTAGTCGAAGATGTCGGTGCAGAACTCGGCCTCGCCCTTGGATTCGGACAGCGGCTTGCCCATCTCCTCGGTGATGATTGCCGCGAGTTCGTCGGCGCGTTCGGTGAACAGTTCAGCCAGTCGGGCCACCACCTTGGCGCGGTCCGCGATCGGCACCTCGCGCCAGGAAGTGTAGGCGGCCTGGGACCTGGCGATGGCGTCCTGGACCTCGGCATCCGTGGCGGTGGGGAACTCCGCTACCACCTCGCCGGTGGAGGGGTTTTGCACCCGGTAGCCCGGCTGGGTGGACGAAGCGGCGTGGGAAGTGGTGGTCACAGCCCTGGTCTCCTTCAGATAATGACGAATCAACGGGACGGCGGCGTGGCCGTCTCCGACTCCCATCTTGTACCGTCCGGTCGGTTCTGTGAAGTGGGTTACGCTCAAGGCATGAAGGGGAAAATGCCGGCCCCGGCCATGTGATGGAACGCAGCACGGCCGGACGGTGCGAAATGAAGCGCTCCGGCTTTCACCCCCACCGGAACCGGTCCACCCTCAGCCGGGCAGCAGGCTCCTATCGTTCGCCGAGCAGCTTCTCCATGTCCCGCCGATCCTTCTTGGTGGGACGGCCGGTGCCGCGGTCGCGTTGCGGGATGCCCAGCGCCGGAGCAATCGGACGCGGGGGAGTGTGGTCGGTGAAGCAATGCGAGGCAGCCTCGGCACCCACCCGCTTGGCGATCAACCGGCGGACTTCCAGGATCCGCTCGTAACCGGGCTGCCGCACCCGCAGGGTATCCCCGGGCACTACGGACTGGGAGGCCTTGACCGGGTTTCCGTTCAAGCGCACGTGGCCGGCGCGGCAGGCGGCAGTAGCCGCGGAACGCGTCTTGTAGGCGCGGATGGCCCACAGCCACGCATCAACGCGCACCGAACTTGGGGTATTGGCTGAAGTGTTCATGCCCCTCCGAGTCTAGCGCCGGCAACCGCGCCAGTCCCGGCAGGGACGGTGGCGGTCCCTGCGTCGTCGGAAGTGATATTTCCTTTCACCGGACGTTCACAGCCAATTGGCCAGCAGGTCCGCAACCACTGTGAGGCTCGATCGAAGGGGGACTGCACGAACACCACCTACGAAGGGCCTCATTCCCATGGCATCTCGCTTGATCAGAACATTGACCTGCTCCGTCGCGGCCGTTGCCGTCGGCGCTACCCTCGGCGCCATTCCGGCCAGCGCCCAGAACACCGCCTCGAACACCGCCCCGAACACCGGCCAGAACACAGCGCAGAAGACCGGCCAGACCCACAAGGCCGGGCAGCAAGAAGCTCCGCTGCTGATCGGCCACCGTGGCGCCGCCGGTACGGCCCCGGAAAATACCGTGGCCGCGTTCAAGGACGGCCGCGCCTCGGGCGCCGACTTCTTCGAAATCGACGTCCAGCTCAGCGCCGACGGTGTGCCGTTCCTGTTCCACGACGACACCCCGGCCCGGACCACCAACGTGGAGGACGTCTTCCCGGAGCGCGCAGGCGACCCGATCACTTCCTTCACCTGGGCCGAACTGCAGCAGCTTGATGCCGGCTCCTACTTCGGCGAAGAGTTTGCCGGCGAACGCATCCCGCACCTGGACGACGCTGCCAAGGTCGCCACGGTCAACACGGGGGTGTACATCGAGATCAAGTCGCCGAAGAACTCCCCGGGCATCGAGCAGCTCGTCGCGGACGAGCTGCGCACCGAAGCCAAGTGGAAGAAGCTCGTCGCAGCGGAGAAGATCCAGGTCTTGAGCTTCGATGAGGCCTCCAACCGCACGTTCGCGCAGATCGCCCCGGAGATCGTGCTGCAGCAACTGGCCAGCACCGTGCCGGGGCCGGCCGTGCTGGAATCCTGGGCCAGTTTCGCTGATTCGGTCGGCACCAACTACCGCACCCTGACGGCGCAAAACGTGGCCGACACCAAGGCCGCCGGGCTGGTGATCGGCGTCTACACCGCCAACTCGCCCGAAGCCGTACAGCATTCCATCGATCTGGGCGTCGACGCGGTTACTGGCGACTTCCCGATCCAGACAGTCCGCTACCTGGACGGGCAGAAGCCCTTCCCGGCCGGTGCCGGAGTGGAGATTGCCGGCGCGGTCAACGATCCGGCCGGCAACGATGTGCAGCCGGAGACCGGTGAGCACGTGGTGCTGCGCAACGTCACCGGACACGCCCTGGACGTCAGCGGCTACATCATCCGCGACGCAGCCAACAACGTGCTGGAAATCGGCGACGGCTACGTCCTTGCCCCGGGCGCCGAACTGCGGGTCTACACCGGCCCCGGCACCAACAGCGGCGACGCCTACTACAACGGCGGAACCGCATCCGTACTGAACAACGGCGGCGACTCGCTGGCCCTGTGGAGCCCGCAGGGCCAGCTGCAGGACGTCTTCGCCAACTAGCGGACAACATATTCCACCAACGACGTCGGTACCTCGGCGGGGCTCCAACTCCGCCTGGCCGCCGGCGTCGTTCGGTTGAGGCCGACGGGAGCGCGCAGAAGGACCAGCCCTGCCCTACACGTTGTGCACCGCCGGAACCGGGTGGCGGTCGCGCAGCCACTCCTGGATGCCCAGCATGACTTCCCGGATTTCCCGGTGAGCATAGTGCATCCTGTCCCAGCCTCCGTAGATCGGGCTGGTCACCACCTCGCCCTCGCAGGTCAGGGGCCGCGAGGCCAGTCCGTAGTTCGGGTCGTCGAGCACCAAGCATGCCCCGCGCCCTGCGGCCGCCATCGCCTGGGCCATGCTGGATGACTCAGGCTCGACGAAATCAGTGAGCAGGACGCCCGCGCGACGGAAAGCCGCATCGGTCGCTGCCCGTACGGCGCTGCGCCGTCCCATCAGGATGAGCTCGTGGCGGGCAGCGTCCACGACGTCGATCTGGGATAGGGCTGCGAGTGGATGGTCCGCTGGCATCTGGACATTCACCGGTGTCTCGTGCAGCAGCATGCGCTCCAGCGACGCGGGCGGCAATGCTGTGGTGACCGCCATGTCTGCGTCGCCGTGCCGCAATGCGGAGTAAACGTCGGCGGGGTCACGGATCAAAGCGTCCCCAATCGGGGCTCCGGTCGCGGCGAGGTAAGGCGCAATGACATGCGTGACGGTCGCCGAGGGGCAAGCTACGGAGAGCTGCGCTGGTGCTCCTCCATGCGCCCGCATCATGTTCAGTCCGGTCTCCGCGCGATTGCAGAGATCCGTCGCTATGGGCAAGAAGTATCGTCCGGCCGCGTTGAGTGCCATTCCCTGTGCGCTGCGCTCGAAGAGCTCCCTGCCGAGTTCCCGTTCCAGAGCGGACAGCTGGCGTGACAGTGACGGTTGGCTGATATGGACCTTCTGGGCCGCTGCGGACAGCGAGCCCGTTTCGGATACGGCGATGAAATGACGCAGCGCCCGCAGTTCCACGAAATCTCCTCAGGGGTATGCGCTAGGTGAATAACAAATAAAGAAAATAGGTATTAGACAGCATAGCTGTGGGGGTGGGCACAATGGACCGCGATGAACCGCACCGTGCGGGTCATCACAGAACGAATACGAGGATCACATGAGCACCAGCAACACAGCGGTCACCGCAGCGGCCCGGGGACGCAAGGCCACTGTCGGCGCGTTCGTCGGCACCGCCATCGAGTGGTATGACTTCTACATCTTCGGCACGGCGGCGGCCCTTGTTTTCGGCAGGCTGTTCTATCCGGATGCAGACCCGGCGACCGGACTGCTGGCCTCATTTGCCACATTCTGGGTCGGGTTCCTGGCCCGGCCTATCGGCGGACTGGTCTTCGGCCATATCGGTGACCGGATCGGGCGCAAGAACACCTTGGTGATCACGCTGCTGCTGATGGGTATTGCAACCACCTGCATCGGCTTGCTGCCCACCTACGCCTCGATCGGTGTGGCAGCCCCGCTGCTGTTGGTCCTGCTGCGGGCCGTGCAGGGCCTGGCTGTCGGCGGTGAATGGGGCGGCGCAGTGGTGCTCGCCACCGAGAGTGCTGCGAAGGGGCGCAAGGGAACGGCCGGGATGTGGGTGCAGCAGGGCTCTCCCGCGGGCGCCGTGCTGGCCAGCGTGATGTTCCTGCTGGTCGGACGCCTGCCCGAAGAAGCCTTCCTCGGTTGGGGGTGGCGGGTGCCGTTCTTGCTGTCAGCAGTCCTGGTCATCGTCGCCCTCGTCATTCGGGTCAAGCTTGAAGAGTCCGAGGAATTCACCCGCTCGAAGAAGGCCGATGCGGTCGTCAAGGTCCCTGTGGTTGAAGTCTTCCGCACTGCACGCGTCCAGGTATTCCTTGGCATCGGCGCCTCAATCATGGGCATCTCGGCTGCCTACTTCAGCAACACCTTCGTGCTGTCCTGGACCACGACGGAACTCGAAGTGCCCCGCCAAACCATGCTCAATGTCATGCTCGTCATCTCAATCCTGCAGTTCGCCTGGCAGCCGGTTGCTGCGTGGGTGTCCAGCCGGATTGGCCGCACACGCCTGATGATGGTGGCACTACTGGGCAACGTCATGGTGGCCATCCCGATGTTTCTGCTGATCATGACCAAGGATCCCGTGCTGATCGGGCTGGGGCTGAGCCTGTCTGTGATTACCGGCGCGTCGTACTACGCCATGCTGGCCGGGTTGCTGGCAGCGTCCTTCCCGGCGCCGCTGCGCTACACCGGCGTCTCGGTCGCGTACCAGGTGTGTTCGTCGATCATCGGTGGGTCGACACCCTTGGTGGCGCAGTGGCTGCTGAATCTCTCCGGCGGTTCACCCTGGGCCGTCGTGGGCTACTACATGGTGCTGCTGCTGGTCACTGCAGCTTGCGTCCTGGCCCTCTCGAAACGGACCCAGGCGGAGGATATCCCGGCTGCAGAGGCCATGGTCCGGGCATGAACCCGGCCGCCTTCAAATACCAATAGCACCTACGTCTGAAGAGGACTGACTTCTATGCAGCTCGATGCAATTTTCGAGAACGGCCGGTTCCGCACATTAGATCCGCAGCGCCCCGGTGCGACCCGCATGGGCGTTTTCGGCGGACGAATCGTGGGGTTTGATGCAGACCTGGAGGGCTGTACAACCCTTGAGCGCTACGATCTGGGCGGGGCGCACGCGGTGCCAGGCTTCAACGACGCGCACCAGCACCTGAGCATGCGGGGGCGTCGGCTCCGGTCGTTGGATCTGCGCGCGCACGTGGTGGGCAGCTTGGATGACCTGTACGCCGCCGTCGAGCTATTTGCCCGCGATCTGCCACCCGGGACGTGGATCAAAGGATCGGGATACGACCAGAACAAGATCGGCGCCCATCCCACGGCAGAGATGCTGGACAAGGTCTCGGCCGGCCACCCGGTCTGGCTCGAGCACGTTTCAGCGCACATGGGCGTGGCCAACACCGAGGCTTTCCGGCTCGCCGGTTTCTCCGAAAGGTACGGAGTCCCCGACGTGCCGGGTGGTGCCGTAGAGCGCGAAGAGTCGGGCCGAGCCGTGGGGCTGTTGCAGGAGACCGCACAGCGGCTGGTCACGGACGCGTTTCGGCCCATAGGTACAGACGAAATTGTGGATTACATCAAGGCTGGCTCCGAGGTTGGTGTTTCGGAGGGCCTCACCAGCGCCACCGAACCCGGCATCGGGGCCATCGACCACATCGGCAACAGCACCATCGACTTGTACGCCTTCCAGCGGGCACGCGATCAAGGAGTGCTCGACGTCCGGATGACGCTGATGCCGTACATCACCGTGCTGCGGGACCTGGGCGCGTTGGAGGGGGAGTCTACGTGGCGCGGCCTGGACCTTGGCGTCCGGACGGGATTTGGTGACGACTACGTCCGCCTCGGACCGACGAAGATTGCCACCGACGGTTCTTTGATCGGCCGGTCCGCGTACATGTCCTGCTGCTACCACGACGACGGCGACAACCGCGGCTTCCTCCAGTTCGAGGAGGACGAGGTCCGGGTTCTGATCACTCAAGCGCACCGCGCTGGCTGGTCTGTCGCCGCCCATGCCATCGGTGATGCCGCTGTCGACGCAGCGCTGGATGCTTTCGAGCTGGCCCAAGTCCAGTACCCCCGGCACGACCCCCGCCACCGGATAGAGCATTTTGCCGTGGCCAGCGATGCGCAGGTGGCCCGGTTGGTGGAGCTGGGGGTCACCGCGGTGCCTCAGGGGCGGTTCATTAGCGAACTCGGTGATGGCATGATGCGGGCATTGGGCCCAAGCCGGTCGCTGCAATGCTATCGGATGGGTTCGCTGATCGAGGCCGGAGCAGTCCTTCCCGGCAGCAGCGATTCCCCGGTGGTGCACGGCTCGCCCTTGTTGAATATCCACGACATGGTCAACCGGGTCACTGCCGACGGCGTGCCGCTGGCACCGAATGAAGCCGTGACTCCGGCGCAGGCACTGGAAGCCTACACTGCGGGGTCTGCCTACGCGGCTGGTGAAGAGAAGAGTAAGGGCCGGCTGCAGCGGGGAATGTTGGCTGACTTCGCGGTGCTCTCTGACGACTTGTTAGCAGTGGACCCGGGGACCATTAAGGACATGTCAACGGGGGCCACGGTCATCGGCGGCCGGGTGGTTTTCAACGACGGGGCGCTGTAGGGCCTGGTTCCCGGTTTCAGCGTCAGCTCGACGGGCAAACATCAAACGTCTAATGTTTAGTGATGACATTGGACCGGACCCAGACAGAATTTCCCGCGAGCGTGAAGGACGACAAACCCGCCATCGCAGCCGTGGAGTTTGCTGACGCCCTGGTCCCGGAACTGCAGGTACCGGACGCTGCACCTGAGGCAGCCCCGGCGCGGGGTCCGGCACCTGAGCCGGCCACGGTTCAGAACGCAGTCCAGAAGCCGGCCCTTGGGCCGGCCCCCGGTCCGGTTCCGGCCGCCCGCCGCCGCTGGCTGACCGCGGCGGCGGTGGCCGCCGTCGTCCTGATCGGGCTGAATCTGCGGGCGGGGATTGCCAGTGCGGCGGCGCTGTTCCACGATCTGCAGCAGTTGTTGGGCTACGGTCCGTTGATCGCTGCGCTGTTGCCTACCGTTCCGGTGCTGTGCTTTGCGCTGGCCGGCGCCGCGACCGCCTGGCTGAGCAGCCGGATAGGGCTGGAGCGGGCCATCGCGCTGGCGCTGGCGCTGTTGGCCGCAGGACTGGGGCTGCGCGGCGTCGAGTCTGTCGGCTTCCTGCTGGCGGGCACGGTGGTGTCCATGTCGGGGCTGGCGGTCTGCAACGTGGCGATGCCGACGTTCATCCGCAAGTACTTCGCGCACCGGCCGTCGACGATGACCGGCGCCTACACCATCTCCATGTCTGTGGGAGCCACGGTGGCCGCCGCCGTCAGCGTGCCGCTGGCCATGCAGTTGGATTCTCCGCTGCTCGGCCTGGCCGCGTGGGCGCTGCTGGCTGTCGTCGGACTGGCGGTCTTCCTGCCGATGACGTTTGTTGGCCGGCGTCGGCCGGCTGCCGGCACCCGCGCCCACCTGTCGCCGTGGCCGCTGCTACGCACCCGCAAAGGCTTGTTGCTCACCGGGTTGTTCACCATCCAGGCACTGCTGGTGTACACGGTGATGGGTTGGTTCCCGTACATCCTCATCTCGCGCGGAATGTCCTCGGCGGCGGCGGGGCAAACCCTGGCGCTGGTCCAATTGGTCTCCATTCCCGCCGTCGTCCTGCTGCTGGCGATGGCGGCCCGGTCCGGCCTGCTGCGGCGTGCCTTCATGCTCACCTGCGCGGCCTCGCTGGCCGGCTATCTTGCCCTGCTGGTGCTGCCCGCGGAGCTGGCCGTGGTCCCGGCCATCCTGATCGGGCTGGGATTCGGCGTCTTCCCGCTGCTGATGTTGGTGATCAGCCGCACCGGTTCCGACGCCGCCGAGACCACCGCGCTCTCCACGCTGGCCCAGTCGGTGGGCTATCTCTTCGCTGCGCTCGGCCCGTTCGGGCTGGGCCTGCTGCACGATGCGCTGGCCGGCTGGACCGTTCCGCTGGTACTGCTGGTGGCCGGCGCGGTGCTGCAGTTGCTCCTGGCGCACGGCGTGAGTTCCCTGGTGCGGGAGGGACGGAAATGACCGCGGCTTCAGGGCAGGGCCCCTTGCACCGGCCGCCGCTGGCGGAAGAAGTCACCGCCCGGCTGCGCGAGTCCATCGCGGCGGGGCAGTGGCCGCTGGGTGGACGGATCCCGCCGGAGCCGGAACTGATGTCCAGCCTGGGCGTCTCCCGCGGCACGCTGCGCGAGGCGGTCAAGGCCCTGGCGCACGCCGGCATGTTGGAGGTGCGCCGCGGCGACGGCACCTATGTGCGCGCCACCAGCGAGATCAGCGGCACCGCACGCCGTGCCTACCGCGAGTACGACGACGAAGACGTGCTGCAGGTGCGCTTCGCCCTGGATACCCAGGCAGCCCGGCTGGCCGCACAAGCTGTGCAGGCGGCACGACCAGCGCACACGGCGCAACCGGAACACACAGCGCAGCCGGAACATTCGGGACAGGCTGCTGCGCAAGTGACTCCTGCGCCGAACGACAGCGCGGTAGCGGCGATGCGCGGCATGCTTGCCCGGCGCCGGGAGGCTTGGGCCGAGCAGGATCTGGAGGGCTGGATCGCCGCCGATTGGGACTTCCACCAGGCAGTGGCAGCGGCCTCCGGAAATCCGCTGCTGCATGAGCTGTATTCCACTTTCGGCGATGTGTTCCACGGGGCCAAGATGGCCCAGCGTTTGCGCGACGGCTTTGACGGGTGCCTGCGCGCCGGCCATGAGGACCTCGCGGATGCCATTGAAGCGGGCGACGCCGAGGCTGCGGCGCAGACGGTGATCGCCAACCTGCAGTACTGCTTGGCGTGGATGCCGCCGCGCACGCCATAGGTCCGCGCGGCAGGCAGTCGGCCGCCAGGCGCGTGGCGCAACGGCGGGCAGAGCGCCATGGGGGAGCCCACAACCAGCCACCGGTGGGGCTTGTGGCACGATCGCGCGCGGCCGGGGTACCTTGAATCACGAACCCCGGAATGTACGGGACGTGAGGGAACGAGGAAAGCTGGCGATGTCCACTTCGACGAAACCGTCCGGAAGCACGCGCAAGACGTGGCTGAAGATCACCGCGGCAGTAGCGGGCGCCGTCGTCGTGCTGTTGCTGGTGGTGTTGCTGGCCAAATGGCTGCGGACCATGCCGGGTGTGCAGGAGTTCCTGGCCACGTACCCGGGCACCTCTGAACTGCCCGAGTCGGCCCCGGTGGGACTGCCGGCCTGGCTGGGCTGGCAGCATTTCCTTAACTTCTTCTTCCTGGTACTGATCATCCGCACCGGGCTGCAGGTGCGCACCGGCACGCGCTCGCCGGCCTACTGGACCCGCAACAACCAGGGCCTGGTCAAGACCAAGAACAAGCCCACCAAGATCACGCTGAATCTTTGGTTCCACCTGACGCTGGATGCGTTGTGGGTGCTCAACGGCATCGTGTTCATGGTGCTGATCTTCGCCACCGGGCACTGGATGCGGATTGTGCCCACCAGCTGGGACGTTTTCCCGAATGCGCTGTCCACCGCTCTGCAGTACGCCTCGCTGGACTGGCCGCTGGAAAACGGCTGGGTGAACTACAACGCCCTTCAGTTGCTGAGCTACTTCGCCACCGTCTTCATCGCTGCGCCGCTGGCCATCATTTCCGGCCTGCGCACCTCGGCCGCCTGGCCCAAGAAGGCCGCGGTGAACAAGTACTTCCCGATCGAGGCCGCCCGGGCCATCCACTTCCCGGTGATGGTGTACTTCGTCGCGTTCATCGTGGTCCACGTGACGCTGGTGCTGGCCACCGGCGCCCTGCGCAACCTCAACCACATGTACGCGGCAACGGACGACGGCGGTTGGGCCGGCTTCTGGATCTTCGCCGCCTCGCTCGCGGTGACGGTTGCGGCGTGGTTCCTGGCCCGGCCGATCTTCCTGCGGCCGATCGCCTCGCTGACCGGCAAGGTCACCTCGCGCTGACCACCCAGGTCCCCTCCCCGGTGACAGGCAAGGTCACCTCGCGCTGACCTTCAAGCCACCTCCGGCTGGGCAGCGGCGTCACTTCCGAAGGATGCGCGGTCGGTCCTCCGCCAACCGCGACACGCTGCAGCCCGCGCGAACGGCGGATGCCGCGGCTTCGCGCGGTTACACTGCTCCACGTGATCACTGTTGCGGCCGTTGCCGCGTGCTGCGTCCTCGCCCTGCTGGCCGTCTTCCAGATCCTGCTTGCCGCGGGCCTGCCGCTGGGCCGGTTCGCGTGGGGAGGCAGCCACCGCGTGCTGCCGGCCAAGTTCCGCATCGGAAGCGCGGTCTCGGTCATCCTGTATGCCCTCTTTGCGGTCATCCTCTTGGATCGGGCGCAGGTTGTGGAGGCGCTGCCGGAGACACTGTCCTCGGTGCTGATCTGGGTCTTGACGGCTTACCTGTTCGTGGGCGTGCTAATGAACGCCATCTCGCGCAGCAAGCCAGAGCGGTGGACCATGACGCCCGTCGCCTTGGTGCTGGGCGTGCTCAGCCTGGCAGTTGCCCTCAGCTGACGGGCTCGCTCCGGACCGTTCACGGAAGAGACAAAATCGGGGCTTGCCCCGCGCGCACGGCAGGCTCACGATTGGTTCACCACGCCAATCGGGAGGCAGCCATGCAGGTCCGTTTCCGCCGCGCACTGATGGCCGTTGCAGTGATGGCGGCTGTCCCGGCCGCCCTTGCCGGCGGCGTGGTTCTCTGGCTGCGCTTCAGCCCCCGGCCGCTGGCGGTGCTGCTTCGGGTGCTGTCCGAGAGGGATGGCCGGCGCACCGCCCGCGCCATGACCCGCCATGTGCCGGACGGCGTCAGCGAAATCCTGGACCAGCAGTACCTCAGCAACCACGGCCACACCTACTTGGACGTGTTCTTCCCGGACGAGGCCGCGCGGGACTCGCTACGTTTGCCCACGATTGTTTGGATCCACGGCGGAGCCTGGATCTCCGGCACCAAGGACGACGTCGGCAATTACCTCCGGATCCTGGCCTCCTATGGCTTCACCACGGTTGGCGTGGACTATTCGCTGGCGCACAAGCGGCGCTACCCGGCGCCGGTGCGCCAGAGCGCCGCGGCCCTGCGCTACCTGGAGCACAATGCCGAGCGGCTGCACATCGATACCGAGCGGGTGGTGCTCGCCGGGGACTCGGCCGGGGCTCAGATCGCGGCGCAGCTGGCGCTGGTGGTCTCGGACCCGGAGTACGCCACCAAACTGGGCATCGCCTCGCCGACGACTCCGGACCGACTGCGCGCGGTGCTGTTGCATTGCGGCGCCTATGATCTGTCGCTGGCCGGGGCAGACCAAGCCGGGAACCAGAACTACCTGCGCACCGTGCTGTGGTCCTACACCGGGGCCAAGGACTACCTGGAGCGGCCGTACATTGCCCTGGCCTCCGTGGCCCGGCATGTGGGCGGCAACTTCCCGCCGGCGTTTGTCGCCGCGGGCAATACCGACCCGCTGCTGCCGCACTCACTGGCGCTGGTCAAGGCGCTGCAGAAAAACGGCACTCCGGTAGAGGAATTCTTCCCGCACACGGCTGCCGGGCTGGGGCACCAGTTCCAGTTCAACCTGGATCTGGAGGCGGCCTGGCGGGCGCTGGAGCGCAGCGTGCAATTCCTCCGCCGGTACACCGCTTGAGTGTTCCCGTTAAGCGGCGGCGAACTCCTCCGTGTCCACGTCAGCCTGGGCGGCTGGGTTGTAGCGGGGGCCGTGGACGGTGCCCTGGTTGATCAACGCCTCCAGCCGCTGTAACAGGGCGGCGTCCAGCGCCACCTCCGCGGCGCCCAGGTCCTCGTCCAAGTGGGCGGTGCTCCGGGTGCCGGGCAGCGCGATGACGTGCTCGCCGCGGGAGAGCACCCAGGCGAGGGCAAGCTGGGCAGGTGAGCAGCCGGCGTCGTGCGCGAGGGCACGGAATCCATCAAGCAACGCCAGATTCTGCGGGTAGTTCTCCGGCTGGAAGCGCGGCATGCCGCGGCGGATGTCCTTCTCCGGCAGCTCCGACGGGTCGCCCAGGGTGCCGGTGAGGAAACCGCGCGCCAGTGGACTGAAGGCGACGAAGGCCGCGCCAAGCTCCGCGCATGCGGCCAGCGTGCCCAATTCCGGGTTGCGCGTCCAGAGCGAGTATTCGGTCTGCAGGGCGGCAATCGGGTGCACCGCATGCGCCCGGCGCAGGGTGGCTGCGGAGACCTCGGACAGGCCGATTGCACCGATCTTTCCGGCGGCAACCAGATCGGCCAGCGCACCGACCGACTCCTCGATCGGGATGGTCTTGTCCCAGCGGTGCAGGTAGTAGAGGTCAATGTGGTCGGTGCGCAGCCGTTGCAGCGCGGCGTCGCAGGTGGCCTTGAGCGTTTCCGGGCGTCCGTCGATGACCCTCCGGCCGTCCACGCTGGTCATGCCGCACTTGCTGGCCAGGAAATACTCGTCCCGCCGCGGACCGAGCACCTCGCCGACCAGTTCCTCGTTCGCGGCGGCACCATAAAGCGCGGCGGTGTCAAAGTGCCGCACGCCCGAGTCCAGGGCATGCAGCAGAAGTTTTGCCGCGTCCGCGCGGGCTGGCGGGACCCCGTAGGCGTGGCTGAGGTTCATGCAGCCCAGCCCGATGCTGCCGACGTCCAGCGTGCCGATGGTTCGCGTAGTCATGCTTTTACGTTACACAGCCGCACGGACCGCCGCCGTC
>NZ_JBLKRT010000054.1:0-16011 GCF_047607445.1 Arthrobacter sulfonylureivorans
TCGGTCTCGGCGCTGACCGCCCGCGAGACCTACAAGGTGCCCACCGAGGAGCTCGGCCTGCGCCGCACCGCCAAGGTCTGAGCCGGAACTCACCTGAGTACGACGTCGGCGGGAGGCTTTCGCTTGAAAGCCTCCCGCCGACGTCGTTCTTAAGGTGAAGCTGTGGTGCCTACTGGGCGAGCTGCTCCCGCACCAGGGGTGCCACCTTGGTGCCGTAGAGCTCGATGGATTTCATGAGCTTCTCGTGCGGGAGCGTGCCCAGGCTGTACTTCATGTCCCACCGGGAGAGGCCCAGGCCCTTGGCGATCTTCACGATCTTGGTGGCGACGGTCTGCGGCGAGCCGACGAACAGGGCGCCGTCCGGGCCCGCCTCGGCCTCGAACTGGCTGCGGGTCATCCGGCTCCAGCCGCGCTCGCGGCCGATCCGCTCCTGCATGTCGGCATACGGCAGCCACATCTCCTCGCGGGCCTGTTCGTCCGTGTCCGCGATGTAGCCGGGAGAATGCGCGCCGATGGGCAGCGCGGGCTTTCCGAACTGGTCCAGCGCGCGCTGGTAGAGGTCGGTGAAGGGGGCAAAGTTCATCGGCGCGCCGCCGATGATCGCCAGCATCAGCGGCAGTCCGTAGTGGGCGGCGCGGACCACTGACTGGGGCGTGCCGCCCACCGCAATCCAGCTCTTCAGGCTGCCGGCCGCCGTGGGCGGGTAGATCCGCTTGTTGTCCAGCCGGGGCCGGGTGCGGCCGGCCCAGGTAACAGGTTCTTCCTTGAGCAGCTCGGTGAAAAGCTGGAGCTTCTCGTCGAAGAGGATGTCGTAGTCGGCCAGGTCCAGGCCGAACAGCGGGAAGGACTCGGTGAAGGAACCGCGGCCCAGGATCACCTCGGCGCGGCCGTTGGAGGCGGCGTCCAAAGTGGAGAAGCGCTGGAAGACCCGGACCGGGTCGTCGGAGCTGAGCACAGTGACGGCGGAGCCCAGCCGGATACGGCTGGTCTGGCCGGCGATGGCGGCCAGCACCACGTCCGGAGCGGACACGGCGAAGTCCTCGCGGTGGTGTTCACCGATGCCGATGAAGTCCAGGCCCACCTCGTCGGCCAGCTTGGCTTCGGCGATGACGTTCCGAATCACCTGGTCATGCGGCAGCAGCTGTCCGTCCGCGCCGGTGGTGACGTCCCCGAAAGTATCAAGCCCGAGTTCGATTGTTTGCGCCACGCGGTGGCCGCCTTTCGTCTGCGTTGTATTGTGCATGCATATGCATCTTGTGGTTACTGGCGGCAACCACGCGGAGCCAGGGGTTATTCCGCGGTGCGCGGCCGGGAGAGCGGCGGCACCAGTTGGCCCGACTCGGCCCGGATCCACCATTGCCCGGTCCGTCGCTTCTCCGCCCAGCTGGAAAAGCGGTAGTGGTACAGCGTCGCGCGGACCAGGAGCGGCGGTTCGCCCTTGAACGGATCGTGCCGCAGCAGCTTCAGCGTGGCCCGGTCCGCCTCCAGCAGCCGGCGCAGCAGCGGGATGAACCAGCTGTTGCCGGGGGAGCCCAAAGCCAGGAACCACATCAGCCAGTCCAGTCTCAGGTGGTACGGGGCGAACTGCCGCGGCATCCGCTGCGGGTCCCCGGGCTTGCCCTTGAAGCCGTACTCCTGCCAATGGACGCCGTCCATCGACCCTTCCACCACCACTTCGTACCGTTGGCGGGTGATGGACCCGAACGCGCCGTAGGCGTTGGCCAGATGCCAGCTGTTGAAGCTGGCGTTCATCAGTTGACGCTTGGCGAACAGGTTCTTCAGCGGCCAGTAGCTCAGATAGACCAGCAGGGCGCTGGCCGCGAGCACCAGCACGGTGAACCACACCGGCTCCGGCTGGTACTCGGGCGTGAAGTCGCCCACCGGCAGGATGGCCTGCACCGCGCCGTCGGACACCGCCGAGAAGGCCAGCAGGATGGTCAAGGTGTTCAGCCAGGCGAAGTTGCCGGATGCCACCAGCCACAGCTGCGTGATGATCACCACCGCGGCCGCGATGCTGCCTACCGGCTGCGGAAAGAACAGGAAAAAGGGCACTACCAGCTGGGCGAAATGGTTGCCGGCCACCTCCACTCTGTGCAGCGGTTTGGGCAAGTGGTGAAAGAACCAGCTGGCCGGATTCGGCATCGGTTGTGTCTCATGGTGGTAGTACAGGGCGGTCAGGTCCCGCCAGACGGTATCGCCGCGCATCTTGATCATGCCGGCGCCGAACTCCAGCCGGAACACCAGCCAGATGAACAGCCACAGCACCGGCGCCGGCGGCGCAACCCGGTCCGAGCCCAAGAACGCGGCCAGGAATCCGGCCTCCAGCAGCAGTGTCTCCCAGCCGAAGCCGTAAAAGGTCTGTCCCACGTTCACGATGGACATGTACAGGAACCACAGGGCCAGGAACGCCACCAGCGGCACCCACGGCGGTCCCAGCTGCGGCAGCCCGGCCACCAAAAGTGCGGAAATGACGACGCCGGTGCCCGCCACCGCACGCAGCCTCCCGTCGGTGTAGCCCCAACGGAACAGGGTGAAGCCGCGCGGCGTGCGCCGTTCCAGCAGCTGTGGCACCGGGAGCAGCCCGTGTTCGCCCAGCAGGGCCGGGAACTGGGCCAGGGCGGAGGCGAAGGCAATCAGGAACACCGCGGCGATGCCCCGCTGCAGCACCTGCCGCGCCAGCTCGAACCCCTCGGCGCTGAACCACTCCATGGCACCTCCAACGCTACGGCGGACCGGTCGGGTGTCAAGCAGCGGGTCGGCTGGCCGGCAGCCCGCCCGGGCGGAAAGTCCCGCCTGCAGCACGCCGGGCGAGCCCCTGTGCCACGGCACGCTCACGGGTCCGCCCATGCTGACAGGCCAACCGGGCGGACGGCACGCTCACGGGCCCGCCCATGCAGCAGGCCCGGCTCAGGAGAGCCGGGCCTGCTGGTTCGTGCCGTGATCGGGGCGGCCGGTCATGCGGTGTGAGGGACTAGCCGAAAAGCGCCGGCACCTTCATCAGGGTCTGCGTGATGCCGTAGAGCAGCGGGATGCCGACCAGTACCCACCCGAGGGCTACTTGTGCTTTCTTCATGTCAGGCCTCCTTTCCGGCCATCACGGATTCGCCGGCTTCGGGGGCCGGGGCCTCGTGGTACTTGCTGTCCACCGGCTTGACCATCAGGTTGGCAATAAAGCCGACGACCAGCAGGCCCACCATGGTCAGCAGCGCCGGCTGGTAGGCCTGCGCGGTGAGTTCGCCCGGCTTGCCCTGGGCGTCCAGGAAGGCGTTGACAATCAGCGGGCCGGCAATGCCGGCGGCGGACCAGGCCGTGAGCAGCCGGCCGTGGATGGCGCCCACCTGGAAGGTGCCGAACAGGTCGCGCAGATAGGCCGGAACGGTGGAGAAGCCGCCGCCGTAGAAGCTGATGATGACGGCCGCCAGCAGCACGTACAGCCCGGTGGAGGAATGGCCGAACAAGGCCAGCACCACGTAGAGCACGGCGCCGACGCCCAGATACAGCATGTAGTTGTTCTTGCGGCCCAGATAATCGGAGGTGGTGGACCAAACAAACCGGCCGCCCATGTTCGCGATCGACAGCAGCCCGACAAAGCCGGCGGCCACGCCCGCCGTCACCAGCGAAACGCCGTCGGGCTGGCGGAAGAAGTCCTGGATCATCGGCGAGGCCTGTTCCAGGATCCCGATGCCGGCCGTGACGTTGCAGAACAATGCGATCCAGACGAGCCAGAATTGGCGGGTCTTGATGGCGTTCTTGGCGGAGACGTTCGCCGTGGTGACCAGCGCCTTGGCCTTGAGCTTGGTGGGATCGAAGCCGTCCGGCTTCCAATCGGCGGCCGGCACCTTGATGGTGAATGCACCGAACAGCATGTAGGCCAGGTAGACCACGGCCAGGGTCAGGAAGAGCTTGCCGACCGCGTCGCCGCTGGCCACCCAGCCCGGTGTGCCGTCGAAGCTGGGGTCATAGAACTGCAGCAGCGCAGTGGAGACCGGGCTGGCGATTAGTGCACCGCCGCCGAAGCCCATGATCGCCATCCCGGTGGCCAGGCCTGGCCGGTCGGGGAACCACTTGATCAGCGTGGACACCGGAGAGATATAGCCGATGCCCAGGCCGATGCCGCCGATCACGCCGTAGCCCAGGTAGACCAGCCAGAGCTGGCCGGTGAAGATGCCCAGCGAACCGACCAGGAAGCCGGAACTCCAGAAAACCGCCGAAGTGAACATGGCCATCCGGGGACCGTTGCGGTCCACCCAGGTGCCCATTACCGCGGCGGACAGGCCCAGCATCACCATGGCAATGGAGAAGATGATGCCGATCTCGGTCAGGCTGACGTCAAAGTGGGCCACCAACGCGTTCTTGTACACGCTGGTGGCGTAGGCCTGGCCGATGCAGAGGTGCACGGCCAGGGCCGCCGGCGGAATCAGCCAGCGGTTGAAGCCCGGAGGGGCGATCGTACGCGATCGGTCCAACCAACTCATCGTTGGGCGTCCTTTCAAAGACGGGGTGAAAGCAGAACTGCAACATGTGTTTCACTTCACATCCTTGCTGATAGTTGAGCTGGGCAACCGGATTCGCCCGGCGTGTCGCGCAGCCCCGCTCCCGCTGCCCGTCGGCACCAGCCAGTCCGGCTACCCACTGCCCTCCCGGCACCGAGGCCGGTACCGTGGAGGAATGGAACAGGTCCTCGCCGTGCGAGGCGTGGGCGGCTACCGCCGCTACCGGGCTCCGGCGCTCGCCGTTGCCCCATCCGGCAGCGTGATCGCCGCTTATGCGGGCTTGGACGGACAGGGCGGACCGCCCCGGTCCGGTGACCTGCTGCTGCGCCGCAGTTTCGATGGCGGAAGCAGTTGGGAACCGCAGCAAGTTCTCTGGGCAGGCCACGCCGGGCAGACCCCGGGCCGGCCTGGGCTGTTGTCCGACGCCGTGACCGGACGGATTTTGATGGCCTTCGTCGCGCGCGACAAAGCCGGCAGTGCCGAAACGGTCGCTGCCGACGCTGCCCGTCGATTTGAACTGATGTCATCCGACGACGACGGCGCCACGTGGCAGCACCGGACAGTCACCCCGCGGTTGGCCTCGGACACCATAACCGGATTGGATAGCGCCGGCTCAGGGACCGGAGTGCATACCGGGCCATTCGCCGGACGGCTGCTGGTGCAGTTCGCCGTGACGGCAGAGGGCGGACGGCCAGGGGCAGCGTCCGGTTACAGCGACGACCACGGTGACAGCTGGACTGTCGGCGAGCCGCTGAAGGCGCCGAACCCAGGCCCAGCGGTCTCGGAGGTGCTGGGGGCCTCCGAGGCCCTTGAGGCACCGGGTGCTTTCCCGGCCGTGAAAATGACGGAACCGGACCCTGACCCGGGCGCCGCGGCCTGTTTGGCCGACGGCCGAGTATTGTTGCACCTGAGCGCGGCACCCAATCGGTGGGCGGCTTTCTCCGACGACGGCGGGCACAGCTATGGGCCGCTGCATCCGGTCGAGGAGCTGGCCGATTCCGGCAGCCCCGGCTCACTGATCCGCTTCGACGGGTTGCCAGCTCTGGGCGGATTGGCCGCCCAGGTGAGCCGCCACTGGTTGCTCGCTGCGAACTGCCAAGATCCAGTGCTGAACCGGAACGTGGTGCTCAGCCTGTCGCGTGACGACGGAGAATCCTGGCCGCACAAACTCACCATCTGGCGCAGCGGCGCCAGCGCCCCTGCCGTGGTGAGGCTGGCCGACGGACGGATTGGCGTGCTGTATGAGCGGCAGGGTAGCCGCGAACTGGTCTACGCCACGGCCGATCCCGGGATGCTCCGGATGGCTTGGCCGCGCGGAGCGGTGACGCGAAAGGCCAGCGCCGGCTCTGGTGGGACGGCGCACGAGACCGGCCCTCTCCCAGTGGTCGGTGACTACCCTCTGCGCTTCGACATGGTGCTGCAGGCGATCCTCAGTACGGACAAGGGGCTGCCGGAGCCGGGCTATCGGGCCGGGGACATGCTGCTTTTTGCTGGACGGGCGCAGGTCATGGGTTCGCAGTTCATGAGCGTGCAACTGTCCGGCACTTTCGACAACGCCGAGGATTTTCCGCCGCGGGAACTTGGGCCGGGTGCGGTGGAGCGCTACCTCCATCCCGTTCATACGGTGACCGCCGCCGACGTCGCTGCCGGCAGTTTCACGCTCGCCTTCACCTGCTCGGCAGCCCCGGTGAATGGCGCTTCCGGAAGTGCTCCAGAGGTGGCACGACGGCGGGAGTTCAGGCTCGACGTCGTTAGCGGAGAAATCAGCGAGGGGTGACGCGCCTCTCCGCCTCGTCGGCAGTGTTGTCCGGGTAGCAGTGTGCAAGGATTTAACCGGGATCAACGACGTCGCCGTCACGGTGGCGATGAGGCAGAACGGAGTGGGAGTGCAAGACAAGGACCCGGACCAGGAATCCATGTCGCCCATGACTCCGCAGGCGGGAATGCTGCCGATCATCAAGCCGAAGAACGTTCCTGCCCCCGACCCGGGCACCGGACGCACCGGCTCCACTGTCGGACCGCAGGCAGCGCATCCTCCGGTGCCGCGCCCCACCGACCGGCCGGTGGCCAAGCAGGTCAAGCCGGTTCCGAGCGGAACCGCACCCTTGCGCGCTTCAGCGGCGGCATCCCGGTCCAACGTGGCGGCGCGCCGCATGCTGCGCAAGCTCGTGCAGGGCGAGGCGCCGCCCACGGCGCCGATGAGCATTGTGGAGCGGCTGGCGGGCAGCCCGTACGCCAACCCGATGATCCAGGCCGCCGGTATTGATACCTCCGCCCGGATTACGTTGGACTTCGCGCTGGACGTGGCGGAAACCATGTTCCGCTACGGAGCCGGCGCGCTGGAGGTGGAAACCAGCATCATTGCCGTCACGGCGGCGTTCGGCCTCAGCGACATCGACGTGGACATCACCAACCAGTCCGTGCTGATCAATTACGCCAAGCCTGACACCGTGCCGATCACGGTGATGCGCGTGGTGCGTTCCTGGACCAACAACTACGCCGGGCTGTCCCTGGTTCATGAGCTGGTCACCGACATTGTCAACGGTGGTGTGGGCCGGAGCGAAGCCAAGGAGCGGCTGCAGGAAATCACCTCCCGCCCTAAGCCGTTCCCGCGCTGGATGGCGATCGGGGCCGGCGGCGTTTTTTCCGGGGCCATCGTTGCCTTCCTGGGCGGCAGCATTTTTGCGGCGCTCGTGGGCAGCATCTCCACCCTGTTGATGGGGTTGGTGGGGAAGAAGCTGAGCAAATGGCGGATGCCGGACTTCTTCATCACCGGCATCGGCGCCTGCCTGGCCACGGTGATTGCGCTGCTGTTCTGGGCACTGCATGTGCCGTTGAGCCCGGCGCTGGTGATCGCCGGCGGCATCTTGTTCCTGCTGCCCACCGGTCGGTTGGTTTCAGCCACGCAGGATGCCATCAACGGCTTCCCGGTCACTGCGTCCGGGCGTTACCTTTCGGCCTTCTTTACCTTTGCCGCCATTGCTGCCGGCGTCGCGGTGGGGCTAGTAGGCGGCACAATGATCGGCATCAGCCTCCCGGAAGTCTTCGTGCAAGGCGAGGGGAGCTACCCCTATATAGTGCGGGCACTCCTGCTGGTGGTGGCGACGATGGCCATCTGCATGACCGAGCAGACCAAACTGAACATGCTGCTGCCCACCGCTGCCGTCGGCTTGGCGGGGCTGCTGATTTACGACTTTGTCCTGTGGGCGGGGATCGGGGACCGGATTGCCCCCGCCGTCGGCGCCGTGGTGATCGGTTTCCTGGGCCGTATTGTCGGCCTGCGGATGGGCTCACCGCAGTTGGTGGTGGCCGTCCCCGCGGTGTTGTTCCTGCTGCCCGGACTGACCGTGTTCCGGTCCATCTATGAACTGACCGTCAATTCGGAGGCGCCGTTCAACGGAATCCTCGGCCTGTTCGGTGCGCTAACCGTGATCCTGGCGATCGCCGGCGGCGCGGTGTTGGGCGACAACCTGGCCCGCCCGTTCACTAAGGGCCTGGGCTCAAACGAAAACCGGCGGGCCCGACGCCGCTAAGGACGCCGGCCGAGGCGCGTCGGAGCGTGGGCCGGCGCGGAGGCGAAACTGCGGGCCTGGCGGCAGGAACAGCCGGAATCCGTTCCGGTGGTCGACCAAGGCGCGCCGGCGCCGCGTGGAGACCGGGATTAGCCATGGCCGCGGCCGGTCCGCACCAGGCCGGAGTCAGCCGCCGCCCGGCCGGGAACTGCCGAATCAAGCCGGGGCGCGCTGGCTCGATGCGAGCCGGATCAGGCTGGTTCGTTCTCCGGGAAGATCTGTCCCACTGGGGTGCGCTTCTCCGCCTGGAAAGCGTCTTCGGCCCGACCATAGGCCCAGTAGCCGGAGATCGAGACCTGCCCGCGCGACAGCCCATGGTCCTTGAACAGGACGTCCCGCAGAGACTTCACCTCGCCGCGCTCGCCGTGGACGAATGCATCCACCCGGCCCTCGGGCCACTCCAAGGCGGAGATGGCGTCCCGTAGCATGGTCGCCGTCCCGGGCGTCTGGCCATGGCGGAACAACCAGTGAATCTGCAGTCCAGCCGGAGTTCCCAATTCCTGGACATCGGCCTCGGAGTCCACCTCCAGGAAGGCATGGCCGCGGGCATCCGGGGCCAAAGCTTCGATAGCCGACGCAATGGCGGGAAGTGCCGAATCGTCGCCAGCGAAAAGGTACCAGTCGGCCTCGGGATCGGGATGGTAGGCGCCGCCTGGGCCGTTGAACATCATCCAGTCGCCCGGCTTGGCCCGTGCGGCCCAAGGTCCGGCGAGGCCTTCTTCACCATGGACTACAAAATCGACGACGACTTCGCGCGTCTCGCGGTCAACCCGCCGGACGGTGTAGGTGCGGGTGACAGGCAGCTTGTCGGCCGGCAGTGTCTCCTTGAGCTCTGCCACATTGACCGGGAGCTCCACGTCCAGCGACGGATCCAGGAAGAAGATCTTGATGTACGGGTCGGTGGCTGCCTTCTCTGCATACCTCTCGGCAAAAGAATCGAAGGCGTCTCCGCTGGCATAGACACGGACCATGTGCTTCGAAAGCCACTCAGTGCGCGTCACTTGGAGGTTGGTCTGCACGCGCGGGGGCCGGCCGCTCCGTCCGGGGCGGGCGGGGGCTGCTGCCGGTTGCGTCTGCATGGGCGTACTACTCCTGACAAAGGGAAACTGCTACTTAGGCCAACCTAACCCAGTGGCTAGGGATTCCCAATTTGGGGACGCGAAAGGTCATCTTGCAGAATCCGCAACCGCCGCTGCAGGCCAGCTCGGCCTCGGTGGGCGAGCCGGAAGGAACCGCTGCGGTGCCTGGTTACGGCCCCTTCGGTTGGTTCGCTCCCAGGTATCGGCCTAACTGTCCATGTTTCAGAGCATCCGCAAACCGCTGACCTGCGACGATGCAAATGGCCCCTTCTGATACATGGGAGCGAGGGGGGCGGATAGCGGAGGGGAATAGGAACCGGGCAAGCCGCCGAAGCAGCCTCGGGCTCAGCGCAGCTCCCACTCCACGGGTTCGGCGTGCTGGGCGGCCAGGAGTTCGTTCACCCGGCTGAAGGGCCGGGATCCGAAGAAGCCCCGGGAGGCCGAGAGGGGACTGGGGTGTGCGGTCTCGATCCTCGGCACGTGTTCCAGTACTGGGGTCAGTTGCTGGGCTTCGCGGCCCCAGAGCAGCGCCACCAGCGGCCCGCCGCGTTGTGCCAGCGCGCGCACCGCCAGTTCGGTGATTTGCTCCCACCCCTTGTTCCGGTGCGAGCCGGCCTTGCCCGCTTCAACGGTCAGGCAGCGGTTGAGCAGCAGCACGCCCTGGTCGCTCCAGGCGCTCAGGTCTCCGTGCTGCGGCGGCCGGAAACCCAGGTCCATCTGCAGTTCCTTGTAGATGTTGGCCAGGCTGCGCGGCAGCGGCCGGACGTGCCGTTCCACCGCGAACGACAGTCCGATGGAGTGTCCCGGAGTCGGGTAGGGATCTTGGCCGACGATCAGCACCTTGACCTTGGACAGCGGTCGCTGGAACGCCCGCAACACGTTCCCCGGTGCGGGCAGCAAGGTCTTGCCGGCGGCGCGCTCGCCGTCCAGATAGGCGGCCAGGTCCCAAAGCATCGGTTCGGCCGGCGCCAGCACTTCGGCCCACTCAGGATGGATGACGCCGGCGAGTTCCTGCGGCGCGGCAAACGGATACGGGGCGCCAAAGTCCGCGGCAGGCGGGCGGGCAGGCAGCGGAAAGAGGGCACCGTCGTCGTAGTTCACCGTTCTATCTTTGCGGATATTCCCCGCCGGCCGGCAATCAGGCCTGGCCGATGGGGAGCGAGTGACAGGCACGGAGGAGCGAATGACAGGCCTGTGATTCGCCCTTATCATGGAGAAGGTATTGATTGCCGCCAGCAAGTATTAGGAAGAGCAGGTGTGTTGTGGCAGGTTCGGCCGAGGCCAGTGCATTTTCACTCGAGGCCGAGGTTGACGACGCCAGCCCGCTGAGCGAACGTGACCAGCGCATGCTGGCGCTGGAGCGGCAGTGGTGGAAGTACGCCGGCGCCAAGGAACAGGCCATTCGCGAACTGTTCGACATGTCCGCCACGCACTACTACCAGATCCTGAATGCGCTGATCGACACCGAGGATGCGCTGGCGCACGATCCGATGCTGGTGAAGAGATTGCGTAGACTACGTACGTCCCGCCAGCGCGCTCGCACTGCTCGCCGGCTGGGCAACGACGCCTGACTCCGGGACCGCCCGGGAGGCCGGTTCCCGATTCGCCACCACCAAGGATGCAGCACCGCGATGACCAAGTACCCCCGGGATGAGTTCGACCAGGTCCCTGAAACTTCAGACCGCCACGGTGTGCACCGCGCCCGCATGGCGACGCCGAAGTCCAACGGCCTGGGCCTGATCATCCTGGCCGCTGTGCTGGCGCTGGCGGTCGGTGCCTTGTCCTTCTTCGTGCTGCCGCTGCTGGGAACCGGGTCGCCGTCGAGTCCGGTGGCCGCGGCCTCCAGCTCTCCAGCCGCCACAGCCTCGGCCTCGCCGTCGGCAACCGAGCAGGCCACCGAAAGCGCTGAAGCGGAGCCTTCCGCGGAGCCGACCGAAGAGGCGAGCGACGAGCCCACCGAAGAAGCCAGCGACGAGCCCACCGAAGAGGCCGCGGCCGTCAACAAGCAGGATCCGGTGATGATCCTCAATGGCGCCGGTGTGTCCGGACTGGCCGGCACCGTGTCGCAGACCGTGCAGGCAGATGGCTGGACCATCGCCGCGGTGGACAACTGGGGCGGCGCACCGCTGTCCGGATCGGTGATCTTCTACAACCCGGGCCAGGAGGCCAACGCGCAGGCGCTGGGTGAACTGCTCGGCATCACGGACCTGCAGGAAAACAGCAACGTTTCGCAATACGTCACCGTGGCGCTCGGCCCCGGCTACCAATAAGCCGCCGCACGGAATTTCCGGGTTTCGGTTACGCCTCAATAACATTAAGTGTGCCGTGGCTCACTTTCTGCTCCATGCGTAGATAGGGTGAGACCACCCTGCCGCTGAACCGTCTGCGGCAGAGGCGGAACTACTGAGTATGGAGAACACTATGGCGCTGGGAACCGTCAAATGGTTCAATGCGGAAAAGGGCTACGGCTTTATCACCGTGGACGAAGAAAATTCCGATGTATTTGTCCACTGGTCCGCAATTCAAATGGATGGGTACCGTTCCCTGGATGAAGGGCAGCGCGTAGAGTTCCAGATCGGCCAGGGCCAAAAAGGTCCGCAGGCAGAAGAAGTCAGGGTCGCTTCTTAGCCAGGACATTAACGACGACGGCGGTGGAGGCTGGGGTGCCTCCACCGCCTTTTCGGCTGGGCTGGCTGTGTAACTTCGCTGGGCTGACCGTGCTGCTTCGCTGGGCTGGTTGAGTAGCTTCGCCGGGCCGCTGCTGCTGCTTCGCAGGGCGGGCTGTGCTGCTTCACCTGCGCTGGCTTTTGAAGCGAAAAGAGCCGCAGCGCAGCGGTTGGGACGCGCTGCGCAGCGGCTCTGATTCGTGTGGGGGCTGCTACTCCTTCAACGGCACGCCACGGGCGTCGCGCTTGAACGGTTCCGCACCCACCAGGATCATGATGCCTTCGATGAAGCCCCATATGGCGCCGACGCCGAAGGTCAGGAACGTGACCACGATCTGCAGCACGCCGATGCCGATGTGGCCCAGGTAGAAGCGGTGGACACCCAGGCCGCCGAGCAGGATGCCCAGCAGGCCGCCGACCAGGCGGGACTTCTGCTCCGGGTAGTAATAGCCCGGCGGCGTCCCGTAATACGGCTGCTGGCCGTAGGGCTGACCCGGCTGACTGTACTGGCCTGGTTGGCCTGGCTGACCGTACTGACCCGGCTGACCGTACTGGTCCGGCTGCCCGTAGGGCTGGCCCGCCTGCGGCGGATACTGCTGGCCGGACGTGCCAAAGGGCGGCCGGTCGGCAGGAGCGCCGAATGGCGGCTGGCCGGGAGTGCCTTGCTGCTGGCCGGCACCGCTAAACGGTGGCTGGCCTGGAGTGTCTTGCTGGTGTCCCGGGGCGCCCGAGGCCTGCTGGCCAAAGGGCCGGTCGGCGGGGCCGCCAAAGGGCGGCTGCCCGATCGGCTTTGTCGGGTTGGCGCCCGTTCCCAATGGTTCGGTGGGGTTGCTGGCGTTCTTCTCGTCGCCTGATTCAGTCATGGTGTCTCCGACCTTGCCCGCTGCCGGGCTGCTAGAAGCTGGTTTCTCTTACCAGCCAATCTACGCGCGAGGGCCCGGCCGTATCCATGGGGGTCCACCCTGATTCTTTGTCCCGGGTCGGTCAGGGTCCTTCGCCCTCCGCGAAGCGGACCGACCGGACCGGACCAACAGGTTGCACTCGACCCCATCGAGTGCTAATTATTGACTTAGCACTCTCGCGGTCCGACTGCTAGAAGTCTCCGTGGGGAGTGAAACCCGCCACCTCGGTGAGGTGAGCGGCGCGGCGTACCGAAACCGCCGTCGTCGTGAGCCGTCCGTCGCGGGCACTGCAGGTGGCCAGCAGCCGTCAAAAGCTGCGTCCAGTGTCTATTGTCCAGAAGGGACGTAAGCCGCTATGGCAAAGATCATTGCATTTGACGAAGAGGCCCGCCGCGGCCTCGAGCGTGGGCTGAACACCCTCGCTGACGCCGTGAAGGTAACCCTCGGCCCGCGTGGCCGCAACGTCGTGCTCGAGAAGAAGTGGGGCGCTCCGACGATCACCAACGATGGTGTTTCCATCGCCAAGGAGATCGAACTGGACGACCCGTACGAGAAGATCGGCGCCGAGCTGGTCAAGGAAGTTGCCAAGAAGACCGACGACGTCGCCGGTGACGGTACCACCACCGCGACCGTTCTGGCCCAGGCCCTGGTCAAGGAAGGCCTGCGCAACGTTGCTGCCGGCGCCGACCCGCTGAGCCTGAAGCGCGGCATCGAGAAGGCCGTTGACTCCGTCACCGCCGAGCTGATCGCCTCCGCCAAGGAAATCGAGACCAAGGAACAGATCGCCGCCACCGCGTCCATCTCCGCCGGAGATCCGCAGATCGGTGAACTGATCGCCGAGGCTCTGGACAAGGTCGGCAAGGAAGGCGTTGTCACTGTCGAGGAGTCCAACACCTTCGGCCTGGAGCTTGAGCTCACCGAGGGCATGCGCTTCGACAAGGGCTACCTGTCGGCATACTTTGTCACCGACGCCGAGCGCCAGGAGACGGTCCTCGAGGATCCGTACATCCTGATCGTCAACTCCAAGATCTCCAACGTGAAGGACCTGGTTGGCATCCTGGAGAAGGTCATGCAGTCCGGCAAGCCGCTGCTGATCATCGCCGAGGACGTCGAGGCTGAGGCCCTGGCCACCCTGATCGTGAACAAGATGCGTGGCACCTTCAAGTCCGTGGCCGTGAAGGCTCCGGGCTTCGGCGACCGCCGCAAGGCCATGCTGGCCGACATCGCCATCCTGACCGGCGGCCAGGTCATCGCCGAAGAGGTCGGCCTGAAGCTGGAGAACGCCACCCTGGACCTGCTGGGCCAGGCCCGCAAGGTGGTCGTGACCAAGGACGAGACCACGATCGTCGAAGGTGCCGGCGAAGCCGACGCCATTGCCGGCCGCGTCAACCAGATCCGTGCCGAGATCGAGAACTCCGATTCCGACTACGACCGCGAGAAGCTGCAGGAGCGCCTGGCCAAGCTGGCCGGCGGCGTGGCAGTCATCAAGGCCGGTGCCGCAACCGAGGTTGAGCTGAAGGAACGCAAGCACCGCATTGAGGACGCTGTCCGCAACGCGAAGGCTGCCGTTGAGGAAGGCATCGTCGCCGGTGGCGGCGTGGCCCTGATCCAGGCCGGCGCCAAGGCGTTCGCCAACCTCAGCCTCGAGGGCGACGAAGCAACCGGCGCCAACATCGTCAAGGTTGCCATCGACGCTCCGCTGAAGCAGATCGCCCTCAACGCAGGCCTGGAGCCGGGCGTTGTGGCGGACAAGGTTCGCGGCCTGGGCGATGGCCACGGCCTGAACGCTGCCACCGGCGTGTACGAGGACCTGCTGGCTGCCGGCGTGAACGACCCGGTCAAGGTGACCCGCTCTGCACTGCAGAACGCGGCCTCCATCGCCGGTCTGTTCCTGACCACCGAAGCCGTTGTCGCCGACAAGCCGGAGAAGGCCGCTCCGGCCATGCCGGGTGGCGACGAGATGGGCGGCATGGGCGGCTTCTAAGCTTCCCGGCCAAACACCTCGGCCTGCTCAGCAGGCCACGGTTGACGCAAGGCGCGGTTCCCAGCAGGGAGCCGCGCCTTGCGGCTTTAACCCCTGTCCGGTCCAGCCCCTGTTCGCTTGAGGTCCTGTCCGGTCCAGCCCTTTTCGGTTCGGGCCCTGCCCGGGTTCAGGCCGTGTCCGCATCAACCCCTGTCCGCGCGTAGCCAGTCCGCTCCGTGGAGTTGCCAAGCCTCCAGCTCCGCGGAGAGGTTCCGCTGGGCACTGTCCAGCCACTTCTCCCGCGCTGCAGGAGTCCGGTACAGCGGGTCCAGTTCCAGCAGCCGACGCACGACGGCGGTGCGTCCCGCGGCGAATTCGGCGTCGGCTACGTGGGCATAGTCTTGGCGGACGTTGCGGACATAGCTGCGGTACTCTGCCGGCCCTCCGCCGAGGACGGCCAGGTCTGCGTCGCACAGCAGGGCCCCGGAAGCGTCCTGGGGACCCGGGGAGTGCCCGGCCGTGAGCAGGACCAGCCGGACCACTTCGGCTGTCTCTTCCGGGCCGATACCCGCGGTGGGCAGCCTCGCGGCGGCCAGCTCCGCGGACTCCTGTTCATCCTGGCCGGCCCGGCCGTTGTAGACCGCGTCGTGGAACCAAGCAGCCAGCCACACTGCGCGTGGCCGGAGCGTGGAGTCTGCTGTGGGGGCGAGCTGCCCCAGCGCTTCCAAAACTGCCAGCAGGTGGCCGGGGGCGTGGTAATGGCGGTGTGGCTCCGCCCAACGCTCCAGCAGTTCGCGGCCTAGATCCTCCTGCCCGGGGAGCAGTTCGTTCCACCGCCGCAGCAATACGCGGCGCAGTTTTTCCGGGCGTTGCCGTGCCGGGATCCGCAGGCCGCTGGCCTGCAGCCGGCGCGTGAGTTCGCCCGCACTGACCTCCACTGCTCCCAATTCGACCAGCTCACGGTAGCGGCTGACCGGCACGTCGTAGTGGTCCCGGTCGAAAGCACGTTCGCGGATCCCGGCGGCCGCTGCGAAGCGTTGCAGTTCAGCCAGCGAGCGGTCCGAGACGAGGTGCGAGAAGTGCGTACCGTGCGCGGGCCAGAGCGGAGGATCGATAAGTATTGCCACCTGCCCAGCCTAGGGCCAGGAATGTCTGCCGGATCTGAAAAGATGGAAATCATGACTATCACTGCTGCCGCCGATGGCTCCGCACTCGGCAACCCCGGACCGGCCGGCTGGGCTTGGTACATCGACGACTCAGCGTGGGCTGCCGGCGGTTGGCCGCACGGGACCAACAATCAAGGCGAGCTGATGGCTGTGCTGGACCTGTTCCGGGC
>NZ_JBLKRT010000055.1:0-15643 GCF_047607445.1 Arthrobacter sulfonylureivorans
GGCGGCGCGCGGCAGATCGATGGCACCCTGGTCGAGGGCGGCCAGGGTGGCGGGCAGGTGGGTGCCGAGCTGATGCGCGTCGGCTAGGTCCGCGGCCGCCTGCCGCCGGGGTACGGCGAGGATCGGGGCGAGTTCCTGGGCGGCGTGCCGGGAGATCCCGTCCGGGGCGCCGGCGTCGGTGCCGGTGGCGGGTCGGAGCACGGCCATGCGGTGCAGGCCGCGGGTGCGGCGGGACTGGGTCCAGGCCTCGTGTTTGCGGACGGCTTGGAGGTATTCAAGGGTTGACCAGTCGTCCAGGGTCCCGGGGTCGGTGCCGGCGAGCAGCCCGGCCAGTTCCGCCGGTTCCAGTTCCCGCCAGTCCTCCTCCCACAACTCCCGCCCCGCCGGCGCCCCCACCGCGGTATCGTCTTCGGAATCGGCGCTGCCGGGATCTTCGGCGGCTTCAGCGGCAGGTTCAATGGCTGCAGGATCAGATGATGTGCGGTCCTCCGCCTGGGCAGGACTGCCCGCAGACTGAGCTGGGGCGGTTGAGTCAGGGGCTTCCGGCACCCCGTCGGGCGTGGCTGCGGAGCCGGAGTATTCCTCCGGCTCCTGTGCCTCGTCCAACGGTTCCGCTGCCATACTTCAACGCTACGCAGCGCAAGCTCCGGGTAGAACGGGCGTTCGACGTATGTGCACAAGCACACAAAGGAATGCGCCTGTGGAGGACAAGTCATCCCTGCGTGGCAGAGGACCGGTCTGCGAACGACCTGACGCTTTGGGGACGAAGCAGGCCAGTGCAGGCCAACAGCCCCCGGGATGGCAGGCACATGACCGTCGACAGTCCATGCAAGAGGCAATGAAAGGTCAGACGCCGCGGAAAATGAAGCACTGTTGTAATTGCGGTAGGGCTGCTTGAGGGCAAGGCGCGTCTGCGGTTACGTGGCCGGCTTAGGGGTACGGGGTCGAGTTTGCGGCGAGGGCGGCGCTTGCGGGCATGCGCTCGGGTTGGGCACGCAGCCGCGCTTGCGGGAAAGCGGTCGGCTTGGGCCCGGAGCCGCGCTTGAAAACACGCGGTCGGCGTGAGCACAAGGTGAGGGGCTGAACATAACAGCGGGAGCCCGTCCCACAAAGGAACGGGCTCCACAAGATCTAGTCCACCAGCGTTGCGGGCTGCCCTAAGAGGCAACGGCCCTAGGACGCATCTGCCGCAAGGGGCCGGCCGTCATAAGGCGCGGCCGCCTCGCAGCTCTGCCGCCTCAAGGCACTCGCCCCTCAAGGAACCGGCTGTCCTAAAGGTTGCCGGTGGCGATGCGCAGCATGCGGCGCAGCGGCTCCGCGGCGCCCCACAGGAGCTGGTCGCCGACGGTGAAGGCGCTGATGTACTCGGGGCCCATTTCCAGCTTGCGGATGCGGCCAACCGGAATTTCCAAAGTGCCGCTGGCAGCCACCGGGGTGAGCTGCTCCATGGTGGCTTCCTTGGTGTTGGGCACAACGCGGGACCACTCGTTGTCGGCGTCGATGATCCGCTCGATTTCGGCCACCGGCAGGTCTTCGGTGAGCTTCAGGGTCAGGGCCTGCGAGTGGGATCGCATGGCGCCGATGCGTACGCACAGACCGTCGAACGGGATCCGCTTGTCATCGCTGAGCCCCAGGATCTTATTCGTCTCGGCCGGGGCCTTCCACTCTTCCTTGGATTGCCCGTTGCCCAGGTCCTTGTCGATCCATGGGATGACAGAGCCAGCCAGCGGGACACCGAACTGGGAGGAGTCCAGCTCAGGATTGCGCTGCTGGGCCAGGACCTTGCGGTCGATTTCCAAGATGGCAGAGGCCGGGTCCGCCAGCTCATCCGTCACGGCAGCGTTGAGTGAACCGAACTGGTTCAGCAGCTCGCGCATGTGGCGGGCACCGCCGCCGGAGGCTGCCTGGTAGGTCATGGAGGTGCCCCACTCCACGAGGCCGTTCTTGAACAGCCCGCCCAGGCCCATGAGCATGCAGGAAACGGTGCAGTTGCCGCCGATGAACTCCTTGACGCCGCGGGCCAGCCCGGCGTCGATCACGTCACGGTTCACCGGGTCCAGAACAATGATGGAGCTGTCCTGCATCCGCAGCGTGGAAGCGGCGTCAATCCACAGGCCGTCCCAGCCAGCGTCGCGCAGCTTGGGGTAGACCTCGGAGGTGTAGTCCCCGCCCTGCGCAGTGACGATGATCGGCAGCTTGGCGAGCGTCTCGACGTCGTACGCGTCCTGCAGTTTGCCCGCGCCTTCAGCGAATGCCGGGGCGTCGCCGCCGGCGTTCGATGTGGAGAAGAAGACGGGGTTGATCAGGTCGAAGTCGCCTTCATCCTGCATGCGCTGCATGAGGACGGAACCGACCATGCCGCGCCAACCGATCAGGCCGACGGACTGTGTAGAGGAAGTGGCTGCGGGGGAAGTCATGCCATCTAGTTTACGGGCAGGGTCAATTTGGGTGGCCGTGAGTTACGTGACGCCAGTGCGCAAATCCGCGGCATGCGTACGGTTCCAAGGCACGCGTACGACGGCGGGGCGTCCCCTTTCGTGCCGACGTGTCCCCTTTCGTGCCGAGGGCGCGTTGGTGCGGTCTGCCGCGCTGGCGGCCTCAACACTCCGCCGCGTTCCGTGCGGCCTGTGGCGCCGGGACCCCGACACGCTTCCGTGTTCGGTGCGGTCCGCGGCACCGGGACCCCGACACGCTTCCGTGTTCGGCGCGGCCCGCAGCACCGGGACCCCGACACGGCTTCCGTGTTCGGTGCGACCCGCGGCACCGAATCCCCAACACCTCGCAGTGTTCCTCGCGGCCCGCGGCACCGGGACACCAACACACTCCGCTGTGCTGCGAGTCAGGGACTACTGCGCCCGGGCGTTTTCCCCGCGGACCCAAAGCGAGATGCGGTAGCGGGTGCCGTTGGCCCCGGTGCTCCAGCCCTCGGTGGGGGAGACGCCGTCGAACTTCCATTCCGGGCCCAGCTGCGGCGCATAGGTGTCGCCCTCCGTCTCCATGTCAATGACGGTGACCGATGCTGCATTGGCGTGCTGCGTGGTGAGGTTGAAGATCTCGCCACCGCCAAGGATCCAGATTTCGTCACTGCCCGGGCTGGCTGCGGCTTCGGCCATCGCGTCCTCCACGGATTCGACCACTGCGGCGCCCTCGGCGGCCAGCTGGTCGCGCATTTCCGGCCGGCGGCTGATCACAATGTTGGTGCGACCGGGCAGCGGCCGGTACTTGTCCGGGAAGGACTCCCACGTTTTGCGGCCCATGATCACGGGATGGTTTAACGTGGTCCGTTTGAAGTGCGCCAGGTCTTCAGGCAGATGCCACGGCATGCCGCCGTCGCGGCCGATCACGCCGTTGGTGGTCTGGGCCCAGATCATGCCGACGACGGGAGCCGCCAGCGGCTGGGGCTGTCCGGCGTCGGCGGCAGATGCCGCGATCACGGCCTCGGCAACGCTGTCCGGATAGGGGCGCGGGGCGTCCGCTGCACGGCCAGCCGTGCCGGTGTGGGCTGCGTCGACGGCGCCGGCGTGGGCCTCGTCGATCGAGCCAGCGCGAGCTGCTTCAGCGGCGTCGGCGTCGTTGCCGGCGTTCATACCGACTTCGCCGCTCATACCGCCACCGGTGCCTTGATGGCCGGGTGATGCTGATAGTTCGCCACGTCGAAGTCCTCCAGCGAGTAGTCGAAAATGCTCTCCGGCTTCCGCAGGATATTGAGCGTGGGGTACGGATAGGGCTCACGCGATAGCTGCTCGCGGACCTGGTCCACGTGGTCGTCATAGACGTGCACATCGCCGCCGGTCCAGATGAATTCACCCGGCTCCAGGCCCACCTGCTGCGCCAGCATCTGGGTGAGCAGCGCGTAGGAGGCGATGTTGAACGGCACGCCCAGGAACATGTCCGCGCTGCGCTGGTACAGCTGGCAGGAGAGCTTGCCGTCCGCCACGTAGAACTGGAAGAACGCATGGCACGGCGGCAACGCCATGTTCTTGATCTCCGCGACGTTCCACGCCGAGACGATGTGCCGGCGCGAATCCGGATTGTTCTTCAGGTCCTCCACCAGATTGGCGATCTGGTCGATATGCCCGCCGTCGGGCGTCGGCCAGGAGCGCCACTGCACGCCGTAGACCGGACCGAGCTCGCCGTCGGCGTCGGCCCATTCATTCCAAATCTTGACGCCGCGTTCCTGCAGCCATTTCGCATTCGAGTCGCCGCGCAGGAACCACAGCAGCTCCAGCGCCACGGACTTGAAATGCACGCGCTTGGTGGTGATCAGCGGGAAACCCTGGGCCAGGTCATAGCGGATCTGGCGGCCAAAAACGCTGCGCGTGCCGGTGCCGGTGCGGTCCGATTTGGCCGTGCCGTTGGCCATCACGTCGCGCAGCAGGTCTTCATACGGGGTGGGAATCGCGTTCACAGCGTCCAGTGTAGTTGAGGGGTGCTCCGGCAGTTGTTCGCGGAGTGGGGGCCCGCCGCGAGGGTGTCGAGGGTCAGGCGAAGGACTGCGGCGAGGTCTACGGCGCGGGCGACGCGCCTCCCGCGGGCGACGTTTACTGCCCGGCCGGTGCGCCTCCGTGGAGTGGGTACGGCGCGGCAGGCACGCTACCGGGGTGAGGCCTACGGCGCGGCCGGCGCGGTTCCGTGCGGGTGCTGGAGTTGGCCGCGCACCAGGTTCATGACCGTCTCATCGTCCAGTCCTGCGTCCCGGGCCGCATGAATCATATGGACGACGGCGGCGCTCACCTCGGCAGAGCCGGCTGCGGTTTTGCGTCCAGCGCCTGCCGTCTCGGCCACCGTAGTCCCATGGCGTCGGCGGCTGATCAGCAGGCCCGCAGCCTCAAGCTCCTTGTACGCGCGGGCCACGGTACCCGCGGCCACACCCAGGTCCGCCGCCAAACTGCGCACCGGGGGCAGCCGCTGACCGGCGGCCAACGTGCCAACCGCGATGAGCGAGGCAACCTGGCTACGGATCTGCTCGTACGGCGGCGTCGGTGCTGCCAGGTCTACCCGGATCTGCGTGCTCATGGCGTGCGGTCCTGACGGTCAGAGGGCTGCTCGTGGTCCCGGCCGCGGGCGGGCAGATTGTGGTTTTGGCCGGGGCCTGGCGGTCCGCTCTCGAGCTCGGGGGAGGAGCGGTACGGGACGGGGCGACCCGAGTGGTACGAGGTGGAGCCGCCGGAGTGTTGCGGGACGGGGTTGTCCGAGTGGTAGGGGACGGGGTAGCCGGAGCGGTGAGCTACGGGATGGCCGATATGGCTGGCCACCGACCGGCGGGGTCGCGATGCAGACGGGAGAAGCGCCAGCACGACGGCGGCAAGGTAGAGCACTGCCGTGGTGATGCGGAGCGCTGTGTGCAGGTCGGGCGAAAGCTGATGGACGTACAGCGAGATGCGTCCGTCGAGGAACCAGCCCCAGGCGGCGGGGTGCGCGAGGAGCAGTTGGGCGGTCAGAGCGAACAGCCCGGCGGCGGTCATTCGCGCCACGCGGAAGGCGGAAGCACGGCGGAGCATGTTGTCTGCCTCCGGAGTTGCCTCGAACAGTCGGGGACGGCGGTGCACCAACTGGACGGCGGCCGCGCCGAACAGGAGCAGGCCAATGCCGGCCGCGGCGAAAGCCGCCAGCAAATCGGGCTGTCGGCCAGGAGCGGCAGCATTGAAGCCGATGGCGACTCCCAGCAGCACTGCGCCACCTGCTGCGGCGGCAAGAAGCGGGCGTGGAACGAGCCGCGCCGCAGGCGTGGTGCGGCCGTATGCAGGCCAGTCGGAAGCGGGCTGGGCGGACGATCTGGTGTGGCCACGCCAAAGCCGAACCTCCCCGGAGGCAATGACGGCCACAAACACGGCCACCGGAACGACAAATGCCAGAGGCAGCAAGAGTACGGACACAGCAGGGAACACAGGGTTCCCGCTGTCAGCAACGGTTGTCGGGGGAACAACGAAACTGGCCCAGCCACCGACAGCCAAAAGCGCAACCACGGTGAAGACCACCGCGACCGTATGCATGGACTCCGTGATCTCCTGCCCCGCGGCGTAGCTGCCGCGGTAGATGATCGGCCGGCCCGGAGCGCCATCGGGTGCCAGCATGGGCGGGCGCCACAGGGCCATGGCGATCATCAGTGTGACCGTGAGTCCGCCTGCCAGTTGCTGGGCAGGTTCCCAGCCGGTCGCCGGTGCGGGTCCGTCGAGTATCAGGGCCGGCGCCTGCTGATTGGCGAAACTGACCGCCATGCCGCCGAGCGAGGCGAAAAGCAGCGTGGCGGTACGGAAGAGGCGGTTGATCAGGACGATGCGCAGGATGCGGTTGTCTTCACTGTTGAGCGATGCCAGCGGGCGTCGGCGCACGATGACGACGGTGGCTGTGGCGACGCCGGCCGCGAGCGTCAGGATGGCGATCAGCAGGATTGATGCGAGGTAGCTGCCGGGCTGGCGACCGATGTGTTCACCGGTGACCTCGACACCGTCAAAGGTTTGGGTGCCACTGAAGCCCTCGATGCCCGGCAGTTCCCAGACGGCCACTGTCACGGCAACGGCCAGCACGGCCGCCGCGGTCATCACCACCAGCAGCGCCCGCGGGATGTAGTCGCGGAAGCGCCGGATGGTGATGTCGGCATGGCGCACGTTGCCGCGGGGCCTTGGCCAGGTGTACTGGCCAATGACGTAGATTCCGGCCAGGCTGACCAGAGGTACCAGTACGGTCAACAGGTCCGCCAGCCAGGATGGCGCTGCTGCGTCTCCGGCGTAGTAAGCGGCCGGAACGTCGCCCACCTTCGACGCCGCGGACAGCCCGCTGGCAAAAAACGCGATAATGGCCGTCCAGAACGCATGCATCCGGGCTGCATCCCGCCCGGCCACATCCGATGGGCCGGAGTCTACGACTGAACCGGACGCCGCGAGGGTGGCTGCATCATTTCCCGCCCTGCCGGCGATGATCCGCAGCACGCTGTAAATGATGGCGGCGCCGAACAGCAGGCCAGTGATGGTGCTGGTCAGTAAATCCACGATCCCCCTCGCACTGTATCAATGGATCAAGTATTTGATACATAGCGGTAGGGGTCAAGAGTGTGGGCTCCGGGGCCACGGACCGGCGAGGGCTTGTTGGGCTGTCGCCGGTCAGGCGGTCAGTCGTTAGTCGTCGTAGGCGTCGAGGATTTCCATCGCCACAATTTTTCCGTGCTGTTTTTTCGAGATGTGGCAGACGAGCACGGCGCCGGGCCGCAGGTAGGGGTCTTCGGTGGGCAGCTTCGCGGCGAGCACCGGGTCCATCCGGTCGGCCAGTACCTTGAACAGGTTCGGCAGCACGGGCCGGTGCGTGCAGACCGCCGTCGGCTTGCCCTTCTCCAACATCTGGAACAGTGCGGCGCGGGCCTTTTTCGGGTTGCGCTCATTGTTGTGTTCGGTAATCGCGTCGACTGTCCGCAGCTTGGTCTGGGTGTGCAACACGTACGGGGTGACGGTCTGTACGCAGCGCAGCCAGGGGCTGGAAACAATACGTTTGGGTTTCCAGGCGGACAGCATCCGGCAGACTGCCAGGGCTTGCCGCCGCCCCGTCGCTACGAGCGGGCGCTCGCCCTCGGCCTGCGACCAGGCCGACCGCGGTTTTGCCTTGGCATGGCGGACGACGACGAACGGATAAGTATCCAGCTCGTTCAGCCGGTGTGCTTCCACCAGCGCGTCAAGCGGTTCGACGTCGGAAGGGTTGTTCAGCAGTTCGCGGGCCTTGGCCGGTGCGCACCAAAGCACGCGGTCCACTTCGTTGCCGTCGGGAACCGGGTCCTGCTTGTCCAGCTTGGCAGCCCAGTACAGCACCTGCTTGAGCCCGGGGTTCACCCGGTAGTAGATGGTGGGCAACGGAATGCCCAGCCGGATCTGCACGCCGATTTCCTCGTTGACCTCGCGAACGGCGCACTCGGGTGTGGTTTCGCCGCTGTTCAGTTTGCCCTTGGGCCAGGACCAATCGTCGTAGCGCGGACGGTGGATCAGCAGCACTTCAAGCCGGCCCTGGCGGACGCGCCAACACAGGGCGCCCGCAGCGGTGACTTTGACGCCCGGGGGAGCACCGGCGTCGTCGGTTTTGTTCTGCGTCATCAGCGGCGGGTGAGGGTGCGCTGGCGGGACCGGGAGGCGAGCAGCCAGGACTGGATGTCCGAGAGCGGATTGCCGTCGTCGTCCTTGTGGTGCCGGGTCCACGCTCCGTCGCTGTCCAGATGCCAGCTGGCGGTGCCCGGGTCCATGTAGCGGTCCATCAGGGCCAGCAGGTCGTTGATGTCCTCCCTCGAGTTCAGCTGCACCAGGGCCTCCACACGGCGGTCCAAGTTGCGGTGCATCATGTCCGCGGAGCCGATGTAGACCACCGGGTCGCCGCCGTTAGCGAAGCCGAACACGCGGGAATGCTCCAGGAAGCGGCCCAGGATGGAGCGGACGCGGATGTTCTCGCTGAGTCCGGGCACGCCAGGGCGCACCGCACAGATGCCGCGCACAATCACGTCCACCTTCACACCGGCCTGCGAGGCACGGTAGAGCGAGTCGATGATGGCCTCGTCCACCATGGAGTTCACCTTGATCACTACGCGCGCGGCCAAGCCGGCCCGGCTGCTGGCGATTTCCTTCTCGATCCGGTCGATCAGACCCGACCGGACGGAACGTGGTGCCACCAGCAGGCGCTTGAAGGTGGATTTCGGTGCGTAGCCGGAGAGCTGGTTGAACAGCTTGGAGAGGTCTTCGCCCACCTGGTAATTGGCCGTCAGCAGACCCAGGTCCTCGTAGTAGCGGGCGGTGCGCGGATGGTAGTTGCCGGTGCCGATGTGGCAGTAGCGCCGCAGCCCGTCGCCCTCTTGGCGCACCACCAGCGAGAGCTTGCAGTGCGTCTTCAGGCCCACGATGCCGTAAACCACGTGGACGCCGGCCTGCTCCAGCTTCCGGGCCCAGTCGATGTTGGCCTGCTCGTCGAACCGGGCCTTGATCTCCACCAAGGCCAGCACCTGCTTGCCGGCTTCCGCGGCGTCGATCAACGCATCCACGATCGGCGAATCGCCCGACGTCCGGTACAGGGTCTGCTTGATCGCCTGGACCTTCGGATCGGCGGCGGCCTGCTCCAGGAAAGCCTGCACCGAGGTAGAGAACGAGTCGTAGGGGTGGTGCAGCAGGATGTCCCGGCGGCGCATGGCGGCGAACACGTTCGCGGCCTTGGAGGTTTCGCTCTCGTTCAGGAAGCGGCTCGTGTGCGCCAACTGCTTCGGGTACTTCATGTCCGGCCGGTCGATCCGGTAGATGGCCTCGAGCCCGCGGAGGTCCAGCGGCGCGGGCAGCGCGTACACTTCGGATTCCTCCACGCCGAGCTCGCGCACCAGCAGTTCGCGCACGCTCGGGTTGATGTCCGTGGCCACTTCCAGCCTGACCGGCGGCCCGAAGCGGCGGCGCAGCAGTTCCTTTTCCAGCGCCTGGAGCAGGTTCTCGGCGTCGTCCTCTTCGACTTCCAGATCCTCGTTGCGGGTGACCCGGAAGGTGTGGTGCTCCAGCACTTCCATGCCTTGGAACAACAAATCCAGGTGCTGGGCAATGACGTCCTCCAGCGGGATGAACCGTGCGGTGCGGCCCGGGACCGAGCCGGCCCGGGGGCCGTCTACGGCGATCAGCCGGGGCAGCTGGTCCGGTACCTTCAGGCGGGCGAAGAGTTCCTTCTCGCTCACCGGGTTGCGGACAATCACGGCCAGGTTCAGCGAGAGCCCGGAGATGTAGGGGAACGGGTGGGCCGGGTCCACCGCCAGCGGCGTCAGGATCGGGAACACCCGCTCCCGGAACATCACCGACAGCTCGGTGCGGGCGGCCTCGTCCAGCTCATCCCAGCGGACGACGTGGATGTGCTCGTAGGCCAGCGCCGGACGGATCTGCTCGGCGAAGATCCGGGCATGACGGTGCTGCAGCTTGTGCGCCGCGATTTTAATCTGTTCCAGCTGCTCGCTCGGCGAGAGCCCGGCTGCCGAGGGGACCGCCAGTCCGGTGGCGATCCGGCGCTTCAGGCCGGCCACCCGGACCATGAAGAACTCGTCCAGGTTGGAGGCAAAGATGGACAGGAAGTTCAGCCGTTCCAGCAGGTAGAGGTCCTCGTCCTCGGCCAGCTCCAAAACCCGGGCGTTGAAGTCCAGCCAGCTGATTTCGCGGTCCAGGAACCGTTCCAGGGTGAAGTTGCCGTCGGGGGTGAGCGAGGGGGCGAACTCCGGAATGTCGATGCGGTCCTGGGTGGCGCGGGCAGGAACCATCTCGGAAGACCCTAAGCGGGGAATGGCTGCGGCTTCAGGTTCGGTGACCATGCTCTCTCCTGCTTACGTCGGCGGGCCGGGCTCTCCACTCTTCGAGGCGCCGGGTAACTACAAGATTACCGACTATTGCCCGTCGGCCTGAGCCTGCGCCGCATACATCACGTCCGCATCCCAGCGGGTGAAGCCGAGCTTGCGGTACAGCCCCACGGCGGGCTCGTTGTCCGCGTCCACGTAGAGCATGATCGCGTGCTGGCCGGCGTCCTGCAGGTGCTTGATCCCGGTAATGGTCAAGGCCTTGCCCAGCCCGGTGCCCTGTGCCTGCGGCGTCACCCCGACCACGTAGACCTCGCCGATCGACGGGTGGCTGCCGGCCCGCGGATGGATTTTGGTCCAGTGGAAACCGAGCAGCCCGCCGCCCTCCGGACGCTCGGCCAGCAGGAAGCCGGCCGGGTCGAACCAGTCCTCCGCCATCCGGGCCTGCAAATCGGACAGGGTCATGGCGCCCTGTTCCGGATGGTCGGCGAAGGCGGCAGCGTTCGCGGCCAGCCAGGCGTCCTCATCCTGGCCGGGCACGAAGGCGCGGATGACGACGCCGGCCGGCAGCTCGGCGTCGGGCATTCCCGCAGGGTGGGTCAAGCGCATCCGCCACAGTTCGCGCACGGGGGCGAAACCGAAGCGGGCGGCCAGCCGTCCCGCTGCCTCGTGCCCGCCGTGCGACCAGGCCTTCAAAGCGGGCAGTTCGGTGTGCTGCTGCACCGCTTCGGCCAGCCGCAGGCCCACACCTTCGCCGCGGTAGGAGGGGTGCACCACCAGTTCCAAGACACTGTCGGCACCGGCCGCGGTGGCCAGGCTGACCACGGCGACGCCGGCCAGCGCGCTCGCGGTGGCGGGATCCGAGCGCTCTTCGCCGGCGTAAGTTGCCAGCACCAGCAAGTCGCCGGAGTCCGCGGCGCGCAGGTTTACCCACGTTTGCTCGGAGAGCGGCGGGTTCCCGTCGGATTCTTCGGCCGCGGCGGCGAGCGCCTTGATGTCCGCGAGGGTCTCGGTGTCAGGGGCGCCCTTGATGGTCAGCACGGGCCACAGGTCGGAATCCGATGCAGTCATGAGCACAGACTATCCGAGCAGGCGGCGACGGCGGGGTAGCGCGGGCCGCCGCGGGAGGTCAGCGCACCCAATACGTTCGGCGGGTGCTCGGGCGGGGGCCCGGCGGGTGGTTGTGCGGGCGCCCGGCGGGTGCCTGTGCGGGCGTGCTGCGGGGTCCGCGGTCGGGGCCGCTTGGCGGCTTTAACCGGCGACGTCGGCGGGCGCTTTCCCCGGGCAGGCTGCGGGTTCGCGCGGCCTGCTCAGCCGGCGACGTCGGCGGGCGTTCTCCCCGGGCAGGCTGCGGAGTCCGCGGGGGCCTGCTCAGCCGGCGATGTCGGCGGGTGCTTCCTCCGACGCGCGGACCAGCGTGAAGCGGTAACCGACGTTCCGCACGGTACCGATCAACTGCTCGTGGTCAGAGCCCATCTTGGCCCGCAGCCGCCGCACGTGCACGTCCACTGTGCGGGTGCCGCCGTAGTAGTCGTAGCCCCAGACTTCGTGCAGCAGCTGGTCGCGGGTAAAGACCCGGCCGGGGTGCTGGGCCAGGTACTTGAGCAGCTCGAATTCCTTGTAGGTCAGGTTCAGCGGCTGCCCGCCTACCCGCGCCGTGTAGCTGGCCTCGTCGATCACCACACCGGAGGCGTGGATCTCCGTGCTGGTTTCCTCCTCGCCGGCGTGGGCCCGGGCAATCACCAGCCGCAGCCGCGCCTCCACTTCGGCCGGTCCAGCGGTGTCCAGGACCACGTCGTCGGCAAGCCAGTTGGCGCTGACGGCGGCCATGCCGCCTTCCGTGAGGACCAGCATCAGCGGGGCGCCCAAGCCGGTGGCCTTCAGCAGTTGGGTGAGCGAGCGCGCACCGACCAGATCTTTGCGGGCGTCGACCATCACCACGTCGGCCGGGTCGGTTTCCAGCAAGGCAGTGGGTTCTGCCGGTAGGATGTGGACCTTATGGTTCAGCAGTTCCAGGGCCGGCAGGACGCCAATCGATGAGCCGGGGCTGTTGGTCAACAGCAGTATGTGCGGCATGGTTCCTCCAAGGGGTTTGCGGCGCACATCATCGGGCTTGGCCCGGAAGGTCCTCTCAAAGCAGGCGAACGCTGCCGGACGGTGGCACAAGTATAGCGCCCACGGCGTGGACCGCCGCGCGTTCTCGCACCGCCCCTGCGTCATAAGGCAGTATGACTAGCGTGAAAACGTGGATCGTCGCCGTAGCAGCGGCCGCCGTACTGTGCGCCGTTATCGGTGCCTCCTACCTGTCCCTTCCCGTGCTGACTGCCGTAGTGTGCGTTGCCGCGGTGGTGATCGGAGTCGGCTGGCCGGTGCTGCTGGAGGTGCCCGCCAAAAAGACCCTGTCGGTGGTCATTTCCTTGGCAGGAATTGCGACGGCGGTGCTCGCCACTGTGGCCCCCTCCGGCATGCCGCTGGTATGGATGGCGGTGGTGATTGCGCTCGGCGTGATGGCCGTTTTCCTGATCCAATTGCTCCGTGGAACCGGGCAGCCGCACCGGCTCGAATCCACTTTTGGCACCAGCACAGGCCTGGTGCTGACGTCGTTGGGGGCCGGTTGGGTGGCGGCCGAACGGCTCGCCGCCAATGCCGCCAACACGGGCATGATGCTGGTGACCGGCATCAGCATGCTGGTGGCCATCGGCGTCTGCCTGCTGCCTTGGCCGGACCGCATCGTCGCGCCGCTGGGGGTCGTGCTGGCCACGCTGGCCGGGACCCTCGCCGCCCCGCTGTTCTCCAACGTGCCGATGCTTGCCGCAGCAGTCGTGGGCGCCGTCGTCGGCGTCATCTTGGTCTGCTTCCGTCGGCTGATTCTGGCCGGCGGCGGTCCCACGCGGTTCTCGGCGATGCTCGCGGCGGGAGCGGCGCCGGTAATGGCTGCCGGTTCGCTGGTCTACTTCCTGGAGCGGATGCTGCTGAGCTGATCAGGGCGCGGCCGGGGAACGTGGTACCTAAGGCGCCGGCACGTGCGCCCGAATGATCGAGGTCACAGCGGGTGGTTACGTAGCAAGCAGGCATCGTTCCGTCCGGGCCGTTACTATGGAGCCATGTCGTATCTCGGTCTTGAAATCGCCTTCCTTTCCCTGCTGGTCCTCGCTGGCCTGTCCATTGCAGCTGTCGCCTCGCTGGTGGTCGTCCGCCTGTTCAAGGGCCAGAAGTAAGCGGCCCGTCGCTTCATCATGCCGATTGAACTGCCCACGGAGCTGACCCCGGAACTGGTGCCGCTGTCATGGCTTCTCGGCACCTGGGAGGGTGCTGGCCGGCTGGGCGCGGGCGAGGAGGAGGACGAACACTTCGTCCAGAAGGCCACGTTCACGCAGAACGGCCTGCCCTACCTGCAGTACACCGCCGAAAGCTGGCTCACCGATGAGGACGGCAACCGGTTGCGGCCGTTGTCGGTGGAAACCGGCTTCTGGGCGCTCGACCGCAAACTCAATGACTCCGACGTCGGACCGGGCCTGGTCCCGGCGGACATTGTGCCGGCGTTGAAATCAGCGGACGAAGTCGAAGAGCTGCGCAACGCCGACGGCGGGTTCGACATCACTGCCACCATCGTGCACCCGGGCGGCATCTCCGAGCTTTACTACGGCCAGATCAAGGGCCCGCGCGTGCAGCTGAGCACGGACATGGTCATGCGCGGATCGCAGTCCAAGGACTACAGCGCGGCCACCCGGATTTTCGGCCTGGTCAACAATGACCTTTACTGGCGCTGGGACGTGGCCGCGGCCAAGGGTAAGGACCTGGCCCCGCACGCCTCGGCCATCCTGACCAAGCGCCCCTGAACCACAGGCGCACCTCAACCACAGTCGCCACTGAACCACGAGCGGCCCATCTGCCGGGACGGCACATCTGGCCCCTCCAGGTTGTCGGGCCGGCACCGCTCAGAAGCAGATAGTGTTCGAATCCGGCGCCGCCAGAAACCGCCACCGCCAGAGGCCGATACCGTTGGAGGCCGGCTCCTCGGGAATGCGGCACCGCAGTCAGGAGTTGATGCCAATATGACTTACCGCAGCCCCTTGCTCCTGCAGCCCGGCGCCGTCGAAGCCTCCGGAGCCGACGCCGGCGTAGCCGCCCATTATTCTGACCCGCTGCGCGAACAGCGGGCGCTGGCGCGCGGAGAAGCCGTGGTGGACCTGTCCCACCGCGGTGTGGTGACCGTGGCCGGCGAGGACCGGCTGAGCTGGCTGAACACCCTTTCTTCGCAGTTGCTGCTGAACCTGCAGCCGGGCCAGTCCAGCGAAGCTCTGCTGCTCACCGTGCAGGGCCGGATCGAATACGATGCGCGCGTCATAGACGACGGCGAACGCACCTGGCTGATTGTCGAATCCTTCGAGGCCGCGCCGCTGGCCGCCTGGCTGGACTCGATGAAGTTCATGCTGCGGGTAGAGATCGCCGATGTCACCGCGGACTGGGCCGTGGTCGGTTCGGTCAAACCGGTGCCGGTGTTCGACGGCAGGACTGTGTGGCAGGACCCGTGGCCGCAGATAGGCGTTGGCGGCTATGCCTATACCGGGATCAACGAACCACAGCACCCCGGCCTGGAGCGGACCTGGTACGAGTACCTGCTGCCGGCCGACGAACTCGAGGCTGCCGTCGCCGGCCTGCAGCTGGCCGGCGTCTGGGCGGCAGAGGCACTGCGGATCGCAGCCTGGCGCCCGCGGTTCGGCGCCGAGACGGACGAGAAAACCATTCCGCACGAGCTCGATCTGCTCCGCACCGCCGTGCACTTGGCCAAGGGCTGCTACAAGGGCCAGGAGACCATTGCCCGCGTGCACAACCTGGGCCATCCGCCGCGCCGGCTGGTGTTCCTCCAGCTGGACGGCTCCCAGCACACGCTGCCTGCCCCGGGCAGCGACGTGCTGCTCGGCGACAAGCGGGTCGGTGCCATTACCTCCGCGGCACAGCATTACGAAATGGGGCCGATTGCGCTGGCCGTGGTCAAGCGCTCGGCCGATCCGCAGGCGCAACTGACGGTGGTGGACGACGGCGAGAGCTATGACGCCGCCCAGGAAGTCATCGTCACCACCGACGCCGGCCAAGTGGTCGGCCGGCAGACGGGGTTCCTGCGCGCGCCGCGCTGAGTCTCAGTCCCTCGGCGTTTCAATCCTTCGGCAGGATCACCGACGTCTGGGTTCCGGCGTCCCAGAAGCCCAGGCTGGCGGCGAGTGCGCGGGAGGCTTCATTTGCTTCATGCGAGCGCCACTGCGGGATCAGCCCGGAGGAGAGCGCCTCATGGCCGGCGATTGCCGCGATCAGCGCCCCGGGGGGGGGGTTTTGGGGGGTGGGGGGAGTGGGGAGAACCAGGTT
>NZ_JBLKRT010000056.1:0-15641 GCF_047607445.1 Arthrobacter sulfonylureivorans
GGGCAACCGCCGGCCCTCCCCGGAAACCGGTTCCCGCTCCGCCATCCCATCCATAACCCAACCCAACCAGCCGCCTACGACATTTTGGAAAGCGCACAGCGGTGGGCCCGTGGTTGGCCGCGAGAGACTTCACCACGGCCACTTTGTTCGGCGCCTCGCCAAATGACCGCGCTCCAGCGGCGATACGGAAGGCCCGAGGTATCTGATCCGAGGTGCGCCCGGCACGACAGGAGGCGAGACAGGAGGTGCACCCGGCTTGCGCGACAGCGGATGCGGATAGAGGCCTTAGCGGCGCGAACGCCCTGAGGCGACAAGTCCGGGGCGGCGGCAATCGCGCGGCAATTTACGTCGGGACTGCCGGGCCTACTCTCGTCGCGCGAATGGCTCCGCTGTCCCCCTGCCCCGGAGCCTTTACTCCCCCGCCGATGCCCGTTCGGCCGGGCGGAACGCTTCGATGCCTTCGAGCAGCCGGGCTAGTTCGCGCAGACTGCTTCCCGGCAGTGGCTGCAGCGGCAGTCGTGGGTCGCCTGCGTCGATGCCCGCCGCCCTGGCCAGGCCGTACAGGTTACTGAGCGGCCTTAGCGTCCCGAAGTAGCCCATCAACGGGGCAAGCGCCGCGCGCGCAGCGTCTGTTGCTTCCACGTCAGCGACTTCCAAAGCATCGCGCAGCACGCGGTAGTGGGCAGGAAGTACGGCAATCGGACCGCCATGCCAAGCATCGGCCGCGAATCCTGCGTCAGCGATCAAGGCATCGCCGCTCATCCCGTGGCTGAAGTCCTTCGACCCTGCTGGCAACAGGCGGCGAAGATGCTCATAACGTTTACGGAATACTTCCGCATCAGCAGCTGATTCCTTCACAGCGACGATGGTCGGTTCAGCCGCCAGCTCCGCCACTAACTCCAAGCTGAAGCTGAACTGAGTAGTGCGCGGATTGCTGTACAAGCAGACTGGCAGCGCGGACTGGCGGGCAGCCGCAGCACATTGGGCTGCAACCTCCTCGTCCGTCAACGGGTAGTACGAGACGGTCGAAACCAACAGCCCATCGACACCCGCCGCCGCGGCGTCGTCGATGTTTTGCAGAAGTTCCCGGGTGCCCACTGCACTCACGCCGGCGCACACCGGCAAATCCGGTCGCACTGCCTTGGCAGCTTCCACTGCCGCGGTGATGACATCCCGCCGTTCCGCACGGTCCAGATAGGCAAAATTGCCGGAGCTGCCGAGCACCGTTATTGCATCCACCGGCGACCCGGCTACCGCGGAAACGTGACGGTTCAACTCCCGAAAGTTGACGCTGCCGTCGTCATTGAAAGGAGTCACCGGGTAGGCAATGAGACCGCGGAATGGATTCATTCCGTTATCTTAGGCCAGCGCGGGAGCCGCCATGGCACGAACTGAAGGTCGGCTAGACGACAACCCAATGGCTCAGGTACGGGCGGGCGCCAGCGTCACGGCGCAGGTCTGGCCGGACGCTAGAGGCCATTGGAACAAGTGCAGCGACCCGTCAAAACTGGATATGGGACGACGACGGAGCGAACCGAGCTCGTCTGCCCAAGCAGCGACCGTGGTACCGGAAGCGTTGGAATCTACCAACGGAACGGCGATCGCAGGGTCTGGCGGCAGTTTTGCCGTCAAAGGAACGACGGATTGCCGCGAAAGGAACGGCGGTTAGCCGAAGACGGGGCCGCCGATGAAGGGGTCTACCGCCAGAGCCAGGAACAGTACGGTCAAGTAGCTGATGGAGCCGTGGAAGACCCGCATGGCGCTCTTGTTCGTGGCTGCGGGGGTCTCGGTTCCGCGCTTGGCCAGCGCGTACAGCCGGTGCGATTCATACACAAAGTAGCCGCCGCTCACCAGCGCCACGACTGTGTAGACCCAGCCGGCGCCGCCGACGGGAGCCAGCAGCAGGGAGCACGCCAGCGTGGCCCATGCGTACAGGACCACTTGGACGGATACCTGGCGCGCGCTGGCGATGGCGCCAAGCATCGGCACGTTGGCGGCGTTGTAGTCGTCGCTGTACTTCATGGACAGTGGCCAGTAGTGCGGCGGCGTCCAGAGGAAGATGACCATGAATAGGATCACAGCGGGCCAGGCCACCGTGTTGGTGACAGCGGCCCAGGCGATGAGCACCGGGAAGCATCCCGCGGCGCCGCCCCAGACTATGTTCTGCGAGGTGCGGCGCTTGAGGATCAGCGTGTAGATGACCACGTAGAAGAAGATCGCACCAACGCCCAGCATGCCGGCCAGCGGATTCGCGCCGAACCAGAGCAGCGCGACGGCCACCACGCCCAGGACCCAGGAGAACACCAGAGCCTCGCGGGGAGTGAGTTCGCCGGTCACCAACGGCCGGTTCTCCGTCCGGTGCATGAGCTTGTCCATGTCGCGGTCGATGTAGCAGTTAAAGGAGCCGGCGGAGCCGGCCGCCAGCGCGCCACCGATCATCGTGGCAGCCATCAGCCAGAGGTCCGGGAAGCCGCCGTGCGCAAAGATCATGGTGGGCAGGGTGGTGACCAGCAGGAGTTCCATGACACGGGGCTTTGTGAGCGCGATGTACGCTTTGGCCTTGCGCGAAAAGCCGGGCTTGGCCGGAACTGCCAACGCCTGGTCCGGCACGGTCTGCATATTCAAGGAAAAACCACTCAGTTCTGCTGGAGTCCGTCTGACACACGAAAACGCCCGGCCACATAGGGCGGGTCAAGGTGCACCTACATCATACTCCTTCTATCTGTCGTAGAAACCGACGCGCGGGACAGCCGGGTCGGTCCGGGCGAAACCGGCCCACGCAGTACCGCCGTCTGCCGGCGCGAGCCCGGCGCGAGCGGTAGCTGCGTCGGCCCGGGTGAAACCGACGCGCACATCGCTCCGAGTAGGAAACCGACGCGCACGGCGGCCGCGTCAGCTAGCGCTAAACCATGACTGCCGGTGTGACTGCGCGCACCTGTGACTGCTCGCACCGTAAAGCTTCCTGCGCATTGCAGGCGCAACGGATAGAGTGGGGATCGAGCGCCAGTCCGCGGGGATGTGGCGCAACAATGCTCAAGCAGGTTCAACGGCGAATGGTCCGCCGGGTCCGCAGTTGCGGGCGCCTTTCCGGGCCGTCGGTGCTGCTATCTCGATCAGAAAGGGCCCCACCGGTGCCACATATGCAAGATCAGGAATTGTCGTGGACATCGCTGGACCAGCGGGCGGTGGACACAGTGCGTGTTCTCGCAGCCGACGCCGTGGAGAAGGTCGGCAACGGCCACCCGGGCACCGCCATGAGCCTGGCGCCGGCCGCCTACTTGATCTTCCAGCAGTTCATGCGGCACGACCCGTCCGATCCGCAGTGGGTGGGCCGCGACCGTTTTGTCCTCTCCCCCGGCCACACCTCGCTGACGCTCTACATCCAGCTGTTCCTTTCCGGCTACGGCCTGGAGTTGGAGGATCTGCAGGCGCTGCGGACCTGGGGCTCGCTCACCCCCGGCCACCCGGAGTACAAGCACACTCCGGGCGTTGAAATCACCACCGGCCCGCTGGGCCAGGGCCTCGCTTCCGCCGTCGGCTTCGCCTACGCGCAGCGCCGCACCCGCGGCATGTACGACGCCGATGCTGCCGCCGGCGAGAGCCCCTTCGACCACACGGTGTGGGTCATCGCCTCCGACGGCGACCTGCAGGAAGGCGTCACTTCGGAGGCCTCCTCGCTGGCCGGCCACCAAGAACTGGGCAACCTGGTGGTGATCTACGACGACAACAAGATCTCCATCGAGGACGACACCGACATCGCCTTCACCGAGGATGTGCTCAAGCGCTACGAAGCGTACGGCTGGCACACCCAGCGCGTGGACTGGACCAAAACCGGCGAGTACGCCGAAGACATTCCGGCCCTGTTCGAGGCGCTGAAGGCCGCAAAGGCCGAAACGACCCGGCCCTCGATCATTTCGCTGCGCACCATTATTGGCTGGCCGGCGCCGAAGAAGCAGAACACCGGCAAGATCCACGGCTCGGCACTTGGGGCAGAAGAAGTCGCCGCGGTCAAGGAAGTCCTCGGTTTCGATCCGGAGCAGCAGTTCTCCGTCGAGCAGGAGGTTTTGGACCACGCCCGCCAGGTTGCCGCACGCGGCAAGCAGGCCCGCGCGGACTGGGACACCGGCTACCAGGCTTGGCGGGAAGCCAACCCGGAGAACGCCGCGCTGCTGGACCGTGTGCAGGCTTCCGAACTGCCGCAGGGTTGGGAGCAGGCGCTGCCCGAATTCCCTGCCGGCAAGGACATCTCCACGCGTGCCGCCTCCGGCAAGGTGCTCAACGCCATTGGTCCGGTGCTGCCGGAACTGTGGGGCGGCTCGGCCGACTTGGCAGAATCGAACAACACCACCATCGAAGGCGCTCCCTCGTTTGTGCCGGAGTCGCGGCAGACCGAAATGTGGTCTGGCGGCCCCTACGGCCGGGTGCTTCACTTCGGCATCCGCGAGCACGCGGCCGCTTCCATCGTGAACGGCATTGTGCTCAGCTCCAACACCAGGGCTTTCTCCGGCACGTTCCTGATCTTCAGCGACTACCAGCGGCCGGCCATCCGGCTCGGCGCCCTGATGGGTGTTCCGTCGATCTATGTGTGGACGCACGATTCCATCGGCCTCGGCGAAGACGGACCCACCCACCAGCCGGTGGAGCAGTTGGCGAGCCTGCGCGCCATCCCGGGCCTCGACGTCGTGCGCCCCGCCGATGCCAACGAAGTCGCCCAGGCGTGGAAGGCGATGCTGGAGAACCACAGCAACCCGGCCGGCATTGTGCTCACCCGGCAGAACCTGCCGGTCTACGACCGCGGAGAATCAGGTTTTGCCTCCGCCGACAACGTGGCCAAGGGTGCTTACGTCCTGGTCGAAGCGCAGTCCGACGGCGCCGACGCCACGCCGCAGGTGATCCTGCTGGCCACCGGCTCCGAAGTACAACTGGCCGTCCAGGCCCGCGAGATTCTGCAGGCCGACGGCATCGCTACCCGCGTGGTTTCCGTGCCCTGCCTTGAGTGGTTCGCCCGCCAGGACGCCGCTTACCGCGAATCCGTGCTGCCCGCCGGCGTCAAGGCCCGGGTTTCGGTGGAAGCCGGCATCGCGCAGTGCTGGGACGGCTTGGTCGGCGACGCCGGCCGCAGCGTGTCCCTGGAGCACTACGGTGCCTCCGCCGACTACAAGACCCTGTTCCGCGAGTTCGGCATCACGGCCGAGGCCGTTGTCGAGGCCGCCCGCGACTCGCTCGCACAGATCAACAACTCCTAAGGAGGACGCGATGTCCAACCCGAATACCCAGGCACTCTCCGATGCCGGTGTCTCCATCTGGCTCGACGATCTCTCCCGCGAACGGATCAGTTCCGGGACGCTGAAGGCGCTGATCGACGAGAAGAACGTTGTGGGCGTCACCACCAACCCGTCCATCTTCGCCTCGGCCCTGCAGGACGGCCGCAGCTACGAGGCCCAGGTCCACCAGCTGGCCGCCGACGGCGCTGACGTGGACTCGGCGGTCTTCGCCATCACCACCGCCGACGTCGCCGAAGCCTGCGACCTGTTCTCCGCCCTCGCCACCGACACCGATGGCGTGGACGGCCGGGTATCCATCGAGGTGGACCCGCGGCTGGCCCGCGACACCAAGGGCACCGTCGAAGAGGCCAAGCACCTGCACAAGGCCGTGGGCCGGACGAACGCGTTCATCAAGATCCCGGCCACCACCGAAGGCCTCGAAGCCATCACCGAGACCCTCGCGGCCGGCATCAGCGTCAACGTCACGCTGATCTTCTCGCTGCAGCGGTACCGCGAAGTGATCAACGCCTTCATGCTCGGGCTGGAGCAGGCCAAGGAGAACGGCAAGGACTTGGCCAGCCTGCACTCGGTGGCCTCCTTCTTCGTATCCCGCGTCGACAGCGAGATCGATAACCGGCTGGACGCGATCGGCTCCGACGAGGCCACCGCGCTGAAGGGCAAGGCCGGCGTCGCCAACGCACAGCTGGCGTACCAGATTTACGAAGAGCAGTTCGCTACCGAACGCTGGCAGGTCCTGGCCGCCTCCGGTGCCCGCCCGCAGCGGCCGTTGTGGGCGTCCACCGGCGTGAAGAACCCGGATTACCCGGACACGCTATACGTCACCGAACTGGTGGCCCCCAACGTGGTCAACACCATGCCGGAGAAGACGCTGGAAGCCGTCGCCGACCACGGCAAGATCGAAGGCGACCGGGTGACCGGCAGCTACCAGGAAGCCAACAAGGTGCTGGACCAGATCGCCAAGGTCGGCATTTCCTACAACGAAGTGGTCGAACTGCTCGAGGACGAAGGCCTGGAGAAGTTCGTCACCAGCTGGCAGCAGCTGCGGGAGACCGTCCAGAACGCGCTGGACTCGGCGCCGGGAGCCAAGAAGGCATGAGCTCGCTGGCCTTCGAAGCATCGGGAGCTGCGCTGGCCGCCATCCGCCGGCACATCGACACTTTGGTCGAGGACCGCGTGGCGTCCCGGATCGCCGCCCAGGACAATACGTTGTGGGGCCCGGACGCGGAAGCCGAGGCCGCAATCCGGCTCGGCTGGGTGGATGCCGCCGCGCTCTCCCGGCCGTTGGTGGCAGACATTCTGGAGCTGCGCAGGGAACTTGCTGCCGAAGGCGTGACCCGGTTCGTGCTGGCTGGCATGGGCGGCTCCTCGCTGGCTCCGGAGGTCATCGCCAATACCGCCGGCGTGGAGCTGACCGTGCTCGACAGCACGGACCCGCAGCAGGTGGGTGCAGCCCTGGCGGAGCGGCTGGCCGACACCGCCATTATCGTGGCATCCAAATCCGGTTCCACGCTGGAAACGGATTCGCAGCGCCGGGTCTTCGAACAGGCTTTTGCCGACGCGGGTCTGGACGCCGCGTCGCGGATCATTGTGGTCACCGATCCCGGCTCACCGCTGGATCAGGCTTCCCGGGAAGCCGGCTACCGGGCGGTGTTCAACGCCGATCCCGACGTCGGCGGGCGCTACTCCGCGCTGACCGCCTTCGGTCTGGTCCCTTCGGGCCTGGCCGGGGTGGACATCGAAAAACTGCTTGACGACGCCGAGGAAGCGGCCGAAGTACTCTCCGAGGACTCCGCCGACAACATTGCCCTGGCGCTGGGTGCCGCGCTGGCCGGCACGGAGCCGCTGCGCAACAAGATCGCCATTGCCGATGAAGGCTCCGGAATTGTCGGTTTCGGCGACTGGGCCGAACAGCTGATCGCCGAGTCCACCGGCAAGCTGGGCACCGGACTGCTGCCGGTGGTGGTCGACTCCGGTGACCCCGAGACAGTCTCCAAGGCCGCGGACGTGCTGGTGGTCCGGCTGGTCTCCCCCGATCACGAGGTGGCACTCGGCACGGACGAGATTGCCGTCGGCGGCAGCCTGGGCAGCCAACTGCTGCTCTGGGAGTACGCCACGGCAGTGGCTGGCCGCCTGCTGGGCATCAACCCGTTCGACCAGCCGGACGTGGAGGCGGCCAAGGCCGCCGCGCGCGGGCTGCTGGAAGAGCGTCCGGAGGCGCAGCTCCCTGACTTCACCGACGGTGCAGTGCAGGTCCGCGGCAGCGGGTTGGCCGTCGGCGGTTCGTTGTCGGATGCGCTCCGCGACCTGCTGGGCAAACTCGGACCGGACGGCTACCTCGGCGTCCAGGCCTATCTGAACCGCTTCGGCCAGGCCGAGCTGGAACGGATCCGGCCGCTGTTGGCAGAAGCAACCGGCCGTCCCGTGACCTTCGGCTGGGGGCCGCGCTTCCTGCACTCCACCGGCCAGTTCCACAAGGGAGGACCGGCTACCGGCGTCTTCCTGCAGCTGACCGGCGAAGCTGCCGCGGACATCCCCATCCCGGGCCGCCCCTTCAGCTTCGGCGAACTGATCGATGCCCAGGCCGCCGGCGACGCCAACGTGCTGCGCGAGGCCGGCCGGCCCGTGCTCCGCCTGCATTTGGCGGACCGCGCCGCGGGTTTGCGCCAGGTCATCGACGCCGTGTCCCAACTCGCCGGAAAGTAGTAATGGCACCTTCCACCCCACACCGTCGTCCGGCCAACCCGCTGCGTGATCCCCGCGACCGACGGCTTGACCGGATTGCCGGCCCCTGTTCGCTGGTGCTGTTCGGCGTCACCGGAGACCTTGCGCGCAAGAAGCTGATGCCGGCCGTTTACGACCTGGCCAACCGCGGACTGCTGCCGCCCAGTTTCGCGCTGGTCGGTTTTGCCCGCCGGCCGTGGGACGACGCCGAATTCGCGGCGCAGGTGAAAGAAGCCGTGCAGCAGCACGCCCGCACACCGTTCCGCGAGGACATCTGGACCCACCTGGCTGCCGGCATCCGGTTTGTCCAGGGGACGTTCGACGACGACGAGGCCTTCGAGCAGCTCGGGGCCACGTTGAAGGAACTCGATGAACAGCGCGGGACCCAGGGGAACCACGCTTTCTACCTCTCCATCCCGCCCAAGGCTTTCGAGCAGGTGTGCCAAATGCTTTCCTCGCACGGCCTCGCCCAGGCCACCGAGGATGCGCCGGGCATGCCGTGGCGCCGAGTGGTCATTGAAAAGCCCTTCGGCCATGACCTGCAGTCCGCGCGGGAGCTGAACAACATCGTTGAGTCGGTGTTCCCGCCGGATGCGGTCTTCCGCATCGACCACTACCTGGGCAAGGAAACCGTCCAGAACCTGCTGGCCCTGCGCTTTGCCAATCAGCTCTTTGAGCCCCTCTGGAACGCCAACTACGTGGATCATGTGCAGATCACCATGGCGGAGGACATCGGCATTGGCGGGCGCGCAGGTTATTACGACGGCGTCGGTGCGGCCCGCGACGTCATCCAGAACCACCTGCTGCAACTGCTGGCCCTGACCGCTATGGAAGAGCCGATCTCCTTCCAAGCAGAGGACCTGCGCGCGGAGAAAGAAAAGGTGCTGGCCGCCGTCAAGCTCCCCGAGGATCTGTCGGCGCATTCGGCCCGGGGCCAATACACCGGCGGCTGGCAGGGCGGTGAAAAGGTCATTGGTTATTTGGAGGAAGAAGGCTTCAACCCCGATTCGGTCACCGAGACCTATGCGGCGCTGCGGCTGGACATCCACACCCGGCGCTGGGCCGGTGTTCCGTTCTACCTGCGGGCCGGGAAGCGGCTGGGCCGCAGGGTGACGGAGATCGCCGTCGTCTTCAAGCGGGCCCCGAATCTGCTGTTCCCGAGCCATACCGAGGACGATTTCGGCCAAAACGCGGTGGTGATCCGCGTGCAGCCCGACGAAGGAGTCACCATCCGCTTCGGTTCCAAGGTGCCCGGCACCCAGACCGAAGTCCGCGACGTCACAATGGACTTCGGCTACGGACATGCATTTACCGAGTCGAGTCCGGAGGCGTATGAGCGGCTCATCCTGGACGTACTGCTCGGTGAGCCGCCGCTGTTCCCGCGGCACCAGGAGGTGGAGCTCTCCTGGAAGATCCTCGATCCGTTTGAGGAATACTGGGCCGAGAGCCGCACCCGGCCGGAACCTTACTCCCCGGGCAGCTGGGGGCCGGCGTCGGCCGATGAACTGCTGGCCCGCGACGGACGCACTTGGAGAAGGCCGTGATCAAAGACCTCAAAAACACCACGACGTCGAAGGTCTCGAAGGAAATCGTTGCCATGCGCGAGCAAGGCGGCGTTGTGGCCCTGGGACGGGTCCTCACCCTGGTGGTGGCGACCTCGTTGGGCCATGAAGAAGAGGCCATCCTGGCGGCCAACGCCGCCAGCCGGGAGCATCCCTGCCGGATCATTGCGCTGGTGGATGCAGGCTCGAAAGCGAAGACGCGGCTTGATGCCCAGATCCGGGTCGGCGGCGACGCCGGTGCGGCCGAGGTCATCGTGCTCTACGGGTACGGCCAGCTGGCTACGGAAAGCGAGTCCCTGGTGGCCGCCCTGCTGCTGCCTGATGCCCCGATCGTGGCCTGGTGGCCGCATGGCATGCCGAAGGATGCCTCGCGCACGTCGGTAGGCCGGATCGCCCACCGGCGCATCACGGATTCCGGTAACGAGCCCGACCCGCAGCAGGCGCTGTTCAGCCTCCGCGACACGTACACCGCCGGCGATACCGACCTGGCCTGGACCCGGCTGACCAATTGGCGCATCCAGCTTGCTGCCGTCTTTGACCAGCTGGAGCCGGCCCCGGTGACCGCGGTGGCGGTGGAGGGGGCTTCCGACTCCCCCAGCACGGTCCTGCTGGCGGCGTGGCTGACGCTGGCCCTGAACGCGCCGGTCACCATCGTGGAGGACCCCGCGGGCACCGGTATCCGGGGCGTACGGATCTCGCGGACCACCGGCGACATCCGCATCCTGCGTCCCGGCCCCAGCGTGGCCGAGCTGCTGATGCCGGGCCAACCGGTCCAGCGGATTTCCCTGCCGCGCCGGCCGCTGGAAGAATGCCTGGCTGAAGAGCTACGCCGGCTCGACCCGGATGAGGTTTTCGGTGAAGTGCTGATCGATGGATTGCCCCGGACCAATTTGAGGAGCGTACGCCGCAGTGAACGCTGAACCACACGTCATAGTCCATTCCGACGTCGCCGCTCTGGCGAACGCGGCCGCGAACAGGCTGGTCGAGCGGCTGGCAGCGGTCCAGTCCGAGCGCGGCGAAGCTACCGTGGTGCTCACCGGCGGCAGCCTGGGGATCAACACGCTGAAGGCGGTAGCCGAGGTTGACGTTCCTGCCGGCTTCGACTGGTCGAAGGTGAACGTGTGGTGGGGCGATGAACGTTTCGTCGCGAAGGACAGCACGGACCGCAACGAACGCCAGGCGCGTGACGCGCTGCTCGACGCACTCCCGCTGGACCCTGCCCGGATCCACCCGTTCGGCGCGGCCAGCGAATATGCCGACCCGGACGCCGCGGCCGCGGCCTACTCCGCGGCCCTCCGACAGGCAGCAGCCGATGAGGGCACCGGCGGCCCGGTGCCGAAGTTCGACGTGCTGTTGCTCGGCGTCGGCCCTGACGCACACATTGCGTCACTGTTCCCCGAGATGGCCGGAATTCGTACCGAAGGCCGCTCCGCGGTGGGCGAAACAGAGGCGCCGAAACCGCCGCCCGAGCGCGTGTCCCTGACGCTGCCCGCGATCAATTCCGCCGACGAGGTGTGGCTGGTGGTGGGCGGCAGCGACAAGGCCGGAGCCGTGGGGCTGGCCTTGGCCGGTGCCAGCCCGGTACAGGTTCCGGCCGCCGGTGCCCGCGGACGCAAGCGCACGGTCTGGCTGCTGGATCAGGATGCGGCGTCGAAGCTGCCCGAGGCGCTGCTCTCCCCCGCGGAAAACGGCGACGACGACTAGAGCCCGGAATCCTGCTGCCCGGCGACACCGTCGCTTGGCCCGGCACCATGCGCCGCCACCATCGAAGGCGGTTTGCAAGATAACCTGCCGTGCCCCGGAGACAAAGAGGCCCGCCGGATAACATGCCGTGCCCGGGTACAAAAAGGGCCCGAGCGGGCGCCTAGTCGTTTTGGCGCCGGCCTGACTCGGCCCGGCGAAGTGCTTCCCGCCGTCGCCGCCGCAACTTCTCCAGGGCCTGTTCCACTACGGCCTCGGCTTCATCCGGGCTGCGCCGTTCCTTGGCGTATTCCAGATGGCTCTTGTAGGGTTCGTCGGAGCTGCGGGCTTCGGCGCCGCCCCCGCCTGGCTCCCTGGCGGCTATCTGGCCGCAGTGCGGGCAGTCCCAGGAGGGAGGGATGTCGGCTTCGCTGAGATTAGCGAAAACCGGTGTGGTCTGGTGCCCCTTGGGGCACCAGTAGGTGACGGGGACTTTGGTAACCGGCACTACCGTCCGACCGGTCACGGCCTGCCAACCGGCGAGCCCGGCGCCCGTTTCTGAACCGACCCGGACGGCCCGAAAGGAATTCGACGGATCAACCATGTTTGCCCCCGATGACCAGAATCGATGCCCCCTGCATCGGGCACCAGTCTACGGTGGGAACAGCGCAGGGTTAAGGGGTTGGAGCAATCTCTCTCGGAAATTCGGGAGCACCGAAAACCGGTCCCTGAAAGGACCGAAAGGCGGCAGCGCCGCCGGCAAACCGGTCAGGATTCAGCGCTGAAACGCATCATCAGGCCGAGTGCCACGATGACCGTGCCCCAGACCAGTCCAAGGACCACCGTGAACCTGTTGAGGTTGCGCTCCGCCACGCCGGACGAGCCCAGGCTGGTGGTCATGCCGCCGCCGAACATGTCGGACATGCCGCCGCCGCGTCCCTTGTGCAGCAGAATAAGCAGGGTCAGCAGCAGGCTGGTGATGCCCAGCAGGATTTGCAGAGTGATCTTCAGAGCTTCCACAGTGGCCTTTCGTCAGCTGTCGGGATATCCCAGTGGCGGGCAGACATCACTTTGTCAGCAGATGGTGTTCGAACCTGACAATATTAGCAAATTCGCCCGCGTCCAGACTGGCCCCGCCCACCAACACGCCGTCGACATCGCGCTCGTTCAGGATGGCGGCAGCATTACCCGCCTTCACTGAACCGCCGTAGAGCAGCCGGACGCCGGCTGCTACCGTCTGGTCGAAGAGCACGGCCAGCTCGGCACGGAGGGCGGCGCACATCTCCTGGGCATCCTCAGGGCCGGCCACCTCCCCGGTACCAATCGCCCAGACCGGCTCGTAGGCAATGACCAACCTTGCTGCTTGCTCGGCGTCGAGCCCGGCCACATTGGCACGCAACTGGCTGAGTGTGTGCTCCACGTGGTCACCTGCCTGGCGCACCGCCAGGCCCTCGCCCACGCACAGAATCGGCGTCAGCTTGTGCCGGTAGGCGGCCTTCAGCTTCTCGTTCAGCAGGGCGTCATCCTCGCCATGGATTTCCCGCCGCTCGGAATGGCCCACGAGGACATAACTGCAGCCCAGCTTGGCCAGGAACTGTCCGGAGATGTCCCCGGTGTACGCGCCCGAATCATGCGGAGAGAGGTCCTGCGCACCGTAGACAAGCTTCAGGTTGTCGCCATTGACCAGCGTCTGCACGCCGCGCAAATCCGTGAACGGAGGGAAGACGGCAACCTCAACCCGGTTGTAGTCGTGCCGGGCATCGCTGAGGGTCCAGGCCAATTTCTGCAGCAGCGTGATGCCCTGGACATGGTCCATGTTCATCTTCCAGTTGCCCGCGATCAGCGGTTTGCGGTCGAACTTGCCGTTGGTCGAAGTGGTCACTGCGGTCTCCATCTGTGGTGCTGGGCGTCGATTGGCGCGGCCGGGCCGCGCTGGGGCATGGGCATTGCCGGGACCAGCCTCACCGCGGCGAGGGGCCCGGTCCCGTCAGCGGTCGAGTGCGGCCAGGCCGGGCAGTTCCTTACCTTCAAGGTATTCCAGGCTGGCTCCGCCGCCGGTGGAAATATGCCCGAACGCGTCGTCGTCAAAGCCCAGGGTACGGACGGCAGCAGCGGAATCGCCGCCACCGACGACGGTGAAGCCGTCGCTGCCGGTGAGCGCCTTGGCCACGGTGCGGGTCCCATTGGCGAAGGCATCGAACTCAAAGACACCCATGGGCCCGTTCCAGAAGACCGTATTCGCCGAATGGATCTGGTGCGCGAAGGCTTCGGCCGACTCCGGACCGATGTCCAGACCGATGCCGTCGGCGCCGAAGGAAGCCGACTCGATACTGTCCGCGGGCACCACTTCCCATGCCGCATCGGCGGCGAACTTCTCCGCCACCACAATGTCGGTGGGCAGGATGAACGTGCACCCCAGCTCCTTGGCGCGGGCGAGGTAGCCGCGGACCGTGTCCAGTTGATCCTTCTCCAGCAGGCTGGCGCCGACCTTGTGTCCCTGGGCGGCGAGGAAGGTGAAGACCATGCCGCCGCCGATCAGCAGGTAGTCGGCCTTGCCCAGCAGGTTCTCAATCACGGCCAGCTTGTCCGACACCTTGGAACCGCCCAGCACCACCACATATGGCCGCTGAGGCGCTTCGGTGAGACGGTTCAGCACCTGGAGTTCCGTGCGGACCAGGTCGCCCTGGTAGGCCGGAAGCAGCCGGGCGATGTCGTAGACCGAAGCATGCTTGCGGTGCACGGCGCCGAACGCATCGTCCACATAGGCCCCCTCGTCACCGGTGAGGGCGGCAAGTTCGGTGGCAAAAGCACCGCGGTCGGCGTCGTCCTTGCTGGTTTCGCGGGAATCGAAGCGCACGTTCTCCAGCACCAGCACTTCGCCGTCCTGTAGCCCCGCCGCGCCCTCCCGGGCCGCCGGGCCCACCGTGTCCTCGGCGAACTTGACCGTGACGGCTGCCAGCTCCTTCAGCCGGGCAACCGCGGGCCGCAGCGAGAACTTCTCCTCGGGGGCGCCCTTGGGCCGGCCGAGGTGTGCCGTCACAATGACCCGGGCCCCGGCCTCTGCCAACTTGGTGATGACCGGCAGCGAGGCGCGGATGCGCCCGTCGTCGGACACCGTCAGTGCAGGCGCTTCGCCCTCCAACGGGACGTTCAGGTCCGAACGGACCAACACGTGGCGTCCGCGGACTCCGGCGGCCAGCAGTTCATCAAGGGAATGTGCAGTCATTTCTACCTTCGTGCGGAGGACGGTGGTGCCGTGCCTAGGACAGCTTCGATGCGATCAGAGTGGTCAGATCCAGCAGGCGGTTGGAGTAGCCCCATTCGTTGTCGTACCAGCCAACAACTTTCACCTGGTTACCCATAACCTTAGTCAGTCCCGAGTCGAAGATCGAAGACGCCGGGTCTGTGACGATGTCCGACGACACGATCGGGTCCTCGGTATAGGTGAGGATGCCTGCCCAGTGCGGGTCCGCGGCGGCTTCCTTGAAAGCCGCGTTGACCTCTTCCACGGTTGCTTCGCGGGACAGGGTGGCGGTGAGGTCCGTCATCGAGCCGGTGGGCACTGGCACCCGGACCGCGAAGCCGTCCAACTTGCCCTGCAGGTCAGGGAGCACCCGGCCGATGGCCTTGGCGGCGCCGGTCGACGTCGGCACCAGGTTGATGGCCGCCGCCCGCGCGCGCCGCAGGTCCCGGTGCGGGCCGTCCTGCAGGTTCTGGTCGGCAGTGTAGGCGTGGATGGTGGTCATGAGTCCGTGCTCGATGCCGAACTTCTCGTGCAATACCTTGGCCAGCGGGGCAAGGCAATTGGTGGTGCAGGAGGCGTTCGAAATCAGGTGGTGCGCCCCGGCATCGTACTCGCTGTCGTTGACGCCCATCACGATGGTGATGTCCTCGTCTTTGGCGGGCGCGGAGACCAGGACCTTCTTGGCGCCGGCGTCCATGTGCTTGCGGGCGCCCCCGCTCTTGTTGAACCGCCCGGTGGATTCGATCACGATGTCCACCTGGAGATCGCTCCACGGCAGGTCTGCCGGGTCTTTCTCCGAGAGAACCCGGATCTTCCGGCCGCCGACGATCAGGTTTCCGGAGTCCACCTCCACCGTTTCCGAGAGGATGCCCAGCACGCTGTCGTATTTGAGCAAGTGGGCCAGCGTCTCCGCATCGGTCAGGTCGTTGATCGCGACGATTTCCAGGTCCGTGTCCTTCGCGAGGACGGCGCGGAAGTAGCTGCGGCCGATCCGGCCGAATCCGTTGATACCAACTCGAGTAGTCATGTGTCTCTGCCTCCTGGAGGAGATGACGGTCGGCGGCTGGGCCACCGCGGCCGTGCCTTGTTGGTGGTTCGGCCCTAGCTGGCCGGGGTGATCAGCGCGGAAGCGCCGGTGCGGGCGGCGTT
>NZ_JBLKRT010000057.1:0-14154 GCF_047607445.1 Arthrobacter sulfonylureivorans
ACGGCGGCGTCCGTTCCGTGGGCGCGGGCCGCGGCCGAGGATGGCACCTTCCGCACGCGCGATGAGCTCGAAGCGATCTACCTGGACGAGGCCGGCCTGCAGCCGGGTGATGACGTGGTGGCCTACTGCCGGATTGGTGAACGCTCCAGCCACACCTGGTTCGTGCTCAAGCACCTGCTGGGCTTCGACACGGTGCGGAACTATGACGGCTCGTGGACCGAGTGGGGCAACGCGGTGCGGGTGCCGATCGTCAAGGGCGACCAGCCCGGCGACGTCCCCGCCGTGGCCCGCTGAGGAATAGCCGCCCGGCGCTAAACGTTAACGCTGACGAACCCGTTACCTCCAAGAGAGCGCAAAGTATGACTGTGTCGCCCCAGACCATTCCCGCCCCGCTGGCCGAGATTATTGATGACTTCCAGGCGGTCACCGAGGCCGAGCGGTTGCAGCTGCTGCTGGAATTCTCCCGCGAACTGCCGGAGCTGCCGGAGCGCTTCGCCGGGCATCCGGAACTGCTGGAGCAAGTGGTGGAGTGTCAGTCGCCGCTCTTCCTGACCCTTGAGCTGGGTGACGACCCGGACCAGGACGTGCAGATCTATTTCTCTGCACCGCCGGAAGCTCCGACTACCCGCGGCTTCGCCTCCGTGCTGCATGAGGGGCTGAACGGGCTTCCGGCACAGCAGATCCTGGCTGTCCCGGACGACATCGCCGAGCATCTGGGCCTGACGCGTGCGATCACGCCGCTGCGAATCCGCGGCATGTCCGCCATGCTCTTCCGGATCAAGCGCCTGACCTCCGAGGCCCGGCAGCTCCGCGCAGCCTCGGCCTGAGCATGGCCAAGCACAAACCCTCCGCCGGAACCCCCGCCACCACGCTGCTGCAGCGGGCGGGGGTTCCGCATCTGCTGCATAGTTATGCCCACGATCCCTCGGCGCCAAGTTTCGGCTTGGAGGCTGCGGAGGCGCTGGGCATGGATCCGGCCCGCGTGTTCAAGACCCTGATGGCCACGCTGGACGGATCGCTGGCGGTGGCCATCGTGCCGGTCAGTTCCAGCCTGGACCTGAAGAAATTTGCCGCGGCTTTGGGCGGCAAGAAAGCTGCCATGGCCGACCCCCAGGTGGCCCAGCGGCGCACCGGCTATGTGTTGGGTGGCATCTCGCCGCTCGGGCAGAAGCAGGCCAGCCCCACGGTGTTGGATTCCACCGCGCCGGGTTTCGCCACCATCCTGGTCTCCGGCGGGCGCCGCGGCCTGGACATCGAAATCGCACCGGACGATCTGGTCGCCCTCACGCAGGCTGCGGTCGCCCCGATCAAGTCTGGCTAGCGCTCACCCGCCGGAGTCAGCACACGGCCCAGGAAGGACGTGACCACGCGCTCCCAGCGTTCGGGGTCCACGTTCCATTCCCGGGTATGCCCTGCTCCACTGAATCGCTCGAAGGTGACCAGCGGGTTCTTCTCGGCCAGGGCCGCGGACGGCCCGTAGGGCACGAAGTCGTCGTTCTCGCTGTGGACGATTAGCGTCGGTACCTGCAGTTCGTCGGCCCGGGCCACCCAGTTCATCATCTTCAGGTCCAGCGGGGCGGCCAGTCCGGTCAGCAGCCGACCCGCCTTGTTCGAAATCAGCCACTGCGAGAACTGCCCGACGGCATCCGGAATTCGATTCAGTTTTGCCTGGTGTGCCAGCACATCGGTCCAGTCAATCACCGGGGCGTCCAGGACCAGCGCCCGGATCCGGCTCCGGTAGAGCGACTGGTCTGCCGCCTGCAGGCTGATCGCCCCGCCCATCGACCAGCCGACCAGGACAACATCCTGGGCGCCGTTCGCCAGCGCATACCGGATCGCCGCCTCGACGTCGCGCCATTCGGTCATGCCCAGCCCATAGCGGCGGTCCGGTGCGGACGGAGCTTCGCCGTCGTTCCGGTAGGAAATCAGCAGCGAGGTCAGACCCAGTTCACGGACTGCCCGCACCGCGCGCACGCCTTCCGCCCGGGACGCGCCACGGCCGTGCACCATAATCGCCCAGGTGGTGGCCTCCGATTCGGCGCGCACCAGCCAAGCGGGCGCGATGCCGCCCTCCACCTCGATCTGCACCTCTTCATTGGCCAGCCCGACGGCGGCCGGATCCGGGTAGGCGGCACCGCCCCACCAACCGCGCCTGGCTGCGGCGAGGTCGCCGGTGTACACCTGCTCGACCGTGCGCTGGACGGTACCTTCCCGCGGCGAGTACGACGTCACCTCGCCCACCCGCGCCACGCCGCGGCCGCCGTCGAAATAGACGCTGTAGACGCCCGGCGCGGTGGTGTCCACGGTGGCCGGCAGGATGATTTCCTGCTCCGGCCAGGTTCCGACGACGGCCAGGATCTCCAGATCCTGGACATGCTCGCGGACCGGAGTCAGCACCTGGCGGGCAAAGTAGGAGGCCAGTCCGGACGTCGCGCCGGCCAGGACGGATCCCGCGGTGGCTCCGGCCACGGCCCCGAGCAACAGCCAGCGAGCCCTGGGCAGGGTGCCGGCACCATTGCCATTGCCGGCGGTAACGGTCCCGGACCGGGAAGAACGTTCGAACAGAGCCATGGGTCCATTCTTGCCGGTGCCGCCGTGGACCGCTAACCAGCGCGGCCGTGGGCGTGCCGGTTTTGTTGTGGGCGGTTGGGCTGCTGATTAGGCTGGGCCCATGACGGAAACCATCGTGGTGCTGACCGAGGAACCGCTGAACGAGTCCGACCTGCAGAACCTGGGCTGGCTGGCGGGTGAGCAGACCGTCGCCGAGCAGACCACCTTCCGGGTGCTGATTCCGGAGGACACCAAGCGGAACCTGCTACTGGATTTCCTGGAACGGCTCAGCATGCTGGAGGTCGGCACCGCGTTCCGCGAACTGGCCCAGGGCCAGCCGGATCCGGACGAGGCCCGGCACGAGGCAGCCGAGGCCAAGCGGCTCTCGCTGAAACTGCTGGAAGAAGGCGGCTTCAAGGCCACGGTGGACATTGTGGAGGACGACGGCGTGTCCGCCTTGGTGGCCTACGTTGGCGCCCATGCGGCGGACCGCGCGGTGGTCATCACGCGGCCGCACGCCATTTCCGATACCTTCCACACCGACTGGGCCAACCGGGCGCAGGAGAAGCTGGGCATTCCCGTGCTGCACCTGTACTCGGGCTCGGGATACATTGGCGACTCGTGAGCGTTGGAGAGAATATGAGCAACACTGAAACCGGACAATTCCCGGTGACCAAGAGCGACGACGAGTGGCGTCGCGCGCTGAGCCCAGAGGAATACCACGTTCTCCGCGAGGCCGGCACCGAACGTCCTTACACCGGAGAGTACTGGGACAGCCACACCGAAGGCACCTACAGTTGCCGCGCCTGCGGAGCGGAGCTGTTCACCAGCAAGGAGAAGTTTGATTCCCACTGCGGCTGGCCGTCCTTCTGGGCGCCGCTGGCCGAGGGGACCGTCCGCTACCTGCGGGACGGCACGCTTGGCATGGAGCGGATTGAGGTCCGCTGCGCCAACTGCAATTCACATCTGGGCCATGTGTTCGAGGGCGAAGGCTACGCGACGCCTACCGACCAGCGCTACTGCATCAACTCGGTATCCCTGAAGTTGAAGAGTGCGGACTGACCCCTGAACCAATGAGGCCGGGACACGCCTTTTTCGTTTCCCGACTGTGATCAAGCCCGGCCAGCGCGAGCCGGGCTTTTTCATGTGGTCCGCTTCCGAAGCCGAGCATTACAGTTGCTTATCTGTCGCCTGTTTTGAAATAAGTATGGCTGTTGCGTTGCTACGCTCACTACATACTTCAACAGCTCGCCGGGACGTGCCCGGCCGACGGAAAGGCGAGGCAACGATGACCATCACCCCCACTCGCGCCACATCCCGCAACGCCATGCAGGGCAACCCGGCACAGCACCCCGCCTGGCTGCGGCTCAAGCAGGCCGCCACCGAACTGCGCGGGCTCCAGGTCCGCGACGGCTCCGTTCCGGACGACGGCAACAAGGCGGCGGCCGCCCGGCACACCGACGCCATCATCGACGCCGTCGAGCAACTGGCGCCGCTGTTCGAACACGACGCCGAGTACCTGGACAAGCTGGCCACGGACTTCCGCCGCTGGCGCGACGGCGGCTTCGGGGTCCCGGACTTCCTCGACTCGCTGCTGGCCTTCCAACCGCAGCAGCACCGGGTCAACGGGCTGCAGCACCTAGTGGTCTTCCCGATGTACACGCAAAACGGCAGCAGCGACCGGCTGGTCGAGGCCGTGCTGATCGAAGTCATCTGGCCGGATTTCATCGGCGAACTGGAGGCCGGCGCGTACTCCAACAAACTGTTCGTGCCCATCCGGTTCCTCGACTTTACGGCCGGCTATGACACCAACTCCGCGGTGCTCTTCCCGGAGACCGTGGCCGTGCGCGAAACCCCGGCCTTCACCTGGGGCGCCATCTTCGCCGACCGCGAGGCAGCGCGTTTCCGCACCGTGGTCCGCGCCGCCGCCGAGATCACCTCGCTCCAACTGCCGGAGGACGCGGCCGCCCTGCTGGACGACCAGCGGCTGACGCAGGAGACCTTCGTGATGTGGGACCTGATCCACGACCGGACGCACATGCGCGGCGATCTGCCGTTCGACCCGTTCATGATCAAGCAGCGGATGCCGTACTTCCTCTACTCGCTGGAGGAGCTGCGCTGCGACCTGACCGCCTTCCGCGAGTCCGTGCGCCTGGCCCAGGACGCCACCGCCTCCGACGAGGTCCGCAAGCACGCCCAGCTGGTGCAGTACGCGGTGATCTTCGACCGGATCTTCCGCTTCGCCATCACCGGCAACCGGGTGCGCAACTACGACGGCCTGGGCGGCCAGCTGCTGTTCGCCTGGCTCCACCAGCACCGGGTGCTGCACTGGACGGACGGCAAGCTCTCCATCGACTGGGAGAACGTGGCAGACGCCGTGGTGGCCCTGGGCCACGAAATCGAGGAACTCTATTGGCGTTCCATCGACCGGCCCAAGGTGGCGCACTGGCTGGCCGCCTACGAGATGCTGACCAAGACGCTGACCCCGCATCCGGCCTCGGTGTGGGCCAAGGGCCCCGACGCGCTCCCGCTTACCGGCCTCCCGCGCGAGGTGACCGACCAGGTGATGGACGACGAGTTCCCGCTGTCCATGTTCTACGAAGCGTTGTCGCGCAAGATGAAGCCGGTGATCGAGTCCACGTCCGGAATTACCGGAGAGGCGGCCTGACTTGGCCGGCGGCCCGCAGGCCGGCACCGGTGCGGCATCCGTCAGCTCCGACCAGCTGCTGGGCGCCGCACCCGGTCCCGGCGGGCTGACGGGCTTGAAAGTGGTGGTGGCCGGAGCCTCCGGCGCTTCCGGCCAGGCCGTCACCGCTGCCCTGACCGGAGCGGGTGCCACCGTCTTCGCAGTGGGCAGCAACAGGGACCGGCTCACCGCCGCCTACGGAGAGAACGACGCCGTTGCCTCCTTTGAGTGCAACCTCGCCGACCGCGCGGCGGTTGAGGAGCTGGCCGGTTCGATCGCCGCCCAGCACGGCGGCGCCGACGGCCTGGTCCACTTGGTCGGCGGCTGGCGCGGCGGCAAGGGCCTGACCGGGCAGTCGGACGAAGACTGGGACTTCCTGCACGCACAGCTGATCACCACGCTGCGGAACACCACCCGTGCCTTCTACCCACAGCTCGAGGCGTCCGGATCGGGCCGGGCCGCCATTGTCTCGGCCACCGCAACGGAGTCCCCTACCGCCTCCGGTGCCAACTACGCAGCCGCCAAGGCGGCCGCGGAGAGCTGGATGCTCTCGGTGGCCGATGGCTTCCGCCGCAGCCAATCCGGACGCAAGGAGGATCCCGTCCCCCCGCGCTCCGCCGCCGTCGTGCTGGCGGTCAAAGCGCTGGTGGATGATGCGATGCGCCTTGCCGATCCGGCCAAGGAGTTCCCCGGCTTCACCGATGTGGCGGATCTGGGCCGCGCGGCGGCCGCACTGTTCGCCTTGGACGCGGCCCTGCTCAACGGTGCGCACATCCGGCTGGCCTGAGGTGCGCACCGTTGTGACCGCAACCACCAATTAAGGAATACTGAAACACGTGACCGATTCCCCCCTGCTTTCCGGCTCCCTGCACGACACCGATCTGCGCGGCTTTGCCTCCGACAATTACTCCGGCGTCCACCCGGAGATCCTGACGGCGCTGGCCCACGCAAACACCGGGCACCAAGTCGCCTACGGCGAGGACGCGTACACCGCACGGCTGCAGCAGGTGATCGCCGGGCACTTCGGCGAAGCCGCCCAGGCGTTTCCGGTCTTCAACGGCACCGGCGCCAACGTGTTGTCGCTGCAGTCACTGCTGCCGCGGTGGGGTGCCGTCATTTGCGCTGCTACCGCCCACATTAACGTGGACGAAAACGGCGCGCCCGAACGGGTCGGCGGGATCAAGCTGCTGTCCGTGCCGACCGACGACGGCAAGCTCACCACGGAGCTGATCGACCGGGAGGCCTGGGGCTGGGGTGACGAACACCGCGCACAGCCGCTGGCCGTGTCCATCACGCAGAGCACCGAACTCGGCACGCTGTACAGCATCGAGGAAATCCGCGCGATTGCCGACCACGTGCACGAGCGCGGCATGAAGCTGCACATGGACGGGGCACGGCTCTCCAACGCCGCCGCTGCACTGGGCACCGACCTGCGCAGCTTTACCACCGACGCAGGTGTGGACATCCTCTCGCTCGGCGGCACCAAGAACGGCATGCTCTACGGCGAATGCGTGGTGGTCCTGAATCCCGATGCAGCCCACGGCCTGCCCTACCTGCGCAAGATGAACATGCAGCTGGCCTCGAAGATGCGGTTCATCTCGGCCCAGTTCATCGCCCTGTTCGACGGCGACCTGTGGCTGCGGTCGGCGTCCCATGCCAATGCCATGGCCGCCCGGCTGCGGGCAGCGGTCGAGGGCACCACCGGGCTGTCCTTGACCCAGCCCACCCAGTCCAACGCGGTGTTTGCCGCGCTGCCGCCGGGCGTGGCCGACCGGTTGCGGCAGAAGTTCCGTTTCTATGACTGGGACGAATCCCGCGGCGAGGTCCGCTGGATGTGCTCTTTCGACACCACCGAAGAGGACATCGACGCCTTCGCCGCGGCCATCCGGAGCGAGCTTTCCTAGCCAGTTTTCCGGCAGTGCCCGGTTCCCCCGGCTTTTCCGGCGCGCCTGCCTGACGTCCGGCGGCGACAGGCCTAATCTGGCACTGTGAGTGCGATTGATCTCTCAGCAGTGCCGCCTGAGTTCATGCGGGCGCTGTCGGCTTTGCGCCAAGCGCAATGCCGGAACGAACTGAAACTGGAGGAAATCCCGGCTCCCTCGCGGCTGGCCCCGTTCGCCGTCGCCCTCGGCGCCGAAGTGACTGCCCTGCCCGGCCCCCGGCCGCTGCACGGTCCCGCGGTCACTCCGCTGCAGGGCACCGAGGCCCAGGAACTGGCCACCGGGCGGTTCATCCTGCTGTACGACCCGGAAGGCTCCCCGGTCTGGGACGGCACCTTCCGGATTGTCACCTACATCCGCGCCGAACTGGATGCGGACATGGGCAACGACACCATGCTCGGCTCGGTCGCCTGGGACTGGCTGGTGGAAGCCTTGGAAAACCACGGCGCGCCGTATCGCAACGCCGGCGGGACGGCCACCCGCATCCTGTCCGAGAGCTACGGCACGCTGAGCGGCCGGCAAGACTCCATCGACATCGAGCTGCGCGCTTCCTGGACGCCAGCCTCCGCCGACATCCGCTCCCATTTGGAGGCCTGGAGCGACATGGTCTGCACCTACGCCGGCCTGCCGCCGCTCCCGGACGGGGTGGCAGCCCTGCCGAACCGCCGCCGGAACTAGCGGCCCGTACCAACCACCTGCGGCCCGGCGAAACCGCCGTCCGGCGGGCAACACGAGTGTTTTCGGCATCATATATTCGGCCCTGCGCATACTGCTGGCCTAAACTGAACGGATCATGAGCTCCTTGACTTCGGACGCGTCCGGGCACACCGGCCCAGACCAGAGCACTTCCAACGACGCCGCAGAACCCCAGGAGCAGGCTCCCGAGCTGATCCACCTCGACGCGCCGCGCGAAGGCGTCCCCTTGGTCATCGCCACTGAATCAGGACTGCAACGTGCCGCCGACGCCCTGGCAGCAGGGACCGGGCCGGTGGCCATCGACGCCGAGCGGGCCTCCGGCTTCCGCTATGGCCAACGCGCTTTCCTGGTCCAGCTGCGGCGCGAAGGCGCCGGCACCTGGCTGATCGACCCCGAGCCGTTCGGCGACCTGCAACTGCTCAATGACTCGCTGCGCGGCGCCGAATGGATCCTGCACGCCGCGACCCAGGACCTGCCCTGCCTGTCCGAACTGGGCATGTGGCCGGACAAGCTCTTCGACACCGAACTCGCCGCCCGGCTCGCCGGGATGCCCCGGGTGGGCCTGGCAGCGGTCATCGAATCACTGCTCGGCTTCACGCTGGCCAAGGAGCATTCCGCCGCCGACTGGTCCACGCGGCCCCTGCCGGAGCCGTGGCTGCGCTATGCAGCCCTCGACGTTGAGGTCCTGATCGAGCTCCGCGAGGCGCTGATCGCCAAGCTGACGGAGGCCGGAAAGCTCGAGTACGCGCTGGAAGAGTTCGAGGCCGTCCGCACCGCCCCGCCGTCGCCGCCGCGCGTCGACCCGTGGCGCCGCACTTCCGGCTTGCACCAGATCCGCGACCGCCGGCAGCTGGCCGCCGTACGCGAGCTCTGGAACGAACGCGAAGCCTTGGCCGCCAAGCGCGACGTCGCGCCGGGCAGGCTGATTCCGGACTCCGCCGTCGTCGCCGCCGCCAAGGCCATGCCCGTTACCGTCCCGCAGTTGCTGGAGACCCACGGTTTCCACGGCCGGGCCGCCCAGCGCGAAGCCCCGCGCTGGCTGCGGTGCATTGCCGCGGCCCGGAGCCAGACGGATCTGCCTCCGCTGCACCTGCCCACCAACGCTCCCCCGCCGCCGCGTTCCTGGGCGGACAAGGACCCGGCCGCCGCGGCCCGGCTGCAAACCGTCCGGCCCCGCCTGGCCAGCCTGGCCGAGCAGCTGGATATGCCGGTGGAGAACCTGCTCACCCCGGATTACCTGCGCCGCACCGCGTGGCGTCCGCCGGAGCCGATCACGGAACAGACCGTGGACGCCGCACTGGAAGAGCTCGGTGCACGGCGCTGGCAGCGTCAGCTCACCGCCGGCCTGCTGGCCGATGCCTACGCCCATCCGGAGCCCCTGGTCGCCAAGGAGCGCCAGGATAAGCCGGACGGATCCGGCAACGACGACGGTGCCCGGAGCTCCGTGCGGAGGCGGGCCGCTGCCGGCGTCGCCGGCGCTGCAGGTTCCGCTGGTCCCGCCGCCAGTACCGCCGCGGCCGCAACGTCCGCCGGTACCGCCGTCGGGTCCATCCGACGCCGCCGGCGTGAACGGCGCTCCCCCGCGTGACCTAAGCGGCCGGCAGCACGTTTCCGGGTCAGGCGCGGCCCGGCAGCTACCCGATCCTCCCCGAGCGCTTGGCCGCGCTGCCAGGCTCGCCGCCGGCTGGCGCTGCCACCGGCGCTCGACCTCCCGCTGTCACCCGCCGCCGGCGTCCGGGCATGGTCAGGACCGCCAAGCTGGCGATGACCAGCAGGATGCCGCTCCAGCCCTGCAGCGGCAGGCGTTCGCCCACCACCAGCACTGCCAGCACGGCGGCCACCACCGGCTCCGCGAGGGACAGCGTGGTGGCTGTGCTTGCGCGCACCCGTGCGAGGCCAAGGCCGAACAGCACGTAGCCTGCAAACATCGGCACCAAGGCCATGTAGGCCCCCACGGCGGCGTTGCTCCAGGACGCCAGCAGCGGAGCGCCGGTGGCCAGCAGCACCGGCATCAGCAGCAGCCCACCGACCCCGAACATCGCCCCCATGGCGGCCCGGGCCGGCACGCCGCCGCCGATGATGCGGTGGGCGGCCCAGGAATAGAGGGCATACGTGAGTCCGGCCACCAGGCCCAAGCCGATCCCGGCCAGCGTGCCGCCCCCTCCCGGGTCCCCGGCACCGGCCGCGGAATGGCCGACGCTTTGCGCAGCAGCGAAGCAGAGCAGCGCGGTGCCGGAAAGTCCCAGCAGCGCGGCAGCGCCCCAACGCACACTCAACCGATGCCGGTCCAAGGCACGCTCAATCAAGGCAGAAGCCAGCGGTGCCGAGCCGATGCTCACCACCGTGCCCACGGCCACGCCGGCCAGATGCATCGAACTGTAGAAGGCGAGCGGGTACACCGCCACAGCCATCGCTCCCAGCAGCACCAGTTTCCATTGCCCCTGGAGTTGCAGACGGGCACGGCCCATGGGGCGCAGCGCGGTCAGCGCTTGGAGCAGCCCGCCCACGCCCATCGCCACTGCGCCGATGGCGAGCGGCCCGGCGTCGGGCGCAAAGGTGGCGGCCGTACCGGTGGTTCCCCAGAGCACTGAGGCCGCCAGCACCAGGAGCGCACCGGAAACCGCGCCGGGATGCGCCCGCGCCTGCGGGGGCGGTTGCTTTAGATCCATTGCTCCTCGCCGGGTTGCCACTAGGGCCAGCCTATACGCGGCACCTCACGGCGCTGCGGCCACCGCCGCTTGCTGGGCATGTTACCCACGGGTAACATGTGGCTGGTACTGTGTCCCGCATCTCATGGAGGTTCCAGGTGAGCCCAGCATCCGCGCCCCGTGCCCTGCGTGATGTCGTCTTTGTCGACGGCGTGCGCACCCCGTTCGGCAAGGCGGGTGAGAAGGGCATTCATGCCGGCACCCGGGCCGACGACCTGGTGGTCAAATGCGTCCGCGAACTACTGCGCCGCAACCCGTCGCTGCCGCCCGAACGCATCGACGACGTGGCCATCGCCGCCACCACCCAGACCGGCGACCAAGGCCTGACCATTGGGCGCACCGCGGCGTTGCTGGCCGGGCTGCCCCGCTCGGTGCCCGGCTTCGCGATCGACAGGATGTGCGCCGGTGCCATGACTGCGGTGACGACGACGGCAGGCGGCATCGCGTTCGGCGCGTACGACGTGGTGGTGGCCGGCGGCGTCGAACACATGGGCAACCATCCGATGGGCCAGGGCGTGGATCCGAACCCGCGGTTTGCCAGCGAACGGTTGGTGGACCCCACCGCGCTGAACATGGGCAACACCGCGGAGAACCTGCACGACCGTTTTCCCGACATCACCAAGGAACGCGCGGACGCCTACGCCGCCGCCAGCCAGGCGAAGCTCGCAGCTGCCTACCAAGACGGCAAGATCCAGCCCGATCTGGTGCCGGTCGCCGGCCGCAAGCCGGGCGAAGGGTGGTCGCTGCACAGCGCCGACGAACCGCCGCGCCCGGGCACCACCCGTGAAGACCTGGCTAGCCTCCGCACTCCCTTCCGTCCGCACGGCCGCGTCACCGCCGGCAATGCCGCGGGCCTGAACGACGGCGCCACGGCCTCGCTGCTGGCCTCCGCCGACGCCGCCGCAGAGCTGGGCCTGCCCGTGAAGATGCGCCTGGTCTCCTACGCCTTCGCCGGGGTGGAGCCCGAAGTGATGGGCATTGGTCCGGTCCCTGCCACGGAGAAGGCGCTGAAAATGGCCGGCCTGGACATCGCGGACATCGGCTTGTTCGAGATCAACGAAGCCTTCGCGGTCCAGGTCCTTTCCTTCTTGGACCACTACAACATTGCCGACGACGATCCACGGGTTAACCGCTATGGTGGGGCCATCGCCGTCGGGCATCCATTGGCCGCCTCCGGGGTGCGGCTGATGACCCAGCTGGCCCGCCAGTTCGAAGATGATCCGTCGGTCCGCTACGGGCTGACCACCATGTGCATCGGGCTGGGCATGGGCGGGACCGTGATCTGGGAAAACCCGCATCACCAGGACTATTCGGGCCGCAGCCACCAGACGGTTGCCGCAAGCGCTGCCGTATCCGCAGGAGAGGACCACGCATGACCGCCGCAGACTTCACCGCCTTGGCCGCCAAGTTCCCGGACGAGACCGTCACCCACTCCTACGTCCGGGATGTGGAGTTGCCGGGGGCCGGGACCTTGGCCCTGCTGACCTTGGACAACGACCTGGACCACCGCAAGCCCACCACGCTCGGACCAAACACCCTGGTGGAACTGGGCACGGCACTCGAACGGCTCAAGGCCCGGGCCGCGGCGGGCGAGATTTCCGCGGTCGCCGTCACCGGCAAGCCCTACTACCTGGTGGCCGGCGCGGATTTGAGCTCGGTAGGAAAGCTGACCGATCCGGAAGACGGCCGGGCCATGGCGCGGCTGGGCCATGACGCCTATGCCACGCTCGCTTCGATGGGCGTGCCGACGTTCGCGTTCATCAATGGGGCGGCGATGGGCGGCGGGCTGGAGATCGCGCTGGCCGCCGACTACCGCACGGTCTCGGCCGGCGCCAACGGCATCTCGCTGCCGGAAGCGTTCCTGGGCCTGATCCCCGGCTGGGGCGGCGTCTACCGGCTGCCGCGGCTGATCGGCCCGGCCAACGCGGTCAAGGTGATGATCGAGAATCCGCTGAGCAACAACAAGATGCTCAACGGCCGGGCCGCCCACCAGTTGGGCATTGCCGATGCCCTGTTCGAGCCGGCGGACTTCCTGGAACAGTCGCTGGCGTGGGCCGCCCGGATCCTGGCCGACGACGACGCCCGCCGGCAGGTGGCCGTCCGCCGCGCCGAACACTCAACCGCAACGGAAGCCGACTGGGACCAGGCGATTGCCGCCGGGCGTGCGTTCATCGAAGCCAAGACCGCCAACGCCGCGCCCGCACCGGCCAAGGTGCTGGACGTGATGGAAGCGGGCCGCGGCAAAAGCCAGCAGCAGTCCGCCGACCTGGAAGTGGAGGCGCTCGCCGAACTGATGCAGTCCCCGCAGTTCCGGGACACCGTGTACGCGTTCCTGGAGCTGGTGCAGAAGCGCTCCAAACGGCCGGCCGGGGCGCCGGACGCGCAGCTGGCCCGGCCGGTCACCAAGGTGGGCGTGGTCGGCGCCGGCCTGATGGCCAGCCAGCTGGCCCTGCTGTTCGCCCGCCAGCTGAAGGTGCCGGTGGTCATGACGGACATCGACCAGGCCCGGGTGGACAAGGGCGTGGGCTACGTCCACGCCGAAGTGGACAAGCTGCTGGCCAAAAACCGTATCTCGGCCGATGCCGCCAACCGCACCAAGGCCCTGGTCACCGGATCGGCCTCCAAGGACGCCTTCGCGGACGCCGACTTCGTGATCGAGGCCGTGTTCGAGGAACTGGCCGTGAAGAAGCAGGTCTTCGCCGAAGTGGAGGCGGTGGTCTCCGAGGACTGCATCCTGGCCACCAACACCTCCTCGCTCTCCGTCACCGAGATGGCAGCGGACCTGCTGCATCCCGAACGCGTGGTCGGTTTCCACTTCTTCAACCCGGTGGCCGTGATGCCGCTGCTGGAAATCGTCCGGGCGCCGAAGACCAGCGACGCGGTCCTCTCCACCGCCTTCGTGCTGGGCAAGGCCCTGAAGAAGACCACCGTGCTGGTCCAGGATGCCGCAGCCTTCGTGGTCAACCGCGTCCTGCTGCGGCTGATGGGCGAGGTGGCGAACGCCTTCGACGAAGGCACCCCCGCCGAGGTAGCGGACACCGCGCTCAAGCCGATGGGCCTGCCGATGACGCCGTTCACCCTGCTGGCCATGGTCGGCATCCCGGTGGCCCAGCATGTCACCGAGTCCCTGCACGCCGCGTTCGGCGACCGCTTCCGCGTCTCCGCCAACCAGCAGCGGCTCATTGACCACGGCATCAAGTCCCTCTGGGCCACCGACGAGGACGGCCGGCAGGTCGTCCCCGAAGCCACGCTGGCGCTGCTGGAATTCGGCGACTCCCCGAGCACCTCCGAGCAGCTGCTCCGCCGCACCCAGGACGCCCTCGCCGAGGAAATCGGCGTCATGCTCGACGAAGGCGTGGTCGCCGCGCCCGAGGACATCGACCTGTGCATGATCATGGGCGCCGGCTGGCCGCTGCACCTGGGCGGCATCACCCCCTACCTGGACCGCGTCGGCGCCTCCGAACGGGTCAACGGCCGCAAGTTCCACGCTGATCGATAGGAGACGCCAGTAGCGCAACTGGCAGGGCCGTCTGCCGCAGCGCCGCCTTCTTCTTCCTTTCGTCGAGGGGGAAGA
>NZ_JBLKRT010000058.1:0-12625 GCF_047607445.1 Arthrobacter sulfonylureivorans
AGCTCTTCATGGCGGGCGATTGCCGCGATCAGCTCCCCGGTGTCGTGGCGCCGGTAGGCCGGGGCAGTCAGCACACTCAGGTTGGCCAGGATCTGCTGCCATTCCTTGTAGCCGGCGCCGGCCATCGGCGTGCTGCCGTCCAACAGCACAAAGGCCTTGTCCATGCCGGCCAGCCCCACTTCGTGGTTGTCGTCCGGCGGGCACATCGACTCCAGACGGGCGACGTCGCTGCCCGCAGTGGACACCGTGGCCTCCCGTTCGGGTTGTACCACCGGCATGTCGTCGGCGTAGGAGAGCACCGCCTTGCCCAGCCCGTGGCCGCCGTGCTCCCGGCTTACCTGCATCAGCGTTTGGTACTCGGTAAGTTCGTCGTCCGAGTAGGGGGCGGCCGCTTCCACCGCCCATTCCGGTCCGACCAGCGCGGATCTGTCGAACAGGCGCACAAAGGTGAGCGCACCGGCGTCGTTGTTGATCTTGGTCAACCGGTCCCCGCTCGAGGCGAAGGCATCGTCGGCAAACCCCAGCAAACGTGCCCACGCCAGCAGCACAATGTCGGCTGTTCCTGCGTCCAATCGCATACCGGCCAGATTACTGAAGGCTTAGCCGAAGAGAACCCTTGCCTCGTCGTAACGGTGTTGCGGGACCGTTTTTAAGTTGTTAAGTGCGGACTCGAAACCCACGTGCGCAATGTCCGTGCCGCGCAGCGCCACCATGGTGCCCCAGCGTTCGGCGGACACCGAATCCACCGCCGCCATGCCTAGGCGGGTGGCCAGCACCCGGTCGTAGCCGGAAGGCACACCGCCGCGCTGGATGTGGCCCAGGGTCGTGGCGCGGGTCTCGATGCCAGTGCGCGCTTCCAGCTCCGGGGCCAGCCGTTCGCCGATGCCGCCCAGCCGGGGCCGGCCGAACCTGTCCATCCCGCGCTCGGCGTGCGGGCCCAGCTCGCCGTCAGGAACCCAGCCTTCTGCCACTACCACCAGTGGGGCGCGACCGCGTTTCTGCGCGTGCAGCACCCACTCGGAGACCTGGTCGATGGTGACGCGCTGCTCGGGAATTAGAATGGCATGCGCTCCGGACGCCATGCCCGCGTGCAGCGCAATCCAGCCGACGTTTCGGCCCATGACCTCTGCAATCATGCAGCGGTGGTGCGATTCGCCGGTGGTGCGCAGCCGGTCGATCGCCTCGGTGGCAATCTGCACGGCGGTGTCGAAACCGAAGGTGTAGTCGGTGGCTTCCAGATCGTTGTCGATGGTCTTGGGCACGCCCACGATCTTCAGCCCGGCCTCGGTGAGCCGGTGTGCGCCGGCCAAAGTGCCCTCGCCGCCGATCACGATGAGCGCGTCGACGCCCAGCTTGTCCAAGGTCCGCTGGATGTTCTCCGGCCCGCCGTTGGGGCCGTCGTACGGGTTGGTGCGCGAGGTGCCCAGGATCGTGCCGCCCTGCTTGGAAATGCCACGTACCTGGTGCCGCGGCAGCTTCATGAAGTCGCCCTCGACCACGCCGCGCCAGCCGTCGCGGAAGCCGACGAACTCATGCCCGTGCGCGGTGATGCCTTTGAGCACAATGCCGCGGATCACCGCGTTCAGGCCGGGACAATCCCCGCCGCTGGTCATGATGCCGATCCTCATGGGTACTCCTTCTCGGTGGCCGGCCGGTCAGTGCGAGCACCCCATTGAGCCCGCCTCGATTCTACGTAGGAACCTCACCGCAGTCACAAGGAGCCGCGCCTAACGTACCAAAGCCCACACTTCCCGCGGTGGCTTGCCGCTTAAAAGAGCCGGAGCCCCCGCATGCGCGGAGGCTCCGGTCGTGGCTGCCGCCCTGGCTCAGAACTTGCGGAGCAGGTTCTCCAGCGCAATGCTGCCGTCGTATTTCGGCAGCAAGAGCCAGAGCACCAAGTAAGTGCCGAGGCCGATGCCGGGGAACAGGAAGATCAGCAGGGTGGCGATGCGCACCCACGTCACGTCCCAGCCGAACTTTGCAGCGATGCCGCCGCAGATGCCGGCTACCCAGCGGTCGGGCCCGCGCCGGACCGGGCTGGAGCGGAGCATTCGGTAAAAAGTTTCCATGGGACCATGCTTTCGTGTTCGGGAGTTGTTGTCACTCGGGAAGCAACTGCCGTTGCCGTGCCCGGCCAGGGGGGGAGGTAGCGGCAGTTGGGGGTTATCGTGTGCCGGCCAGGCTTACCGGCCGCGGTTGCGGGTGGCGCTCAACACGCCGGCCACCACCAGGGCGAGACCGGAACCGATCAGCAGGGCGATCATGACGTAGGCCCAGTTGAAGCTGATGTTCCACCAGGATCCGGCGAGCACCAGCAGGCCGACGGCCATGGCGATCAGTCCCCAGATGATGGTGCCCACGCGGGGCCGGCGATCGTCGTCGTGCTTATATTCAGTGCTCATTGGTTCTGCTCCAGTTCGCTAACGGTCAGGATGTCGACGCTGCTGACCGCGCCCCTGACGGACAGGATGATCTCCGGCGCGCCGCCGTCGTCGTTGATGATGTAGGTTCCGGGCTGCCAGACGCCGGACTGGCGTCCGCTGTCCGAGGGGGTGACGTACTCGACGTTGCCGAGCGCCATCTGTGTTTCAACCTTCACCGGTACGTCGTCAGGAATGATCACCGTGACCGAGGCAGCAACCGCGTTGACCGGGACGACGGCGGGGCCACCCAAGCGGGACCCGGACACGCCGCGCAGGTCCACGGTGCCGTTGCCAGCCACCACGCTGTAGCCGTCGCCCGCTGCCGGCGCGGCGGTCGAGGTCCAAGTGCGGCTGGAGGCGATGGCGAAGTTGGACGCCGTCCACTGCATTCCGGCCGAGAAGACCAGCGACAGCACCAGCCCCACAGCGGCCAGGAACCCGAGGATCCCGGAGGTGCGGCCCAAGGCGCCGGTCACGACGACGCCGAGGCCGATCACAATGAGCGCAGAGGCAATCGCGACCGGGACAACGTTCAGGCCCAGCTCAACGAACTCCAGCGCATTCAGTCCCAACACGGCGCCGGCTGCCAGCATCGCAGCGCCCAAGGTCAGCGCAATGGCTGCGCCCGAGGGGCCGCGGGGTGCGGGCTTCGGCGGTACCGGGGCTGGCTGCGGGTACGGGCGAGGCTGCGGGTATGCCGAACGGGGCGGGCCCTGGTAGCCGCCGGAGGTTCCGTAACCGGTCCCGGGAGTCGGCGTCGACCCGAAGCTGGAGGTCGATCCCAAGCCGGAGGCCGAACCGAAGCTGGAGCCGGGGGAGTGGGACGGGCCGGAGTGGCTGCCCGGCGCCGGAGCGGTGGAGGTGCTGGCAGTTTTGCCATACTCGCTGCCATACGTGGAGGTGCCTGGTCCGGATGCAGGAGGTGCCGGCGGGAAGCCCTCGGTCCCATGCTGCGGCTTACCGGCGGGAGCGCCGTCCTTGTTGCGCGTGGCGAGCCAGTAGACAAAGAACGCCACGGCGCCGACCCAGATAACGGCCCAGACAAAGCCGCCGAAGCCCCAGCCCCAATCGTTGGTGAACCAGCCGAAGGGCCTGCTGAACACGCCGAGGACGGTGAAGATCACCGCGCCGGTCATGCCGGCCGTCCAGCTGCTGCGTCCTGCTTCTTCGGCATGGATGCGGCCGTCCGGCTCGGGCAGCAGCGCCCACGCGATGCCGTAGAGGAGCACACCGACGCCGAAGACGGCCAGCAGGATGAACAGTCCGCGGACCAGGATCGGGTCCAGTCCGATCCGGTGTGCGACGCCCGAGGCGACGCCGCCAATCCAGCGGTCCTGCCCGCGGGGCATGCCGAGGTTGCGAAACCAGTTAAAGAACGCGTTGCTCGGCGGCCCCACCGGTCCACCGGGCGGCGGGGAAGGGAAAGCACCGGCAGCGCCCGACGGCGGAGGCGGCGGGAAGCCCGCGTTGCCGCTGTTAAAGCCCGATCCGCCGATGTAGCCGGGGTCGGCTGGTCCGCCGGTGTAGCCGGATCCCGCCGGGCCTCCGGTGAAGTCGGAACCGGCCGGTCCGCCGGTGTACCCGGAACCGATCGGTGTGGTCGGATAGGTTTCCGCGGCAAGCGGTTCGGTGGGGTTGGAGCCGCGGTCATCGAAGTCGGTCCCTCGGTCATCGCGGAAAGCGTCGTCGGCGTCGTCGGCAGGGGCGCCGGTATCATCGCGGAAAGCATCGTCGGCATTGTCGTCGCGGGAAGCGTCATCGGGCCGCGGCGCCTCGACGGGCTCTGCCTCCTCGTAGCGGGCAGCGTCGTCGGCATGCGTAGCAGCGGCCGGAGCCGAGTCAGGCTCGGCAGCATCCGCTTCCGCAGTCGCCGGCTGTGCGGCCTCTGTTTCGGCGATCTCCGGCCCGCCGAGTGCGGACACAGCGGCGGGTTCGGAGGGTTGCTCGGGCTCGCCCGCTGCGGGCGCCGGGGCTTGCACGGGAGTTTGTTTGGAGGCGTCCGGCTGCTGGTCCGGATCGCCTGGGCGGTCAGTGCCGTCATTCGGGGTCGGTGCGTGTGAGGTCATAGTTAGATCATTCCAACTGGCGCCACCCTTCCTCTATGGGGTGCCACCCTGACCCTTCCCTGACCGCCCGGCCGGGGTTCCCCTGAATTCGCGCCGGATGGTAGGTCGGGGCTGCAGCGCATGCTTGGATTAACCCATGCGAGAACCACTCATCCGGTCGACCGAGGACCGCATCATTGCGGGCGTGTGCGCGGGACTGGCCCGACACCTGAACGTCTCGGTTGGAATCGTCCGGGTGGGAATGGTGGTCCTGGCGCTCGCCGGCGGTGCGGGGGCGCTGCTTTACATTTGGCTCTGGCTGCTGGTGCCGACCGCTGCCGATGAAGCCATGGCTGCCCAGCGCGCCTTCAACCCGCGGGACATTGCGGAGAATTTCGCCCGGGGATTCGGCGCTTCCGGCGCCGGCGTTTCAGGCGCCGGCCGGGATGGCAGCGCCCGGGGTGGCGCAGGCAGGGACGGCAGCGCCAGTCGGCCACTCGGCCAGCCCCTTCCGCAACCCGGCGCAGCGGCAGTGCAGGCCGAAGTGGCCACGCCGCGGCTGCTGCAGCGCGGCGGCAAGGAAATCCTGATCGGCGCGGCCCTGGTGCTGGCGGGCGGCGCCGTCGTCGCACAACTCGCCGGCATTAATTTGCCATGGGGAACATGGCTCCCCGTCCTCGCCATTGCGGCCGGCGCGGTGATCGCCTGGATGCAGCTGGACGATTCCCGGCGCAGCGGACTGATGGACCGCGCCGGTGCCACCGGAGCGCAGGGTGCCGTGCGGTTGCTCGCCGGGCTGGTGCTGGTGGTGGCTGGCATAGTCACCATGGTGTCCGGGTCGATCACCTGGGAGGTCATGTGGCCCACGTTGTTTGCCTCGCTGGCCGTGCTGGCCGGCGTTCTGCTGGTCCTGGCGCCGTGGGTGCTGAAGTATTGGCGCGATTTGGAGACCGAGCGATCCGGCCGCATCCGGGAAACGGAACGGGCCGAAATCGCGGCGCACCTGCATGATTCGGTGTTGCAGACGCTCGCGCTGATCCAGAACCGTGCCGGGTCGGAGCAGGACGTGACCCGTTTGGCCCGCGCGCAGGAACGCGAACTGCGCGAATGGCTGTACCGGGACAAGCGGCAGGAGGAAGGCAACCTGGTGGACCGGGTCAAGGCAGTGGCAGCGGAAATTGAAGACGCCTATGGGCACCCGGTGGAAGTGGTGGCAGTTGGCGATGCGGCTATGACCGACCGGCATGAGGTCCTGGTGCATGCCACCCGTGAAGCGGTGCAAAACGCGGCCAAACATGCAGGCGGCGGCATCTCGGTCTATGTTGAGTGCACACCGGCGCGCAGCGAAGTCTTTGTCCGTGACCGGGGCCCCGGGTTCGAACTGGCATCCGTGCCGCCGGATCGGATGGGCGTGCGCGAATCGCTGATCGGCCGGATGGAACGCCACGGCGGTGAGGCCCGGATCCGCAATACCGGCAGCGGCACCGAAGTCCATCTCAGCTTGGAACACCCTCAGGAAGGAACCGCACCGTGACCGAACCCATCCGCGTGGTCGTCGTTGACGACCACGCCATCTTCCGTTCCGGCTTGAAAGCCGATCTGGACGAGCGGATCGAGGTCGTTGCCGAGGCCGCGACAGTGGAGCAGGCGATTGCAGCCATCCATGAGCAGCGGCCCGACGTTGTGCTGCTGGACGTGCACCTGCCCGGCGGCCGGGGCGGCGGCGGGGCCGAGGTGGTTGCGGGTTGTGCGGCCCTGCTGGGCGAGACCAAGTTCCTGGCCCTGAGTGTTTCCGATTCCGCCGAAGACGTGGTCACTGTGATCCGGGCCGGCGCCCGCGGCTATGTCACCAAGACCGTATCCGGGGCGGAGATTTCCGACGCCGTCCAGCGCGTGGCGGGCGGGGACGCCGCCTTCTCGCCGCGTCTGGCCGGGTTCGTCCTGGACGCCTTCGGCACGGCAGCGGTGGCCAACGTGGACGACGAGTTGGACAAGCTCTCGGCGCGCGAACTGGAAGTCATGCGGCTGATCGCCCGCGGCTACCAGTACAAGGAAGTGGCCAAGGAGCTGTTCATCTCCATCAAGACCGTCGAAACCCACGTCTCGTCCGTCCTGCGCAAGCTGCAGCTCTCGTCCCGCCACGAGCTAACCCGCTGGGCCGTCGACCGCCGGATCCTGTAGGGCGGCCGGGCGGCGGTCCGCCTGGCGGGCGGCTCGAAAGCGGCCCACCCTGCCGTAGCGCTCAGGATGTTTAGCGCACGACGGGTCGGCTGCGCCGCGATCCTGGCTGGCCGTCCGCGCAGGCGTGACGCACCGGTCCGACGCGACTCTGAACCCGCGAAGGCCTACTCCGAGATCCCAAGCCTGCTTCTTCGCACTGCCCTGTACAGGATGCGCCACATTGCCTGCCAAACCCGTTGGGAGTTTCCGCATCTGCTGGCTATATGGTCACTTCATCACGCAGGTGCGACACCGGGGGACCGTCGGCTGGGCCAATGTGGCGTATAGCGTACATCGCCTGGCGGGACGGCTAAGAACTCAGACGGTACATTCCTCGGCACGTCGAGCTTTCCAAACGAGCCAGACGGGGGTCCTGCAGTTATCCACATTTTCGGGGGCATGTCGCCCCAGCTACGCGCCGCCTAGCAGGCTTGGGCCATGGATCCGGTGATGGCTCTGCGTCGGCAAGGTGGAATTGCACGATGGCGTAGGCTGCAGGACGCAGGTGTGACGGCACGACGATTGAAGGAAGCCGTTCAATCGGGGTCCGTGCAACGGATCCGCTTTGGTCTTTACGCGATTCCCAATGTGGTCGCTGAAATTGCACAAGCCAAGGCGATCGGTGCCTCCGTGGGATGTTTCAGCGCTGCGGCGTTTCACGGCTTGTGGGTGCACAGGCCTGACCGCGGCATCCATGTGAGTGCTCCGCGCTCCGTCGCCAAGCCGCGCTACGGCAAGGTGCATAGAACGCGGGAAGCACACGGCACGGTAGTTCCGATGGACGTTTGTCTCCGGCAGGTCCTGGGCTGCCTTCCACTGAGAGAAGCCCTTATCATCGTCGAATCTGCTGTCGTTCAGGGGCACCTGACCGTTGAGGACGTGCGCCGGCTCAGCCGTGGGCGGGGGAGCAAGCGGGCCGACGAGGTCATCGATGCCATCGACCCGGCATCCATGTCAGTTCCGGAAACACTGGCCCGCCACGTACTGCGCTCGTCCGGCTACAAGGTCGTTTGTCAGCGACGGATCGAAGGAGTCGGCAGGATCGACCTGGAAGTTGAAGAGCGCTTGCTGCTGGAAATCGACGGCAAGAACTACCACTCCGACGCGGCGTCCTTTACCGAGGACCGGCGCCGCTGGAACGAACTGACGCTCCTCGGTCGGGACCTGTTAGTGCTTCCTGCCGGGGATATTCTCGACGATCCGGAGTCCGTCTTGCGGCCAGTCGGCCGGTACTTCGCCGGCCGTGCGTCCGTAGCCACACGAGCGGCGGCATAGTGACGGTACAGCTCGCCCGGTGCCGGGGGAGTTGTACGAGCAGCGGTACCGTCCCAAAGCCCGGCACTGCCGCCGCGGCGGTCACCCCAGAGACCGGTACCACCGAGAGGCGTACCGGCCCTGGGGCGGCCGGGGTGGGTTACTTGGCCTTGGCCAGGAACTCCTGCAGCCGGCCGACGCCGGTGGCGAGATCGTCGTCGCCGAGGGCGTAGGACAGCCGCACAAAGCCGGAGGGGCCAAAGGCCTCGCCCGGAACGACGGCGACCTCGACCTCATCGAGGATCAGGGCGGCCAACTCGGCGGAGGTCGCCGGGCGGATGGTGCCGTCCGCCGTCGAAAATTCCTTGCCCAGCAGCCCGCGGACGTCGGCATAGGCGTAGAACGCGCCCTTCGGCGTCGGGCATTCCACGCCCTCGATGGCGTTCAAGCCGTCGACCATGGCCTTGCGGCGCCGGTCGAAGGCGACCTTCATCTCGTCCACGGCGGTGAGCGGTCCGGACACGGCGGCCAGCGCAGCCATCTGCGACACGTTGGCCACGTTGGAGGTGGCGTGCGACTGCATGTTGGTGGCGGCCTTGACCACGTCCTTCGGGCCGATCATCCAGCCCACCCGCCAGCCGGTCATCGCGTAGGTCTTGGCGACGCCGTTGAGGATGACCACCTTGTCGCCCAGTTCCGGCGCGGCGGTGGCGATGGAGGTGAAGGGCATGCCGTCGTAGGTCAGGTGCTCGTAGATCTCATCGGTGATCACCCACAAGCCCTTTGCGGCAGCCCAGCGGCCGATCTCGGCCACCTGCTCCGGCGAGTAAACGGCGCCGGTGGGGTTGGACGGGGAAACGAACAGCAGCACCTTGGTGTTGTCGGTCAGCGCGGCTTCGAGTTGGTCAACGGTCACCAGGTAGCCCTGCTCCGGGCCGGCGAAAACTTCCACCGGGACGCCGCCGGCCAGCCGGATGGCCTCCGGATAGGTGGTCCAGAACGGTGTGGGGACCAGGACTTCGTCGCCCGGATCGAGCAAGGTGGCGAACGATTCGTAGACGGCCTGCTTGCCGCCGTTGGTGACCAGCACCTGGGACGGATCCACCTGGTAGCCGGAGTCACGCAGCGTCTTATCTGCAATAGCCTGCTTCAGTTCAGGCAGCCCGCCGGCGGGGGAGTAGCGGTGGAAACGCGGCTGCCGGGCGGCTTCGATGGCGGCCTCAACGATGTACTCCGGGGTGGGGAAGTCCGGTTCGCCCGCCCCGAAGCCGATCACCGGACGTCCGGCAGCCTTCAGCGCCTTGGCCTTGGCATCGACGGCGAGGGTGGCGGATTCGGCGATGGACGCGATGCGCCGGGAGACGCGGGCGTTGGCAGGCATGGGATTCCCGTCTTCAGTAGCGTGTAGGACTGTTTCATAGTCTAGGTGCAGGCCGTCGGCCATGTCCCGCCTCAGCCGAGAACCTCAAGTGGTCAAGGGGCCGACGGAAATGTTGCATAATGGATCAGTCGCCTTTCCGGGCGGCAAACGGGGTCCGGTTCGACGTCGGCGCATCGCTGGCGTAAACTAGATCTCCGGTGTTGAAAACGCCATGATGTTCCATGCCCGTTAGGCGGGACCATCAGGCGGTATTCGGCTCCATAGGGTAGTGGCGCAATTGGTAGCGCAGCGGTCTCCAAAACCGCAGGTTGCAGGTTCGAGTCCTGTCTGCCCTGCGCAGAACCGTCGCAGACATGACTGCAGCAGTTCAGCATCCCAGCACGAAGCAGTGGTTCAGGCCGGCCGAGGCCGACCCGGGCCGGACACCGGACAGAATGAGTGAGGCCAGGTTGACCGATACGGCTGCCAGTAGCCCCAAGGGGCGCCCCACCGGACGAAAGACCGACAAGCGCGGTTTCTTCGCCCGGATCGTTTTGTTTGTCCGCCAGACCATCGCAGAACTCAAAAAGGTCGTCACGCCGACCCGCAGAGAACTGGTGAACTACACGCTGGTAGTGATTGCATTCGTGGCCATCATGATGCTGCTCGTTACGCTGCTGGATCTGGTTTTCGGCCAGGCCGCGTTCTTCGTCTTCGGAGACGGCATACCCGAACAGTAACGCCCGTGTAAGCGGCAGCCGTACGGATGGATGACGACGACGGCGGAAAGCCGGCGCGAGCCAAGTGAGCTGAAGAAGAAAGCAGGAAGCCAAGTGTCCGACCAGGAACTCGAAGCCCAGAACTCCGAAGAGAACGTGGAGCTGGAAGCAGACGAGCAGGTTACCGAGACCGGCACCGACGAGGTGTCGGCTTCTAGCGTTGAAGACGCAGAGACTGCCGGTACCGATCTGGCCAGCGAGCTTGACCAGGCCGCCGACGACGCTCCGGTTCTCGACGAGGCGGCCGAAGCCGCTGCCGAGGCAGGCATGACCGAAGCCGCCGCTGCCGAAGAAGCCGCCGAAGAGGTCGAGCAGACCGCAGAGGAAGCGCTCGAAGCGTTCCGCGCCAAGCTGCGCCGCCAGCCCGGCGACTGGTACGTCATCCACTCCTACGCCGGCTACGAAAACCGCGTGAAGGTCAATCTGGAAACACGTATCCAGACCCTGAACATGGAGGATTTCATCTACGAAATCCAGGTCCCCATGGAAGAGGTCGTGGAGATCAAGAACACCACGCGCAAGCTGGTCAAGCGCGTGCGCATTCCCGGCTACGTGCTGGTTCGGATGGACCTGACCGACGCCTCCTGGGGTGCTGTCCGCCATACGCCGGGCGTGACCGGCTTCGTGGGCAACGCCCACAACCCGGTACCGCTGAGCCTGAAGGAAGTTGCTTCCATGCTGGAGCACACCATCACCGGCGCCAAGCCGGAGGCCGCGGGCAAGGCAGCCGGCAAGGCCGCAGCCTCGAGCACGCCGATCACCGTCAACTTCGAGGTCGGCGAGTCGGTCACCGTCAACGACGGGCCGTTCGAGACGCTGCCGGCGACGATCTCCGAGATCAAGCCGGAATCCCAGCAGCTGGTGGTGCTGGTGACCATCTTCGAGCGCGAAACCCCGGTGACGCTCTCGTTCAGCCAGGTCACCAAGATCCAGTAACCAAAGACTTCGTGCGGATCCGGACCCGCTTTAGCCGGGCCCGCACGGGCGGCCGCCACGCCATGGCGGCCAACCACCGCAGGCACGCTCCTGTGCCGCGGTACGTAATGTGAGAGAAGGACCCGATATGGCCCCCAAGAAAAAGGTCACCGGCCTCATCAAGCTGCAGATCCAGGCAGGCGCCGCCAACCCGGCACCGCCGATCGGTCCGGCACTTGGTCAGCACGGTGTCAACATCATGGAATTCTGCAAGGCGTACAACGCTGCCACGGAATCCCAGCGCGGAAACGTGATCCCGGTTGAAATCACGGTCTACGAAGACCGTTCCTTCACCTTCATCACCAAGACCCCGCCGGCCGCCGAGCTGATCAAGAAGGCCGCAGGCGTGCAGAAGGGTTCGGCTACCCCGCACACCAACAAGGTTGCCAAGCTGACCCAGGCGCAAGTCGACGAGATCGCCAGCACCAAGATGGAAGACCTCAACGCCAACGACATCAAGGCTGCTGCCAAGATCATCGCCGGCACCGCCCGCTCCATGGGCATCGAGGTCGAGTAGCGAGGAGCTCGCGTACGGTGAGGGCCGAGGAACGAGGCAACTCGCCGGAAGCAAGCACCGCAGCTGCTCGACAATTGAGCACTGTCGGAGGGCTAAGCACCCTCAACCCGAAGGCCGCCAGGAAAGACATCCGGCAAGGTCTTCACCAAGACAATTCAAAGAACGACGGCGACATGGCTCGCCAAAGGTGGGAACACCGCCGTCGTTGTGGCAGGGCCGAGCGCGGTCCGCAGACCACAACTGCACAAGGAGAAAAAGCAGATGGCAAAGCGCAGCAAAGCATATGAGGCAGCTGTAGCCAAGATCGAGGCGGACAAGGTTTACGCCCCGGTCGAGGCAATCACCCTGGCCAAGGAGACCAACCCGTCGAAGTTCGACGCGACCGTTGAGGTGGCTTTCCGCCTCAGCGTTGACCCGCGCAAGGCTGACCAGATGGTCCGCGGCACGGTCAACCTGCCGCACGGCACCGGCAAGACCGCCCGCGTGCTGGTCTTCGCTACCGGCGACAAGGCCGAGGCTGCAATCGCCGCCGGCGCCGACTTCGTTGGCTCCGACGACCTGATCGAGAAGATCCAGGGCGGCTGGACCGACTTCGACGCCGCCGTGGCGACGCCGGAACTGATGGGCAAGGTCGGCCGCTTGGGTAAGGTCCTGGGCCCGCGTAACCTGATGCCGAACCCGAAGACCGGTACGGTGACCCCGGACGTGGCCAAGGCTGTCAACGACATCAAGGGCGGCAAGATCGACTTCCGCGTCGACAAGCACGCCAACCTCCACTTCATCATCGGCAAGGTGTCCTTCGACGCCAACAAGCTGGTGGAGAACTACGCCGCCGCTCTGGAAGAGGTACTGCGCCTGAAGCCGTCCGCTTCCAAGGGCCGCTACATCCAGAAGGCCACCGTCGCCACCACCTTCGGCCCCGGCATCGCCGTGGACCCGAACGTGACCAAGGTGGCTGTGGAGGCCTAGTCAGGACTTCACGTTCGCCGGCAACGGCGTCCACCGGCAGTGGGGGGGGGGGGGGGGGGGGGGGGGGGGGGGGGGGGGGGGGG
>NZ_JBLKRT010000059.1:0-12251 GCF_047607445.1 Arthrobacter sulfonylureivorans
GGCCACCGGACAGGTCTGGGGATCAGTGCCGGACGGAACAGCCGAGGACGTCGACGCCGCGGTGGCCGCCGCCCGGCGGGCCTTCGACGCCGGCACCTGGCCGAAGCTGGCACCCTCGGAGCGCGCGGCGTACCTGTTGCGGATCGCGGACGAGGTGGAGAAGCGCGCCGAGGCGTTGTCCCTGACCAACACCCGTGAAAACGGCTCGCCGGTCTCCGAATCCTCCGGCGCCGCCGCCAACGCGGCCGGCATCTTCCGCTACTTCGCCACGCTCGCGGAATACCTCGAGCGCGAGGACGTCCGCCCGTTCCCGCGTGGCGGCGGCGAATCGGTAGTGCGCCGCGACCCGGTCGGGGTGTGCGGGCTGATTGCACCCTGGAACTTTCCGATCAACCTGATGGTGATCAAGCTGGCGCCCGCGCTGCTGGCCGGCTGCACCGTGGTGATGAAGCCGGCCTCGCCCACCCCGCTGTCCTTCCGGCTGATCGTGGATGCCGTGGCCGCCGCTGGCGTGCCGTCCGGCGTGGTCAACCTGGTCACCGGGTCCGGGCGGCTCGGCGACACCTTGGTCAAGCACCCCGGCGTGGACAAGGTGGCGTTCACCGGCTCCACCCCGGTGGGCCGCAAGATCGCAGCTGCCTGCGGGGAACTGCTGCGGCCGGTCACGCTGGAGCTGGGCGGCAAGTCCAGCGCCGTGGTGCTCGAGGACGCCGACCTGGACGAAATGTCCAAGGTGCTGGTGCGCTCCTGCATGCGCAACACCGGTCAGACCTGTTATATCTCCACCCGCATTCTGGCCCCGGCGTCACGCTATGACCAGGTGGTGGACATGGTGACGGCGACCATCGCCGCCGGGGTACAGGGCGACCCGTTGGACCCGGCGACGGTCTTCGGACCGGCGGCCACCGAGTCCCAGTACCGGACCGTGCTGGACTACCTGGATTCCGCCCGGTCGGAAGGGGCCCGGGCCACCACCGGCGGACATGCCGCGCGGCTCGGCGGCGGACTGGAGGGCGGCTACTTCGTGCAGCCCACCGTCTTCGCCGATGTCACACCCCAGATGCGGATTTCCCGCGAAGAGGTCTTCGGGCCGGTCATCTCCGTGTTGAAATACACCGACGTGGACGACGCCGTGGCACTGGCGAACAACACCGAGTTCGGCCTCGGCGGCATCGTCTTTGGCCAAGACCAGGCCGCCGCGCTCGCGGTGGCCGACCGGATGGACACCGGCTCGGTGGGCCTCAACTTCTTCGCCTCCAACCACTCCGCCCCGTTCGGCGGCCGGCACGATTCCGGGCTGGGCACCGAGTACGGAATTGAGGGGCTCAACGCGTACCTGAGCTACAAGTCCATCCACCGCCGCTAGCGTGCGTCAGGCCCGGCGCGCTGCATCAGACGGCGCCGCTAAAGTTGAGGGATGCCGTCTTTCCGTGCCCAGCTGAACATCACTGGCCTGCGGCCCGGGAACCAGCCGGAGGCGGTGATGGAGGCTGCGGTGGCAGCCGTGGGAGCGGCGCACATCGTGGAAGCGAACCAGTTGGATGTGGTGGCCGGCGTCCCGCGGATTACCGTCCGGTTCACCGTGGACGCCAATGCCTATGCGGCCGAGAACCGCCAGGCCCTGCAGGCCGGGGCCAACATGCGGCACGCGGTGGAAGAAGTCGCCACCACGGCCAGGCTCGCGGTGTTGCGGCGCTCGCGCGGCAAATGGGCGCCTGTCGGCTGAGACCGTTCCGGGCCGCGTCCGCCCGCCGAACCCGGCCGTTCCGCGGAACCCGGCCGTCCGCCGTCGTCGGTTTCTCTAGTTGCTCAGTCCAGCGGTTCACCGCGCCGCAGCGCGCGGCGTTCGGCATGGCCCACCTGGAAATGCCGGGAAATGCCGCAGACCAGCACAAAGAACAGCCCAAAGCCGGCGGCCATCGCCACCGGAGCGGACTCCGGCTGGCCCAAAAAGCGGTCATAGGCCAGCCAGCCCAGCCCCCAGGCCAGTGCCAGGACCGTAGAGATCCGCCCGCGGCCGGTCATGGCCACCACCGCCCCGGCCAGCGACACAACCGCCACCGCGATGACAGCCCAGAGCTCGCCGCTCCAACCGAACCAGTCGATGCCCCGGATGGTCAGCCAGCTGCTGGCATTCAGAGCAGCCGCCAGCAGGACCCAGCCGGTGTAGAGGCCCAGCGGCCCGTCCACCAGCAGCGTGTCCACCCGGTAGGGCGAGGGGTAGCGCGTCAAACCGTCGACGATCCAGGCCAATGCGGCTACCAGCAGCAGAATCAGGACCAAGGTCAGGCCAACGTTGCCCGCCTGGGCAGCCAAAATCCACGCGGCGTTGAGCAGCATGGACGCTGCCACCACCCAGCCGATGCGGCGCTGCCGCTGTGAAGCACGCTCCACGGGCCACCATTGGAAGAGGGTGTAACCCAGCAGGCCCAGATAGATCACGGCCCAGATGCTGAACGCCCGCGGCTCCAATGCCAGCAGCGTGAAGTCGGGGGCAAAGGCACCGGAAGCGGCGTCTTTGATACCGGTCCCGCCCAGCAGGCCGGCGCCGCGCAGGCCCGCCAGCAGGCAGAGCAGCAGCGAGCCAGTCACGGCACATTGCCTGGCCAAGTCTGTCGCCAGCATGGTGCGGATGTTTCCGGCGACGGAGTTCGTGGTTGGGGCGACGGGCTGGGCTATGGCAGTTTCAGGTTTCACTCGGCTCCTAATTCGGGGACAGCGGTGGTGGCTGCCTCACGGACCGGGAGCGCGCCGCCGCGGCTGCTACTGCGCCGTCGGTAGCCGATCACCATGGCGATCATCGACCCCACCACAATGCCCACGAGTGTACCGATCAGGATGTTGACCCAGAAGGGGAACACGGATACCCGCCCGGCCACGAAGCCCAAGCCGACCATCCACGTGGCCCACAGCGCAGACCCGGCGGCCGAGGCCAGCAGGAACGGCTTGAACGGAACATCGGCCAGCCCGGAGGCCGCGACCGCCGCCGTCCGGCCGCCCGGAATGAAGCGGGCTGCCACCACGGCAGCGTAGGTGGAGGATTCACCGGCTTTGCTCAGCGCCAGCGTCACCGCCCGGTCGATCCTCCGGCCCCACCTGTAGCGGTTCAGCCAGGTGTTGATGCCGCGCTGAAAGAGCAGGAACAACAGCAGGTCACCGAGCCAGCTGCCCAGCATCACGGCCAGGAACACCAACGGCAGGATCAGTTCCCCGTTGGCCAGCAGCGTACCGCCCCCGATCACCATGACTTCCGACGGCGCGGCCGGCACCGCGGCGTCGAGAATCACCAGCAGCAGCGTCATGGGATAGTACACCCACTGCAGCGGCCCCTCGGGAATCTCCATTGGCCCAATCTATCGGGATTTGCGGCCCGGTGGCAGACTGGCAAACGTGGAGATCCGCATCCTCGAAGGCGACATCACCCAGCGTCAAGTGGACGCCATCGTTAACGCCGCCAATTCCAGCCTGCTGGGCGGCGGGGGCGTCGACGGCGCCATCCACGCGGCGGCGGGACCGCAACTGCTCGAAGCCTGCCGCCGGCTGCGCGCCAGCGAGTTGCCGGACGGCCTGCCGCCCGGCCGCGCTGCCGCCACGGAGGGGTACTTCCTGCCGGCCAAATGGGTGATCCACACGGTGGGGCCCAATCGACGTGCCGGCCAGACGGACCCGGAACTTTTGGCCGGTTGCTTCCGGGAATCGCTGCGTGTCGCCGACGAACTGCGCGCCGAGACACTGGCTTTCCCGGCGATCGGCGCCGGCGTGTACGGCTGGGAGGCGGAAACCGTTGCCCGCCGCGGCATCGGCCAGGTCCTGGAGTACGACGGCGGTGTGCAGGTGGTCGAATTCGTCCTGTTCTCTGCCGGGCTGGCAGAGACCTTCCGCCGGGTGCATGCTGAACTCGGCGGCTAACTCTGGTCCACGGTCTGCAGCCTGAAGAGATTTGAAGGGCGGTGCCCTGCCCATCAGGAGGGTCCGCGGTCTATGGCTTCCTGCACCGCTGAAGCAATGCCGCCGCGGAACGGCTCGCCGTGGCCGGGCAACACAACGCGTGCATCCGTCTGCGCCAAGGCCTGAAGCGAATCGAGCGCCTGCCGGGTGTCCGCCGTGGCCGCTGCAGCCACGATGTGCGGCCCGTGCGCCCCGGTATAGGGATCGAGCGTAACCAGCGCGTCGCCGCTGATCAGGGTGCCGTGCTCGGGGAAGTGCAGGGCGCAGTGGCCGGCCGTATGCCCGGGGGTGGGCACCACCACCGGTGAGCCGGGCAGCGATGCTGCCGCCGCGCCGTCGAGCGGCCGCAGATCCGATACCCCTTTGACAATGAGCGCACCGGCGGCGGTCATCCGGCCCAGGATGGGAATGCAGCGGGGATATTTAACCGGGTAGATCAGGCGGCTTTTCTCGTGCTTGTACCGGTACGGATGGGCGGCAATGTAGTAGTCGTCGGGGTGGCAATAGACCGGAACGTCGAGGTCATGCTGCACCCGGGCGGCGAACCCTAGATGGTCAAAATGCGCGTGGGTCAGCACCAGTGCCGTGATGTCGCGGGGCGAACGGCCCAGTTCCCGGATAGCTGCCACGGTCATCTTCCACATGGCCGGCAGGCCGGCGTCGACCAGCATGATCCGGTCGCCGTCTTCCACGATGTAGAGGTTTACATCGGCGTGGGCGACGCGGTGGATGTTATCGGCGATATTGCGGTGGAACATGTTGGGCCTTCCTGGAGCGGGCCGACCCGGCGGCACTGCGGCCGCAGGGGCGGGCCGTTACTCCTGACAACGTCTGCGGGGACCTCCGCGGTGGATTGGCCCGCCGTCTTTGCCGCCTGCTCATCGATCTGGGTTGGTCCCGCGTCCGGGCCGGGTGCAGTCCACGCTAGGCGGGGAGCATTCAATGAGCAACCGTATGACCAGTGGATCTGTCCGATTCCGTTGCAAAAAACTGACACGGTACACCGGCATTCGAGGCAGTAGGCGACTCTCACGGATGGATCCAACAAATGCCCCGATCGAGGGCCGCGGCAATGGGTGAGTGAAACATTTCGATCGGCATGCACAGTTTGCTTATGATTAAGGGAATGCGGCCGCAGGCCGGATATCAGGTTGGGGAGCTGCTTTCGTATGGGTATCGAGCCGGTTGGTTCGTCCAATGTTGAGACCATTCTGTGCAACGTGCGCTGTCGCTGGGATGACGAGCGGTTCCTGACGCTGACCATTGTCGAATTGCTGCCCCATCGGATCATTGCGCGCTTCCGCGGTGAGGATCCGCTGGTCCCCTGGCTGTTGGCCCGGGCAGAGATGACTGCAGCGGATGGCAGTGGCCGCACGTTTGCCCAGCTGTACGAGGTCTCCGGTGATCGGGACCTGGAAGACATTGTCAGCGTCGTGTTCGAAGGCGCACTTTCGCCTGCTGCTCGAACACTGGCGTTCTATGTCGAAGGCCGGCGGGAGCCGCTTGCCGTCATCACGTTGCCCCCGCTCGCCGGCACTGCGGCGCAGGGTACGGCCGTGGAACGGGGCTGAGTTGTCCACGCGAGTGGACTGAGTTGTCCCCGCGACGTTGTCCACGCGGCGGGGCTGGGTCGTCCCCGCGAGTGGCTGTGCCAGCCCGTTGATGTGCTGAGGGGCCCCCGTGGGAGCGGGAACTCTTAACTCCTAAGCAGCCTTATTGTATCGTTGGAGCTGTCAGGAGCCACATCTACCGACGTCGAAGGTGACTCTGGGCCGTCGGCGCCAGACGGGAAGATTGCCATGACTGCAGAACGCAACATCCAATCCCAACGCACCGGCAGGACTCCGGTTCAGCTAGCCGCACTGGTCTTCGGGATCGTCTTTTTGCTGGTCGGGGTCTTGGGATTCATTCCCGGGATCACCACGAACTACGACCAGCTGGCGGCCGCTGGCCACCAATCCGAGGCGATGCTGCTGGGCATTTTCCAGGTGTCCATCCTGCACAACATCGTCCATCTGTTGTTCGGCATAGCCGGGCTGGTGCTGGCCCGCAGCATCCCTGGCGCCCGGAACTACCTCATCTGGGGCGGCGTGATCTATCTGGTGCTCTGGCTCTACGGGCTGTTCATTGACCAGCAGAGCGCGGCCAACTTTGTCCCCCTGAACACGGCCGACACCTGGCTGCACTTCATCCTGGGTGTGGCCATGATTGCCTTGGGCCTGCTGCTCACGCGCCGGCGCGATACGAATGTGGGAGGAACGGCTACGGGCCGGGTCTAACTAGGCAGGCTTCCTTATCCTGAGGCGCCGCCGGCATCCACCACACCGGCGGCGCCGAGGGCTGCCCATTCGGACAGGTCCAGCCGACTGCGATATTCCACCGGATTCCCGCTGATCGGGTCGGTAAAGGAGATGCTGCGGGCCAACAGTTGCAGCGGCCGCTCGAAGTCGTCGGGGGCCTGGTCCAACAGCACCGGGTAGAACGGGTCGTGCAGGATGCCGATGCCCAGCGAGGCCAGGTGCACGCGCAATTGGTGGGTTTTTCCGGTATGCGGTTCCAGCTTGTAGCGGCCCGTCCCGCCGCGCTGTTCCAGCAGCTCGATCCGGGTCTCCGTGTTGGGTTCGCCGTCGACCACCTGGGCCAGCAGGTAGGTACGGGACTTGGTCATGCGGTTGCGCACCGTCTGCGGGAACTGGAGTTGCGGATCTACCGGCGCGATGGCTTCGTATTCCTTCTGCACCAGGCGCTTTTCGAACAACACTTGGTATTTCCCGCGGGTGGCGGGGTTGGTGGAGAAGAGCAACACTCCGGCGGTGAGGCGGTCGAGCCGGTGCATGGGAATCAGCTCCGGAATATCCAGTTGGCGGCGCAGCCGGACCAGCGCCGACTCCTGGATGTACGTGCCGCCGGGGGTGGTGGGCAGGAAGTGGGGCTTGTCCACCACCAGGATGTTCTCGTCCTGGTGCAGGATGTTGATCTCCACCGGCAGCCGCTTTTCGAAGGGCAAAGTGCGGTAGTACCAAATGAAGGTGTGGGCATCCAGCGGAGTCGTCCGGCTCAGCACGGCGCCGCCTTCGCCCACGATCTCGCCGCGGTCGAACCGGTCCATGATGCCGTCCGGATCCACATGGCCCCACCGGTGCAGCATGTAGTCCATTGCCGTCTCCCACGGGCCGTCGCCGGGCAGCCGCAAACGGGTGGCATTAACGCCGTCGCGCACCGGGAGCGGGGATTCCATCACCCATCAAGGGTACCGGCTGACCGCCAACCACAGGCCCGCACTGTTCCCGGACGGAGCCGGCTGGTTAGGGGCAGCCGGTGATCCGATAGAGCTTGGCGTCGCCCTCGGAGTCAACCAGTTCGAAACCGTTGGCCTCGGTCAGCTCCTGTAGGCCCGGCACCGAGGATGTTTCCCCGGGATGGACGGAGCGGTCGCCGAAGTCCAGCACGAACTGCACGTTTTGTGCCCTCACGGCGGGACAGACTGCCGGATCGGTCCGCATCTCGTCCAGTTTGTCCATGATGAGCTTGCCGTCCACGCTGGGGGACGTGGTTCCCGAGGGGACCAGGGTTGGACGGCCGGTATAGGCGTAGGACAGCGAGGCTCCGGTCAGCGGGTTGCCGGCGATCACCGCACCCTCGGGAACCCGGTCGGGAAGCCGCTTGATCAGGGCGAGCTCATCGGCGGTGAGCAATTGCGACCTGTCCGTAAACCGGTACTTGGCGGCGGCCTCAGAGATGCCGCGCTGTACCGCGAACAGCGGCACCACCGCCAAGCTGATGACCACCAGCACGCCGGTGGCGGCTGGACGGACCCAGGCGGGCTGCTTCTTCTCGCGGCGGGCCAGCGAGGCCCGGAAGAAGGAACGCGCCGTTCCGGCCAGCGCTACGCCGCCGATAGACGCAATCAGCAGTCCCGCCACCGGAAGCATGGCGCTGATCCGGAAAAAATCGTTGTACCAAATGCCGGCCACCCACCAGCGCAGCCCGGGCATCGCCTGCCAGTTGCCGATCACGTACAGGGCGGCGCCCACGGCATACATGCCTAACGCAAAGCGGTTCTTGCGCAGATTGAAGACGACGGCGGCGCCCACGATGGTCAAGATGGTGGCCAGGATGGAGATCGGCCGACTGAGCGGGGAATTCAGTACCACTTCGCCCAGGGCGGCCGCGGCGTTGCCCATGTTGTCCCAGTTGGTGCTGCTGCTGCGGGCAGGACGGAGGATGATCCAGAGCGCTACCAGGACCGCCAGAAAGGCGCCGGTGCCCACCCAGGCGCGCAGCCGCCGTCGTTGTTCCGTGGCACGCAGTGCCGGGTAGGCGGCCGCGACGACCGGCGGCACGGAAAGCGCCAACAGCCCCATAATCGTGGCCGGGTGGGACAGCGCCATGCCCGGCAACAGCCCGACCAGCAACAGCACGTTGCCTTCGGTGGACACCCGTGTGTGCACGCCCAAGCGGAGCAGCTGGAACACCACGCCCAAAGCGGCCGGAAGCATGGCAATGGAGAGCATGAACGGATAGACCACACCGAATTCCAGCAGCAGGTAGGGGAAGCTGCTGTAGGAGAGCGAGACCACCGCAGCCACCAGCAACGGCATGGTGCGCTCGCCGGTGATGCGGCTGACCATGAACAGGCAGCCGGTGCTCCAGATGCCGGTGATCAGTACCAGGTTGGTGACGTTGATGGCCACCGCCGGCTGCAGACCGGCAGTGATCATCACCAGCGAGACCACATCGTGCCAGCCTGCCGGGTAGAAAACACCCCGGTCGGTGGTGCCCAGGTAGCCCAGCGTCAGCGAGGAGGCGTTGCCGGAGTCGGAAATGTAGCGCAGCGCATTGAGATGGAAGATGTTGTCGTGCGACTGCGCGATGTTGTCCGGGGCACCGAAGATGAAGATCATCGCCGCGGCCAGCGGCACCGCCGACACTGCCCAGGCCAGCGCAACCGCGCGCCAGGGGGCCGGTACGTTCGGCTTTTCCGGATCCCGGTGCAGACGGTGGCCCAGCTTGCGGCGGAGCAGCCAAAGGACGGCGGCGACCAACACGGTGACCGCCAGCAGTTGCGGCCATGCCCACCGCAGGCCGATCAGGCGGCCCAGTTCGGCGGCGAGCACAATGGCGGTGACGCCAAACGGGCCAGCCAGTGCCACCAGGGACAGCCGGCGCAAGCCGAGCACGGCGCCCCACAGCAGGCCGGGTCCGAAGACGAGGACGATGGCGACCAGCACAGCCGGAATCGTCTGCAGCCAGCTCATGGGCCCCCTTCGTCTCTTGTCGTCACCATCTTACGGTTCGTACTGCCCGGCCTACGCCGGGAAGGGCCCGGCTGCGGTGCACAGGGGAGCGCAATCAGGAGGCAAGCGGCTGGCAGTGCGGGCAGAAGTAGACGTCTCGCTGGTCTGTTTCGGTATTGCCTTGCAGGTCGTGGGCTATCGGGGTCCCGCAGCGGGCGCACGGGCGGCGGGCCCGGCCGTAGACCCAGAACGATTCGCGGCGGGCGGGCGACCCGGTGGTGCTGCGGCTGCTGCGGTCCTTGTTGACCTCCAGCAGCTGCTTGGACTTCAACACCATGGCCGGGAGATCCGGCACCTGTCCCACCGGGGTGGACGGGTGCACCCGGGCGATGAAACAGACCTCGCAGCGGTAGACGTTGCCAATGCCGGCGAGGTTGCGCTGGTCCAGCAGGGCCAGTCCGATCGGACGGTCGGGCTCCTGGCGCAGTCGGCGCAGGGCCTCGTCAGCATCCCAGTCCGGCCCGAGCAGGTCCGGTCCCAGGTGGCCCACCAGTTTGTCCTCGTCCGTCCGCGCCACCACGTCCAGCTCGGCCAGCGCGAAGCCCACCGCCGTCGTCGTGCTGGTGGAGAGGATGAGGCGGGCCTGGAAAGCGGGCTTCCGCCAGCGCTCGTTGCGCTGGTAGATCTGCCAGCTGCCGTCCATTCCCAGATGTGAGTGCACGGTGAGCCCGCCGATCCGCATCAGCAGGTGCTTGCCCCGGGAGCGGACCTCGTCCACCGTCTGCCCGGACAGGTCCAGTGTGGCGTAGCGCGGCACCCTGAAGTCGCTGCCGGTGAGCTCCTGACCGGCCAGCGCCGCGTGTAGGCGCCGGGCGGCACGCCAGATCGTGTCCCCTTCAGGCACGGAACCTCAGTCCCCGCGGAGTGGAGTAGAAACCGGCATCCATCAGCGCACGGGCCAGCGGCGTGTCCAGGATGGGGCCGCCGTTGACCTTCTCCACCGCCATTTTGTCCGCTGCACCGCGCCGGATCACCTGCACCAAGGCCCGGCCGCAGAGTGCCAACGACTCCTCGTCCTCGGTAAACGCCAGCAGCGTCTTGCCGCCGCGTTCGGAATACAGGGCCAGCTCGCCGTCCACCAATACCACCAGGGCGCCTGCCTTGCGCCCCGGCCGGTGGCCGGACTCCTGCGCCGGCCAGGCGAGGGCCGCGCCGTAGGGATTGGCCGGATCGGTCGCGGCCAAGGCCACGGCGGTGGGCGCCTGCTCACCCAGCTGGGCGTCGCGGCTGAAGGAGCGCAGCCGGTCAACCGTGGGGGAGACGGCGAACTGGGCGGCCCCCAGATGCTCAATGAAGTAACCTCGGCGGCAGCGGCCGGTCTCCTCCAGCTTGCCCAGCACCTTGTACATCAGGCCGAAGCCGCCCGGCACCGATTCGGCGGCAACCGATCCGCGGGTGACCACGCCGTAGCGGTCCAGCAGCAGTTCGGCGGTGGCGTGAGCCCGCACGGTGGGATCGGCTTCCGGGGCCGGCAGCAGGGACCAGCGGCCGGCGGCATTCGGCGGTGCGGTCCGGGGCAGGCCGGCGCCGGAGCCCGGGCCGGCACCGGGACCCGGACGCAGGCCGGCCCCGCCCAATCCGTGCATCCGACCCATCCGCCCCAACCGCGCCGACCGCGCCCGAGGCGGTGCGTTGCGCTGCCGGTGTGCCGTGGTGCCGCCGGCCAGCAGCGTACGCACCGGGGCGAACGTGTCGTTGGTGATCCGCCCGGCCCAGAGCAGGTCCCACAGGGCGCCGACGACGGCGTCGTCCCCCGGTTGGGTGCCGTTGGCTGCCAGCAAGTCGGAGAGTTGCCGGAAGAAGTAGGCGCCGCCGTAGCCTCCGGCGCCGGAGAGTGCGTTCAGCAGTTCGTACTGCAGGACGCTGGGCTCGAAATCTGATGGTGGATTCAGCGTCAGCGGCGCGGTGTCGGCCAGATGGAGACTGATCCAGCCGTCGTTGCCGGGCATCGAGCCCGCGCCGGCGATCAGGATTTCGCCGGTGGCGGTGAGCTCGTCCAGCATGGACGGCGCGTAGTCGGACACGCGTGACGCCAGGATGAGCGGTTCCCACGCCGAGGCGGGAATGGGGACACCGGACAGCTGGTCCACTACCGTGACCACGCCGTCCAGTCCCCGCAGCTTGGCCCCGACATTCTGCCAGGCCGGGAGGAACCGCCCGTAGGTGGCAGGGTCCACCGGTTCGACTTCCCTGCGCAGCGCCGCCAGCGAGCGGCGGCGGATTTTGCGCAGCACCTCGACGTCACACCACTCGGTCTGGCGCTGGTCCGGAGCGAGGGCCGTAGCGCGCTGCCCGTCGACCATGGCTGCGTTGCCCGGGGCCCCGCCGTCCTCGGCATCCGGCGCACCGCCCGGGCGGAACTCGCCTTCCACCACGCGGCCGTCCTTGAGCAGGCGCTGCAACGCGGTATGGACGACGGCGGGGCCTAGCCCCAGCCGGCGGGCGCACTCGGTGGCGGTGAAGGGGCCGTGCGTGCGGGCGTAGCGGCTGACTAGGTCGCCCAGTGGGTCGGCCACGGGCTCGATGAAGGCCAGCGGCACTCCCACCGGCAACGGGACACCGAGGGCATCGCGGAGCCGGGCGGCGTCTTCCACTGCGGCCCAGCGTTCGACGCCGGCGACGCCCACCTTCAAAGCGCGGTTGGCCTTGGCCAATTCGGCGAGCAGAGGTTCAACGTGGGCGATGGCGGTGGCGTCGTCGGTGGTCGAAGGAGGCGCGCCAGCGCCGAGTAGAGACCCGGTCTCCGCGCGCTCGCTGGCGCTCGCTTGGTCGACGACCGGGGGGCCGGCGCTCGCTTGGTCGATCACCGGGGTGGTCTCGTCGGTGGTCGGCGGAGGCGCGCCAGCGCCGAGCAGAGACCCGACCACCGGGTTGGGGGGCTGGACGCGGGCGGCGATCTCCGCCGTCGTGAGCGGTCCCAGCAGGCGCAGCAGGTCAGCGATACCTTCCGCGCCCTTGACCTTGCGGTCCTCGGTGAGCCGCTGCAGTTCCAGCTCGGTCTGGGCG
>NZ_JBLKRT010000060.1:0-9139 GCF_047607445.1 Arthrobacter sulfonylureivorans
CAGCGACACGAGGCGGTCCCGGCGCCAGTGGTTCTCGTCCACGTACTCGTCGGCACCAGCCTTCTTCGTGCGGACCAGCGACCCGTTCCACTCGATCCGGTAGCGGCGTTCAAACTTGCCGTTGTGGTTCTCGCCCTCGACTACCACGCAGGTTTTGAGCACCTTCGTGATGACCACCTTCGCGCCGATGCGATCTTCGTAGCTGCTGCGGTTCTCGATGTAAGCCTCTGCCCCAACAACTGCCCACTCCGGTGCCTGGTTCTGCTCCATGTTCTTCTGCCTTTCGGTTGCTTGTTTGTTTGAACTGCTACAACAAACACTATGAGCCTGCCGGGGGCCGGGCAAGCGGCCGGGGTAACCCACGGGCCCCCAGGCGTAACCCACGCCCGCGCCCACGCGCCCGCGTCCCTAAGCCAACGTTGATTGATTTTTTCTTCAATCATTCACAAAACGAAAGCACGCACCCAACGGAACATGCGCGAGTTGCTTGTTGTTAGTTGCCTGTTGCTAGTTGTTCCGATGACTCATCCGATGACTCATCGGGTTGCCGCCGCATGGTCCCGCGGAATTTGCCAGTTATCCACAACTGATTGGGGCAGCCAACCAGTCGCTACGCTGCGCCATTGGGCATCCCAATCAGTAAAAACCGGGCGGGGCCGGGCGATTTTCGGCCGCCCGGCGCCCCGATTTCTAGTAGGTGCCCTTGGTGACCCAGCCGCCCTCCTCGACCGCTACCACTTCGAACGTCTGCGGGTTGGAGTGCATGCGGATCAGCGCGTTGAGGAACCCCTGCCGGGTGGTGTACTCGCGATGCTCGCGGCGGGTGCGCCCCTGAGCGTCCTTGCGGTCCAAAACGATGAAGCCCTGCCCCTCGTCGGTGTGCGCCCCGAAGCCCTTGTACCGGTCCAGCTCCCGCTGGTACTCGCGGGCCTTGCTGCGGCTGGCTGCGTACCACTCGGGCTCTGCCGGGCGAGCCGGGCGGCGCGGGGCTCGCTCCAGCAGCTCCACCGGGCTGTCGTTGTAGAAGCCCATCTCGTACTCGCTGCCCACCGTGCGGACCCATACGCTGCCGTCCTGCTCGGTGCGGACTGCCGTGACCCGGTAGGTGTGTGCCTCGTACTTGAAAACGTCCATCGCCTTGAGTTCTGCTGCTGTTGCCTGCATCGCCCTGCCCTTTCGGTTGTTTGAACTAATACAACAAATATATGCGCATGCCGAGAGCAGGGCAACCGGGTTACCCGGGCCGGGCCCAAGGTTACGGGTTACCCGGCGGGGCTGCTAGGTTACCCGCAGGACTTGCCATCCCCGGCCGTCTATAAATATGTTTGCATTGTTCAAACAACCTACCGAAAGGCACAACATGCTCCGCATCCTTTCCGACGCAGAGGGCCAGTACGTACTGGTCGAGGCAGACACCGACGAGCGGGCCCTGCGCATCGCCCACGAGGACCTGCGCGAGCAGGGCATCTACTGGAAGGAGCTTTCGACCACCGGCAAGCGCCGCGGGCGCTGGCTAGTCCGCTTCGTCCCCCAGGAGCCCGCCAGCAAGTAGCACCACCCGGCCGGGGGCAACCAGCCCCCGGCCACCACCAACCGACCGACCGAAAGGCAGTCCCCATGACCACCATGCAAATCTCCGTTGACGTCATCCAGAACAGCCCCCGCCGCTCCGCCACGGTGCGCATCACCCGGACGGGCATCGAGAGGCTGCCCATCATGACCATGCAGCTCCGCCGCTGGGCCATCCGCGAGCTGGCCCGCGACATGGGCGAGGAGGTGAAGTGGGAGGAGCTGCAGCAGTATTACCCGCGGTTCGACGGCGACGTGGAGACGACGCAGGAGGAGAGCGCGAGCGTGAGCATCGTGAAGCTGAAGTGGAAGAAGCCCGCCGTGGCCTTCCGCTCCAACCCGGACGGGAGCATTGACGGGTTCCTCTGACGCAAAGGTTGCCCCGGCGGGCCGCAAGGTTACCGCCGGGGCTTGCCCTGCCCCAGCTCCAGCCGTAAGTTTGTTGTATTAGCTCAAACAAACCGAAAGGCAGAACAATGCAGAACGCACAGAACACCAAGCAGGCACTCCGCACGATCGCACGCACCACGGACGAGGCACTGGCCCCGCTGCTGCAGGAGCTGGCAATCACCCAGCACCGCATCGAGTCCGCCAGCAAGGCCCGCCGCGTCAACGAGGGCTGGATTGCTGAACTGCGCGAGAAGAAGCTGGCGCTGCAGGCCGAGGCCGCGCCGCTGCGCAAGATCGAAGAAGCCGGGCGCTGGACCCGCTTCGTGTACGTCCCCGGGGGTCACGTGCACCGCTGGACCGGCTGCAGCACGCTCCGCTGGGACACCACGCAGATGTGGCTGCCGGAGTACAGCGGCGCCGACGAGGAGGAGCTGGTTGAGGCCGCAGCAGACGCCGCCTGCACCGTGTGCTTCCCGACCGCGCCGGTCAACAAGCCGACCACGATCCCGCAGCTCGCAGCCGAGCGCGAGGCACGCGAAGCAGAGCGCACCGAGCGCGAGGCCAAGCGCACTGCAGCAGCAGCCGCAGCCATCGTGAACGAGGACGGCGAAGCGGTGTTCAAGTCGCAGCGGGCCGCAGAGAACGAGCTGGGACAGGTCATTGGGACCGCAGCCTACTACGCCGCATGGTACCCGGAGGTCGGCAGCCCGGCCCACGGCATCCCGATGAAGCCGAACGACGAGAGCGAAGCAGAGCACGCCGCCCGGCAGGCCCCGAAGGTCGCCGCAGAGCTGGCCAAGGCCCGCCGCATCGTGGAGCTGCTGCAGCTGAACGGCGTCCCCACGGAGGAGCTGGTCGCCAAGAAGCTGAAGGCGAAGATGAAGGAGAACACCAAGCACGGCGCGATCCTCCCGACAGGCTTCGGCCTCTAGGCCCGCCTGGGGCGCTCCCAGCCCGAGAGCGCCCCAGCACTCGGGACCGCGCCTCCCAGCCCGGGAGCGCCGCCCACACGGCCGCCGGGCGCCGGGTTACGCAAGGTTGCCCCGCCCGGCTTGCCCCCGGGGCCCTCCCGCCGTAAGTTTGTTTTAGTAGTTCAAACAACAACCGAAAGGCACTTCACATGGCACAGACCCAGCTCACCGCAATGGGCGCACTCCGCATGGCAATCAACACCCAGCTCGCCTGGCACCAGAAACAGCACGCCTCAGCACTGGACAACATGGACCGCCTGATGCGGAGCCAGCGCCAGATGATCGAGCGCGGCGTCTACTACTCCGAGCTGAACATGGGCAACGCCGCAGCCGAAATCGCCCGCGAAACTGAGGCCGTCAAGACCCTGATGGAGCAGCTGGAGCAGCTGGACACTGTGGAGAAGATGGCCGACGAGTTCGCCAAGTAGCAAACCCCCGGGGCGGGCCGCGAGGCCCGCCCCACCAACCGAAAGGCAGCAGCCATGAAGCTCACCCGCAAGAAGCTGGACGCCGGAGCGTACCACCTCGTAGACCCCGCCGGGCGCGTCGTAGCCCGGATAGACCGCACCGGCGAATACGGCCGGGACAACTACCCGTGGGACTGGCACCTGTTCGGCAAGCTCAACTGGGCGTGGCCGCGCAAGGACGGCCGCGAGGCGCCGGTCACCGGGACCGCCGAAACGCTCAAAGATTGCATCGAAATCATCGAATACCGCGTCAACGCCTACGGGCTCATAGAAGGGAAGTAACCCCATGCAAGCGATCACTATTGCCCCGGACGGGTCAGTAATGCAGGCAGACCTGCCCAACACGCTGGAAGCGCTGCAGCAGGCCGTAGGCGGCTACATCGAGGGGCTGCCGTCCCCGCTGGACGACGGCTGGGCAGCCTACGGCAATGAGGATGCCAAGATCATCGGGCTGGAGTACAACCCCGTCGCCCACGTCGTCCTCGTGAAGTTCGGCGGCCACAACCCGCGCGACCCCATTACCGGGCCGGTGGTCATCACCGGCTTCGACAACGACACCGGAGAGCGGCGCCCCGTCCCCGCCACCCTGTTCAGCCAGATCATCACTCTCATCCAAGGAGGCAGCAATGACTAAGAAGATCACCGCAGCAGAAATCACCCCCGGCACGAAGCTCTACCATTTCGGCAGCGCGTCCACCCTCATTGCGACACCGAAGAAGGTGGACTCCAAGGGCAGCATCAAGCTGGAGCTGGCCAACCCTGAAACCGGCGACGTGACCGAAATGTGGGCCAAGCCCAGCCAGCGGTTCGACGCGATCGAGGACGGGGCGGACGACTGATGCTCAGCCACGAGGAAGCGCAGGAGCTGCACCAGCGGATCGGCGCCGCGCTGCAGCACGCTGAGGCCGTCCACGCTCACGAGGTTGCCGTAGAGCTGGACCGGGCGCTGGAGCTGGCCGCAATCGTCGTATCCGACACCATGGAGGAGAGCAAGTGAAGATCACCGGCACCATCAGTATCGACAACCGGGCCACCGCGTTCACGCTCGACCACGAGGGCGCCTACCAGCAGTTCGGCGGGGACCGCTCCGCCTACGGGGAGCGCGTGGACCTGCTCAGCGCCATGGGCGAGGCAGTGGAGGAGTGGGCCAGCGACAACCTCTGCCGCGAGTGCCACGACCACACGCTGGACGACGGCGAGGGGTACGACGGCAGGTGCGGGGACTGCGCCGACCGCCACGAGTCCATCGTTGAGGAGGACGAGGACGCCGGGACCGGCTGGGACCAGACCCGGCGCTGGCCCGGGGACTACTCCGACTGGAAGGAAGAAGTGGTCAACGGCGACACGCTGCGCAGCTTCACCGACTGGCTCGACGCCCGGCAGGAAGCCGACAAGGAGGACGCCGATGAGCGCTGAAGCCATCGGCCGGGTCCGAGAGTACGTCCGCCAGTTCGACCGGCTGAAAGACACCGGCGGACGCATCCACGAGGTCTACACGGACAAGGACGCAGAATCGGCGCCGCTGTTCATAGCCGACCTGAAGGCGCTGCTGGCTGCAGTCCCCCAGGAGCTCCCAGAAGGGCGCAAAGAGTGGTGGCAGTGGACGCCGCCGCCGACCCACAACCACTGGACCTGCTTCTTGGTGCCGGGCAGCGCAGAAACGCTCTGCGGACTAAGCCCCAAGGACGCCATGGCAGTCACTCACGACGCCTCCATGGTCAACTGCGCCGCCTGCACGGATGGACTGGACCCGAGCTAGAACCCGGCTCCCTGCAGCCCGGCCGTGAGCGTGGAGGCTCCGGCCGGGCTGCTGCCGTTGTGCGGCTTGCCCACGCGCCGCCCCTCCAAATACATCAGCCCGTACCGCAGCGCGTCCGCAAGGTGATCCTCCGCCGACGTGTCAATGTCCTCCGGGTTGCTCTTGTCCCGGGGCAGCGCGGGCAGCGTGCGGATCAGGTCGCGGTTCGTGTTGTAGGTCAGGAAGCGGGGCAGGCCGTCCTTGCGGACTCGCAGCTTCTCGTCCAGCACGCCCCAGCCGTGCACGCGGGCGTTCACGCCCTTGATCGGCGTCCGGCCCATCACGGTCTGGTAGTCGTGCGCGGGGGAGCCCACCGGCGGCAGGTCCGGGTGGCCGGTCTTGTGCGCCGCGGCGTCGTTACGCCGCCACATGGCCGGGTCCATCACCACCGGAATCCGGTCGCCGGTCGTCTCCTCCTCCTCCCGGGACAGCTCCAGCAGCAGCTCCGCCTGCTGCACTGCCGTCAGCTCCGTCTTGTAGACCTCCCGGTAGGCAACCACGAGGCCGTCGTGCAGCTTGCACAACCACACGGCCGCGAACGGGGCGGAGAAACCGTAGTCCACGCAGATCACTTTCTGCCCGGTCAGCATCGGGATGGGCAGCGCCTCGGGCTCGATGACGTGGTAGGGCTCCGACCACTGCGCGAACCGCACCCCGTCCAGCACATTCCAGTCGCCGTCCCGCAACGCCTTGCGCAGGTTCTCCGGCAGCGCGTTCAAGACGTCCATGTACTCGGCGTTCAGCGAAGGGTTGTCCGTGGCGCGGGCGGGGAAGTAGCAGCGCGTGCCCGGGTTCGGTTCCTCCAGCGACGGTCGGACCCGGAACACCTTGCCCGGGGGCACCGGGTCCACAAACCGTTTCTTCACCCAGTGGTGGCCGACGCCGCCGGGGTTCGCCGTCAGGATCATCCGCGGGCGCTGCCCCAGCGCCTCCAGCGCGTCCCTCACCTCACCGGCGGCACGCAGACGCGACTTCAGATAGATGTACTGCTGGAAGGTGAAGTGGGTGGCCTCCTCAAAGATGCAGAGCTGATATTCCGCGCCCTGATACTTGTCGAGGTCGGCTGCCCGCTGCAGGTGCCCCAGCTCCAGCACGGAGCCATTGCGGAACCGCCACTCGTGCTTGGACTCGTGGTAGCGGCCCAGCTGCGCCGGAATCTCCTGCTTCAGCGGGCCAACGACCGAGCGCTCCAAGTCGCCAAACGTGCGGCGGAAGATGATGGCACGCATGCCCGGCACCTGCATGCACGCCTTGACGGCCTCAGCACGCGCCCACCGGCTCTTACCGCCACCGCCCGCGCCGCCGTACAGCAACTCGTCCACGAGGACCGCATGCGCTGCAGCCTGCTTCGGGTGGGGGACGTATTCGTAACGAACCTCAGCCATCAGTCGATCGGGTCTACGACGAGTTCGGGTTCAGCCATGCCAGTCACGTTCAGCGCCGGGTCGAACACCACGGAGACGGTGCCGCCGCCCAACTGCTCCAACTGGACCGGCGTGTCGAGGCCAAGGTACTTCGCGCGACGCTCCTGGATCTTCAGCATGGCTTGGATCGCCTTCTCGTCACCCTTCGCAGCCCGGCTCATCAGGCCCCGCGCCATGACGTCCAGCAGCTCGATTTCCTGCAGCCGCACCGCCTCCGCGGGCTCCCGCGTCAACTCATCCATGGCCTTCTGAATGTCGTTGTAGCAGTGGCCTTTATTGCCCTTGTAGAGCTGGTCTGCGATCTGCTGGTAGCTCATGCGAAGCGACCTCATGTTCAGCGCCTTACGCCGCCGCTCCGCATAGTTGATGGTCCTCGGGGTGACCTTCCTTGCCATTGTGTTCCTGTGACTCGTCGTAGGGGTGGTGGCCTGATCGTGGCCCAGTCCCGGGGTGCCGTGTGGGACGCGGGCAACCTTTGGTAACGCTTGCCCCAGCCCCGGCCCCTGCCGTAAGTTTGTTTTAGTCAATAAAACAAACCGAAAGGCAGACCAATGCAAACCCTCCCGCTGAACATGCAGGCCGCACTTACCGAGCACGACTTCGACGCGGTGATCACTCCGACCCACGTGGGCTACGTCCGCACGGTAATGAAGGACGGCATCGCACGCGCTATCCACGTCGCGCCGGTGCTTGACTCCACTCGGATCATCGTTGCCATCCACACGCAGGACGGCTCCGAGGCCAACGTCCGCTCGGCCTACTACGACGGCGAGTGGGTTGAGGCCCGCAGCGTTGAGGAGCTGGAGCTGGTCGTCAGCACGATCGCACTGTTCGCCTAACCCGATCCGCACCCCGGGGCCAGCCGGTCCCGGGGCACTCCTAACCGAAAGGGCCCACCAATGGCCATGCTCCACATCGCAGTCCAGACTGCACTGACCGAAGCCGGTTTCGAGCCGGTGAAGGGCGACCCGTCGAACCGCTGGCGCTGGGAAGGCGCCGGGCAGCACGGCGACACGATGATCACCGTCCAGCCAGTGCTGCGCGGCGGCACCGAACCCCGGGTTTACATCAGCACGTACTGCCAAGCGCTGGAGCCCCGCGGGGTCAACTCGGTCATTTACGCCGAGGATGACTTGGCCGAGCAGGAGGACGCCGCGCTGGTCCTGCTGTTCAAGCACTTGGTGCGGGCAGCATGAGCGCGGCCGCACACGAGCCCTTGCCGCGCTACTACGAGGGCAGCGTCCAGCAGGCGCGGGGCGCCGAGGTCATCAGCATCGAGCCCTGCCACTGCTTCAGCTGCCTGCCCCACACCGGCAGCCACGCCTCAGCGGTCGTCCGACTAGCGGACGGCGACGTGGCCCGGCTGGAGCACGCCCGCTGGAGTTCATTCACCACCGAAAGGAAAACCAATGCCTAACATTGTCAAGATCAAGGAGCGCTTCAGCGCCCCGCGAGACGGCGGCCGTCGCAACCAAATCCACTCCGCAGACTTCGTGCGGTTCACGTCCGTGGAGGGGCTGCTGGGAGCGCCGGAGGCGCGGCTGCTGCGCACCACGTTTGGCAGGGACACCACGAGGATCAAGGACTCCAAGGTGGAGCTGCTGGGCACGGACGGGCACTGGTCGCTGATCGACAAGATGCCGTACGACGACTGGGCGCCCAAGATGCCGAGCTTCTACCGCGACGACACGACAGAGACGGCGCTGCGCGAGTATCTGCAGAACCGGGCTGAGGAGCTGGAGTCCTGGGCGATCGAGGTGCTGTCGTGGTAGCCGCAGACACCGGCGTCATCGTGCACGCGCTGCGCTGGAAGGAGCCATACTCCCCGGGGGTCATGCTCGACCAGTCCAACTCTGCCGACCCGTTCAGCCGCCGCGTGGTCTGGAACGCCCACCGGCCGCTCAACGGAGAGCACATGTGGGAGGGCGCGGGGCTGTACGGCATCCACTACGCCTGCGCCGACTCCGACCACCCGGACTTCGACCGCTGGCGCGTGCTGAATGAGCGCAACGACGCCCGCACGGTGCGGCTGGTGTCGAATCTCGACGTGGTGGCGCTGCTGCAGGAGAAGTTGAAGCCGCGGTACAGCGTCGAGGACTACATCAGGGAGCTGGCGGACGAGGCCACCCCGCTCGATGCCGTCGCCCAAGCTGCCCGGATGAAGGGGCTGCCGTGGGTGGCTGAGGACCCGTCCGCGGATGCCCTGGTGATGCATTTGGCGGCCTCGCTCGGGCTGTAGGGTTACCGCCCCGGCTGGCTTGGTTGCCAGCCGGGGCTTGCCCTATCTCCACCCCTGCCCTAACTTAGTTGTTGTTGTATTAGTTCAAACAAACCGCAAGGCACCAACCCACTCACTTAGGAGCATCACATGGCACATCAGCTGGAAAACTTCGCAGGCCGCACGGCGTTCGTCACCGCACGCGAGGACGCATGGCACCGACTGGGCACCACGCTGGACCACTCGTTCACCGCCGAGGAGGCAATGGAGCACGCCCTGCTGGGCGGCTGGAACGTCCGAAA
>NZ_JBLKRT010000061.1:0-8673 GCF_047607445.1 Arthrobacter sulfonylureivorans
CGCTGGGCGTGCTGGGCATGCCGAAGGGCCGCAAGGCCGGCGCCAAGACCGGAACCACCAACGACTTCGCCGCCAACTGGATTGTAGGCGTCACGCCGCAGTATGCGACGGCGGTGTGGCTGGGTGATCCGCGCGGCGGCGCGCAGCACCCGTTGACCAAGGTGAGGGCCTATGGAAAGACCTTCCGCGACCTCACTGGCTCGGAACTGGCCGGCCCGGTGTGGAAGGACACCATGGAGGGCCTGCACAAGGGCCTGCCCGCGGAGCCAATGCCCGAAGCCGATCCGCTGACCAGCAGCGTGGCGGCATCGCGGTCCATGCCCGATCTCCGCGGGCTGGGTGTCAATGAGGCCATCACCGTGCTGCTGCGCAACAACCTGGTACCCGTGATTGCACAGAAGACCACCAAACCGAATCCACGCATCGGCAAGAACGTGGTGACGAAACAGTCGGCCCCGCCGGGCAGCATCCTGACCTTCCGGCAGGAAGTGACCATCACGCTCAGTGCCGGCAGCAACACCGCCATCACGGTCCCCGAGCAGCCGTAGGAGCCCCGATGTCCATCTTCGAGAAGCATCCGGCTGTTGCCCTCGCCACCGGCGTCCTCTGCCTGACGTCCGTCACCGCCACCGGACTCGTGGCACTGCAGTTGTCCGGCATGCCCATGGTCCTCCCCCGCGACCCGGCGCCCGCGGTGGCCGAGGCTGCGACCCCGGTGGCAATCAGCGCCGTGCTCGCGGACAGCCCGGCGTCCACGTCGCTGACCGCGCTGCTGGAGGAACCCCCGGAAAAATGGAAGCCGGACGGCCCGCTGCAGAGCGCAGTGGCGCTGCCGGTGCCCTACTCGTGCGACATCGGCGCTGCTCCGTCCGTCGCGGTGGCCCGTTCCTTCAAGGCGGGCAAAGTAAGCGTTCAGGTGGTCAGCGCGGCCTACACCGCCGGCCTCGGCGCCGAAGCAATGGATGAATTGCTGGACAACGCATCCGACTGTGCCGGAAGCTCGGTCGATGTCGACGGCGAGGATCTGGACACCCCAGGTGTCGAGGCGCACCGGGACTACACCACAAAGAGCGGGCGCACCATGCAGGTGGTCACGTTCCGGCGCGGGGACGTGCTGACCTTTTTGGTGGGAAAGGCCGATGAACGGCTGCGGAAGCTGGCCGGACAGCTCGACAAAAAACTCACCGAGACGCTGAATGACGTCTGCGCCGACCAGAAGTCCGACGCCGGCGACGCCGCCCGCTCCCCCTGGTCAACGGAGGACTACAAGCCCTTCACCCGCACCAGTACAGTGGCCATCCGCGCTGTCTCACCGCCGCAGGTACCGGCAGACGCCGGCTACCAGGCCGTGCCGATGCCCGCCCCAAAGCTGAAGGTCAAAGCTGCCCATCCCGCGGCTGAGCCGAGCTATCCGGTCTGGCCGCTGATGCCGGAGGCCCGGAAGGTGCCCAAACCGCCCAAGAGCCCGGTGGCCCAGCCCGCCACCTCCAGCAAGGTCAAGGTGCTGGCCGAAGACGCCGCGGGACCGGGCTGCGGCTGGGCTTTCACCGGAATGGCTCCGGTGCCTTACGACGCCGATGAGGCTGCGGCCGCCAACCGGGAACGTACTCACGCCGCGGAGGACAAACTCGCCACCGGCGTCGAAAAATGGCAGCAAGGCGTGCTGGATTACTGGGCCGCGTACGCCCGGTACCAGCGGGAGGTCAAGGAGTACAAGGACTATGCCGCCGCCGTGGCGAAAGTGAACAAGGCCTGGGACAAGATCGCGGCGCAGTGGGACGACTATTGGAAGGAATATGACGTCTACCAGCAGGCGTTGGCCGAACGCTCGGCATTCTTCACCCGGCGCGACAATGCGCGGGCCAATTACCGCAACGCCCTGGCAGCGTGCGAAGCGGACAACCTTGCAGCAGAGCAGGACTACCGCCGAGCGAGGCAGGACTACCAGGACGCCGTGGACGAGGCGGAAGAGGACGACGAGGATCCGCCGGCACCGCCCTCAGAGCCCACGCCGGTAAACTGCGAAGCCGCCATCGGTGTGCCGGCCATCCTGGACTGGGCACCGCCAGCCGAACCTGTGGCCCCGGCGACCCCGGCCGATCCCCGCCCAAAGGACCAGCGCTGAGACGGTAGAGCCCCGCGCGCCCATCGGGGCCTTGGGATCCCAAGCGGCCATCGGGGTCTGGGGATTTAGTTAGAGTGGTGGCATGGTCGATTCCACTGCCACAGCCGCCGTCGAGCACCTGGGTGCCGATGGGAGTGCGGTCCCGGACGCGTACTACGTGCGTCTGGACGGCGGACGCTTTCATTCCACGCTGCATTCCCAAGGCGCGTGGAACGACCACGAGCAGCATATGGCCCCGGCTTCCGGGCTGATGGTGCACGAGCTTCTGCGCAACCACCCCCGCGCGGAGATGGTGATGAGCCGCCTCAACTTCGAGATCCTGGGCATCATCCACGGCGGCGAATTCGAGATCCAGACCCGGGTGCTTCGTCCCGGCCGGACGATCGAACTACTGGAGGCCACGTTCATGGCACAGGGCCGCGCCGCGATCCGTGCCCAGGTGTGGCGGCAACTCGCCGGCGATACCGCAGCCGTCGCCGGTCCCGCGCATCAAGGCTTGCCGCGGCCGGAAGGTTGCCCGCCGGCGCCGATGCAGAGCGTCTGGGACGGCGGCTTCATCCGTGCCACGGAGTTCCGCACGGTCGCAGACGGCGGGCCCGGCAACCGAACGGTGTGGGCGCGGCCGTTGCACCCGTTGGTCTTGGACGAGGACATCCACCCGCTGGCCCGCTTCGTCAGCATTGTGGACACCGCGAACGGGGTGGCCGTGCGGCAGGACCCGCGTGAGTACATGTTCCCCAACCTGGACCTGACCATCCACTTGTTCCGCCAGCCGCACGGCGACTGGACCGGCTTGGACACCCGGGTCACTTTTGGCGCCGGCGGGGTGGGCATGACCGATACCGAACTGTTCGATGAGCAGGGCCCGGTGGGCCGCGCCGCGCAAATCCTGACCGTCCGTAAGTTCCCGGCAGCCGACGGATGAGCCTGCGCATCCTCACCATCGGACGCAAGCACGAGTCATGGGTGGCGGAGGGAATCGACCGCTACGAAAAGCGGATGAAGAAGCCGTTCGACGTCAGCTGGCAGCCCATCCCGCATTCCTCCCGGGAACATGACGCCGCGCGCCGGGAGGAATCCGAAACCCTGCTGGCCAAGCTCGCCGGCAAGCATGCCAACGACTTCGTCATCCTGCTGGACGAGCGCGGCAAGAACATCGATTCGCCCACCTTGGCCCGCACCCTGCAGCAGCCGCTGGACAGCTCGCGCAATGTCACGCTGATCATCGGCGGTGCGTACGGGGTGGACGACTCGATCCACCGCCGCGCCGACTTTGTCTGGTCCCTGTCCAAACTGGTCTTTCCGCACCAACTGGTCCGGCTGATCCTGATGGAGCAGCTCTATCGGGCCCAGGAGATCGCCGGTGGGCGGCCCTACCACCATGAATGACCATGGGTAGCGCGCTGCGCTTCGGCCGGTCGGCCGTCGTCGCCGCCGCCGTGCTCTGCCTCGCCGCTGGCGCACACACCGCCGCCGGCGGCGCCTTGCCGCCCGCCGCCGTCGTGCTGGCACTGGGCGCGCTCACCTGGCTGCCGGTCATGGTGCTGGCCGGGCGCCGGCTGGGGCCGGCCACCGTCCTGGCGGTGTTGTCCTTCGGTCAGCTGGCGCTGCACCAGGCCTTTGAACTCTTCGGAACAGTCCAGTGCGCGCCGGTCAGCCCGATGGCCGAACACGCCGGCCATGCCGGCCACCTTGGCCATGCCGGGCATGCGGCAGTGGCGCTCGACTGCGTGTCCGCGTCGGCGCACACCGGCAACTCGCCGGGTATGCTTGCCGCCCACGTGCTGGCGACCGCACTGACCGCGCTGATGCTGGCTCGCGGCGAGGCAGCCCTGTGGGCGCTGGCCGGCTGGCTGCGGCCGCTGGTCCAATTGCCTACCGCCACCGCGTCGCCCGTCCGCGCGTCCCTGCCGGTCAACACCCAGGCTCCGCTACCGCTGCACACCGCGTATCTGGTCAGGCTGGTGCCGCTGCGGGGACCGCCGGCGGAAGTGAACGTTCCGCTTCCGGGCTGACGCCCGATGTGAATTCCCACTTCTTCCGGTGCTGTGGCTGCAACCTGCCCAGCGCCCCCTGAAAGGCACCCCCAGTGAAAACCATCCACCGCATTACCCTCCGCACCGCCCTCGCCGCCGGGGCCACTGCCGGCCTGCTGGCCGTCGGCGCCGGCGCGGCCTCCGCGCACGTCCACGTCACGCCGGAGAACAACGCCGCTGGCGGCAGCTCTGTGCTGACCTTCGCCTTCGCCCACGGCTGCGAGGGCTCACCGACCACCAAGATCGGCATCTCGCTGCCCGAACAGCTGGTGGACGCCACGCCCACCGTGCACCCCGGCTGGGACGTTGAGAAGGTCAGCGAAACCCTGGATACGCCGAAGACCTTGGCCAGCGGCGCCACTGTGACCGAGCGGGTCAGCCAAGTTGTCTTCACCGCCAAGGAACCGGTGGCGGACGGGCTGCGCGACACGCTGCAACTGCAGGTGCTGCTGCCCGAGACCGCCGGTGAAACCCTGGCGTTCCCCGTCCTGCAGACCTGCGAGAAGGGCGAGACGAACTGGGCCGAAGTCCCCGCCGAGGGCCAGGACCCGCATGATCTGGATTCCCCGGCTCCTTCGTTCGTGATCGGCGAAGCCGTCGCGGACGGCCACGCAGAGCACGACGGCGGTGCCTCCGCTGGTGCCGAGGCCGCCGAAGCGCCGGGCACCGATGGGTCGGGCAATAGCGCCGCGGCGGTCGCTGGCTGGACCGGGCTCGGTGCCGGCGTGCTGGGGCTGGCAGCGGGCGTGACCGCGCTGGCCCGGACGCGCCAGAAGGGCTGATCCTCCCGATCCAGGGCCGCTGCCGGCCGGTGGGCTGTCCACTGCGGACAGACCACCGGCCGGCGGTGTTTAATGTGAGCATGATGAATCGTTTCCGGCTGAGGCCGACCGCCGCGGCCCTCTTCGTTGGCTCCGCCCTGCTGCTGGCCGGCTGCGGCCAACCGGGCCAGGAGCCCGACGCTGCGCCGGCGTCCGCCGGCCCGGAGGACAGCGCACCGCCGTCGTCCGCTGCACCGGCCCCGGAGACCGAAAATGCCACGGAGACCGAAAGCGCCGCCGCGTCGCCGGAGGCGAGCAGCAGTGCCGATGCCAGCGCCGGTGACGGTTCCTGCAGCGCCGATCAGCTGGCCGCTTCCATCGAAACAGAACCGGGCGCCGGCGCCGCCGGCAGCGTCTACCGGACACTGGTGCTCACGAACACCAGCGACTCGTCCTGCACTCTGGCGGGCTACCCCGGCGTCTCCTACGTCGACGCCAAGGGCAAACAGGTCGGCGCTCCGGCAGACCGGGACTCCGAGGCCAAAACGGTCACCGTCACGGTGGCTCCGGGCGGCACCGCCGCAGCACAGCTGCGCCAGACGAATGCGCAGAACTACGGCGACGAATGCGGCCTGACCGACGTGGCCGGTGTGAAGATCTACCCGCCGAACCGCAAGGACTCGCTGATCGCCGAGCAGGAAACCGTCGGCTGCTCGGATGAGTCAGTGGTGCTGATGACGGTGGGCACGTTCCAAGCCCCGTAGCCCCCCGTTTCCGCTGCCGCGGAACTGCACGCCGTCGGCGACGGGGGTTAGGCTCAGACCATCGGTATGACGACGTCTGTGCTCGAACGCTTCAGCCCGGCCACCCGCGAGTGGTTCGCCGGCGCTTTCAGCGCGCCCACCGACGCGCAGGCCGGCGCGTGGAATGCCATCTCCGCTGGGTCGCATGCCCTGGTGGTGGCACCGACCGGTTCCGGCAAGACCCTGGCTGCCTTCCTCTGGGCGCTGGACACCTTCATCGCCGCCGCGGAAGCAGAGCCGACCCTTCCACTGGAGGTGCCGGAGCCGGCACCCAAGCCGGGACGCGGCCAGGCGGAATCCCGGGGTACCCGTGTGCTCTATATTTCTCCGCTGAAAGCGCTGGGCGTGGACGTGGAGCGGAACCTGCGGGCGCCGCTGATCGGCATCACCCAAACCGCCAAACGGCTGGATATGCCCGCCCCGTCCATCACCGTGGGCGTCCGCTCCGGCGACACCCCGGCCAACGAACGCCGCCGGCTGCTCACACATCCGCCGGACATCCTCATCACCACCCCCGAATCGCTGTTTCTGATGCTGACGTCCAAGGCACGGGAGACCCTCGCCTCGGTGGACACCGTGATCATCGACGAAGTGCATGCCGTGGCCGGGACCAAACGCGGCGCGCATCTGGCGGTCACGCTGGAACGGCTGGACGCCGTGCTGAGCCGTCCGGCCCAGCGGATTGGCCTCTCCGCAACGGTGGAACCGCTGGACACTGTTGCCCGGTTCCTGGGCGGCAACGCCCCGGTGGAGATTGTTGCCCCGCCCGCGCGGAAGTCGTGGGACCTGACCGTCACGGTCCCGGTGGAGGACATGACGGCGCTGGCCTCGCCCAGCCAGGAAGAACTCGGCCCGGGCGCGCAGCCCGCATCCATCTGGCCGCACGTCGAAGAGAAGATCGTCGACCTAATTGCCGAGAACCAGTCCACCATCGTCTTCGCCAATTCCCGCCGCCTGGCCGAACGGCTCACCGCCCGGTTCAACGAAATCTGGAGTGAACGCCAAGCCCTCTCCCTCGCCGGCGATGATGTCTGGGACGCAGTCCCCGGCGAGGGCACGGGTGTCGGCGCAGGCACGGGCCCGGGTGTCGGCGTAGGCACGGGCACGGGCATGGGCACCGGCACAGGCATGGGTGCGGGCACCGGCACCGGAACCGGCACGGGCACACAGACCAAGCCGCCGGCCCAGATCATGGCGCAGGCCGGGTCGATGTCCGGCGCGGACCTCATCCTTGCCCGCGCCCATCACGGCTCGGTCAGCAAGGAAGCCCGCGCCGAGATCGAAGACGATCTCAAGTCCGGCCGGCTGCGCTGCGTGGTGGCCACCTCCAGCCTGGAGTTGGGCATCGACATGGGCGCCGTGGACCTGGTGGTGCAAGTGGAATCACCGCAGTCGGTCGCAAGCGGCCTGCAGCGCGTGGGGCGGGCCGGGCACCAGGTCGGCGAAACCTCCCAGGGCGTGCTGTTCCCCAAACACCGGCAGGATCTGGTCAACACCACGGTCACGGTGGAGCGGATGCTCGCCGGTCGAATCGAGCCGCTGTTCATTCCGGCCAACCCGCTGGACATCCTCGCCCAGCAGACCGTGGCGGCCACAGCGCTCGGCGCCGTCGATGTGGAGGAATGGTTCGACGTCGTGCGCAAATCCGCGCCCTTCGCCACGCTACCGCGCTCCGCCTACGAGGCCACGCTGGACCTGCTGGCGGGACGCTACCCCAGCGATGAGTTTGCCGAACTGCGCCCGCGCATTGTCTGGGACCGGCTGGCCGGGACCATCACCGGTCGCCCCGGCGCCCAGCGGCTGGCCGTGACCTCCGGCGGCACGATTCCGGACCGCGGGCTGTTCGGCGTGTATCTGGTGGGGTCCGAGGACGAGAAGAACCGCGGCGGCCGGCGGGTCGGCGAGCTGGACGAGGAGATGGTCTACGAGTCCCGGGTGGGCGACGTCTTCGCGTTGGGTGCGACCAGCTGGCGGATCGAGGACATCACCTACGACCGGGTGCTGGTCTCGCCGGCCTTCGGGCAGCCCGGCAAGCTGCCGTTCTGGAAGGGCGATTCACTCGGCCGGCCGGTGGAACTGGGGCGGGCACTGGGCCGTTTTGTCCGGGAACTATCGGGGGCGGCGGAAGAACCGGCGCGCGAGCGGCTGGCCGGCGCCGGGCTGGACGATTGGGCCGCGGGGAACCTGCTTGCCTATCTGGCCGAGCAGCAGCAGGCCACCAACGACGTTCCCAACGACCGCACGCTGGTGGTGGAGCGGTTCCACGACGAGCTCGGTGACTGGCGGGTGGTGCTGCACAGCCCGTTCGGCATGCCGGTCCACGCTCCGTGGGCGCTGGCCGTCGGCGCGCGGCTGCATCAGCGCTATGGCCTGGACGGGTCCGCGATGGCAGCCGATGACGGCATTGTGCTGCGCGTGCCGATGATGGAGGACGAGCCGCCCGGCGCCGAATTGTTCCTCTTCGATCCCGAGGAACTGGACCAGATTGTCACCGCGGAGGTGGGCGGTTCGGCGCTCTTCGCGTCCCGCTTCCGCGAATGCGCCGCCCGCGCGCTGTTACTGCCGCGGCAGAACCCCGGCAAGCGCAGCCCGCTGTGGCAGCAGCGCCAGCGCTCGGCCCAACTGCTGGATGTGGCGCGCAAGTATCCGACCTTTCCGATCATCCTGGAGACAGTGCGCGAGTGCCTGCAAGATGTCTACGACCTGCCCGCGCTCAAGGACATTGCCGCCGGCATTGAACGCCGCGAGCTCCGCCTGGTGGAGACCACCACGCAGCAGCCCTCGCCGTTCGCGCGGTCCCTGCTCTTTGGCTATGTCGCGAGCTTCCTCTACGAGGGCGACTCCCCGCTGGCCGAACGCCGGGCCGCCGCGCTTTCCCTGGACCCGGGACTGCTCAACGACCTGCTGGGCCGCGCCGAACTGCGCGAACTGCTCGACGAGGGGATCAT
>NZ_JBLKRT010000062.1:0-7645 GCF_047607445.1 Arthrobacter sulfonylureivorans
CACCGCGCACGTGCCCCAAGAGCACCTGCGGGTGCTGTGCGACAGCCAGTACGTGATCAACTGCGTGACCAAATGGATGCCGGGTTGGAAGCGGCGCGGCTGGAAGAAGGCCGACGGGAAACCGGTGCTGAATGTCGACTTGCTCAAGGACATCGACGCCGTGATCAAGGGGCGCAGCTACGAGTTTGAGTGGGTCAAGGGCCACGCTGGACATCCGCTGAACGAAGCCGCCGACGAACGGGCCCGAGCAGTGGCCCTCGCGTTCCAGAACGGTACAGGGGCACCGGCGGGTCCGGGGTACCCCAATGGACCGGGCACCCCGGGCAGCGCAGTTCTGGGTGGTGCCCCGGCCGGCGCCGGCCGAGGCGGAACAGGCCCGGCGGTTCCCCCGGCAGCGGCATCCCTGCCTGCACAGAACGGGTCCCGGCCAACTGTGGCAGTGACGCCCGAACCTGATCTGTTCTCCGAACTGGAGGACTTCGCCGATGACGATGCGGCTGAGGAAGCGCCAGAAGAGCTGGTGGTCCGGTTGGAACAGCAACTGCTCAGCCCTTCGGTCCGCGCAGACTTTGGCCGGTTGGCTGTGCTGCTGCACCCGGACTTCGCCGAAATTGGTGAGTCCGGCCGGATGTGGACGCGTGACGCGATGGTCAGCGAACTACAGGAAAGCCCCGAACTGGATGCCTCGCTGGAGGTCTTCGCCGTCGAACGGCTCGGCGAAGACAGCATTCTGTTGACCTACCGCAGTGTGCGCCGCGAGGGGTCAGCTCTGCGCAGTTCGCTGTGGCTGCGGGACGGCCAGCAGTGGCGCCTGCGCTTCCACCAAGGCACACCCGAGCAGGGCTGAGCGGCCGCGCCCTCTCCCGACCGGCTAACGGTCAGGCCAGGAACATCCTGGCGTTGGCTTCCTCCGCCTGCAGGTACTGCTGTGAGGCGTGGGACAGCGCCGCGTTGATGCTGGCCAGGGATTCCTCCACCCTCAGCTGGGTGGCGCGCCAATCCGTGACGAGCTGTTGGAAATTCGCTGCGGCAGTCCCGGTCCAGAGCGACTCCAATTCGCGCAGCCCTGATTGCATGGTGTTCACCTCCGCCTGCAGCCGCCCGATGGTGCCCTGCACCGCCATGCTCTTGGCGGCGAGGGCCTCGCTGTCTACCTGGAATACGGCCATGATGTCCTCCGCTGGTGGTGTGTTCCGATCCGACACCGTTCAGGCTAGGCAGCGCCGGAAGTTGCTGCGAGGCTCCATCGGTGGATTGTGGATAACCCGGTTGCGGGGGAGAGCTGTGGATCAGCCGAGGTCGAAGGGCTCGTCCTCGTCCGACAGAGGTTCGTAGGGGATCCGGATGGACATGGTGGCGCCGCCGCCGGGCGTCTGCGTCAGCCGGACTGTACCGTCGTGCTGGGCCACCAGGGCAGCAACAATCGCCAGGCCTAGGCCAGTCCCGCCGGTCTCGCGATAGCGCGAGGTATCGGCCCGGTAGAAGCGCTCAAAGACCCGCGCAGCCTCGTCTTCGGAGATTCCGGGACCGTGGTCGCGGATCTCCAGGACGGAATCCAAGCGGTCGTCGATCACCGGCTGCACACCGACGGCTATCTCCAGCGGCGAACCTTCGGGGGTGTAACGCAACGCGTTGGTGACCAGATTGGCCACCACCTGGCGCAGCCGGGCTTCGTCACCGAGGATCGGCGCCGGACGGGGCGCACCGCCGTCGAGCCCCACCACGCTGATCTCACGGTCCGGTGCGCTGGCCCTGGCGTCCAAGGCGGCGTCGTTGCCGAGCATGAGAAGGTCCAGCGGCTTGGCCTCGAGCGGGCGCTGTTCGTCCACCCGGGCCAGCGTCAGCAGGTCATCCACCAACTGGCCCATGCGCTTGGCTTCGCTCTCGATGCGGCCCATGGCGGCGCCGACGTCTTCCGGGGACTGCAGCGCCCCGTGCCGGTACAGCTCCGAAAAGCCGCGGATGGTGACCAGTGGGGTGCGGAGTTCGTGCGAGGCGTCCTGGATGAATCGACGCATCCGCTGTTCGGAGGCGGTGCGGGAGGCGAACGCCGTCTCGATGTGCGCGAGCATGGCATTCAAGGAGCTGGCGAGCCGGCCGACCTCGGAGACGGGGTTATCCACGTCGACGCGCCGTGAGAGGTCCCCGGCGGCAATGGCGGCGGCTGTCTTGTCCACCCGGCTCAAGGGCTGGAAGGAACGGGTCACCGCCAGCCACGCGATCCCGATGGCCGCAACCGTAGCCGAGACGCCGATCAGGAGAGTGCTCACCGAAACCTTGTTGAAGGTCTCGTTCACATCCTTGTAGCTGACTGCCACCGCGACCGAACCGGCGCCATTTTGCAGCGGCCACACTGACACGCGCCAGCCGTCACTGTCCCGCTGCGTCCCCGGAACGTAGAAACCGTGGCCCCGAAGGTCGGACGCGTCTTCCGGCGTCAGGGGCGGCAGATTCGGACGGTCGCCGGTGGGGTTGGTGTCTAGGGTGATCTGTCCGACTTGCGACAGCAAAGCGCCGTAATACCGCTCTGAGTAGGACGTCTGGGTGGGATTCGTTGCCTCGCGGACCAAGAAAGAAGAGATGGACTGCTGGTTCTTCACCAAATCAGCATCGAGCTGCTTCACCAGCGTGTCGTGCAGCAGAGTCAGGATCAGCACCGAAATGAGGGTCAGGGTGGCCACCATGAGCACACCCATGATCAGGACCAGTTGCGACCGCAGGGATGCCGATCTCCAGCGTTCCACCATTGATCAGCGGCGGTCGGCGGTGCGCAGCAGGTACCCCACGCCGCGCTTGGTATGGATCAGCGGCGGCGCATCCGGATTCGTGTCGATTTTCCGCCGCAGGTAGGAGATGTAGGACTCGACGATCGAGGCGTCGCCGTTGAAGTCGTACTCCCAGACATGGTCCAGGATCTGCGCCTTGGACAGCACCCGGTTCGGGTTCAGCATCAGGTAACGCAGCAGCTTGAACTCAGTGGGGGAGAGGTCGATGACTTCGCCGCCGCGGCGGACTTCATGCGCATCGTCGTCGAGCTCCAGGTCGTCCACCTGGATGACGGCGTCGTCTTCCAGCAACGGGCGGGTGCGGCGGAGCACGGCACGGATGCGGGCCACCACCTCGTCCAGGCTGAACGGCTTGGTCACATAGTCGTCGCCGCCCACAGTCAGGCCGGTGACCTTGTCCTCGGTTTCGTCCCGGGCGGTCAGGAAGACCACCGGAAAATGGCGGCCGGAGGCTCGGAGCTTGCGGGTCACGGTGAAGCCGTCCATGTCCGGAAGCATGACATCCAGTACGGCCAAATCGGGCAGATGTTCTTCGGCGGCGTCCAAGGCCTCGCGGCCATTGGCGGCAGCCACTACTTCAAACCCGGCGAACCGTAGCGACGTCGACAGCAGTTCGCGGATGTTCGGCTCGTCGTCGACGACCAGCAGTTTGGCTTCGGGCTCAAGCTTTTTCACGTTCCCAGTGTGCTCCCGGTTTCTGGGAGTTTGCTGAATGGATGCTGCAGGCAATCATGACCTGCGCTGAGACTCGGCGGTGACCTGCGCTGAGACTCGGCGGTGACCTGCGCCGAGACTCGGCGAGGGTCAGTCGCGGCGGCCGAACAGTTCCACCGGGGCAAGAACGCCCTGCCGGACGCCAGCCGCCAGGTTCCCGATCTTCCGCTTGGCGTCCGTGCCCATATGCAGGTGCATGCCCAGCGGCGGGGCATCGGAAGCGGACATTTTGTCCTGGGTCCGCTGCAGGAATTCGACCGCAAAACCGTGCCGGTTGCGTTCGCCCTCCAGCCGGAAACCGGCCGCAGCCAGCGCGGCCAGATAGCCGGCCCGGTCTTCCAAGAACGACGAGGCCGGCGTTGACGCCCAAGGCAGCGGGAACTGCGGCGTGCCGGCGTCCATGGACATGATGTCGTAGACGGCAAAGATGCCTCCCGGCTTCAAGACGCGGTGAATCTCGCGGAACGCTGCCGCCTTATCGGGAATGTTCATGCCCACGTGGAGCATCGTCGCCGCATCGAAAGTGCCGGCGTCGAACGGCAGTCTAAGTGCGCTGGCCACGCTGAACTGGACTAGTCCCTCCAACCCGGAACGCCGGGTGAGCGATTCGGCTGTCCGCACCGACTCGGGCGTGAGGTCCACGCCTTGGACGGTGACTCCCAGATGGTGGGCTAGATAGCGGGCGGGGCCGCCGATGCCGCAGCCGACGTCGAGCACCCGCATGCCGGCGTGCAGGCCGGCACCTTCGGCCACAGACTGCGTGGCGTCGGTGCCGCCAATATGCAGCTGGTCCGCCGCGGCCAGGACGTCCGGGTCGATGTTGTCCGGATCCTGGCCCAGCGCAGCCAATCCATTCAGGATCAGGGCCTCGAGGCCCGGGTGGTCGTAGTGGGCGGCGACGTCGTCTTCGATGTCCATGGCGGCCTCCAAGGGATCACGATGCCACGAGTGTACGCCCGGACGGGCCCGGTCGGTCCGACGGGCAATAGCGTAGGTCCATGCGGCCAGCCACAGCGCCGGATTTACCCCTGCACCACGTCCTTGGCGTCCTTGATGGTATAGGCGTAGCCCTGCTCGGCCAGGAACCGCTGGCGCTTGGCGGCGAAGTCCTGGTCCAATGTGTCCCGCGCCACCACGTTGTAGAACCGTGCGGACCGGCCGTCCGCCTTAGGTCGCAGCAGCCGGCCCAGACGCTGGGCTTCCTCCTGCCGGGAACCGAACGACCCGGACACCTGGATGGCCACGGTGGCTTCGGGCAGGTCGATGGAAAAGTTGGCCACCTTGGATACCACCAGGGTCTGCAGCTCGCCGCGGCGGAACGCGTCGAACAGCCGCTGCCGTTCCTTGACGGAGGTGCTGCCCTTGATCACCGGGGCGTCCAGATGCTCGGCGATCTCGTCCAGCTGGTCGATGTACTGTCCGATCACCAGCAGCTGTTCGCCCTCGTGCGCCTTGACCAGGGCATCCACCACCGGCGTCTTGGTCGGGGACGTCGCGCACAGCCGGTACTTGTCGCCGTCGTCGGCCATGGCATAGGCCACCCGCTCGTCCCGCGGCAGATCCACCCGGACTTCCACGCAGTCGGCCGGAGCGATGTAGCCCTGCGCCTCGATGTCCTTCCACGGGGCGTCGTAACGCTTGGGCCCGATCAGCGAGAACACTTCACCCTCGCGGCCGTCCTCGCGCACCAAGGTAGCGGTCAGCCCCAGCCGCCGCCGCGCCTGCAGATCGGCCGTCATCCGGAACATCGGTGCCGGCAGCAGGTGCACCTCGTCGTAGATGATCAGGCCCCAGTCGTTGGCGTCCAGCAGCTCAAGGTGCGGGTACAGCCCGCCGCGGCGCATGGTCAGGACCTGGTAGGTCGCGATGGTGACCGGCCGGACCTCCTTGGCCGATCCGGAATATTCACCCACGTCCTCGGCGGTCAGCGTGGTCCGCCGGACCAGTTCGTCCTTCCACTGCCGGGCGGCAACGGTGTTGGTCACCAGGATCAGCGTGGTGGTGGAACTGGTGGCCATGGCGGCAGCGCCCACCAGTGTTTTGCCGGCGCCGCAGGGCAGGACGACGACGCCGGAACCGCCGGCCCAGAAGTTCTCCACGGCCAGCCGCTGGTACGGCCGCAGCTGCCAGCCGCCGGGTTCCGCGGATTCGGCCAGGGCGATCGGATGCGGCGTGCCGTCGACGTAGCCGGCCAGGTCCTCCGCTGGCCAGCCGAGCTTGAGCAGCAGCTGCTTGAGCTGACCGCGCTGCGAGGAATGCACCACGGTGGTCTCGGCGTCGATCCGCGGTCCCAGCAGCGGCTGGATTTTCTTGGCGTGCATGACTTCTTCGAGGACCGGGTAGTCGGTAGTGCGCAGCACCAGGCCATGCTGCGGGTCCTTCTCCAGCCGCAGCCGCCCGTAGCGGGACATGGTCTCCTCGATGTCCACCAACAGGGCGTGCGGCACCGGGAAGCGCGAGTAGGTCAGCAGCGTGTCAAGCACTTGCTCGGCATCCAGTCCGGCCGCGCGGGCGTTCCAAAGCCCCAGCGGAGTGATCCGGTAGGAATGCACATGCTCCGGCGCCCGCTCCAGTTCCGCGAACGCGGCGATGGCATGCCGTGCCTCGTTCGCCTGCTCATGGTCCACCTCCAGCAGGATCGTCTTGTCGCTCTGGACGATCAACGGTCCGTTGGCCATTTAGCTGCCCTCCAGTAGTTCAATGTCCATTACCCGGTGAATCGAGACGGTGCGCTCGCTGTCCCGGTCGGGATCGAACACGCGAAGCCGGCCGCCGCTGACGGACAGCGGGAGCATGACCTGGCGCCGGTGGTTGCCATCGGGATCCACAATTCCGATCCGCACGCGCTGCTTCAACCGGATGGCGGTCCGCAACGTTTCCAGGGTCAGCAGCGGACCCGCCTCTACGGCAGGCCCAGCCGGGGTTCCGGTGCTCCGCAGTGCCGCGAGCTGGGCGTCGGTGGCTTCGGCGGTGAGTTCCCAAGGGTTGGTTTTCACCGGGAACGACGACGGCGCCCGGCCGGCTTTCGCCGTCGCGGCACCCTCCGCTGGAGTGTTGTCCGCAGCGAGACTGCCGCTGCCGCTGAAGCGTGCCCCGCCGGGTACGCCGCCGCCGGTGCCCGCCGCGCCGCCCAGCGCCACGCCGTCGTCGGCCTCCGGCGCCGGCGCATAGCCAAACTGGCGCAGCGAGGCGAGCAGATCGCGGCTTGCGGTGCGCGAGACCGCCACCGTGGGAGCCAGCCGGCGCAGGCCCAGGCGGGCGGTGCGCGGGTCGGCGAGCAGATCGGTCAGCATGTCCGCGTCGTCGCTGCGCAGGAAGCTGGCGGCTGCGCCGAGCCTCAGCACACCGTGCCGGTTCGCGGTGTCCTCCACCAGGTATTCCAGCGGCTGCGGTACGCCGGTGGCCGAGTGGCGGGTGAGGAAGCCGAGGATTTGTGCCGCCTCGCGCCCCGCGTCCAGCGCGTGCCGGATGCTGTCCGCCGAGAACCGGTAGATGGTGGCCGGACCTTGGCCTTCTGCGGTGGACAGCAGGGACAGCTCGGCGGCGATGTCCGGCGCCAGATAGCCGGGCGCCACCGCCGTCAGGTCCGCCTGCAGCACGAATTCTTGCAGCGGTTCGGGCAGTTGGGCGGCCAACAGCTCAACTGCCTCGGCAAGCCTGTCCTGCGCCAGCGCGCGTCCCAACCCGGTCAGTGCGCCGGAACCCAGCAGCCCCAGCCGTGCCGCCTCGGTCAGGATGCCCGGCACCAACCGCTCGAACCGGCGCTGCTGGCGCGGCCGGCGCCAGACCAGATAGCCGGTGACCTGTTCCGGCGAGGGCGCCGGGGTGCTGCCGGGGGCAGCGGAATCCGGTTGATTGTCCGGCCCGTCGGTGCTGTCGGCCGCAGACCCCGGCGTGCACAGTTCGTCCAGCGCCTCCAGCACCCGGCGCCGGACGGCCGGTGCATCGGGCCGGGACGCTTCGGCGGCCAGCGCGTTGATGGCGGTGTCCGACGGCGTCCTTCCGCCCACCAGCGAGGGCGCGCGGTCCAGTTGCAGCCAGGCCGACACGAGCAGCAGCCACTGGTCCTGGCGTGCCAGCGAGCCGAACATGGCGTCGGCGTGGACCACCCAGCGGGAGGTATCGACGTCCAGGATGAGCAGGCC
>NZ_JBLKRT010000063.1:0-7401 GCF_047607445.1 Arthrobacter sulfonylureivorans
GCCCCGGTCCTTGAGAAAGCTATGGCCGGCGCCGGTTCTTGACGTAGCGGTAGTACACGTACCGGCCGGCGAAATACAGCCCGATCACGATGATGATGCGCAGGATCGGATGCAGGCCGGGAACCAGCCAGATCATCACGTAGCTCAGCAGGAAGACGGCAGCCATGGCCCACAGCGTGCCCTTCCAGTCGATCCTGGGTACCCCGGAGTCGTTGCGGCGCTGACCCGAGGGCCTGTTGTTACTCATGCGCCCAGTCTTTCACAGCGTGCGCAGCGTCGCCGCCGCAGCCGGCTTACTGGATCAGCGCGTTGATCTTGCGCAGCGGACCCCAGACGCCGTCCTCCGCGTTGGAGACCATCGCCAAGGTCAGGTCGTGGTCCGGAAAATACTCGACGATGGCGCTGGCACCGGTATTGATGCCGTCCTTGGATACGGACCGCAGCCGTCCGGCAACAGAGCGAAATTCCAGCCCGAGCCCGTACTCCACGAGCTGGTCGCCGTTTTCGTGGTGCTTGACCTGGGGCGTGAGAAAGGCTTCCGTGGTTTCGGGCGACAGCAGCCGTCCCGTCCTGACCGCGTCCAGGAAGACCACCAGATCCCGCGCGGTGGCGTAAGCTCCGCCGTCGGGGGATCCGATGGGCGGATAACTGTAGATATTCGACCGCCAGCCGGTTCCGTCAGCCGCCGGTTCCCAGCCCTCTGCCACATCCGGGACCGCCTGGCGCATGTCGAAGAACCCTGCCGTCATCCCGGCGGGGGCAAAGATCTGGTCGACGACGTAGTCTCGGTAACTGCTTCCGGTCGCCTTTTCCAGGGCCAAGCCCGCCAGGATATAGCCCACGTTGCAGTAGCGGCAGCCTTGGCCCGGCGGGAAGTTCGGCGTCTTGTGGACAAACTGCGGCAGGAAATCCGCGGTCTGTGTCACCGAGTAATTGGGCCGCTCGAGCCAGAGCGCCTCGTAGGATTCGCCCGCTTCCTCGTCCGCGTCGTCGGCAATGCCCGAGGTGTGAGTCAGCAGCTGCTTCAGCGTGACGTCGGCCGGAATCTGCGTGCCGGCCAGGTCCACGTGGTCGTGGATCAGTCCGTCCAGGCTCAGCGTCCCCGCGTCGACCTGCTGCAGCACGGCCACGGCAGCGAACAGCTTGGTCACCGACGCGACGTCGAACCGGGTGTTCGTGCTGACCGGCACGTTCCAACGCCGGGTGGCCACACCGTAGGCCTCATCCAGCAGGACCTTCCCGTGCTGGCGGACGTGGATGGCACCGGAGAAGTCTGCCGCACCCTGCATGATCCCGGCGGCGACCTCGGCGTCGAACGAAGCAGTCATGGGGCGACTGTACCGTGCCGTCAGCCGTCGACGAGGATTCCGTCCAGATCGGCGTGGACCGTAGCGCCGGGACGGAAGACCACTCCCCCGATCTGCACCGGGACGTCCGTTTCGCCGCGGCTCTGTTTGGCGCTTTTGCGCGGGTTGCTGCCGAGGGCCTTAATCCCGAGCGGCAGCTGTGCCAGGGCTGCCCGGTCCCGGACCGCTCCGTTGATGATGACGCCGGACCAGCCGTTGGCCACGGCGGCGGCAGCGATCATGTCCCCCATCAGCGCCGTCTCCACGGATCCTCCGCCGTCGACCACCAGTACCGCGCCGTCCCCCGGGGAGTTGAGCACGGACTTCACCAGCCCGTTGTCTTGGAAACAGCTGATGGTCCGGACCGGTCCGCTGAAGGCGGCCCGGCCGCCGAAGTTGCCAAACTGGAGCGACACCGAGGCCAGCTCGTCGCCGCGTTCGTCGTACAGGTCCGCCGTCGGCGTCACTGCGGGTTCGACGACGGTGCTCGCCTGGGCATTGCCTGCTGGATTGGTCACGTGATGGTGCTCCTCCTCGCCACACGGTGATCCTAGCAACCGTGGCGCCGGCGGGCACCGGCCGGCCGCGGCGAACGCGTCGCCGCCGCGCGCCGGCACCGGTCGACGGCGTCAGCCGAGGGGAGCCAGGCGTGGCGTCAGTCGAGCAGCAGCGCCGGTTCTTCCATGATGGCGGCGACGTCCGCCATGAACCGGGCAGAAAGGTCGCCGTCCACCACGCGGTGGTCGAACGAGCCACCCAGCGTGGTGATCCAGCGCGGGATGACTTCGCCGGACACCACCCACGGCTTCTGCCGGATGGTGCCGAAGGCGACGATCGCGACTTCGCCCGGGTTGATGATCGGTGTGCCGATATCGATGCCGAGGGCCCCGATGTTGGTGATGGACAGGGTGCCGTGCTGCATGTCCGCCGGCTTGGTCTTGCCGGCGCGCGCAGTGGTGGCCAGTTCGTTGAGCGCCACCGCGAGTTCCTTGAGCGAGAGGTCCTGCGCGTCCTTGATGTTCGGGACCAGCAGGCCGCGCGGCGTGGCGGCCGCGATGCCCAGGTTCATGAAGTGCTTAACGTGGATCTCGTCGCCGGACTCCCCCTCCACCCAGCTGGCGTTAACGCTGGGGTTGCGCGCCGCTGCCCAGATGACCGCCTTGGCCAGGATGAGCAGCGGGGACACCTTGATCCCTTCGAAGTCGCGGGACTTCTTCAGCCGCTGCACAAACTCCATGGTCCGCGAGGCATCCACGTCCACGAAGATGCTCACGTGCGGGGCGCTGAAGGCCGACTCAACCATCGCCTTGGCGGTGGCCTTGCGAACACCCTTGACCGGAATACGTTCGATCCGGTTGTCCAGCAGGCCCTTCCGCGGCGCCCAGAACGTGGGGGCGGCAGCTTGTTCAGCCTCGCGCTGGGCCTGGTAGCTGAGCAGGTCCTGCTTGGTCACCTCGCCGCCCTTGCCGGTAGGGGTGATGTCGGCCAGGTTAATGCCCAGATCCTTTGCGGCCTTACGGACCGGAGGCTTGGCCAGCACCCGCGTCAGCAGCCGGGATACGGCCGCCTGGACCGCTTCGCCCCGGTGTCCGCTGGGGACCGAACCGGGAACGGCAGCGTCGTCGTCGGTCGAAACCGGCGGCACGTGCTGTGCTTGGCCGTGCGGTTCGGGCAGATGCATGGCGGCAGGCGCGGTCGCCTTGCCGGACGGACGCCCGAAGCCGCGCGCCGCCGTCGTTGTTCCGGCACTTGAGGAGGCGCTGCCGCGCCGCAGCCGGCGCCTGACCGGATCGGCCTTGGGGCCGGAACCAACCAGCGGGCCGGCCTCGGGGGCGGCATTCGGTACCGGTTGCTCCGGTACCTGTGCATTGGCGGTGGTTCCGGCGGCGGGCTGCGGTGTGGCGGGCGCGGGCTGGGCGCCTTCGGGGGCGACGGCGATGATCGGCGTGCCGACCTCCACCGTCTGGCCCTCCGGCACCAGCAGGTCCGAGACCACGCCGGCATACGGACTGGGCAGCTCGACCAGCGACTTGGCGGTTTCGATCTCGACGATCACGTCGTTGACCGCCACCGTGTCGCCGGGCTTGACCTTCCAGGACACGATCTCGGCTTCGACCAGTCCCTCGCCGACATCGGGGAGGTTGAAAATCTGCGTGTTCGACATGAAATCTCCGATATCAGTAGGCGAGCGAACGGTCGAGGGCCTCAAGCAGGCGGTCGATGTCCGGCAGGTACTGTTCCTCCACCTTGGCCAGCGGGTAGGGCATGTGGAAACCGCCGACGCGCAGCACCGGGGCTTCCAGGCTCAGGAAGGCGCGTTCCGCCACCCGGGCGGCGATTTCGCCGCCGATGCCGCCGAAGGTCGGCGCCTCGTGCGTGACGATCAGCCGGCCGGTTTTCTCGACCGAGGCCGTGACGGTGTCGAAGTCGATCGGCGAGATGGAGCGCAGGTCGATCACCTCCACGCTGTTGCCGTCCTCTTGCGCCGCCTCCGCTGCGGCCAGCGCGACCGGAACCAGCGGACCGTAGGCCACGATGGTGACGTCGGTGCCCTCCCGGACCACCTGTGCGCTGAAGGCGTCGCGGCCGGCCGACTCGGTGTCCACCTCGCCCTTGAGCCAGTAGCGGCGCTTGGGCTCAAAGATGATCACCGGGTCCTGGCAGGCCACGGCCTGCTGGGTCATCCAGTAGGCGTCGTGCGGGTTGGACGGGGTGATGATGCGCAGCCCAGCGGTGTGCGCGAAGAGGGCTTCCGGGGATTCCGAATGGTGCTCGATCGAGCCGATTCCGCCGCCGTAGGGAATGCGGATGACGACGGGCGCGGAGAGCATGCCGGAGCTGCGGCTGCGGATCTTGGCCAGCTGGGTGGTGATCTGGTTGAACGCGGGGAAGACGAACCCGTCGAATTGGATCTCGCAGATGGGCCGGTAGCCGCGGAAGCTCAATCCGATGGCAGTGCCGAGGATGCCCGACTCGGCCAGCGGTGTGTCAACCACCCGGTCGGCCCCGAATTCGGCCTGCAGCCCTTCTGTGACGCGGTAGACACCGCCGAGCTTGCCGATGTCCTCGCCCATGATCAGCGTCTTCGGGTCGTCGGCCAGGACAGCGCGGAGCCCGCTGGTGATCGCCTTGGCTATGGTCATGGTGGGCATCAGCGTGCCTGCCCTTCAGCCTGTCCGGCGGTGTCCTCGGCAAAGCCGGCCTGGTACTGCCGGTGCCATTCCAGCTCCTCGCGGATCAGCGGGTGCGGCTCTGCGTACACATTGGCGAAGTGGTCCTCGAAGTCCGGGGCCTCCATCGCCAGCACGTCGGCGCGCGTGCTGGCCGCGAGCTTGTCCGCCTCTGCGGCAATCTGGTCGAAGAAGTCCGGCCCGGCGGTGTTGGTGCTGCGCAGGTATCGCTCCAGCCGCAGCAGCGGATCGCGCTCGCGCCACTTCTCTTCCTCCGCGGCCTCGCGGTATTTGGTCGGATCGTCAGCGGTGGTGTGGGCGCTCATCCGGTACGTGAACGCCTCGATCAGCACCGGACCCTTGCCCGAACGCGCACGCTCCAGCGCCCAGCGCATGACCGCGTGGACGGCAACCACGTCATTGCCGTCCACGCGGACCCCCGGGAAACCGTAGCCGCTGGCCCGGTTGGACAGCGGAATGCGGGACTGGACTTCGGTGGGGACGGAGATGGCCCAGTGGTTGTTCTGGCAGAAGAAGACCACCGGGGACTGGTTGGAGGCGGCAAACACCATCGACTCGTGGACATCGCCTTCGGAGCTGGCGCCGTCGCCGAAGTAGGCGACCGTCACGGCGTCGTCGCCGTCGCGCTGGACGCCCATGGCGTAGCCGACCGCGTGCAGCGATTGGGCGGCCAGCACCAGCGTGTAGATGTGGAAGTTGCTTTCCCGCGGGTCCCAGCCGCCGTTGCTGACGCCGCGGAACAGCCGCAGCACCTTGGACAGCTCCAGCCCGCGGGTGAGCGCAACGCCGTGTTCCCGGTAGGTCGGGAACACGTAGTCCTGGGCCTCCAGCGCGCTGCCCGAACCGATCTGAGCCGCTTCCTGGCCCAGCAGGGGCGGCCACAGGAGCAGTTGGCCCTGCCGCTGCAGTGCGGTTGCCTCCTGATCGAACCGGCGGACCAAGGCCATGTCCCGGTACATGGCGCGCAGCGCCTCGCCGTCAAGATGCGCCGCGTAGCGGCCGTACTTGGTGTCCTCGCGGAGGCTGCCGTCGGGCGCCATCAACTGGACCAGCGGCGGCGCGTCAGCGGGGTCGCTGGTCACCAAGGACTGCTCGAGTTCTTCGATATCGAATTCCGAGGCGGGCAAGTGCTCAGCGCCCATGTGAACTCCTCGCCGATCCGCCGGCTGCCGGCAGATCTTCGCTGTTCATATATGCCGGGCCGGGAATGCATTCCTGACCCGGCATATATCGGTCGTTTGTCTCGTCCTAGCCTAACGGCAGCCGCGGCGGGGACCCGTGTTATTACCGTCAGGAAACGCCGGGACCGTTTGTATAGTTCTCACAGAGCGCCAGGAAACGGCTGTTGGCCTCGACTTCGCCGATACTGACCCGGACCCCGTCGCCGGCGAAGGCCCTGACGGACAGCGCTTGCTGTCCGGCGAGTTCGGCAAACTCCTGCGCCCGGTCGCCCAGCGGCAGCCAGACGAAGTTGCCCTGGGTCTGCGGAATCTTCCACCCCAGCATGGCGAGTCCGGCGACCACGCGGTCACGTTCGTCGACCAGGCTTTGTACCCTTTCTACAACTTCGTCGTAGTGTCGCAGCGACGTGATGGCCGCATGTTCGGCCAGGCTGGAGACCGCAAACGGCGTTGCCGCCACGCGCAGGTGCTGGGTGATCTGCGGCTGCGAGATGGAATAGCCCACCCGCAGGCCTGCCAGGCCGTGCGCCTTGGAGAAGGTGCGGAGCACCACCACATTCGGGTACTTCCGGTACATCGCGACGCCGTCGACTACCTCCGAGTCCCGGACGAACTCGGTGTAGGCCTCGTCGATGACCACGATGATGTCGTCCCGCACGGCGCGGAAAAAGTTCTCCACGTCGGTTGCCTTCAGTGCCGGGCCAGTCGGGTTGTTCGGCGTGCAGAGCAGGATGACCTTGGTCCGTTCGGTCACGGCGTCCAGCATGGCTTCGAGGTCGTGGGTCCCGTCTGACCGGTTGGGGATCTGGACGCTGCGGGCGCCGGAGAGCCCCACCATGATCGGGTAGGCCTCGAACGACCGCCAGGGGTAGACGACTTCGTCTTCGCTGCCGTCCTCGTGCTGTCCGGCAAACGTCTGCAGGATCTGCACCAGGGCACCCAGGCTTCCCGCGCCGGTGACAATGTCGTCGGCGGGGACGTCCAGGAAGCGGCCCAGTTCATTGCGCAGCGCGGTGCACAGCGGGTCGGGGTAGCGCATGATGTCCGTCTGCGCGTTGACGGCTTCCAGCACGGCAGGCAGCGGCGGCAAGGGGTTTTCGTTGGAGGACAGTTTGTAGGACTGCAGGCCCTCGATCGCGGCCGGCGGTTTGCCGGCAGCATACTTAGGCAGCCTGTCGAGGACCGGACGCGGGTGGATCCGGGCCGACGTTCCTGCTGCCTGAACCGCAGCTTCCTTGATGGGGTTCTCAGGAGAAATCATGCCTTTAAGGATACGTGGGCTCCGGCACAGCAAGTTCAGCATGGCGACGGCGAGGGTGTGGCAGCATAAGCGCATGGGAAAGTTCATTGTGCGGGTCATCATCAATGCGCTGGCACTCTGGGTGGCCAGCTGGATTCTGCCCGGCATGGATATCCATGGCTCCGCCGCGGCCGAGGCGGTCGGCAACGAAACGATCGGCACGGTGCTGGGCTATCTGCTGATCGGGCTGATCTTTGGCCTGGTGAACGCGATCATCCGCCCCATTGTTTCCTTTCTGTCGATTCCGCTGACCATCCTGACGCTGGGGCTGTTCACCATTGTGATCAATGCGCTGATGCTGGTGCTGACCGCCTGGCTGTCCAGCTTCACCCCGGTGGAGTTCGTCGTGGATTCGTTCTTCTGGACCGCCATCCTCGGCTCGC
>NZ_JBLKRT010000064.1:0-7263 GCF_047607445.1 Arthrobacter sulfonylureivorans
CAGCCGCAATGCCACGTGGGTCACGGTGGAGGAAGTGGACGAGGCAATCGCTGCACTGCAGGCGGCACGCGAGGAGCTGGCGAAGCTGACCGCGTAGCAAGGTTACGCCCCGCGGGCCCAAGGTTGCCCGCGGGGTTTGCCGCGCCCCGAGCACTGCCCTATATTTGTTTTATCAGTTCAAACAACCGAAAGGCAGAACAATGCAGAGCATCGAAGCTAGGAACCGCAGCTACAGCGTCCGCGTCCAGAAGGCAGGCACGAAGCTGGTAGCAGTCGCAGACGTGGTGCGCGGGGCGCACGGCGTGGTCATCCGCGAGGGCGAGACGGTCACGGCGATCTTCGCGGACGACAACGCGGGTTTCCGCGGCATCGAGGTGAGCGTGAAGAACGCCGAGGGCAAGGCGATCTACAACGTCAGCACGGGTTACTTCAACGTAGCCAAGTAGCAAACAACCAAGGGGGCCCCGCGCGGGGCCCCCGCCAACCGAAAGGGCGAGACGATGGACGCTCGGACAGAGAAGCTGCTGCAGCTCGCAGACGACAAGCTGGCAGCGCAGGTGGAGAAGGACTTGGACGCCGAGTTCATCTACTGGATGGCGGACCCAGTGGAAAGCCTCGCGGACGGCGGCGTGTCCGGGCTGGTCACGAACGAGGGGCGCGTGGCTGTGGTGCTGTACGCTAACGACGACGATTTTGAGGTCGCGGACTGGTACACGGAGCGGGCGATGTAGCCAGCCCGGAGCGGGGGCCCAAGGGCTCCCGCTCCCCCGTCCCGGCCCAACGTGCCGCCCGGGCGCAGTCCGCGCCCCAGTGCCGCGCACGCGGCCGCCGCTGCTTGGGTTGCCCGGCCGGGCCGTTAGGTTACCGCCCGGCTCGCCCGGCCCGGCCCAATCTCCATATATTTGTTTTAGTCGTTCAAACAACCGAACGGCGCAGGAACACAACCGAAAGGAACCGACATGGCAGGCAAGCCGGACCCGGACCTCAGCCAGTTCTACTTCGACAGCGTGGGGCGCAGACGGCGCCTGAGCGCAGAGTCCATGCAGACCATCTGCAGGCTGTTCGCACACGGCGAGAAGGTCAACGATCTGGCCGAACGGTTTAGCGTTTCGGTCGGCCTCATCCGAACGATCGTGTACCACACGGCCCGCATACAGAAGTAGGCGGGCAGCCGGGCCCCGGGGAGCACCTGGGGCCCGGCACTCCCCGCGCCGGGCAGCGGCGCCCGGCAGCAGCTCCCAGCCCCGGAGTGCGGCGGCAGCGATCTTCGTTCGTACTGAGCCGCTCGCAGTCCAGCGGGCAACCCGCGGTAACCCAACGGCCAGCCAGCAGGCCATGCCGTACAGTTGTTACAACAACACAAACAAACAACCGGAAGGAAGCACACCAAATGGCACGCATCACCAAGGACAAGGCAGCCAAGACGCTGGAACTGATCAACCAGCTCCTCGCGAAAGCGGAGAACACCCCGTATCCGGCCGAGGCGCAGGCGTTCCAGGAGCACGCCGAGCGGCTGATGGTGCGCTACGGCATCGAGAAGGCGCAGCTGGACGACGCGGCGGGCAAGGCGGGCAAGGAGCGCGAGGCGATCGTTGAGCGCCAGTACGTCGTATCGGGCGTCTACCGGGCCGGTCTGGTCCGCGGGTTCACGGCTGTGGCGCATGCGTTCAACGCCATCGAAATCATGGAGTCCACATGGCGGGAGCGGACCACGCTGTACCTGATCGGCGCGGAGTCCGACGTCACCAAGATCATCCGGCTGTTCGACTCGCTGCTGGTGCAGATTCAGCCCGCGATGGCCGAGTGGTGGAAGAACACCCCGGAGCGCAGCTGGATGACGCGGCCGGAGAAGGAAGCCGAGCGGCGCCAGTTCCAGATGAGTTTCCTCTACGAAGTCTCCTCCCGGCTGCTGGCGATCTACGGCGAGGAGTCCACCGGGCAGGAGCTGGTGCTGGCCGACCGCAAGAGCCGGGCGTCCGAGAAGGCTTACGAGCTGTACCCGAACGCGAAGCAGAAGCGGCAGGCGCGGCTGCAGGGCGGCTCTTACGCCGCTGGCCGCGCGGGGCGTGCCGCTGGCCGGAACGCGGACGTGGGTACCGGCAAGATGGGCGCAGCCAGCCGCGAGGCAGTCAACGCCTAGCAAGGGTTACCGCCCCGGGGGCCAAGGTTGCCTCCGGGGCTTGCCCGGCCTGCTGGCCAGCCCTATTGTTTGTTGTAGTTACTCAAACAACCGAAAGGCAAGACAATGGCACTCACCTACACCCGCGAAAGCTACACCAACGGCCCGCTGGCCAACACCACCGAATACAAGCTCAGCGACGGCACCCGGTTCGTCAAGATCGAGGAGAGCTACATTGCCGCGGACATGAAATCGCGTCACCGCACCCGCGTCCTGCGCGCCGACTTCCCGGGCGACTACGAGCACCGCTCCTCGCTGAAGGAACTGAACGCCGCGCTGGCCACCGCAAGGCTCGCCCAGTGAGGGGCGAGCCGCTGGTGCGGACCAACGAGTGAGCCCGGCTTGCCCGGCCCCCGGACGCTGCCCTAAGTTTGTTATAGCAACACAAACAAACAACCGAGAGGCAAGCCCATGATGGCAGTAGAGCAGTTTGAAGCACATTTCACGGTAGTCGGCGGGCAGTACGCGAGCTACGACGAAGCGTGCGCGGTGCGCGGTGCGCAGCATGTATGGGCGGCAGAAAGCGATGGGCCGGACTGCTTCTGCGAGGGTCGCCCGACGTGGGAGGACTTGGCGGAGCAGCACGGCGACGACGACGCGATCTACGAAGCGTGGAAGCGTGCGATGGCTGAGTTTGCGCACAACGGATGCGAATACGCTTCCCCGACATATCACGTGATGGACTGCGGCAGCATGCGGGACGCGCGGCACTGGGTGGTGACGGAGGAAGCATGGGCTGAGGAGCACAAGGCAGTGATTTACATCAGTCGAGTTAGCTAAACGAAACGGCGGGGGGCTGCGCACTGCAGCCCCCCGGTACAACTGGAGGAAACCAATGACAGCAGCAGAGCAGCCCACGAGGGACATAGAGGACGACTTCACACTGGTCCCCTACGACGGCGAGGACGTCCAGTGGCCCTCATACGAGGACGCCGTGGCAGCACGCGGCCCCGAGCACGTCTGGTCCGTGATGGAGGGCGAGGGGGACTGCACCTGCCCCGGGGCCCCGAAGCTGGAGGACTACGTGACAGAGGAGGCGTATGAGGGCGCTGAGGAGCTGTTCACCCACGAGGACGAGTGCAAGTACCGTTGGCCGGACTTCTACCCGCTCCCGGGCTGGCACCTCGTGAACATCATCTACCACCTCGTCACCGAAGAACCTTGGGACGACAGCCACGCCAACATCACCTACACCTACTGAAAGGCAACCAATGACCACCGAAGGAACGCTCCTCGTCAAAGACTCCCCCGCGCGGTTGGAAGTGAGCCCCGAAGCGCTCACCGAGAACGAGGCCATGGAGCTGATCTACGCGCTCATGCGGGCGCACGACCTCGTGGGCACCGTGACCGGGCGCTCCGAGCTGGGGCCGCTGCTGGCCCGAGTGGAGGGGGACGCCCCGGAGCCGGTGCTGGAGGCAGCGTGGGCCGTGTTCAAGGTCCGCACTGCTGAGGCTGGCGATGAGGACCGCATGCAGGAGCGGCTGTACGCCGCCGCGGAGGAAGTGCTGGAGAGGCAAGCATGAGCAGGACGTTTCAGATCAGGCTCACGCTGGAGCTGGAGGACGGGCCAAACCACGCCGTCCTGCGCCGGGTGGCGGAGATTGCGCAGCGGCTCACGGAGGTGGCGGTGGAGGAGTACGCCCCGGACAACCCGACCAGCGACGAGGAATTCATGCGCTACGACGGACTGGAGAGCCCGTTCTTGCTCTCCGCCAAAGCGCAGCCCGCGCCATGACGCTCTACGTACTGCAGCAGGACAAGACAGTCTGCGGCGCCTACTCGACGCGGCAGAAAGCGATTGCCGCGCTGGGGGCAAAGCACCCCGGAGCAGCGATACACGTAAGCCCACCACAAACACCCGGCAGCCCTGAACACGTCACTGTTCTGGGCGGCCCCACACGAAGGACTGAATACTATCTGTTGACCCCCGTTGAAGCTGACGGAGCGCTCTAACCCCGGCGTCCCACACGGGCTCCGGCTCCGCGGTCATGCTCCCGGGTATGGCGAGCAAACCAAACACCAAGGAGCTGGGGCAGCCCGGCGGCGTCCGGCGCGTTGTCCGGGGCTACGGTCGACCCGACGAATATGTGGCGGAGCCGCTGGAACTGAACCGCGAACTGGCGTTCCCGGCGTCCATCCCGATCTACGACACCATGCGCTCCCAAGACGGGCATATCGGGTCGCTCATGCAGGCGATCACGCTCCCCATCGTCGGGGCCCGCTGGGACCTCGACGCGGACGGCGTGGACAAGGAAGTCGTCGCGCTGGTCCGCACCGAGCTGGGACTGCCCGAACCGGGCAAGGCTCTCTCTCGCCGCCGCCGTCAGGGCATCGTGCTGACCGAGCACATCGAGCAGGTCACCGAGACAATGCTGTGGGCCGGGTTCGCTCCGTTTGAGCAGGTCTACGAAGTCGCTCCCCCTCGCAAGGGCCAGGAGGAGCTGGGGCTGGACGAAATCGTGCACCTGCGGAAGCTGGCCCCGCGGCTACCGCGCACCATCGAGCGGATCATTGTCGGCCGCGACGGCGGGCTGGAAGCGATCTGGCAGACCAGCCTCGACTTCAACGACCCGATCGAGATTTCGGTCAACGACCTCGTGTTCTACGTGAACAAGAAGGAGGGCGCAGACTGGTCCGGGCGCTCCCTGCTCCGCCAAGCCTACAAGCACTGGATGATCAAAGATATCTTCCTCCGGCTGGACGCGCAGGCTGCCGAGCGCAACTCGATGGGCATCCCCACCTTCACCTACTCGGACGAGGCCCATCAGGAGTTGTGCGAGCGGCTGGCCTCCGAGGTCCGCGCCGGTGAGAAGGCCGGGCTGGCGCTGCCCCACGGCGTCACGTTCAAGCTGGAGGGCGTCTCCGGCTCCACTGTGGACCTGACCCCGAAGATCGAGTACCACGACCGGGAAATCGCGCGGACTGCGCTGGCCATGTTCCTTGACCTTGGCCACGACAACGGCGCCCGCTCTTTGGGCGAGACGTTCCTTGACGTGTTCCTCTCCTCCGTGCAGTCGATGGCGCAGCGGATCGCTGACACTGTGACCGAGCACGTCATCCGCGATCTAGTGGAGTTCAACTTCGGGCCGGACGCCGAATACCCGGCGCTGACCCCGGGCGACATTCGCGCCAATCAGGGCGCCTCTCCCGAGATTCTGACCCAGCTGGCCAACGCCGGACTCATCACCCCGGACGGGAAGCTGGAGGACCACCTGCGCGAACGCTACGGGCTGCCCAAGGCAGCACCGGCCAAGAAGGCAGAGGCCCCGGTCCCGGCCCCGGCAGACCCGGCCGCCCCTGCCGCCCCCGGCGAGCCTGCCCCGGCCGCAGAGGAGCCTGCAGCCCCGGCGCAGCTCCCGGCCCCGGCTGCCGACAAGACCGCCGCCGCCGCGTCCACTGAGGAGCTGACGATCAGCCAAATGCTGGAGCGCGTGATCGAGCTGCGCCAGCGCGAGCGGGTGCCTGCCCATGCAGGATGATCTGGACCGCGCCGTGGCGGTGCTGCTGCTGGCAGAGGCAACAGACGACGTGATGGCGGCCGAGCGCGCGGAGCGGCTGGCTCCCGCGGCTGCAGCCCGTCCGTTGTTCGCGCACGAGCTGCGGGCGCAAACCCGGTTCGCTGATCTGGAGGACGATCTGGAGCAGGCTGTGGCGGAGGCGGAGGCGGAGCTGACCGGGCTGCACCTCGTGATCGGTGCCGCGCTGCTGGGGCTGCTGTTCTCCGGCCAAAACACCGCCACCCCGTCCAAGCTGGCGCTGGCGCTGGCAGCCGTGACCTCCGAGCAGCCCAAAGCCGTCCGTGAGGCGCGGGCTCGCACTGCTGCCCGGATGGAGGAGCTGCTGGAGCAGGTCTACACGGCCGCGTCCGCCCGCGTCCTCGCTGAAGCGGCGCGGCAGGGCGCAACTGTCGGGATCGGGGCGCTGCAGCCGCCTGCAGGAGCCTACAAGGCCGCAGCCACGATGGTTGCCGAGCACCCGTGGCAGCGCATCACTGGGAAGCTGCACACCGTGCTGGCCGACCCGGCAGTGAGCGCTGGCGCAGCGGTGGAGGCGGACTGGCTGCAGAAGGTGCTGGACGACATTGGCGTGGCCGGGTCGCGTGACCTTGCGCAGCAGTCCATCCTCACCGCAACCGGCATGGGCCGCGGGGACACCGCCGACGAGCTGGAGCCCGACGAAATCTGGGCCTCCGAAATCATGGACGGCAACACTTGCACCCCGTGCTCGCATGTGGACGGCAAGGACTACGACTCCATGGCTGCTGCTCGCGAGGACTACCCGCTGGGCGGGTATCGGGGCTGCGACGGCGGGGCCCGCTGCAGGGGCACCCTCGTTTTCGTGTTCAACGAATAGGGCGCGGGGCTCCGTCCCACACGCCCCTCCGGCCAGCGCCGATGCTGCGGGCATGGACTACGTAACCATTGAGCGGGTCCCGCTGATGCGGGTCGGCACCTGGAACGCCTCTACGGGCACCACCAGTATCTCCCGCGAGGACATTGACAACATTCTCGCCTCCTTCAACGCAGGCGTGGACCCGGCAGTAATCAAGATCGGCCACGTCGATCCGCGGTTCGCCAACCCGGAGTGGATGGACGGAGAACCCGCCTACGGGCAGGTCACCAACCTCTCCGTGGACGACGAGCTGGGCGGCACGCTGTACGGCGACTACGTGAACGTTCCAAAGGAGCTGGCCGAGCGCATGGACTCCGCCTACCCGTTCCGGTCGGTGGAGATTAGCTGGGGCGTGCAGATGCTCGACGCCGAGGGCGAAGTCACGGCCGAGTACCCGGCGGTCCTGACTGCGCTGGCGCTGCTGGGCGAGGCTCCGCCCGCCGTGCAGGGGCTTGGCACCGTTCACGCCACGTTCTCTCAGCGCGGCAAAACCAAGACCACCGTGTTCACTGCCTCCGCGTTTACCTTCGCCGGTGGCCACACGCAGGACTCGCTGCGCCGCGCGCTGCAGAAGGCACTGGAAGCCGGGGGCGCCTACGACCGTTGGGTCCGCGATTTTGACGACTCCCTCGTCTGGTTTGAGTCCGAGGCCGGGCTGCAGCAGGTCGCCTTCCTGACCGCCCCGGACGGCG
>NZ_JBLKRT010000065.1:0-7000 GCF_047607445.1 Arthrobacter sulfonylureivorans
GGGAACAACGCGTCGGCTTGTGTGTCGTATTGGCGGATCCAGTGCTCCTTGGCCTCGATTCCCTGGTCCCACAGCCAGGGTTCCAACTGGTGTTGGGTGAGGAATGCAGCGTCCGGTTCCGCGGACTGGTTGTAGGGGAAGTCGGAGTAATAGACCACCTGCTCGGGGAAGGCCGTTCCCAGAGCCCTGGCCACCAAATGGTCCACGTGCCTGCCGACACCGAGCGGGCAGAAAATGAGTTCCGCCTGCGTCTGCTTCATCAGCCACGCCACCTGGCTGCGCAACTCGGCCATCAGGCGGCGGTCGCCGCGGGAAATCCGTCCGCGCACAATGTTGAACCGATAGGTGGGGTAGGTATGCACCAGTTCCGGCAGGAAGCGGGCCAGAAGGTCCGGGGCAGCCGCCGCGGGCTTCCGGCGACGGTAGATGGCATCGGTGGCGCCGAGGTGCAGATACTTGACGCCCAGGTTTCGCAGCACTGCGAGGTCTTCGGCGCGGCGGGCCTCGAAGAGCGCGGCGGCGTCCTCTACCTGGGCCAGCCGCATGAAGGTGCGCGCCGATCGAGTGTGCGGCGGCGGCGCCGATTCGGTGAAAATGGTCGCGACCGTCACCTCGCGGCGCGCGGCCTCGGCTTCAATCAGGGCGCCGCAGGACAATACTGCGTCATCCAGGTGGGGCGACAGAAAGAGCCAGGGGTTGTCGGCGGACATCGAGCTTGCGATCCGGCGGGGGACTGGGAGCGTCACTGGGTGGGCCCTCCGGAAACGGTGAGGGGAGGTGAGCCGGCCGCCAGCGGACCGCACACGGGATCCGTGGACAGATAGTCGCGCAGTGCCGCGAAAGCCTCAGGCGGCCTGAAACCGGTGGCTTCGATTTTCGCCAGCTCCAGCGTGCTCCGCTCCGGCCGGGGCGCGGCCGGACGGGAAGCACGATAGTCAGCTGTGCTCACGGGAACCACCTGCTGTGGGTCCCTGCCCAGCAACCGGTAGATCTCCGCCGCGATCTCCGCCCAGCTGGTGACCGGTCCGGAGTTGGTCAGGTTGTAGGGGCCGAAGGGCGCCCCGCTCTGCAGCAGATGCCGGATTCCCGCCGCCAGATCGCGGGTGAAGGTGACGCGCCCGTACTGGTCGGCCACGACCGAAGGCGAAGCATCGCGGGCCGCCAGCCCCGCCATGGTGCGGACGAAGTTTTTGCCATCCCCGACCACCCAGCTGGTCCGAACAATGTAGTGCCGCGGGGCGGTCGCCGCGGCGGCGTCGCCGGCGGCCTTGGACTGGCCGTAGACACCCAGGGGCGAGGGCGGTTCAGTCTCCGGGTGCGGCTCCTGGGAACCATCGAACACATAGTCGGAGGAAAGGTGGACGAGCGTGAGCCGGTGTTTGGCCGCGATGGTCGCCAGCCGTGATACGGCGGTGGCGTTCAGCTGCCAGGCCAGGCGGCGGCCCTCGTTGGACTCCGCACCCTCGACGTCGGTGTAGGCGGCGGCGTTGATGATGGCGCGGTAGGCACTCCAGTCCCGGGACCGGTAGGACTCTTCACGCGTGAGGTCGAAGTCATTCCGGGCCGCGAATTCCGCGTCCGGCAGCGCCTGGCGCAGTGCCCGGCCTACTTGGCCGTCCGCCCCCAGCACCAGGATGCGCTGTGGCTTCATCGGCACCACGGATCGCAGGGGCGGGTGGTGCAGGTCCTTCTCGGACAGTTCGGCCTCGGCCAGCGGAATCGGCCACGGTATGGCGGCGGACTCGTCGCCTGCGTTCAGGTACACGTAGTCCTCTTGGGCCCGGTCGTTCCAGTGGTCATTAACCAGATAGCTGTACACCATGTCCGGCTCCAGCGTTTGAAAACCGTTGCCGACACCTCGCGGCACGAACACCGCCCTGTCCGGCCCCAGTTCCAGGCAGAACCGCTCGCCGAAGCTAGGCCCGTCGCGCAGGTCAACCCAGGCGCCGAAGATCCTGCCGGCAGCCACGGAGACATACTTGTCCCACGGCTCGGCGTGGATGCCTCGGGTGGTGCCGACCCTGGCGTTGAAGGAGATGTTGTTCTGCACCGGGCCGAAGTCCGGCAACCCCAGCGACACGAGCTTCTCGCGCTGCCAGTTTTCCTTGAACCAGCCACGGTTGTCCCCATGGACAGGCAGGGAAACCACCAGCAGACCGGGGATCGACGTCTGCTCGATGCTGTGCAGCGAGGCGCTCACTGGCCGCGGCCCGCGTAGAACAATTCAGTGGACGCTTTGGCGCCGGACCAGAAGTCCGGGTTGTCCCGATACCAGTCCACAGTGTCCGCCAAACCGGTCTCCAGATGCACGAACTTGGGCTCCCAACCGAGTTCCTCGCGCAGTTTGCTGGAGTCGATGGCGTAGCGCAGGTCGTGTCCGGCACGGTCCGCCACCAGATCGAAGTCGTCGGCGCGGCGGCCCAGCAAGCCCAGCAGGATACCCAGCACCTCGCGGTTGCTGCGCTCGCCGTCGGCACCGATCAGGTAGGTTTCCCCGGCGCGTCCGTCGTCGAGAATCCGCAGCACTGCCGAGGAATGATCCTCCACATGGATCCAGTCGCGCACATTCCGGCCGTCCCCGTAGAGCTTGGGCCGGCGCCCGGTCAGGATATTGGTGATCTGCCGGGGGATGAACTTCTCTACGTGCTGGTAAGGACCGTAGTTGTTGGAACAATTGCTCAGCGTGGCGTTGACTCCAAAGGACCGTACCCAGGCACGGACCAGCAGGTCGGAGCCGGCCTTGGTGGATGAATACGGGCTGGACGGGTTGTACGGAGTGTGTTCCGTGAACCGCTCTGTCCCGTCCAGGGGAAGATCCCCATAGACCTCGTCGGTCGAGATGTGGTGCAACCGTGTGCCATGGCGGCGTGCTGCCTCCAGCAAGGTATACGTGCCGATGACGTTGCTGTGCAGGAACGGCTGCGGGTCCGCCAGCGAATTGTCGTTGTGGGTCTCCGCCGCGAAGTGCACCACTGCGTCATGGTCGGCCAGCAGCCGGTCCACCAGTCCCGGATCAGCCACATCGCCCTGCACCAGGCGGCAACGGTCCGCAGGCATGCCATCGAGCGAAGCGGCGTTGGCCGCATAGTTCATCTTGTCCACTACGGTTACCTGGTCATCGGAATGGGCCAGCACGTGGCGCACAAAATTCGATCCGATGAAACCGGCACCCCCAGTTACCAGTAGCTTTCGCATAGGCCCTAATGTAGCCACCGCTGGACCGCGCGACTAGAGCTGCCGCCAGATTGGCGGACAACGATGCGGGCCGGTCCGCTCAACCCCCATAGCGGGTGCTCTCCAGCAGGTCCAGCAGATAGGTGCCGTAGCCGCTCTTCGCCAGCGATTGTCCGTGGCCGTGAAGCTGCTCGTCGTCGATGTATTTCATCCGCCACGCGACTTCTTCCGGAGAGCCGATGGGCATGCCCTGGCGGCTGGCGATCGTCCGGATGAAGTTGGAGGCATCGTTGAGCGAATCGAAGGTTCCGGTGTCCAGCCACGCAGTTCCGCGGGGGAGGATCTTTACGGTCAAGCGGCCCTGGTCCATATACAGCCGGTTCAGGTCGGTGATCTCCAATTCGCCCCGGGCGGAGGGCCGCAAGGTCCGGGACATCGCCACGACGTCGTTGTCGTAGAAATACAGCCCGGGAACCGCATAATTGCTTTTGGGTTTCTGCGGTTTCTCTTCAATGGAAACCGCCGTGCCGTTGGCATCGAATTCGACGACGCCGTAGGCGCTCGGATCCGCCACCCAATAGCCGAAGATCGTGCCGCCGTCGACTTTGGCAATGTCCTCCAGTTGCGTGCCCAGGCCGGGACCATAAAACAGGTTGTCGCCCAGCACCAAGGCACACGCGTCGGTCCCGATGTGTTCCGCCCCGATGATGAAGGCCTCGGCCAGCCCGTTGGGTGCCGCCTGCTGCCGGTAGGTCAGCGAAATGCCGAACTGGGACCCGTCGCCGAGCAGCGCCTGGAACTGGGGCGCATCCACCGGCGTGGTGATGATCAGAATGTCCCGGATTCCGGCCAACATCAGTGTGGACAGCGGATAATAAATCATCGGCTTGTCGTAGACCGGTACTAGCTGTTTGCTGATGCCAAGGGTGATCGGATGCAACCGCGATCCTGTTCCCCCAGCCAGAATTATCCCCCGCATGCGTTATTTCTAGCGTGGCGGCACCACTTTGTATAGAGGATGGCCGGCTTTGATGGGTGCGGCTTTAACCGCCGCCATGGTCTGCAGGATGCCGCCCGGCTGCCGATGCGCTACTGGTCCTCCACGGATTCCAGCAGCCCCGCATCCTCCCGGACAGCGGACAGCGCGATGTCCTTGTAGCCGACTGACTCGAACAGGACCGTGATGCGGTCGGGCTGGGTGCCCATCACAATGCCGGGTCCCCATTCACGGTGCTTCACCGGCCGCTGGATCTCATACCCCTGAGGCATCTCAGCCTCCCGGGCTTCAGCCACGGCCTCCGACCCGGCTTCGCAGTTGTCGCAGTTCCCGCAATAGCCGTCGGTCTCTTCGCCAAAGTAGTTCAGCAGCCAGTCGCGCCGGCAATGGTCCGTCTCGGCATAGCCGCGGGCCATTTCGATCCGTGATTCATCGATCCGGTGCCGGGATTCGGCTTCGGCCACTGCTTTGTCCGCAGCCGACGAGGGATCCACCCCACCGACCGCCCGATAGCCGTTGCGGTCCACGGCGATGCTGCCGCTGTGTTCCAAGAGGTTGAGCAGCCGGGCCTGTTTGCGCTGCGAGAGGCCGGTCCGTTCGCGCAGAGCGGCCGGGCGGAGCGGACCGTGCTCGCGGATGGCGCCGTACACCGCGGCGAGGTCGTCCGGATCGGGAGTGCCGCCGGCAAAGAAGCGCTGCAGGCCCAGGTCTTCGGACCGGTAGTGCAGCACTGCCTGCGCGGGTTCGCCGTCCCGGCCGGCGCGGCCGATTTCCTGGTAGTAGCTGTCCAGCGAGTCGGGGATATCCGCGTGCACCACAAACCGGACATCAGGCTTATCGATGCCCATGCCGAAGGCGGAGGTCGCCACCACCACATCCAGTCCTCCCTCAAGGAACCGTTCGTGGATCGCCTCCCGGTCGGCGGCCCTCCGGCCGGCGTGGTAGGCGTCCGTCCGCAAACCGCGCCCGGCCAGTTCGGCGGCGTATCGTTCCGTGTCCTTGCGGGTGGCCGTATAGAGCAGCCCCGGCCCGCCCAAGCCAGCCACCTGATCCACGACAGCCTGCCGCTTGCCGCGGTCCTCGTGGTGCCGCCGTACCTGAAGGTTGAGGTTGGGCCGGTCGAAGCTCTGCACCGTGACGAAAGGGTCGCGCATGCCCAAGCGGTCAATGATCTCGGTGCGGGTATGCGGCGATGCTGTAGCCGTTAGGGCCACTACCGGCGGATGGTGCAACCGCTTCACTACCGGGGTGAGGGTCAGATAGTCGGGTCGGAAATCGTGGCCCCAGGACGAGATACAGTGCGCCTCGTCCACCACGAACAGCGAGATCTCCAGCTCCGCCAGCCGTAGAAGGGTCTCTTCGCGGGCAAGTTGTTCCGGAGCGAGGAACAGGAACTTCGCCTCGCCGCTTGCGGCGGCGTCCCAAGCGGCGCGTCCGGCCGAGGCTTTTTGCTGCGAGTTGATGGCAAACGCCCGGCGGGCGCCCAGATCGTCGTTGATGGCGTCAACCTGGTCATACTGCAGCGCAATCAGTGGAGAAATGACGACGGCGGTGCCCGGCAACGCGACGGCTGGAACCTGATAGACGGCAGACTTCCCATGCCCGGAGGGCATCACGGCCAGGACATCCTCGCCGCGGGCGGCTGCGGCCATCGCATCCAGCTGCCCCTCGCGGAGGACGTTCCAACCGAACGATTCTTCGGCGACCCGGCGCAGTTCGCTGTGGTCGGGTGGCAAAGGATGAGTCGGCATGAGGCTCCAGAAGATCGGTTCGGAACAATGGTGCGTAGTTTCGTTTCTAACCACCTGGCGGGCCGTTGTATAGGGCGGGTGAAGGCCGTGAAGAGCGGTTCCGGCAGCAGGACCCCCGGGAATCCGGGGCCCGGAGGCAACCGAAGCCTCCGAGTAAGGTTCGGCTCACGTGACCGGTGGCCAGCGAAGTGGGATGATTAGCGCAGACTTGTCTTGCGTATTGTCGGATGTTGGCCGCGCCGCGTGTGGGACAAGCCGGTTCCAACCATCGATCCAAGGAGCACCCCAAGGTGTCTGTGGTATCCACGCCCGCAACGCTCAAACATGCCGCCGGCATGATCGACGACGCCGAGGCCCGGCGCATCCGCAATGACTTCCCGATCCTCAATCAACAGGTGAACGGCTCGCCGCTGGTCTACTTGGATTCCGGCGCCACTTCGCAGAACCCGCTGTGCGTGCTGGAGGCCGAGCAGGAGTACTACGAACAGCGCAACGCCGCGGTGCACCGCGGCGCCCACATGCTGGCGGTCTCGGCCACGGATGCCTTCGAAAACGCGCGTGAAACCGTGGCTGGCTTTATCAACGCCGGTATGGACGAAGTGGTCTGGACCTCCAACGCCACCGAGGCGATCAACCTCATCGCGTATGCCTTCTCCAACGCCAGCGTCGGACGCGGCGGGGACGCCGCGGCGCGGTTCGTGGTGGGACCCGGCGACGAGTTGGTGGTCACCGAGATGGAGCACCATGCCAACCTGATTCCCTGGCAGGAACTTGCCTTCCGCACCGGTGCCACTTTGCGCTACATCCCGGTGGACGACGCCGGGGCGTTGCGCCTCGACGAGGCCGAACAGATCATCGGCCCGCGCACCAAGGTCGTGGCCTTCACGCACGCTTCCAATGTGCTCGGGACCATCAACCCGGTGGCCACCCTGGTGCGGCTGGCACGGGAGGCGGGCGCCGCCGTCGTACTCGATGCATGCCAATCGGTGCCGCACATGGGCGTGGACGTGAAGGCGCTGGACGTGGACTTCGCCGCCTTCTCCGGTCACAAGATGCTTGGTCCCACCGGCATCGGCGT
>NZ_JBLKRT010000066.1:0-6694 GCF_047607445.1 Arthrobacter sulfonylureivorans
GGCGCACGCTCGGGTCGTCCCGAGAGGGCTACCGCAGCAGCGTCCTCAATATTGGCGAGGTGCTGCAGCAGCTGACGGACGAATTCCCGCAGATCAGCGCCTCCAAGATCCGGTTTCTGGAGGAAAAGGGCCTGATCAGCCCGCAGCGCACGCCGGCCGGCTACCGGAAATATACCGGCCAAGACGTGGAGCGGCTCCGCTTTGTGCTGGCACTGCAGCGGGACCAGTATCTGCCGCTGAAGGTGATCAAGGACTACCTGGATGCGATCGACCGCGGCGAGCGGCCGGATGCGCTGCCGGGCGGAATGACGCTGTCGCCCCGGATGGTGTCCGACCCGCTGGCCGCTGAATTGAATGGCCGGGGCCGGGCGCTGACCAGGGGGGAACTGCTGCAGGTCAGCGGAGCCTCGACGGAGTTGATGGACGATCTGCTCGCTTACGGCCTGATCCACGAGCAGGATGAGCGTTTCGATGAACACGCGCTCAAGGTGGTTCGCGCCTGCATGCAGTTGGGCAGCCACGGAATCGAACCGCGGCACCTCCGGTCCTTCCGGGCCGCGGCGGACCGCGAAGTGGGGCTGGTAGAGCGCGCCGTGGCGCCGTTGGCGTCCCGCCGCGATGTCGCCTCCCGAGCGCGTGCTGCGGAAACCGCCAAGGAAATCAGCGATCTGTGCCTGAATCTGCACACTGCCCTGGTCCACGGGCATTTGGCGCAGATGGAGCGCTGAACGGAGGAGCCATGCTCGAACTAGAAGTAGTCGGAGTCCGCATCGAGCTTCCATCGAACCAGCCGCTGGTGCTGCTGAAGGAAACCGACGGGGAACGTCATATTCCCATCTGGATCGGCGCGCCGGAAGCCAGCGCGATTGCGTTTGCCCAGCAAGGCATCAAACCGCCGCGTCCCATGACGCACGACCTGCTCAACGATGTGGTGGAGGCATTGGGCCGACGCATCACCGAAGTCCGCCTGGTCACCGTTCAGGACACGGTCTTCTTCGCCGAGTTGGTTTTCGACGGCGGCGCTACAGTAAGCTCCCGTGCCTCGGACGCCATCGCGGTGGCATTGCGCGTACCGTGCCCCATTTACTGTGCGGACGAGGTGATGGAGGAGGCAGGGGTGAAGATCGCCGAAGCCGCCGACGACGAGGAATCCGGCGGTGAGGCACAGGATAACGCGGAAAGCCAGCTGCGCCAGTTCCGCGAATTCCTGGCCGACGTGGAGCCCGAAGACTTCGAAAAATAGGCTGAAAACAAGGCTTCCCGGGATCCGTTTTGCCCGGTCAAACCGGGCGGTCCACGCGACCCGGATCCGACACGCCGCAGCAAAAGTGCCAGCATCTTTGACCGGCGGGCCCGGCCGTTCTAACGTCGAAGCATACAGTTCCCATTGCACCGCAGACCAACTCAAGGCAGACTTAGACCAGACCTCTGGGCTGACGGCGATGCTCACTTCCCCGCAGGGAACTTCGACAAGGAGGGTTCACGTGAGTCCTAAAGGTGATGCAGGCGAGATGCCGCACGCTCGAACGACCGGCGCTGCCATACCCGCTAGCGCCCAGGGCCTGCTGTTCACCGAAGACTTGCCCGTGCTGGATGAGGACGCCGGTTACCGCGGACCCACAGCGTGCAAGGCTGCCGGCATCACTTACCGGCAGTTGGACTACTGGGCCCGTACCGGGCTGGTGGAACCCGCCGTCCGTGGCGCCTCCGGCTCGGGCTCCCAGCGCCTCTACAGCTTCCGCGACATCCTGGTCCTGAAGGTGGTCAAGCGCCTGCTCGACACCGGGGTTTCGCTGCAGCAGATCCGCACTGCTGTTGAGCACCTGCGGGAACGCGGGGTAGAAGACCTGGCACAGATCACTCTGATGAGCGACGGGGCCAGCGTGTACGAGTGCACCTCCGCTGACGAAGTCATCGACCTTGTGCAGGGCGGGCAGGGCGTCTTCGGCATTGCAGTGGGCCGAGTTTGGCGGGAAGTCGAGGGCAGCCTCGCAGAACTCCCCAGCGAACACGCAGCCGAACAGCCTGAGTTCCACGACGACGAACTAAGCCGTCGGCGCGCAGCGCGCAAGATTAGCTGACCTACCAAGACGTCAGTACAGCGGGAGGGGCTCCGGTTACGGAGCCCCTCCCGCTGTTTATGTCGGATCTGGGCGGTTCCCTGCGGGAGCGCCTGGTGCGGATTCAGCTGGGTTCAGCTGGGCTGGCGGCGCAAGGCACGGTTGCGCATCCGGCCCGAATCAGTAATGTTCTTGAGCAGGTCGTCGAAGAGCGAGGCGGCGTGCCTGGCTGATTCACCGGGCCACTGATGGACCGAATGCGCGGCACCCTGGATCTGCTGCCAGTTGGCCTGTTCCACGATGGTGGGGGAGAGCAGCAGGTCGCCGAACATGGTCTTCATTTCCGCCAACCGGTAGCTATGCTCGTTGGAGCTGGGCCGTACGCGGTTGGCGACCACGCCAGCGGTTTTAAGATCCGGCGCGAATTCCTCCCGGAACAGGTCGATCGCCCGCATGGTGCGTTCGGTACCGGCCACTGAGAAGAGGCTGGGCTCGGCCACCAGCAGCACCCGGTTGCTGGCGGTCCACGCCATCCGGGTCAGGCCGTTGAGGGACGGCGGGCAGTCAATCAGCACCAGTGAGTATCCATTCACGCGCGAGAGCACGGTGGACAGCCGACGCAGATCGCGGCGGCTCAGATCCGGGCGGTCATAGATGCCGGAGTACGCCGAGCCGACCGCGACGTCGAGGACCTTCCGGCCGGAGGATGAGGCCGGACTGGATTCTGCGGCCGCCACCCAACCGCTCGGCGCGGCGTTCGCGGGAAGATCGGCTTTGCGTGCATTCTTGAGCAGCCGGCCGATGTCGGATTGGTTGGACGGCTTGACGCCAAGCCCCGTGGTGGCATCAGCGTGCGGATCCAAGTCGATGACCAGGGTGGGAATTCCCGCTGCCAGCGCCGCAGAGGCCAGGCCCAGCGTGACTGAGGTCTTGCCGACCCCGCCCTTGAGGCTGCTGATGCTCACTACTTGCACGTAAAAACCAAAACCTAACGTATCGAGTCGTGGGGCTTCCGCGCCGGATAAGTCTTCACGGCACCCTATCCATCATAGGTGGAGCGCCGCAGCAGACTGTGCCATCGGCGCGGCCCGGCGGTGTTTCTCTTCGGCTGCCGCCCCGGTGCCGTAACATGCCGACCGCGAACCACGGCCGGAGGGTGATCTGTGCAACACTGGCTTGCCAGTCCTACGGGCTGTCCGTGAGACTTGGCTCACTGCGTCCGCCGGCTCCGGCGCCGGACGGTCGTGCCTCAATCCCCAGTCCGGACCCGGCAATGATGCAGGAGTGAAATGTTCTCTAAGATCCTGGTAGCCAACCGTGGCGAAATCGCCATCAGGGCTTTCCGCGCGGCCTATGAACTGGGTGCGAAGACCGTGGCGGTGTTCCCGCATGAGGACCGCAATTCGATCCACCGGCAGAAAGCCGACGAGGCGTATCTGATCGGCGAGCCCGGGCACCCCGTGCGGGCGTACCTCGACATCAACGAGATCATCCGGGTAGCCAAGGAATCCGGGGCGGACGCCATCTACCCCGGCTACGGGTTCTTGTCCGAGAATCCCGAGCTGGCCCGTGCGGCGGCCGGGGCGGGCATAGCCTTCGTCGGGCCCAAAGCCGACGTGCTTGAGCTGGCCGGACACAAGGTCCACGCGCTGCAGGCAGCGCGTAAGGCCGGGATCCCGGTGCTGAAGTCCACCGACCCCAGCTCCGATACGGAAAAATTGCTGGCCGAGGCCGAGGAGATTGGCTTCCCGATCTTCGTCAAGGCCGTGGCTGGTGGCGGCGGGCGCGGCATGCGCCGGGTTGATGACCGGAAGGACCTGCCGGAAGCACTCGCGGCTGCCATGCGCGAAGCCGACACAGCCTTCGGCGACCCGACCGTGTTCCTGGAGCAGGCTGTGCTGCGGCCGCGCCACATCGAAGTGCAGATCCTCGCCGACGGGCAGGGCAACGTCATGCACCTCTTCGAACGCGATTGTTCGCTGCAGCGCCGGCACCAGAAGGTCATCGAGATCGCGCCGGCACCCAACCTGGACGAGAACATCCGGCAGGCGTTGTACCGGGATGCGGTGAAGTTCGCCGAGGCGCTCGGCTACACCAACGCCGGCACGGTCGAGTTCCTCGTGGACACCGTGGGCGAACGGGCCGGACAGCACGTCTTCATTGAGATGAACCCCCGGATCCAGGTGGAGCATACGGTCACCGAGGAGATCACCGACGTCGACTTGGTACAGTCCCAGCTGCGCATTGCCGCCGGTGAAAGCTTGGCGGATCTGGGATTGTCCCAGGAGACCGTGTCCATCAACGGCGCGGCCATGCAGTCCCGGATCACCACTGAGGATCCGGCCAATGGCTTCCGGCCGGACGTCGGCAAGATCACTGCCTACCGCTCCGCGGGTGGGGCGGGCGTCCGGTTGGACGGCGGAACCATCTACACCGGCGCCGAGATCAGCCCGCACTTCGACTCGATGTTGGTTAAGCTCACCTGCCGCGGTCGGGATTTTGCGACGGCGGCGGCACGCGCCAAGCGTGCGTTGGCCGAGTTCCGCATCCGCGGCGTCTCCACGAACATCCCGTTCCTGCAGGCTGTGCTGGAGGACCCGGATTTCCTGGCCGGGAACGTGGCCACATCCTTCATAGACGAACGGCCGGAGTTGCTGAAGGCCCGGGTCTCCGCTGACCGCGGCACCAAGCTGTTGACCTGGCTGGCGGATGTCACCGTCAACAAGCCGAACGGTGAGCTTCCGGTGGCCACCGCACCGGTGGAGAAGCTGCCCGAACCGGCGCGGCAGGCGCTCGAGGCAACCGGCTCGCTGACCGCGGTCCCGGCGGCGGGGTCGCGGCAGCGGCTTCAACGGCTGGGCCCGGAGAAGTTTGCTGCCGAACTGCGGGCCCAAACGGCAGTGGCGGTCACGGATACGACCTTCCGCGATGCGCACCAGTCGCTGCTGGCCACCCGCGTGCGTACCAAAGACCTGCTCAACGCTGCACCAGCCGTGTCGGCCCTGACCCCCCAACTGCTGTCGGTGGAGGCCTGGGGCGGGGCGACCTACGACGTGGCGCTGCGGTTCCTGGGCGAGGATCCGTGGGAACGGCTGGCGGCGCTGCGCCAGGCGATGCCGAACATCTGCCTGCAGATGTTGCTGCGCGGCCGCAACACGGTGGGCTACACGCCGTACCCGGAAGAAGTCACCACGGCGTTCGTCCGGGAAGCGGCCGCCACCGGCATCGACATTTTCCGGATTTTCGATGCGCTCAACGATGTCTCGCAGATGGAACCGGCCATCCGGGCCGTGCGGGAGACCGGAACGGCCGTGGCCGAAGTTGCGCTTTGCTACACCGGCGACCTGCTGGATCCCGCTGAGGACCTCTACACGCTGGACTATTACCTGGGCCTGGCCGACCGGATTGTGGCTGCCGGGGCCCACATCCTGGCGATCAAGGACATGGCCGGCCTGCTGCGGCCGGCGGCTGCAGCCAAGCTGGTCTCGGCGTTACGCGAACGGTTCGATCTCCCGGTGCATCTGCACACCCACGACACTGCCGGCGGGCAGCTGGCCACGCTGTTGGCTGCCGTCGAGGCCGGAGTGGACGCGGTCGACGCAGCCAGCGCCTCGATGGCCGGCACCACCAGCCAGCCCTCGATGTCGGCGTTGGTTGCCGCCTTGGCGCACACCAAACGCGACACCGGCCTGGACTTGGCCGCGGTGGGCTCGCTGGAACCGTACTGGGAAGCGGTACGCCGCGCCTATGCTCCGTTTGAGTCAGGACTGCCGGGGCCGACCGGCCGCGTATATTCCCACGAAATTCCGGGCGGACAGTTATCCAACCTGCGGCAGCAAGCCATAGCGCTGGGGCTCGGGGAACGGTTCGAGGCGATCGAGGACATGTACTCGGCTGCCGACAAGATCCTGGGCCGTCTGGTGAAGGTAACTCCGTCGTCCAAGGTGGTGGGGGACCTGGCCCTGCAGCTGGTGGGCTCCAACGTCGCCCCGGAGGACTTTGCGGCCGACCCGCGGAAGTATGACATCCCGGACTCGGTCATCGGCTTCCTCTCCGGCGAACTGGGTGATCCGCCCGGCGGCTGGCCCGAACCATTCCGCACGAAAGCCCTGGAAGGCCGCAACCCCAAGCCCCGCAACGAGGTGCTCTCCGCCGAGGATTCGGCAGCGTTGGCCGCGGATCCGGCCACCCGGCGGGCCACACTCAACCGGCTGCTCTTTGCCGGCCCGGCCAAGGAATTCGAGAAGACCCGGGAGACCTATGGGGACGTCTCCGTGCTGGACACCCTGGACTACCTCTATGGATTGCAGCCAGGCTCCGAGCATGTGATCGCGCTCGAAAAGGGCGTCCGGCTGATTGCTATGCTCGGCGCCATCTCCGAGCCGGATGAGAAGGGCATGCGCACCGTGCATTGCACGCTCAACGGCCAGCAGCGCAACGTCATGGTGCGCGACCGCAGCGTCGAATCAGAGGTCAAGGTTGCGGAGAAAGCCGATCCCGGACAGCCCGGACATGTCGCGGCACCGTTCGCCGGCGCGGTCACGGTCATCGTCAAGCCCGGGGACGTGATCAAGGCCGGCGACACCGTGGCCACCATCGAGGCGATGAAGATGGAAGCCGGTATCACGGCGCCG
>NZ_JBLKRT010000067.1:0-6403 GCF_047607445.1 Arthrobacter sulfonylureivorans
CAACACCCCGGACATCCTCACCGAGTACCTGCAGTACGGCGGCCCGGCCGCGTTCAAGATCCGTGCCGTGCTCGCCGCGACGGCCAGCCCGCTGTGGGGCGTGTATGCCGGCTACGAACTGTACGAACACGTGGCCCGGCCGGGCGCGGAGGAGTACATCGACAACGAGAAGTACGAGTACAAGGCCCGCGACTTCGCCGCCGCGGAGGCCGAAGGGCGCTCGCTGGCACCGTACCTGACCCGGCTGAACGCCATCCGGCGGGCCCATCCTGCGCTCGGGGACCTGGGCAACCTCACCGTCCACCGGAGCACGGATCCGGCCACGGTGGTGTACTCCAAGCACAAGGCCCACCTGCCCGAATCCCACAGCGGCGGGCGGGACACCGTCATCGTCGTGGTGAATGTGGACCCGCACAGTGCCCGCGAATCCACGGTTTCGCTGGACCTGGCGGCGCTGGGACTGCGGGACGAGGACTACAACGACGACGGCACATTCTGGGTGGACGACCTGCTGACCGGACAGAGTTGGCGCTGGGGCGAGCACAACTACGTACGGCTGGACGCCCACGTGGAGCCGGCCCACATCCTGCATGTCCGTAGGAACCGCTGATGGCGAGCCCCTTTCAACTGCATGCCCCGGGCCTGGCCCACGACCCGCACTGGTACCGCAAGGCCGTCTTCTATGAGGTGCTGGTGCGCGGCTTCGCGGATGCCAACGGCGACGGTTCGGGGGATTTCTCCGGACTGATCGAGAAACTCGACTACCTGCAGTGGTTGGGGATCGACTGCCTGTGGGTTCCGCCGTTCTTCAAGTCCCCGCTGCGCGACGGCGGATACGACGTCGAGGACTACTTCGACGTGCTGGACGAGTTCGGCACGATTGGCGACTTCAAGCGGCTGGTGGCCGAGGCCCACGCCCGCGGCGTGCGCGTGATCATCGACCTGCCGTTGAACCACACCTCGGACAAGCACGACTGGTTCGAGCAGTCCCGGCGCGAGCCGGACGGGCCGTACGGGGATTTCTATGTCTGGTCGGACACGGACGAGAAATACCAGGACGCACGAATCATCTTCGTGGACACCGAAGACTCCAACTGGGCCTTCGACCCGATCCGCCGGCAGTTTTACTGGCACCGCTTCTTCAGCCACCAGCCGGACCTGAATTTCGAAAACCCCAAGGTGATTGAGGCGGTCTTCGATGTGGTGCGGTTCTGGCTGGACCAGGGGATCGACGGCTTCCGGGCGGATGCCGTCCCCTACCTGTTCGAAGAAGACGGGACCAACTGCGAAAACCTGCCCGCCACGCATACCTTCCTGCAGGACCTGCGTGCCATGGTGGACGCCGAATACCCGGGCCGTGTGATCATCGCCGAAGCCAACCAGCTGCCCCATGAAGTGGTGGAATACTTCGGCCAGCAGGACGACGACGACGCGTTGCGGCCGGAGTGCCATATGGCCTTCCATTTCCCGATCATGCCGCGCCTCTACTATGCCCTGCGGGACCAGAACGCCGCCCCGATCGTGGCCACAATGGAGGAGACGCCGGCCATACCGGCCGGCGCCCAGTGGGCAACGTTCCTGCGCAACCACGACGAGCTGACGCTGGAAATGGTCAGCATGGAAGAGCGCGAGGCGATGTTCGGCTGGTATGCGCCGGACTCACGGATGCGCTCCAACATCGGCATCCGACGCCGGCTGGCCCCGCTGCTGGACAATTCCCGGGCGGAAATCGAACTGATCCACGCGCTGCTGCTCTCGCTGCCGGGCAGCCCGTTCCTGTACTACGGGGACGAGATCGGGATGGGCGACAACATCTGGCTCGAAGACCGCGACGCCTCCCGCACACCGATGCAGTGGAATCCGGACCGCAACGCGGGGTTCTCCACCGCGGACCCGGGCAAGCTGTACCTGCCGGTGGTGCAGTCGCTGGTGTACCACTACAACTACGTGAACGTAGAGGCGCAGTTGGCGCACAACAGCTCGCTGCTGCATTGGGTGCGCCAAATGCTGGCGGTGCGCAAGGCCCACCCGGCCTTCGGTCTGGGCAGCTATCGAAATGTGCCGGTCGAATCGGAATCTGTGTTGGCGTTCCTCCGCGAGGTACCGGAAAACAATCCGGAGGGCGTGGAGAGGCCCGAGTCGCTGTTGTGCATCTTCAACCTCTCGCAGCATCCGGTGGCGGCACCGCTGCAGTTGCCCCAATTTGCCGGCCGCGGGCTGCGCGACCTCTTCGGCGGCACTCCGTTCCCGGCCTTTGACGACGCCGGCCAGCTCACCCTGACGCTGGGCAGCCACGATTTCTTCTGGCTGCGACTGCGTTCCACGGCATCCAACCTTGCATCACCGCAAACTGAGACCCTGCCGGTCATCAAACCCGCGACTGACGGAACTGAGGTGGCAACAACCCATGCCTAAATTCACGCCGAGCATTCCCGAACTGCTGCACCCGTGGCTGGCGGCCCAGCGCTGGTTCCCGGCCAAGGGGCAGGAATCCGTGCTGCACCGGCTGGGCGGCATCCGGCTACAGGACCCCGCCGGCGAGGTGGGACTGGAGGTGCACATCGTGGCCGTGCACACGGCCAACGCCGTCCACGTGGTCAACGTGCCGCTGAGCTACCGGCGGGAGCCGTTGGCCGGCGGGGACGCGGCGCTGGTGGGGCGTGCGCAGCAGGAGTCCCAGAAGGCCGGCGGCGGCGAGGCTGCGGCCTGGACCGGCGAAGGCAATGGCGTCACGGACAGCGGCAGCGGGGAGCGTTGGATTTACGACGGCGCGCACGACCCGGTGTTCGTCGCCGCCTGGCTGGAACTGATGCGGCGGCAGGCGGTGACCGGCGACGGGCATACCCGCGGCCATGCCGGAGCCGGGTTCGACACCTGGCCGGAGTTCTCCACCGGGCTGCAGGCTTCGGTGCTGTTGGGCGAGCAGTCCAATACCTCGGTGGTGGTTCAGTCCGACCACGGGCCGCTGATCGTGAAGTTCTTCCGGGTCCTGGAAGCCGGCGCCAACCCGGACGTGGAAGTCGGCGTGCTGCTCACCAACGCCGGTTGCCGGGAAGTGCCGGCGACCTACGGCTGGGTCACCGGTGGCTGGCTCACCCCCGGCCAGAACGACGACGGCAGCGACCGCCTCTGGGACACCGGCCACCTGAGCGTGCTGCGGGAATTCCTTCCGGACAGCCAGGATGCGTGGCGCACCGCGTCCGGCTCGGCGCTGGACGGCACGGACTTCAGTTCACAGGCGCACCAGCTGGGTGCCGTCACCGGGCGGATCCACCGCAGCCTGCGCGAGGCTGCCGGAAGCCATCAGGCGGATGCCGCTCAGGTCAGCGCGTTCAAGGCGGCGTTGGCGGAACGGATCCGCTGGGGCTGGGCGCAGGCCGGGGCCTCGGTGGGACCGCTGGACGAGGCGGTGCAGGAACTGCTGGACCGGCTGGACCAGGTGACCGAGCTGCCCGAGTTGCAGCGGATCCACGGCGACTACCACCTGGGCCAAGTGCTGGACTCCGCGCAACGCGGCTGGGTGGTGCTGGACTTCGAGGGCGAACCGCTTCGGCCGATGGGCGAGCGCGGCACGGAAGACGTGCCGCTGCGCGACGTGGTCGGCATGTTGCGCTCCTTCGACTACGCCGCCGGAGTAGCCCGGTTGGCCGGGCCCGACGATTCGGCAGCAGCAGCCGCCGACGAGTGGGCCGCGCAGGCCAGTACCGCCTTCCTGGACGGCTACCGCGAAGAGACCGGCGACCCGGTGGACACCTCGTCCACCCTGTATCTGGCCCTGCTGCTGGATAAAGCGCTCTACGAAGTGGTCTACGAACAGCGCAATCGTCCGCGCTGGGTCAAGGTGCCGGTCCGCGGTGTCCGCGAGGCGTTGGCTCCGCTGACCGGGGCGGGCCAGGAGGCCGGCGGCAGCCGGGACATGGCTGCCGCCGGGGTCGGCGCCGCCGGCGCCGCAGCCGTCAACGGTCATGCAGCGGCGGCCGCGCCTGTGCGGCCCACCGCGGAGGAGGCCTCCGCACCGCCGGTGGCATCGCCGTCGCCGGGCCGCCGATCCGGCACCCCGGTGCACGTCGACGCGGAGGTGCTCTCCGCCGTCGCGCACGGCGCCTACCACCAGCCGCACGCGGTCCTCGGCGCGCACCTGGACGACCACGGGCACGTGACCGTCCGGACGCGGCGTCCGCTGGCCGAATCCGTCACCGTTCTCACGCCCTCGCTTCGCGTGCCGATGGAGCACGAACACGAAGGCATCTGGGTGGCGGTCTTCCCCGCGGACGACCCCGGACACGTCCCGGATTACCGCCTCGAAGTGGTGTACGACGGCGGCGCCCCCAGCATCGCCGACGATCCGTACCACTACCTGCCGAGCCTGGGTGAAATCGATCTGCACCTGATCGGCGAGGGTCGGCACGAGACACTGTGGACCGCGCTGGGTTCCCACGTGCGGCGCTACAACTCCGCGCTGGGAGACACCTCCGGGGCCAGCTTCGCTGTCTGGGCGCCGAATGCGCGCGCCGTTCGGGTCAAGGGCGACTTCAACCACTGGGACGGATCCCGCCACGCGATGCGTTCGATGGGCGGGTCCGGCGTGTGGGAACTGTTCATTCCCGGTGTGGAAGCCGGCGCCGTGTACAAGTACGAGCTGCTCGGCCAGGACGGCCAGTGGCGCGAAAAGGCCGACCCGATGGCCCGCTGGACCGAGGTTCCGCCGCTGACCGGCTCGCGAGTGGTCGAGTCGCATTACCGCTTTGGCGACCAGGAGTGGCTGGAACGCCGGTCCGTCCGCGACCCGCACAACGGGCCGATGAGTGTCTACGAAGTGCACCTTGGATCATGGCGGCTGGGGCTGGACTACCGGCAACTGGCCGAGCAGTTGGCCGAATACGTCAGCTGGCAGGGCTTTACCCATGTGGAGTTCATGCCGGTGGCCGAGCATCCGTTTGGCGGATCGTGGGGCTACCAGGTGACCTCCTACTACGCGCCGACCTCGCGTTTCGGGCATCCGGACGACTTCAAATACCTGGTGGACAAACTGCACCAGGCCGGCATCGGCGTGATCCTGGACTGGGTGCCCGCCCACTTCCCCAAGGACGAGTGGGCGCTGGCCCGCTTTGACGGCCAGCCGCTGTACGAGCACGGCGACCCGCGGTTGGGCGAGCACCCGGACTGGGGCACGCTGATCTTCGACTTCGGCCGCCGCGAGGTGCGCAACTTCCTGGTGGCCAACGCGCTGTACTGGCTGGAGGAGTTCCACATTGACGGGCTCCGGGTGGATGCGGTGGCCTCGATGCTCTACCGCGACTACTCCCGCAAAGAGGGGGAGTGGTTCCCCAACATCCACGGCGGCCGCGAGAACCTGGAAGCCATCTCCTTCCTGCAGGAAGTCAACGCCACTGCGTACAAACGGGTGCCCGGGATCGTCACCATCGCGGAAGAGTCCACAGCGTTCGATGGCGTGACCCGGCCGACCAGCGCCGGCGGCCTCGGGTTCGGGCTGAAGTGGAACATGGGGTGGATGCACGACACCCTCGAGTACATGGCCGAGGACCCGGTCAACCGGATGTATCACCACAGCAAGGCCACCTTCTCGATGGTCTACGCCTACACGGAGAACTTCCTGCTGCCGATCAGCCACGACGAGGTCGTCCACGGCAAGGGATCCATGCTGCGCAAAATGCCCGGAGACCGCTGGCAGCAGCTGGCCAATCTGCGCGCCTATCTGGCGTTCCAGTGGGCGCATCCGGGCAAGCAGCTGATTTTCATGGGCACCGAATTCGGCCAGGAGTCCGAATGGTCGGAACAGCACGGACTGGACTGGTGGCTCTCCGAAAACGTTCCGCACAAGGGGCTGCAGCGGCTGGTCCGCAACCTCAACGGGATCTACCGCTCCACGCCGGCCCTCTATGAGCGGGACAATGAGCCGGCCGGCTTCCAATGGATCGATGAGAACGACGGCGTGCACAACACGCTGTCCTTCATCCGTTGGGACCACCAGGGCAACCCGCTGGTCTGCGTGGCGAACTTTGCCGGCGCCCCGCATGAAGGGTTCCGGCTCGGCCTGCCGTGGGCGGGGGACTGGGACGAGACCCTGAATACCGATGCCGCCGAATACGGCGGGTCCGGAGTGGGCAACCTCGGCGTTGTCACGGCAGAAGAAGGCGGCTGGAAGGACAGTCCTGCCTCTGCCATCCTGCGGGTTCCCCCGCTGGGCGTCATGTACTTGAAGCCCTCGGCCGGTCCCTCCGCCCGGATGGCGGAAGGATGAACGGCAGCGGAATTTACTTCCCGCCCGAGCGGTGCTAGAGTTTATATCCGCGCAGGGCGGTGAAGCTGCCAGCGCGAAGCCGACCGGAGGCCTCGGCCGCCGGAAGGAACCGGCCGGACAGTTTGACAAAGACTGAAGGCG
>NZ_JBLKRT010000068.1:0-5094 GCF_047607445.1 Arthrobacter sulfonylureivorans
GCCCCGGGCTGCTGCCCGAACGCGGCCGGTTCGCGTGTGCCGGACGTCCCCCCGGCCTGTGCTTCCCGCGGCCGGTGTTCTCCTCCCGGCAGAGTAGGCTTAATATCCATGACCTCCGCGTTCTCCCCCTCGTCCGGCCTGCCCGGAACCCGGCCGGCCGCCGCTGCCGTCGGCACGGCCCCCGAGGCGGCAGGCCAATCCCCTTCCGGCACCCTGCGCGGCATTACGGTTGAGTGGCCTGCGGTGCCCGACACGCAGGGGCTGTTGGAGTATCTGGTGCGCGACGACGTGCTCTGCTGGGTGCGCCGCGAGGGCGGACTGGCCGGGTTCGGCGAAGTGGCCCGGTTCACGGCCAGCGGCCCGGAGCGCTTTCAGCAGGCGGCGGCATGGTGGCGCGGCATTCAGGCCGGCGCCGACATCGACAACCAGGTGGGCGGTCCGGGCACCGGACCGGTAGCCTTCGGTTCTTTCGCGTTCTCCTACACCTCGGCCCACCGTTCCCGACTGGTGGTGCCGGAGGTGCTGGTGGGCGTGGAGGGGGACCGCGCCTGGCTCACCTATCTCACGTACGACGGCGGCGCCGAGCTCAGTGCCGCGACCGCCGAAGCTGCGCTGGCAGCGTGGGTGGAGGAAATCTCGGCCGAACGCAGTCCCGATCCGGGCGACTCGTTGGTGCCGGGACAGGTTTCCGAGCAGGCCTACATGGACGCCGTGGCCGCGGGCGTGGAGCGCATCCAGGCCGGCGAACTGAGCAAACTCGTGGTGGCCCGGGACGTTGTTGCCCACTTGTCGACGCCGATCGCCACCGCGCAGGTGCTGCGCGAACTGGCAGCGCGCTACAAGGATTGCTGGACGTATTCGGTGGACGGACTGATCGGCTCCACACCGGAAATGCTGATCAAGGTGGAGAACAACGTGGCCCGCGCCCGTGTGCTGGCGGGCACCCTGGACCGTTCACGGACGCACAACCAAGCCGGCGAGTCGGACAGCGACTACGCCCAGCGGGTGCTGGCCGGTTCGGAAAAGCAACGGCACGAGCACCAGATCGCAATCGACTCACTCACCCGCAAACTGGAACCGTTCACCACCGCCATGACCTCACACAGCGAGCCGTTCGTGCTGGAACTGCCCAATGTGTGGCATCTGGCCTCCGATGTCTCCGCCGAGCTGGCACACGACGCCGGCCAGCCGCCGTCGTCGTTGGAGCTGGCCGAAGCGGTGCACCCCACGGCCGCTGTCTGCGGAACCCCCACCGAGGTTGCCGGAGCGCTGATCCGTGAACTGGAGCAGATGGACCGCGGCCCCTACGCCGGTCCGGTCGGTTGGACCGACGGCTCGGGCAACGGCGAATGGGGAATCGCGCTGCGGGGCGCCGTCGTGGAAAGCCCGCAGCAGGTCCGGCTGTACGCGGGATGCGGCGTCGTGGACGGCTCCGATCCGCAGGCCGAGCTGGCGGAAACCTGGGCGAAGTTCCGGCCAATGATCGAGGCACTGGGCCTGCGCCGCTGATAACTATTCGCTGACAATCCGGCAGAATAGTGTTTCCCAATAAGCAATCAATGTAGCCTGTGGTGCATATCACCTGTGACGGATGTGTTCCCGCTACACTTAAGCCGGATTTCCAACGAGACAAAGGTAGTAACTATGCGCAAGAAGGCATCCAAGGCGGCCCAGGGGCTCTCCCTCCTGGCCGTCGCGGCACTCGCTTTGACCGCCTGCGGCGGCTCGGACAACGCCGGCAGCGATGGCAGCACCGGCAGCGCCAGCGGTGCAGGTAGCGATCTGCCCCTGGTCCAGGCCGGCACGCTCACGGTCTGCTCCGACATCCCCTACCCGCCGTTCGAGTTCGAAGAGGGCGGGAAGTACACCGGCTTCGACATCGATCTCATCACCGACATCGCCTCCGAAATGGGCCTTGAAGTGTCGATCCAGGACGTGGGCTTCGACGCACTGCAGTCGGGTGTCACCCTGGCCGCCGGCCAGTGCGACCTGGGCGCCAGCGCGATGACCATCACCGAGGACCGCAAGAAGAACATCGCGTTCTCCGACCCCTACTACGACTCGCTGCAGTCGCTGTTGGTTCCGGAGGGCTCGGACATCAAGGCAATCGACGACCTCGCCGGCAAGAAGGTCGGGGTCCAGCAGGGCACCACTGGCGAGTCCTACACCCGGGACAACGCGCCATCCGACGCCGAGATTGTCGCCTTCCCGTCCGACGCCGAGATGTACCAGGCCATCCAGGCCGGCCAGGTCGACGCCTTGCTCCAGGACCTGCCGGTCAACATCGGCCACACCAAGGACGGCAAGTTCACCCTGGTGCAGGAGTACAAGACCGACGAGCAGTACGGCTTCGCGGCGAAGAAGGAAGGCTCCGAGGCGCTGGTCTCGGCCGTCAATGATGCCCTCTCGACGCTGCGCGACAACGGCAAGTACCAGGAAATCTACGACAAGTACTTCACCGAGTAGTACGCCCTACGGCCCTCGTTTCCGCGCCAAGATTGCCGGGAACGAGGGCCGCCGACTTACAGCTGGAAGGCATCACCAGTGAAACCTTCGACCCGCCGCCGACTTTTCCGCGGGGTCCTCTACGCCATCTTCATCGCTGCCGTAGCCGCCGTCATCCTGCTCGCCGATTGGCAGGCCATCCGGGAGAGCTTCCTCAATCCGGAAGTCTTCAGCGAACAATTCCCGGCAATCATCACCACCGCGGCCAAGAACACGGTCATCTATACCGTGATCGCCTTCATCGGCGGCTTGCTCCTGGGCCTGATTCTGGCACTGATGAAACTTTCCCCGGTGGCCCCTTACCGCTGGGTGGCGACCGCCTACATCGAGCTGTTCCGTGGCCTGCCTGCCCTGCTGGTCATCTTCGCTTTCGCCTTCGCCGTCCCGATCGCTTTCCAATGGCGCCCGCCGGGAGGCACCGCAGGCGCAGGCCTGATTGCGCTGATCATCGTCTCGGCTGCCTACATGGCAGAGACCATCCGCGCCGGCATCGAGGCTGTCCCGGGCGGCCAGCTTGAGGCCGCCCGCTCGCTGGGCATGAATCCGAGCTGGACCATGGTCTCCGTGGTGCTCCCGCAGGCGATCCGCATCGTCACCCCGCCGCTGACGAATGAGCTGGTCATCCTGATCAAGGACACCTCGCTGCTCTTCATTGCGGGCATGGCCCTGAACCAACGCGAGCTCACCACCTTTGCGCGTGACGGAGTCTCGCAATACGCCAACGCCACCCCGTTGGTTGCCGCTGCTCTCATGTACCTGATCATTACCTTGCCGCTCACCCAGCTGGTCGCCCGGCTGGAGAAGCGCAACAAGAGAGGCCGGTAACGCCATGACCGAACAATCCCTGAGCCAGGACCGGCCCGCCATCGAGGTCAAGGAGCTCTGCAAGAACTTCGGTGACAACGAGGTGCTCAAGGGCATCGACTTCCACGTGAACCAGGGCGAAGTAGTCTGCGTGATCGGACCGTCGGGTTCGGGCAAGTCCACGCTGCTGCGCTGCGTGAACCGGCTGGAAGAGCCCACCAGCGGCACGATTCTGGTGGAAGGCGTGGACATCACCGACCCGGAGACGGATCTGGACAAGATCCGCACCCGAATCGGCATGGTGTTCCAGCAGTTCAACCTGTTCCCGCACCTGAACGTCCTGGGTAACCTCACCCTGGCCCAGCGCCGTGCCAAGAGGCGCGGCAAGGCCGAGGCCATGGAGGTTGCCCGGCAGAACCTGGAGAAGGTGGGACTGGCCAACCGCGAGAACGCCTACCCCGCCCAGCTTTCCGGCGGCCAGCAGCAGCGCGTCGCGATCGCGCGTGCGCTCTCCATGAACCCGGACATGATGCTCTTCGACGAGCCCACCTCCGCACTGGACCCGGAACTGGTCGGCGATGTGCTGGGTGTCATGCGGCAGCTGGCAGACGAAGGCATGACCATGATGGTGGTGACGCACGAAATGGGCTTTGCCCGCGAAGTCGGCGACCGCGTGGTGTTCATGGACGGCGGCGTGGTGGTGGAGCAGGGCAAGCCCGAGGATGTGCTGGGGAACCCGCAGCACGAACGCACCAAGGCGTTCCTCTCGAAGGTGCTCTAACCCGGCGCAGCCAAGCTAGATCCACGGGCCGAGCTGCACCTCAGCCCAATAGCCCGGAAGTGGCGGTCGCAATAGCGGCCGCCACTTCTGCATGGAGGCTGCGCAGCCGGCTGCGGTCCGTCCGGACTTCCACCACGCTCCGCCCGGTCACCGGCTCGGACAGCACGGCGTCCAGCTCGTCGGCATCCTTGACCTGCCGGTGTTGAACCCCGTAGCCAGCGGCCAGCGAGGCAAGGTCCGCCCGGTGCGGGGTTCCGAAGAGGCGCTCGACGGCGGACGCGTACGATGCCTGCTCCCCCACCTTTCCGTGTTCCAGCGTAGAGAAGATCCCGCCGCCGGAGTCGTTGACGACGACGATCTGCAGGTCGGGCTCGGGTTCACCCGGCCCCAGCAGCAGCGACCCGGCATCGTGCAGGAAAGTCAGGTCCCCCATGAGTGCCCTGGTTGCGGTTCCTGCCCCCAGCGCAATGCCCGACGCCGTGGCTACCGTGCCGTCGATTCCCGCCAGGCCGCGGTTGGCGTGCACGAACGCGTCAGGGGTGTCGATCGGCGTGCCCGCCAGGTCTACGTCGCGAATCGGGTTGGAGGAGCCCAACACCAAGCGGCCGCGAGTATTCAGCCAAACCGAGCGGCCCACCCGCAGCCCGGTAAGTCCAGGCTCGGCGTCCAGCATCTGGATCAAGGCGACATCGGCGGCTCCGCCTGCCTGCCGCCACATCCGTAGCCAGCCATCCGGGCCCGAACCGGCGAACAGGGAGAGGTCCTCCGGCTCGGAGATGACACGTTCGCGCCGCCGCCCCGGCTCGAACCAGGCGACCGGTTCAGGCTGGAACAACGCCGTTTGCACGTCCTCGCGCGCCAGCAGGGCTGCCACCGGTCGGGACAGCGTGGGCCGCCCGAACACCACCACTCGCTCAACCTGTGTCCCGAACCGGCTTAGCAGCATGCGATAGGGACCAATGGCGTTCGGACCGAAGCGCGCATTGGAAGAGGGTTCAGCCAAC
>NZ_JBLKRT010000069.1:0-4870 GCF_047607445.1 Arthrobacter sulfonylureivorans
GCACGGCGTCGTACCAGCCGCAGCGGCGCGGACGGCCGGTGTTTACGCCGAACTCGCCGCCCTTCTTCTGCAGGTATTCGCCCATGTCGTCGAACAGCTCGGTGGGGAACGGGCCGGCGCCTACGCGGGTGGTGTACGCCTTGATGATGCCCACGGCGCGGTTGATCCGGGTGGGGCCGATGCCCGAGCCCACGGACGCGCCGCCGGCGGTCGGGTTGGAGGAAGTGACGAACGGGTAGGTGCCGTGGTCCACGTCCAGGAAGGTGGCCTGGCCGCCCTCCATCAGCACCACTTTGCCCTCGTCCAGCGCCTGGTTCAGCACCAACGTGGAGTCGATCACCATGGGGCGCAGCCGTTCGGCGAAGGACAGGAAGTACTCGACGACTTCCTCCACGTGGACGTCGCGGCGGTTGTAGACCTTGACCAGCAGTTCGTTCTTCTGCCGCAGCGAACCCTCGACCTTCTGGCGCAGGATCGATTCGTCGAAGACGTCCTGCACGCGGATGCCCAGCCGGGCCACCTTGTCCATGTAGGCGGGGCCGATGCCGCGGCCGGTGGTGCCGATGGCCCGCTTGCCGAGGAAGCGCTCGGTGACCTTGTCCATGGTCTGGTGGAACGGGGCCACCAGGTGGGCGTTGGCGGAGACGCGCAGCCGCGAGGTGTCCGCGCCGCGGGCTTCTAGTCCGTCGATCTCCTCAAAGAGGGCTTCGAGGTTGACCACGCAGCCGTTGCCGATGATCGGAGTGGCATTGGGGGACAGGATGCCGGCCGGCAGCAGCTTCAGTTCGTACTTCTCCCCGCCGACGACGACGGTGTGGCCGGCGTTGTTGCCGCCGTTCGGCTTGACCACGTAATCCACGCGGCCGCCAAGCAGGTCGGTTGCCTTGCCTTTTCCTTCGTCGCCCCACTGGGCTCCGACGATCACAATTGCTGGCATGGGATCCTCCCCCATTCGATGCGGCGGAAGCCCCGGACAGTCTGTACAAGAAGGAGCCGCTGCCGCGCATGAGAACGCCCCTCACTCCAAGCGGAGTATGTGGGGCTCTTACCCACCAAGTTTAGCCGATGGGCCTGCGCGGCCCGGAATCGGTGCCCGCGGGGGCGATCCGAGGGCAACCGGCCCAGCGTATTCGGGGCCGGATGGGAGCCGGCGCATTGAGTGGAGAGAAGATGCAGCGAAACCGGCGTAAACCTGCAACTATTCGCCAGTCGATGAAACGCGCAGGCGTGCGGCCCGCTTTGGCAATGGCTGACGACGGCGGCGCTCACCCACCTCTGGCCCGCGGAGCCGCGGCGGGGTAGCCTGCCGCTCATGGCTGTCTCTGAACCGATGGCCCGGATCGGCATTTCCGGCTGGCGGTATCCGCGGTGGCGGGGCACTTTCTACCCCAAGGGCCTGCCGCAGCACCGCGAACTGGAGTACGCCTCCAGCCACCTGAACTCGGTGGAAATCAACGGCACCTTCTACTCGCTCCAGCGGCCCTCCAGCTTCCAGCAATGGCACGCGGCGACACCACCGGGCTTCGTCTTCGCGGTCAAGGGCGGCCGGTACATCACGCACCTCAAGGGGCTCAAGGATGTCCGCGAAGCGCTGGCGAACTTCTATGCCAGCGGCGTACTGGGACTCGGAGACAAGCTCGGCCCGTTTCTCTGGCAGCTGCCGGAACGGGCCACTTACGACGCCGACGTGATGGAGAAGTTCCTGGCCCAACTGCCCCGCAGCACGAAGGCGGCCGCGGCGCTGGCCTCCGAACACACCGACAAGATGAAAGACCGGACCTGGATTCCCGACGACGGCGCCGACCGCCCGTTGCGCCACGCCGTCGAAATCCGCAGCACTACGTTCATCACTGAAGAGTTCTACGACCAACTGCGCCGGCACAACGCAGCCCTGGTGCTGGCGGACAGCGCGGGAAAATGGCCGATGCTGCACGAGATCACCGCGGACTTTATCTACGTCCGGCTGCATGGCAAGGACGAACTCTACGCCGGCGGCTATCCGGACCAGGATCTGGACCGGCTGGCAGCGGCGGTCAGCAGTTGGCTCTCCGGCTCCGGCTGCCCGGACGGCGCTGGCCGTGACGCGTATGTGTACTTCGACAACGACGCCAAGGTTCACGCGCCGTTCAACGCGATGGGGCTGGCAGAACGGCTGGGAATTTCGGCTGGCCTGTGATGCCGTAGCGTCCGTGTCAAGGGCAAACTGGACATCTACCGGACTCCCAAGTCCCGGTCATCCCCCGGCCATCCCCAACGAAACGGATTTGGACTTTGGCAACGCCGCAGCTGATGAGCACCACCGCCATTCTGTCGCGGCCAGTCCGCGACCTCCAGGAGTTCGCCGGATCTCCCGCGGACTATCTCGAGGACCTCTACGAAGATCCTGAGGCAGCAGCAAGAACCTGGTTACGCGTGGGCGAACCGCACCGCTTCCAGTACAACGACGGCGTGGTCAGCCTGGCGTGGCAGGGCATACCGCTGCTCGGTATGCCCGTCTGGGACGACGTCTGCGGGATCTGGCGCGGCTTGGTTGCCGTGATCGCTGACTATTCGGCCACCACGCGAGGGGAGACTCTGCTCCCAGACCAGCCAGTTTCGGTGGTACTCGAGCGCATCCGTGGCGGCGCACTGCTTACGGTCGGCGAAACGGCCGTGCGCGTGGACCCGACGGCCTTCAACCGGCAGCTCCTGGCCGAGGCGGAACGCTTTTGGCAGTGGACGGAACAGCACGGCATCCCCGTGGATGCGCCAGCCGCCCTCCAAGACATCGCCCGAGCCCGGACGGTATTGGATCGCTGACCGCTCCGGAGGTCCTTGCTCCCGGGGTCCTTAGACTTCCAGTTTGCCGCCGGAGGCCTTCAAGTAGCAGGTCCCGCAGAGCGACTCGTACCAGACGTCCTCGCCGTCGATGGCGACCTGCTCGCCGTCGAAAACAATCTCCCCGTCCACCCGGCGCGTGTTGAACACGGCCTTGCGTCCGCAGCGACAGATGGTCTTCAACTCCTCCAGCGTGTGCGCGATTTCCAGCAGTCGGCGCGCGCCCGGGAAGGCCTGGGTGCGGAAGTCGGTCCGGATGCCGTACGCCAGCACCGGAACGTTGTCCATCACCGCGATGCGGAACAGGTCGTCGACCTGCGCCGGCTCAAGGAACTGAGCCTCGTCCACCAGCAGGCACGCCACCGGCTGGACGTCCACCCGTTCCAGCAGGGCGTCCGGATCTTCGCCGGCGGCCACCCGGCCAAAGTGTTCGCGCACCGATTCGCCCGCCCGGATCATGAAGTCCACGTCCCTGGCCATGCCCAGCCGCGAGACGATCTTGCTGTCCCCCTTGGTGTCCAGGTTCGGCTTGGCCAGCAGCACGCGCTGCCCGCGCTCCTCATAGTTAAACGCAACCTGGAGCAGTCCGGTCGATTTGCCGGAGTTCATCGCCCCGTAGCGGAAGTAGAGCTTGGCCAACACAGTCCTTTCAAGCGGTCCCAGCACTCGATTCTACTGAGCCTGCGGCGGTGTGGACGGCAGCGCGCGATCAGGGCGCGGCCTCCGCGAAACGTTTGAAACCGGCCAGTTGGCCGGAGTCCGCCTCAGCCATCGCCGTTCGGATCTGGTCTGCCATGCCGGCCAGTTCCTCACTGATGACGACGTCGGCGGTGAGCGTTAGGCGAGTGGCGCCGCCGTCGCCGTCGAACTCGTAGCGGTAATACGCCTGCACGTCCCCCTGCGATGAAGCGATGGTGATGCTCCGGCCGACGTCGAGCTGACTCACCGTGCAGCTGCGGTCGTGCCCCTGGGAGTGGAAGTCGATGGTTTGGCCCACGGTCAACGGGCCCTCGGCGTGCATCTCGCTCACGTCCGGCATCCATGCCGGCGCGGCTGCCCAGTCGGTCAACAGAGCCCACGCCCGCGCTGGCGGCACGTAGACCTGCTCCGTGACAGTGAACGCCGTGTTCGCACCCATACCTGCATCATCCCGTTCCGGGCGTTGCGTGGAAAGGTTCGGCCGCAAAACCGACTGGGTTTCGGGCACCAGCGTGGCCGGATCGCCCGCTCCGGCTCCACCGCCCCGGCCTGTCAGACAGACCACATCACACCACTGGACTGGCAACCTTTTGGTTGCGTATCGTGGAGGGATGGACGCAGTTTTCCAGGCCCTCGGTCATCCGACAAGGCGGATCCTGTTGGAGGAGCTGGCCGCACACAACGACCAGACGCTGTTTCAACTGACCGTGGGCCTGATCAACAAGCACCATCTGGAAATATCCCGCCAAGCTGTCACCAAGCATCTGGCAATCCTGCGCGAGGCCGGCCTGGTGACTGCCAGCAGCCGGGGGCGCACCACCGTGCACCATCTTGACCCTGCGCCGCTGTCCGCCGCACGGGAATGGCTCACGCGTTTCCCCCAGTCCACCACCACCAAGGAGGAACCATGATTATCACCACCGCCAGCATCTTCGTCGACGACCAACAGAAGGCGCTCGAGTTTTACACCTCCAAGCTGGGCTTCCAGTTGAAGAATGACGTGCCGCTTGGCGCGGACCGCTGGCTGACGGTTGTATCGCCGGAGGCTCCCGACGGCGTGGAACTGCTGCTGGAGCCGTCCGGACACCCGGCAGTGAAGCCGTTCAAGGATGCCCTGGTAGCCGACGGAATCCCGTTCAACAGCTTTGGCGTCAAGGATGTGTACGCCGAGTACGAGCGGCTGGTCGGGCTGGGTGTGGAGTTCATCCAGAAGCCCGCCGACATGGGACCGGTCATCACCGCCGTCCTCGACGACACCTGCGGCAACCTGATCCAGATCGCCAGCACGAAGGACTGATAGCCGGGGCGTAACCGCGGGGGGGGGGAGGGGTGGTCCCTCCGCTCCTTTGGGCCG
>NZ_JBLKRT010000070.1:0-4578 GCF_047607445.1 Arthrobacter sulfonylureivorans
AGCACCCGCATGAGAGCCGCCCTCACAGCTGGGTTCACCGGACGGTCTCAGACTAGTGCGGGCCGCCTCCGCCAGGAAAGCCTTGCAGACTGCGCCAGCTAGACCTCCACTTGCCCATCCGTAGACATGGCTAGCCGAGCAGCCCATGGCACCGTTAGCCGGGCAGCCCGAAGAGGGCGGCAAGCCTCCGGTCGGTGTCGGCGAGGATTGCGGTGTCGAACGTGTTGGTGGTGACCATGAGTTCATCAGCGCCGGTCACCTCCAGCAGCAGCCCGAGCCGCTGAGCCACGTGGTCTGCGGTCCCGTGGATAGCCGCGGCCAGTGTCTCGGCTACGAGCGCCTGCTGCCGCGGCGTCATGGACAGGGCCCGAATGGAGTCCACCGATTCAAGCGGAGGGAACTCCCCGCGGGTGCGGGACTGCGCCATCGCCCACGCCTCGGGCAGCAGCAGGTCCCGCGCCGCGTCGGCTGAGTCGGCCACAGCCACGTTCGCCGAGGCGATCACGTACGGTTCCGCGTAATAGGCGGAGGGCCGGAAGTTCTTCCGGTACCGCTCCAGCACGCCGCGGGCCACGTCCGGCTTGCGGCCGGTAAAGGCCGGACCACCAACAACGACGGCGAGGCCCGCCTTGGCAGCGATCTCCGCGCCTTTGCCGGTGGCCAGCACAAAAGGCGGCGTTGCACCGCCGTCGTACGGGCGGGCAGTGATGGCGGCGGTGCCGCCGAAGTAGGACAGCAGTTCGGCCAGGTCCTCGGCGAAGCGGTCCGCGGCGTCCTTGTCCTGCCGCAGCGCTGACCGCACGGCGGGCGTGAAGCCCACGGACCGGCCGACGCCGAGATCAATCCGGCCGGGGAAGAGCGCCTGCAGGGTCGCGGCTTGTTCGGCCACCACCAGGGGCTGGTGGTTGGGCAGCATCACGCCGCCGGAGCCAACCCGGATGCGCTGGGTCTGCGCGGCCACCGCGGCCATCAGCACAGTCGGGGCGGAACCGGCGATCCCGGGCACGCCGTGATGCTCGGCCACCCAGAACCGGTGATAGCCCAGTTGCTCGGCATGCTGCGCGCGCCGGACCGTGGCGGCCAGCGCGTCGGACGCAGCACTGCCTGCGCGGGCATTGGCGCGGTCCAGGATGGAGACAGGGATGTTGGCAAGCTGCATACCAGTCACAACAGGACTGGCCGGCGGCTATTCCGTCGAGCGGGATTCACGGCGCCGACGCACCGGCCGGAAGCAGCGAGGCCGCCTCCACGTCGGTGAGGACGGTGACGTCCGGGTGCAGCTGCAGCACGGAGGCCGGGCAGTCCGGGTGGACCGGGCCGGTCAGGGCATCGCGGAGCGCTTCGGCTTTGTCCCGGCCCTGCACCAGCAACAGCAACCGCTTGGCGTCCAGGATGGTGCCCAGGCCCTGGGTAATGCAGCGGGTGGGAACGTCGTCGAGGCAGTCGAAGAAGCGCGCGTTCGCCTGGCGCGTGCGTTCCGTCAACGCTTCCACCCGGGTGCGGGAGTTCAGGGCCGAACCCGGCTCGTTGAAGGCCAAGTGGCCGTTGTGGCCGATGCCCAGAATCTGCAGGTCGATGCCGCCAGCGGAGGCGATGGCCGCCTCGTAGTCTGCGGCCGCCTGATCCACGTCCGGCCGGCAGGCGTCCGGCAGCAAAACCGTCGCAGGGTCGAGGCCCAGCGGTGTGATCACCTCGCGCTCGATGACCGCGGCGTAACTCTCCGGGTGGCCGGCCGGAAGCCCGATGTATTCGTCCAAGGCAAACCAGCGGACGGCCGCCAGATCCAGTTGGCGGCGTGCCAACGACTGGTACAGCGGCAGCGGGGAGGAACCCGTGGCCAGGCCGATGACGGCCCCGGGCCGCTCTTCGACGAGTCCGGCGACTAAATCTGCGGCCACGGTCCCGATCTCCGCGGCGCTGTGGTGCGACAGGTGCAGCTTGCGTTGCTGGTCGACCGGGGCGCTCATGGAAGCCCTGTCTGGTTCGCGAGTGCCGAACGGCGGGGACGTTGTGCGTCGCCCATTCTGGGGCGCGGGGGCAGGTCAAAGTTCATGACACGTTCCTTCATCGGTACTGGTGGCATCTGCAGGAGGCGGGTATTCGCTGGCATAACAGAAACAGGTTGCAGAAAGGTTATCGAATACCGCCGGCCGAGCACTTCGACCAACGCCCGATCATGCGGTCAGCGAACCCGGACAGGACTTGGCTGAGGTGTCAGAGCAGCACGTCGAAGCCGGCGTGCGGGGACAGCGTGCCGTTGGCCTGCACCTGGACGGAGTGCCTTCCCGCGTAATGCGCGCGCGTGGTCATCTGCCGGAAGCCGTGCTTTTTGCGGAACCGGCGCACCTCGCCGGGCGCCAAATCGGCCACCGCCAACTTGAACACCTTCGGAGCCAGCGAACCGTTGGACTTGACGTAGTGCACCACATAATCCAGGGCAACGCGTGCCGGCTCTGCTGCGTCATTGCGGAGTTCGACGGCGAAGCCCAGTTCCCCGGGAAGGCGGACAACGCTGTGGTCCAGTTGCGGGGCGGACACCGCCACGGCTCCGGAGCTAAAGCCCAGCGTGGCGAGCGCATCGGGGTCCGCCTTCTTCACCAGGGTCCGCAGCCCGTGCCGGGTGACCCAGGCCGCGCGGTCGCCCGACGCCTTACGCCAGCGTTCGGCGGTGGCTACAGTTTCGGCCGCGGCATGCCGCGACAGGTCGTTCAGGTGGTTGGCCACGGAGCGCCGGACGGTCTCGCTCTCATCCAGGTACAGGTCGTCGAGGATCGGCAGCGTCGCTGCCGGCCGGGCGACGATGCCCGGTACACGGACGGCCCAGGGCAGATACGGCCTGGTGCCTTCGCTGGCCAGCCGGCGGACGTGTTCGTCCGGGTGTGCCGTCCAGCCGCGGATCGCGTCCAGCGCGCGGTCCAGGTCCTGGATCAACAGCCGTCGGATGGCAAACTCGCTGCTCATCCGCGGCGTCAGCTCCGCGAGCAGGGCCAGCGCGTCATCGAAGGCCCGCTGGCCTCCGTCCTGGAGCGCCAGGGTGACCGCTGCCTCGCCCACCGGCCACAGGATCCAGCCGGTGAAGCCGTCATCGGCGAGGGCGCTGCGGAAGACTGCGGCAGCCCGCTCGTAGCCGCCGTTGAGGTCCTCCATCAGTGCCGTCGCGAGCAGCCCCGCCCGCGCCCGCAGGGCCAATGGTTCAAGACGGCCGCCGGCTTCCTCAAGGGCCGGCCAGACAGGCTGGTCGGCTGCCCCGGCCAGCGAAGTGCGCAGTTGCGCCACCGCGGACGAACCCAGCAGGTCGTTCATGATTCCCACGGCGGTCCTCCGGGTCGGCTGAGCGATGTTGTTACATCCCAGCCTATGGCTCTCCCACGGCACCAATCGTCCCGGCCAACCCGCGGGGCCGGTCTTAGGACGGCAGCTGTCCTGAATTGAGCCCGAGGGGTGTCCCGGGGCACGGACCGGGCATTAGAGTCACCTGACATGGACATCATCCTCGTACCCGGATTCTGGTTGGACGCGTCATCGTGGTCGGAGGTGACTCCGCCGCTGGAAGCCGCAGGGCATCGGGTCTACCCGCTGACGCTGCCCGGGCTGGAGTCACCGGAGGCCCCGCGGGCGGGCATCGGCCTCCGCGACCACATTGATGCCACGCTGAAAGCAGTGGATGAGCTGGGCGGGCCGGTGATCCTGGTGGGTCATTCCGGCGGCGGAGCCATCATCCATGGCGTGGTGGACCAGCGGCCGGACCGCGTCCTGCGCGCCATCTATGTGGACAGCGGCCCGTTGGGCGAAGGCGGCGTGATCAACGACGAGCTGCCCGCCGAAGGGGATGACGTGCCGCTGCCGGACTGGAGCCTGTTCAGCGACGAGGACCTGACCGATCTGGACGAGAACCTCCGCGCCGCGTTCCGGGCCCGGGCCATTCCGCAGCCAAGGGGCGTCGCCCAAGACCCGCAGCACCTCTCCGACGAGCGCCGGTTCAACGTCCCGGTCACGATCATCACCTGTGAGTTCACGCCGGAACAGCTGCAAGGCTGGATCGACGCCGGGGCACCGCAAGTGGTGGAGCTGACCAGGATCAAGGATGTGGAGTACGTCCATCTGCCCACCGGGCACTGGCCGCAGTTCACCAAGCCCGCCGAACTGGGCGAGGCGATTCTGGCTGCAGTGACCAAGACAGCCAGGGCAACACAGGCATCATGAGTATGGCCACCCTGTTGCCCGCCGTCGAGGCAGCGCTCGCCGAGCACGGCCTGACCTACGAGGTGCTGGCCTGCGACCCGGAATTGGCGGACACCGCGGCCTTTTGCGAGCACTACGGCTTCACCCTCGACCAGTCCGCGAACACCATTCTGGTGACGTCCAAGAAAGTCGAGCCGGCCAAATACGCCGTCTGCGTGGTGCTGGGAACCACCCGGCTGGACGTCAACAAGACCGTCCGGGAACTGCTGGGGGTCAAGCGCGCGTCCTTCGCCGATGCCGAGACCACCCGAGCCGTGACCGGCATGGAGATCGGGGGAGTGACCGCCATCGGCACCTCCGGCCACACGATTTACATCGACTCGGAGGTGCTGCAGC
>NZ_JBLKRT010000071.1:0-4450 GCF_047607445.1 Arthrobacter sulfonylureivorans
TTCCTTGGCGGCCATGATGGCGCGCAGCCCGGTCAGGCGGCGTTCGAACTCTGCATCGGAGAAGGTCAGCTGCTGCTTTTCTCCGTTGTGCAGGACTTTCAGGCGCTTGAGTTCGGAAACGCTGTTGGCTGAGCTGGTGGCGATGGTCATGGGGTGTTCTCCTTTAGTGCTGTTGATACAAGAGGTCGAAGTGGTCTTAGGGGGTAGGCGCAGTCGTCCGGCTCTCGGGAGTGGGAGGCGTGTCCGTGTGGACAGGCTCTTCAGACTCCACCAGGGCTGTTTCACAGCTTCCGTAGTTCTTCAGGAACTCTTCATCGGAGCTGCTGTCCTTGAGCCCTAGCGGGATGCCGGCGGCGATGCGGGACTTGAACCGGGGGTAGCCGAGGATGAAGTAGACCGTTGCAGCCGTTACGGTTCCGCCGAGCCAGGAGAAATCGACGCCGCCGACGGCGGTGGCGATCGGTCCCTGCAGGACGGGAACGGAGCCGTACATGCACATCCAGGTCATGAAGATCCCGGCGAAGAAGGCAACGAAGGCTGCGGGGTTGAAGGCCTTCAGCTGGGTGTCGTCGACCGAGCGGAACAGGTAGCTGTAGTTCTTGTGGCGGCGCTCGAAGACGAAGTAGTGCACGGTCATGATGCCGCCCCAGGTGGCCACCCACGCTGCAATCGCGATGATCCAGTTGTGCAGCAGGTGGGCGAAGTCTGTCGCGAACATGAAGCCGATAACAGCTGTCATGGCGAGGCAACCCACCAGGATGGAGAGCTTCTTGCGGGAGACCTGGATGTCCAGCGCCTGGGTGGCGACGCTGAAGGTGTACATATTGATGATGTTGGTGGCGATGGGGCCGTGAATGACCAACAGGATGACCGGGATCGCGAAAGCACCGTAGCTTTCAACAATCAGGTGTCCCGGGTCGGCGGTGCCGTTCTTCGTAGCCAGGCTTGCACCCAGCACGCCCAGCCACACGACGGGGAGGAACTGGCCCAAGACGCTGACGATGTAGAGCTTGGACGGTCGGATCTTCTTGCTGACAAAGCGGGAGTAATCGGGGGCGTAGGTGAACCAGCCGATGCCCCAGCCGATGCCGATGGCGGTCATGATGGACGACATGGCGGCAATCCGCGGCATTCCGGTGAGCACCTCGCCAACCGGGCCCTGGTAGGTCCAGTCAATGTCGAGCTGGGTCCAGGCCACGATCGACATGGCGATCAGCACCAGCACGGTTGGCGGCATGGTGATCCGCTCGAAGCGAGAGATGGCCCGGTAGCCCCGGTAGCAGATCGCTACCTGGATGCCCATGATCACGGCGGCCGTGGCAATCCGCCAGCCCAAGTTCGACTGCTCGGGGTCGACCCAGCCGATCATTCCGAACAGGGCCATGATCAGGTCCAAAATCACCCAGGTGTTGACGGCAGACCAGCCAATGGCGATCACGGCTTGGATCGCCGCCGGCAAGTAGGCACCGCGGCGGCCGAAGGCTCCCCGGGCCAGCAGCATGCCGGTGGCTCCGGTGCGCTGGCCCAGGATGACGAAGAAGCCGAAGCCAAGCATGCCGATGACATTGCCGGCAATCAGGACCGTGAGCGTGTCGGCCAGGCTGAGGCCCAAAGTGATGCCCAGAGCACCAAGGATCCAGTTGATCGGCGCGACGTTGGCGCCCGCCCAGATCCAGAACTGGCCGGAGAGCTTGGTGGTCCGGGCCGATTCGGGAACCGGCTGGAGGATGTCTTCTACGTTGTGGGTGCTTTGTTCGGATTTCGTAGCTGATCGCTGGCTCATGGCTGTTCTCCTAGTGAATTGATACGGGAACCGGAGCAGGCCTGAATCCAGAGTAGAGGTGATGAAGCTCACAGCGTATATTCAGATAGTCACTACTTCAGGGTCGTTACGGTGACACTCTGTCGTTGTTACTCGGCCCAATGCACCAGAAGATGAGAGTTTCTATGGTCGTCAAGTTGTCTGATCTGCTGGAGCTTGAAGTGATGAAGCGTGCCAGTCCGCTGGTGCGTGCGGGCGGAGCGTCGATTCCCGCCGGTATCGTGAGATGGGTCCACTCGAGCGAAGTCCTCGAAATAGCGCCGCTGCTGCGCGGTCAAGAATTGCTTCTCAGTGGCGGAGATGCCCTGCTGAACCTTAGGCCTGACGCGCAATACGAGTACATCCGGAGCTTGGCTGCGCGGCATGTGACAGCCCTGGCGATTCAAACTGCGGGTTCTGGCCGCTCCCTGTCCGCAGAACTTGTGGAGGCGGCCGGGGAGGTGGGGCTGCCGCTGATCGAGTTGCGGCGCGTCGTCCCCTTCGTGGAGATTGCGGAGGAGGTCAACCGGAAAGTCGTGTCCGAACATGTCACAGCGCTGCAGACCGCCGATTCCATCTCACAACACCTGGCGGAACACCTCGCTTCCTCCGGGCCCGCTTTGAGCCCCTTGATCGAAATCGTCTCGCAGGCGTTGCGGATCGAGGTGGCGTTGCTGGATCCCAATGGAAGTGTCCTTGAGTTCGCGGGCGGCTTCCCTCCTGATTCGAGCTCGGTCAATGTGGAGTCCGATATTTTTGTTGGCAGTCTGGTGTCCGCCCGGTTGCGGCTCCAAAGCCGACAGGAGGTCCCGCCGGAATTGCTGAAGACGGTTGGGGAACGGATCGGCAGCATTCTGGCGCTGGCCGTATCCCAGCAACACCGACCGACGGCGCTGCAGATTGCCCACACGGCTTTGATGCGGGCTGTCGTCAGCGGGGCCGGTGCTTCGCAGATTCACGAACTGTGCACGGCGGCTGGAATCTCGACGGTTAAGCCGACGTTCATTATGGTGTTCCGCCGGATCGGGCTGAGCAGCGTCCGGGGGGTTGCAGAAAAAATCCTCAGGACCCGCTGTCCGGAGGCCCTGACCTATCTGGACGGTGAAAGCCTCTGGGCTCTGGTACAGCTCAGCATCAGCGGGACACGTCAGGAGCGGCGCGAACTTCTGGAAGGGTTGCGCACCGACTTTCGCGGGCTTGCGGTGGCGGGGGCACTCGGCCCAACAATGGCCACACCGCTGCATGCGCACTCGTCGTTGGTCGAAGCCCGGCTCACCCAAGCGGTGGGGGCTCCCGACGATCTGGAATCCAACATTCGCGACTGTGAGGACTTCCTCCTCGAGAGACTGGAAGCCCGGGAGCTGTCCGGGCCGGTGAGCGGACGCATCACCCAAGAACTGCTGGGCGAACTCTTGGACTATGACCGCAGGCGGGGAACGCGGCTGCTGGACACGCTCGATGCCTGGCTGATCAGCGGATGCAATTCTGCCGAAGCTGCCCGAACGCTCTTCATCGAGCGCCAAACCTTGCACAAGCGGCTACGGAAAATTTTTGAGCTCATCGGCGGCGACCCGCGCGGCAGCGCGAAATTGCCAGGGCTCTACTTGGCAGTCCACTTGGCGAAGAATCCGTCGCTGGCAGACGCCGGCGTCTGAATGCCATGGGGCTACAGCACCGCGGGGAGGTCATCTCGAGACTGGTGATGTGCACACTGCAAGCCCGGCGACGCCCACGGCGTCAGGCGCCGGATGGTCCGCCGAGACGAACTGTCACGTCGGAAGCAGCACGCTTGCAAGCCTTGGTGAGAGAGTTCAGCACTTCTTGAGAGATGCGGAAACGGGGTGCCGCGAGCATGACGCAGCCGGCAAGATCGCCTCTGTGGTCAAAGACGGGGGCGGCCACACCCACTTCTTCAGCTGACGTTTCGCCGTAATTGACAGCCAAGCCTTCGGCGGACACCTCCCTGAGCCGGGTGGCATATGCGTCCAGAGCGGCTGGAGCGGTATCAGGCAGGATAACCGTCCCGTCGGAAATCATGCCCCGGGCAGCCTCGAAGCCGGCTTGAGCCAAGAAGATCTGGACCGAGGAGCTGAGTGCGGTGTTGTACCTGGTACCCAGCGGCGTAGTGTGTTTTACCTGCTGTGGGCTGGCAATCTGTTCAACACAGACTGACTGGTTGCCGTTCCAGACCATCAGGGCGGCGGTTTCGCCGGTGCGCTCAGTGAGATCCTGCAATACCGGATACGCCGCACGACGCACGTCCAGGTCGGCGAGCAAAGGGCCGGTGACCGCTATTAGCCCCAGACCTAGCTTGAAGCGGCGGGTGGACGAATCCCGCTCCACCAGGTCTTCCTGCTCCAGAGTGGCCAGGATTCGGGACACCGTGCTCTTGTGCAGACCCACTCGGGAGGCAATTTCCGTAACACCCAGAAGCGGTGTCTCCACACTGAAACAGCGCATCACTTGGATGGCGTTGAGAATGACGGAGGCTCCCCGGGAGTCGGGGGAGCCGGCCGGGGCCTTGTGGCTGGTGGTATCTCGAATGTCAGTCATCGTGCAACCCATTCTGGCGGATTAAACGGTGTGTGCGGCGCCGCCGGTTCCGGCCGCGCCGCACACTTTGAGACTTCCTGCTGCGAATCAGGCGTC
>NZ_JBLKRT010000072.1:0-4127 GCF_047607445.1 Arthrobacter sulfonylureivorans
CCCCGGCTCAGCTGAACCCTCGGTCCGGGCGCAGCCGCTGGTGGCACCGCATTCCCGCGGGCAAATGCCCCGGCGCGCCCTGCCCGATCCTGCGCCGCGGCCGACTTACAATGTGCTCAGGTGCCTCCGCGAGTGGGGCTGTTGCGGGGGAGCAGGAAGCGGTGGAGGCGGCAAAGCACACAGTGCGCGGGCGATCGCTTCGTACCTACCGCAGGGCACGAACCACCCTGATCTGCGTGGCAATTTTCTGGCTCTGGCTGCTGCTGGGGGCCGCCGCGTTTGTCGCCGGCATGTTCGACTCCCCCACCAAACTTTTCCTGGCGATGTACGCCGGCGCCGTGGCCGTGTTGGTCTCCATCCCGATCGGCGTGCTCTCGGCCATCTTCATGCTGCTCAACCGGCCCGCGGCGCAGGACCGGCGGCCGGCTGCGGACCGGCTGTCCTCCGCGGCCAGCTACGTCCGCTCGGCCGTCGCCGCGGTGCCCTGGGCGGCTGCTGCCGGCCGAGCCAAGGAACTGGGCGGCAAGCTGGGCCCGGCGGCCAACAGCCTCGGCACCACCGCCAAGGCCGGTGTGGGCCGGCTCCGCTCGGGTGCAGGGCAGCTGCGCAGGGACGGGGACACCCCGCCTGCCGGACGGCAGCCGGACGCAACAGAGCACCGGCGGCCGGTCAAACGTTTGCCCTCACGGCAGGGACCAATCCAGCAGCAACCCGGTGACCGCGAGCCTTCTGCTCTCCGCCAGCCACCCGCTCCGCGCAGGCCGCCAGTGCCGCCACGGCGTCCGTCCGCCCCGCCGACTGTCCACCGGTCAGACCTAGCCGACCGGGACAGCCGGGACGTCTTCGACGTGGATGAGCTGGCTTCCTAGCACTCCACCACGTTGACGGCGAGGCCGCCGGTGGCGGTCTCCTTGTACTTGTCGCTCATGTCCCGTCCGGTCTCGCGCATGGTCACGATCACCTGGTCCAGCGACACCCGGTGCGTGCCGTCGCCCATCAGCGCCATCTTGGCCGCGTTCACGGCTTTCGCGGCGCCGATCGCGTTCCGCTCGATGCACGGAATCTGCACCAGCCCGCCGATCGGATCGCAGGTCAGCCCCAGGTTGTGCTCCATCGCGATCTCGGCCGCGTTCTCCACCTGCATCGGGGTTCCGCCGAGCACTTCGGCCAGGCCGGCGGCCGCCATCGAAGACGCCGACCCGACTTCACCCTGGCAGCCGACTTCGGCGCCGGAGATGGATGCCTGCTCCTTGTAGAGCACGCCGACGGCTCCGGCAGTCAGCAGGAACTTCACCACCACCTGCTCCTTGTCCTCCCGGGTGGCGTGCTCCATGCCCGGGCCGTAATGGGTGGCGTAGAACAGCACGGCCGGGATGATTCCGGCGGCGCCGTTGGTGGGCGCGGTGACCACGCGGCCGCCGGAGGCGTTTTCCTCGTTCACGGCCAGGGCCACCAGGTTCACCCATTCCTGCCAGTACTTGTGGTCCCGGTGGGGGTCCTCCTTGCGCAGCCGCTCATGCCATCCCGGTGCACGACGGCGGACGTTGAGTCCCCCGGGCAGGTCGCCTTCCCGGCGGATCGCCGAATCCTTGCACTCCTCCATCACGTCGAAAATATGCACCAGCCCGGCCTCGATCTCTTCGCGCGGGCGGGCAGCCTCCTCGTTGAGCATCATGATGTCGCTGATGCCCAGTCCGGTGCTGCGGCAGTGTTCCAAGAGTTCGGCCGCAGTGCGGAACGGATAAGGCAGCTGCTCTTTGGAGGAGTCCAGTTCTTCCTGGGCAGCTTCCTCTTCGCCGTCGCGGACAATAAATCCGCCGCCCACGGAGAAGAAGGTGGCTTCGTGCAGCACGTGGGCATCGCCGTCGTCCGGTGCCGACAGCGCTTGGAAACGCATGCCGTTGGTGTGCCGGGGCAGCACGGTCAGCGGGTGCAGCACCATGTCCTGCACGCCGTATTCAAGCGGCCGCGCGGTGGCGCCGGGCACTTCCCCGCCCAACTGCAGCCGGCCGGTGGCGTCGATGTCCGCCAACCGCTCCTCCACTTGCTGCGGCAGGATCGCCTCCGGCTCGAAGCCCTCCAGCCCCAGCAGCACGGCGGTGAAGGTGCCGTGGCCGCGGCCGGTGGCGGCCAGCGAACCGTACAGATCCACGCGGAGACCGCCTACTTTCTCCAGCAGTCCGGCGACGGCCACCTCGCGCACGAACACTGCGGCAGCGCGCATTGGTCCCACCGTGTGCGAACTGGAGGGGCCGATGCCCACGGAGAAAAGGTCGAAAACGCCTACAGCCATGTCATCCCTGTCCTTTCGGGGGTGGGAGGTACGGCGGTGCCGTCCCCGCGGCCGCGGGGACGGCAGATGCCTGGTGGCGGGAGCGGTTACTGTTCCCGCCGGTAGAAGGGCAGTTCGACGACGTCGAACGGTTCCGGCTTGCCGCGCAGGTCCACGTCCACCCGGGTTCCGGGCTCGGCGTACTCGGCATCCACGTAGGCCAGCGCGATCGGGTAGCCAAGCGTGGGGCTGGGCTGGCCGGAGGTGACTTCGCCGATGGTCTGGCCGTCCTTGAGCACCGGGTAGTGGGAGCGGCCGGCGCGCCGGCCGGCGCCCTTGAGGCCCACCAGTTTGCGGGCCGAACCCTTTTCCTTCTGCGCCTCGAGGGCGGCACGGCCCACGAAGTCGCTGTCCTTCTTCAGCGAGACCACGCCGCCCAGCCCGGCCTCGAAGGGGCTGGCCTGCAGGCTCAGTTCATTGCCATACAGCGGCATCCCGGCTTCGAGCCGGAGCGAGTCGCGGCAGGCCAGTCCGGCCGGCAGCAGGTCAACGCTCTGTCCGGCTTCCAGCAGGGCATTCCAGAGCGAAGCGGCGTTGGTGTTCGGGACGTAGATCTCGAAGCCGTCCTCGCCGGTGTAGCCGGTGCGGGCCAGCAGCAGCTTGAGCGGCGCGCCGGCCACCGTGAAGTCCACCTCATCGGCGGAGTAGTACTTCATCTCCCGCACCGTGCCGTGCTGGGCCGCGGGCACCAGCTGGAGCAGGATCTCCACCGACTTGGGACCCTGGACGGCCACCAGCGAGGTGTCCGCCGTGGCGTCCTCCACCGTGACGTCGAAGCCCTTCGCCCGCGCCGCCAGTTCCGCGGCGACGGTCGGGGCGTTGCCGGCGTTGGGCACCACCAAATAGCGGTCCCCGTCCTGGGTCGCCGGACGCCGGTAGATAATCAGGTCGTCGATGATCCCGCCCTCGGCGTTGCAGATCAGCGAATACTTCGCCCGGCCCTCCGCGACGGCGGAGAGCTTGCCGACCAGGGCGTAGTCCAGGAACTTTCCGGCCTCCGGGCCGGTGATCCAGACTTCGCCCATGTGCGAGAGGTCGAAGAGCCCGGCGCTGTTGCGCACGGCGCGGTGCTCGGCCAATTCGCTGCTGTACTTCAGCGGCATCATCCAGCCGCCGAAGTCGGTGAAGGAAGCACCCAGCCGCTCGTGTTCCGCGTAGAGGGCGGTGTGCTTGGGCGTGGTGGTGGTCTCGGTAGTCAAGGGGGCAGACCTTTCCTAGTTCTCGAACGCTTCGGGCGGCGGGCAGCTGCAGATCAGATGGCGGTCGCCAGCGGCGCCGTCGATCCGTCCGACCGGAGCGAAGTACTTGTCCACCTGCAGCCCGGGCACCGGGAAGGCGGCCTGTTCGCGGGTGTAGGGACGGTCCCAGTCGGAGCTGACCACGGCGGCGGTGGTGTGCGGTGCCAGCCGCAGCGGGCTGTTCTCGAGCGGGAAGTCGCCGTTGAGCACCTGGTCGATCTCGCCGCGGATGGAGATCATCGCGTCGATGAACCGCTCGATCTCTTCCAGGTCCTCGGACTCGGTGGGTTCCACCATCAGGGTGCCGGCCACCGGGAAGGACAGCGTGGGGGCGTGGAAGCCGTAGTCGATCAGGCGCTTGGCCACGTCCTCGGCGGTCACGCCGGACCGGGCGGTCAGTTCGCGCAGGTCCAGGATGCACTCGTGCGCCACCAGGCCGTCGTTGCCGGTGTAGAGCACCGGGAAGTGCTCGTTCAGCCGCTTGGCCACGTAGTTGGCGGCCAGCAGCGCGCTCTTGGTCGCCTCGGTCAGCCCCTCCGCGCCCATCATGGCCACGT
>NZ_JBLKRT010000073.1:0-3918 GCF_047607445.1 Arthrobacter sulfonylureivorans
CGAGCCGGCTGATACATCTTTAGATGCCGGCAGGCACCGGCCGGCGGCGGGATATCGTTGGGGGGACCCGCCGCCGGCCGGGTTGGCACCTTTGTCCGTGAGCAAGGAGGCTCTGTGTTTCTGCTCGACTCCGACGTCGACGGGGCTGACCCTGATTTGGTCTACACGGCCACCGATCTGGTCACCGCAGCCCAGTGCGAGTACCAACTGCTGCGCAAGCTGGACGAGAAGCTGGGCCGCTCCCCCGTGCCGGACTTCGGCCGGGACGAGATGCTCGAGCGCACCGCGGCACTGGGCGACGTGCACGAGCACCGGGTGCTGCAACAGTTCCGCGACGCTTTCGGTGCCGGTGTGGTGGAGATTGCCGAGACGCACAGTTACACGCGTGATGATCTGCGCGCCAAACATGCCGAATCCATTGCGGCACTGGAGTCCGGCGCGGATGTGGTGTTCCAGGCGTCCTTCTTCGACGGCGGCTTCCATGGGCGGTCTGATTTCCTGGTCAAGACCCAGCACGACGGCGGTGCCCCGGCTTACGCTGTCTATGACACCAAGCTGGCCCGCCACGCCAAGGTCACCGCGCTGCTGCAGTTGGCCGCCTACGGAGACCAGCTCCTCCAAGCAGGCATCAGCACCGCGCCGACGGTGACGCTGGTCCTTGGCGACGGCCGACACAGCGACCACAGCCTTACTGACCTGCTGCCGGCCTACCGGGAACGCCGCGGCAGGTTTCTGGACCTGGTTGCCGGACATCGTAGCCAGTCGGCGACGGTGCGCTGGGGAGACGAACGGATCAAGGCGTGCGGCCGCTGTGACTACTGTGCCGAACAAGTTGAGCTGCACCGCGATCTGCTGCTGGTGGCAAACATGAGCACGGTCCGCCGCCGCAAACTCCGCGCGGCGGGAATCCAGACGATCGACCAACTGGCCGCGCTGGAATTGCCCACGGGCGAAGCCCACGACGGTGCACTGGCCCGGCTGCGGGACCAGGCGCAAATGCAGACGGGCACCGCCAAACCGGACGGCACGGTCACTTTCCGCAAAGACGGTGCCGAACACACCGTTGCCTACCGGGTGCTGGAGCAGCACACCCTCGGGCGGCTGCCGGTCCCGGACCCGGGTGATATCTTCTTCGACTTTGAGGGCGACCCGCTCTGGCAGGACGGAGCCGGAGTCTGGGGGCTGGAGTACCTCTTCGGCGTAGTCGAGAACCCTCCGGCTGTGGGCAGCCCGGCACCGTTCAAACCTTTCTGGGCGCACAGCCGTTCCGGCGAACGGCAGGCGCTGGCGGACTTCCTGGACTACGTGTCCGAGCGGCGCCGCCGCCACCCTGGCCTGCACATCTACCACTACGCCAACTACGAGAAAGCCGCGCTACGCCGACTATCGCTGCAGCATCTGGTTGGCGAGGAAACCGTGGATGAGTTGCTGCGCGAGGGCATCCTGGTGGACCTGTACGACACGGTCCGGCACAGCCTGCGGATTTCGGAGAATTCCTACAGCATCAAGAAACTGGAACCGCTCTACATGGGCGACAACCTGCGCGCCGGCGACGTTAAAGACGCCGGTGCTTCGGTGGTGGCCTACGCGCAATACTGCACTGCCCGGGATACCGGCTATGACGCCGAAGCGGACACCATCCTCAAGAGCATTGCGGACTACAACGAGTACGACTGCCTCTCCACGCTGGAACTGCGCAACTGGCTGCTGCGGCTGGCAGCCGAACGCGGCGTTGTCCCGGGCCGCTTCGCTGCGACCGCGTCCGCTGCAACGCCGGAAGACGACGGCGGACCGTTGCTGCCGCAGGAACGGCGGCTGCTGGACTTCGTAGCGGCAGCGGCCGAACGTGCCGCAAGCCGCAACGAATCGCTTTCGCCGGAGGAGCAGGCAGTTGCCATGGTTGCGGCGTCCGTTGGCTACCACCGGCGCGAAGAGAAGCAGTTTTGGTGGGCGCATTTTGACCGGCTCGATGCCCCGGTCGAGGACTGGGCCGACGTCCGCGACGTCTTCACCGTAGAGTCCGCCCAGGTGCTTTCCGAGTGGGCAAAGCCGAACTCCCGCAGCAACCCGGTCCGAGTGCTCCGATTGACCGGTCGGTTGGCTCCCGGTTCCACCATCAAGGAAGGCAGCCTGCTCTGCCGCCTCTACGACCGGCCCTACCCAGCGTTCCTCTGCGAACAGAACGACGGCGTCAACCACCGTGCCTTCTGTTTCGATACCGAGGCGCTGGAACTGGGCGCGGACGGCGTGAAAGACACGCTTTTGGTCAAGGAACGGTTGCCGCGCGACGCCGGGGCTTACACCGAGTTCCCGGTAGCGCTGACGCCGGGCCGACCGGTGCGGACCACTTCCATCCGCGAGGCACTGGCCGACCTGGCCGCTTCGGTTGCCGACACGTTGCCCGGATTCCCCGCCGATCCGGCACTGGAGCTGCTGCGCCGGCGTAGGCCGCGGCTGGCAACGCTGGCCCAACTGCCCGAAGTCCAGGACCACCCGGACGGCTATGTGGACGCGATCACCGCCGCAGTTGCTGATCTGCAGGACTCCTACCTGGCGGTGCAGGGCCCGCCCGGCACTGGCAAGACCTATGTTGGTTCGCACGCCATCGCCCGGCTGGTGGCACAGGGCTGGAAAGTCGGCGTCGTTGGCCAGTCGCATGCCGTGGTGGACAACATGCTGCGCGCCGCCATCGAGAAAGCCGGCGTGTCCCCGGAACTGGTCGCCAAGAAACCGAACGGCGAGCAGGACCTCCCCTGGCACAACCGGAGTACCGATGATGTCATCCGGCTGCTCGAGTCACCGGGTGGCGCGTTGATCGGCGGAACGGCGTGGACCATGACCGGTTCGGCGGTTCCGCCCAAGTCACTGGACCTTTTAGTCATTGACGAGGCCGGCCAGTTTTCGCTGGCGAACACCCTGGCCGTTTCCCGCGCCGCCAAGCGCCTGCTGCTATTGGGCGATCCGCAGCAACTGCCGCAGGTCACCCAGGGCACGCATCCCGAACCAGTGGATGAATCCGCCCTCGGCTGGCTCTCTGCCGGGCACGCCACCCTGCCGCCGGAGCTGGGCTATTTCCTTGCCCGCAGCTGGCGTATGCATCCGGACCTTTGCCGGACGGTATCGGTCCTGGCGTACGACGGGCGGCTCGAATCGGCCCCGGCCGCAGCGCTGCGCCACCTGGAGGGAGCTCCAGCCGGATTGGAATGTGTCTATGTGGACCATGCAGGCAATGCCACGTCGTCGCCGGAAGAAGCCGCCGAAGTGCTCGCTCAGGCCCGCCGACACATCGGCCTGCTTTGGCGTGAAGATGCCGCAGCACAGCCCCGGCCGCTGGCCGGAGCGGACATCCTGGTGGTGGCTCCCTACAACGCCCAGGTCCAGCTGATCCGCGCGGCGCTCGACGGAGCCGGGCTGTCGGACGTCAGGGTCGGCACCGTCGACAAGTTCCAGGGACAGGAAGCACCCGTCGTGATCGTTTCCACGGCTGTGTCCGCCGCAGCGGAAGCTCCGCGCGGAATGGAATTCGTGCTCAACCGGAATCGCAATAACGTGGCCGTCTCGCGCGGACAGTGGCGGGCGGTCATCGTTCGCTCCCGCGCCCTGACCGACTACCTGCCGGCACGGCCCGCCGGCCTAGAAGAACTCGGTGCCTTCGCCGGCCTCTGCGACTGCACGAGGTGACCCCAGCCGGATCGAGGGCCCGGGCTGGACGGTCATCTCAGGGGGCATACCGCCCGTCAGTATGCGGGTGTAGTGCTACGTCAGTGGCGAAATCCGCTACGGCGCCAGCCACGGTCATGCTTGAATGAGAATTGGCAGCCTGGCGGGCCAACTATCTGTTGTCCGTGCCGGCTGGAAGTGTGCACGTAGTAGTTTTCCGCACAGTAATTCCGACGAGAAGAGGAAGAACATGAGCAA
>NZ_JBLKRT010000074.1:0-3892 GCF_047607445.1 Arthrobacter sulfonylureivorans
GCCCGTCAGCCTCACGGTCCAGGTGCAGCCAGCGCTCTACAAGGAGCTGAAGGCGTGGCCCGACACCACCAACATCAGCGAAGTCACCGGCAAGGCAAGAATCCCCACCGTCGAGGTGGTTCGCGCTGCACTGGAGGAAATGCTGGCCGACGCCGCCCTGCAGAAGCGAGTGGCCAAGAGGGTCATCAAGAACCTCATCTAGCGGAGTGGTGCTGCACTGCTCGGACTCCCTGCGGGAGCTATCGCCTTTGCAAGCCCCCTTCCCCAAAGATTCGCCCCGGCAGCCGCGCACTCCAGCCAGAATGGCCACGCCGAATAGACCCGCCCCGTTTCGGGACGTGTCTCGGTATGGGCTCCGGTCCAGTAGCTTTCTGTCCCGTCCGGGTGCGGTTGCCCGGCAAGCTGCGCATCTTCACCGCCATGCCTTATTGGACCCCGGGAAGGCATGAAAAAGACCGGGTGCACTTGGCACACCCGGTCTACTAGACACCGCTCCCGAAATCCCGTTAGAGTGAGGGACAGAAGCACTAGCTAGCAAACCTTGATCAGTGGGCCTAGTGCAGAAGCCTCGGAGTTGGTAGCTCCGGGGCTTCACTTCTTTGTCAGTAAACACCGCGGAGGGGCTAAAGTCCAACCCCTCCGCGTGTCGCGGTAGCTGTTTACGTAACTACGTGCTAGTTCGTTGAGTATTCCACCTCATCGAAGGAGTAGTAGGCGCCGAGGGTTGTTGACGTCCGCACCTGAGCCACCCCGCTGCTCAAGATCATGATGAAGGCACGGTTCGTTCCTTGGTGGCTCTGCAGGGTGCCGATGTACGAGCGCTGCGGGGCATGTTCCGGGTTGATCTGAAACACGCTGTCATTGTTGCCGTTGGCAATCATTCCGTCCGGGGCCAGCCGACCCCGGAACGACACCTCCTGGCCCCGCCGCACCCGGTACTGAACAGTCTCGGCTCCCAAGTGCTTGAACGGTTCGTTGATCTGTACGGTAATCCAGCCGGTATCACCGTCAATCCACCGGCCGCCGATGTAGCGGTCGATCACCCCGTCCTGGTCGAGGCGAATCACAATCATGCCCTCGTAGGGCTCCAGCGCGTCCCGCTCTGCCTTGGAGGTCACGGCGAGGACTTGGCGGACGCCCGCCAGCCCGTCAGCGACGGCTGCCGCAGCGCCTTCAGCCGACAGCTCGGCGGCGGTGCGCGAAGCGTTGGCGTCGGCTGCTGCAGCCAAAGCCTCGTCCTTGTACCCCAGCGCCTCGTCCTTGTACCCGACAGCTTCGGCAATGGCTGCGGTGGCAGTGTCAGCGGACGCCTGCGCGTTGGTGGCTGCCAGTTCTGCCGCTGCAGTGAACGGAGCTGCCGCGTCAGCAGCGATCTGCGCAGCATCGGCGGCGGATGCCTGCGCGTCAGCAGCGGACTGAAGCGCGGCGGAGGCGTCGTTGGCGGCGCTGGTGGCAGCTTCCTGGGCTTGCGCTGCAGAGGTTTGGGCGGCGGCCGCCGATGCCTTGGGCTCGGCGTTCAAGGACGCCAGCCACTCGGCCCGGGTGCCAACGAACCCCTCGGCTACAGCCACCTGATAGGCGCTGAGTCCCGGGGTGCCAACGATGATGCGGGTTCCCGCGTTTTCGGTCATGGTGTTTCCTCCAGTTGAACGCCGAGCGAATCGGCTTGGGTCCAGGTCTTTGCTGCGGCTTCACGCTCGGCCCACGTCTCGCCCGCTGCCGCCATCCAGTCGTCCCAGGTGGCGGTGGCGATCTGGGCCACCAGGACGTGCCCGGCTGGGATTACGCCAGCGTCTTGCACCACCTTGGCCAGCGCTGGCAGCCCCGCGGCGCCACCGGGCACCTCATCGGCGCGAACCAGCAGAACAAGGGTGTGCTTCTTGGTCTTGGACGCGGCCACGGACACCTGCCGGTCGCCGGTGAGGAAGCCCTTGGCGGCGTCCGCGATGCCCTGCCGGGTGCCGGTTGCGGAGCGGCCCGAGGCAAGCATGTTGGTCAGGTACTCGCGCAGCTCCTCCACCGGCCGCTTCCGCAGGCTCAGCGGGGTGCCCATCATTTGCGCCAGCCACCGCAGCGCGTGCGCGGGCGCCGTGGCCGGGTTGGTGTAGCGGCCAGCCCACAGGTCGTCGGAGACGGTGCGGGTGGTTTGGGCAATGGACCCCGGCCCGTCCATCCAGCGCAGCAGCGGGTGGCTGGTGGGCCCGTCATACCGGCCGGGCAGCTCCTCCTGCAGCACCGAGCGGTAACCGATGTTCACGGCCGCGAGCTGCAGCGCGTTGCCTTCGCCCGCGGGGACGCCGACGAAGATGCTGACTTCCAGATGCCCGTCCACCGGCGGGAGCGCCATCACGGTTGCGCTCCCGGCCTCGACTACCGGGTCAACCATTGTTTCGGCCAGAACAACACCGCGAGAGTCTTTGACCTCCAGCGCCACATAGCAGTCCTCGACGGCCGGGTCCGGCCACCACGCCTGCACGTGGACCTGCTCGGAGGACAGCAGCCCGGTGAAGGTGCGGTGCATGCGCACCTCCACCAGCTCCTCATCGGCCACGGTCGCCTCGGTGTTCCACTCGCCCCAGCCGTGCAGGAACTTCGGGTCGGAGGTGAAGCCGTCCCACGGGGGAGGGGCGGGGTTTGTTTGCGCGGCGTCCATATCGCGGTAGGCGGCGGGCAGCAGCTCGTACCATGCGCGGGTCCAGTCGGTGACCGGCACGTTCGCGCTCACTGGACGGTCACCGTGATCGCGCCGATTTGCGGCAGCGGCGCGTCACCAAGGAGCTGCTGGGTGGCGGGGGCGGTAATGACCTCGCGGACGCCGGGCACTGCCGCAACAACGGCGACAACGGCGTACTGGGTGACTGCTGCAGCCCAGTCCCATCGCGCGGGCGACAGCCACGCCTGCAGCGCCGCAGCCACCGACGACCGCACCACCTCCGGGTCGTACCCGGGCGCAGCCTTCACCGTGACCGCAATATCGACCGGCGTGTAGGTGGGCTCAATAATGTGGATGGTCAGCGAAGCCAGCGCCTGCTCGGCCATGGACGCGGCCAGCAGGTCCATCGTCTCCTGCGACACTGGCTGCCCGTCCTTGCCCGCGACGGCGACGGTGACGTGCCCGGGCTGCCCGGTCTTGGGGGTGGCGGCCGGGTTGTAGAGGTCCAGCACCTTCGCCCGGCCAATCTCGGGCTCCGCCAGCGCGGCGAAACTGAAGTGCTCGGGCAGCACCAGCGTGGACGTCAGGCGGGCCAGCACTGCTGCAGCACGCCCCTGGAACTCGGCTTCCGTCTCCGGGCCGGTGCCGCCGGTTGCGGGGCTGGAGGACGTGGCTGCCTCCACGAACGGCAGCGGGTCAACAACGTGCAGGACTGCGCCCAGCGGGAGGCTGTTTGCGGCGGTGCCGACGTCCTCGGCGGTGGCGGTGAGTGCACCGGCCAGCGTTTCCGAGGTGATGATTTCAAGGCTCTCGTCCGCCACGAAGTCGATCGTTTCGCCGGTCTGCTCCACCGTGTAGCGGAACCGGGTGCCAGCCGGGATCGTCTGGGTCGGGGAGGAGTTGGTGACCTCCACCAGGAGCTGCACGCGGGCCCGCTGCCCCTCTGAGCGGACGATGCCGTAAAGGCTCATCAGCTGCTCCACGATCTGCCCGGCGAGCATTTGGACGGCCAGAATGTTCGGGCCCAGCATTACTGCCATGGACTCCAGCAGCACCATTTCGGTGTTCCCGGCGCGGGGTTCCCACTCGGGCAGCACGGAGCGGACGTGGGAGACGGCGGCGTTCACCAGATCGGGCTCGGCGCCGTAGTTGAGGAAGTTCAGGGCCTCCAGCTCGGGAATGTCGGCCGGGTTCTCGCTCACAGTGCCTCCAGGGTGTTGTCGTCGGTGTCGCGGGCCC
>NZ_JBLKRT010000075.1:0-3565 GCF_047607445.1 Arthrobacter sulfonylureivorans
GGGGGGGGGGAGGGGGGGCGGGCCCCCCCCCCCCCCCCCCCGCTACTTGAGCACGCGCTGCCGTACGAGGGCGGACAGCTCCTCCGCCCGGCGCACTACGCCGTCCGCCTTCTGGGTATGTTCCCGCAATGATTCCTGCAGGGAATCTTCCGGGATCGACGCCAAGTTGGCCTCCACGGTAATGCGGGCAGTGGCCGCGGCGGCGCGGGCCGCCTCGGCCGCCACAGCGATGTCGCTGAGCAGGTCCGCTTTGCAGACATCCAGCAGATCTTCGCCCAAACGAACGACGGCGGTGGCCAAGTCCAGCTGTGCCCTCGCCGGAAGCGTCGCTTCGACGAGTGCCTCGCGGATCGCTGCAGTGCGCTTGGCCCGCTCCTCGTCGGACCCGGAGGGCAGCTTGTAGCAATCGACCACCCGCCCGAACTTCTCCTCGTCGGATTCGGCCGCTTGAAGTGCGGTCCGCGTCAGCTCGTCCGCTTCGGACAGAATGCCTTCGAAGTCCATTTCCGATCTCCCGGAACCGGCACGCCCGGCCGCGGATCCCGAACCGTGCTGGCCGTTTGCAGCGGACTGCTCGCTCACTTCGGCCGGCTTGGAGAAGTGCGCGACCATCCCGATCAGCGCCGCGGCTTGTGCTGCATGGATCGCCCCCACGGCGCCCGCACCCGGCGTCGGATCATTCGACCCGAGACGGCGGAGATACTGCTCGATGGTCTCGGATCTGCTCACGCTTCGGCCTCATCCAATGCTGCGGCGACTGGTGGCTTCATCTCGCCATCATTACCGAACAACGCATCGCTGCGAAAGGGCCGGACAGGACCAGATGCCGGTCTTTGTGTACCGATTCAGTGGTACCGCCGCTGCGTGCTGTGGCCGCTGACCGCCAGCGGGACGGAAAATCCACTGGTGCGAAAACGGGAGCTGCCGAAGGGCTAGCTCCCGTTTTCTCACCAGTCGATTGACACGTCAGGCGCCTTCGATAGCCGCCTTGGCCTTCGGGTCGGAATCGGCCAGGAACTTGCCGATCCGGTCCACTTCTTCGACCTCGCCGATGGCGCCGGCAGCCCGGCCCAAGGCGTAGAGGGCCCGCAGGAAACCACGGTTCGGTTCGTGCTCCCACGGGATCGGACCGGCACCGCGCCAGCCGGCCCGTCGCAGCGAGTCCAGGCCGCGGTGGTAGCCCACCCGGGCGAAGGCGTAGGACTCGACGGTCCGCCCCTCGGCATAGGCTTCATCGGCCAGAATCGCCCACACCAGCGAGGAGGACGGGAACTTCGCGGCCAGGTCCACTGCTTCGTCGCCGGCATCCAGGCGCGCGAGGACGTCCGTCTCTTCCGGCAGATACGTCGGCTCGGGGCCCAACAGGTTGGTGCGGAAGGGCTCGGTCATCTACTTCACCGACTTTCCGGCAGAGCCAAGGCGCTGGGCCGCTTCCACCACACGGGCGGCCATGGACTTCTCGGCGGCCGCACCCCAGACACGCGGGTCGTAGGCCTTCTTGTTGCCGACCTCGCCGTCGACCTTCAGAACGCCGTCGTAATTGGCGAACATGTGGCCGGCCACCGGGCGGGTGAAGGCGTACTGGGTGTCCGTGTCCACGTTCATCTTGATCACTCCGTAGGACACGGCGTCTGCGATCTCCTGCTCGGACGAGCCGGATCCGCCGTGGAAGACCAGGTCGAACGGGTTGGATTTGCCGATCTTCGCGCCGACCTCGGCCTGGATCTGCTTGAGCAGTTCGGGGCGCAGCTTCACGCCGCCGGGCTTGTAGACGCCGTGCACGTTGCCGAAGGTCAGCGCCGTGATGTAGCGGCCCTTCTCGCCTGCGCCCAGCGCCTCGATGGTCTTCAGACCGTCGTCCACAGTGGTGTAGAGCTTCTCGTTGATCTCGTTTTCGACGCCGTCTTCCTCGCCGCCCACGGTCCCGATCTCCACTTCCAGGATGATCTTGGCTGCGGCGGTGCGGGCCAACAGGTCCTCGGCCACCTTCAGGTTCTCTTCAAGCGTCTCGGCCGAACCGTCCCACATGTGCGACTGGAAAATGGGGTCTTCGCCGCGCTTCACGGCAGCCTCGGACTCCGCCAGCAGCGGCAGCACAAAACTATCCAGCTTGTCCTTCGGGCAGTGGTCGGTGTGCAGCGCTACGTTGACCGGGTACTTCTTGGCCACCTCGCGAGCGAACGCGGCGAAGCCCAGGGAACCGGCCACCATGTCCTTGACCCCGGAGCCGGACCAGTACGCGGCGCCGCCGGTGGAAACCTGGATAATGCCGTCGGAGCCGGCGTCGGCAAAGCCCTGCAGCGCTGCGTTAAGGGTCTGCGAGGAGGTGACGTTGATCGCCGGGTAGGCGAAGCCGCCTGCTTTTGCGCGGTCAATCATGTCGGCATAGATCTCAGGGGTTGCAACGGGCATGCTGACTCCTTGGCTAGCGATACGGATTCGAAGGCGTTGCCTCTGGCCCCATCCTATCGATTCCCGCCCGGGGAGCGGCTTCGAGTCCCTCGGCGCACACCTTCGACACGCCCCAAGGCCGCCGATGCCACTGTCCGGGGCGTCAAGGCTGCCGCCACCAACGGGATCCGGACGGTGTCTGTGAAGCCGGGTTACATCGCTGCCCCGCTCCCCCGTGGCGCGGCCCGCCGTGGCAAGCTGGGACCATGACTGAATTCCCGCCGCCGTTCCACGGTCCGCGCGATCCCGGCGATGCCTGGGTGGAAGGACCGGACGGCACCCGGATGTGGGGCCGCTTCGGCTCGGCAGGGCTGCTGGCGGTGGACCGCGAGCGCGGCATCCTGCTCCAGCACCGGGCACAGTGGAGCCACTACGGCGGCACGTGGGGAATCCCGGGCGGCGCACGCCACCAGGACGAACTGGCGGTCGACGCCGCCCTTCGCGAGGCGAACGAGGAGGCCGACGTCCCGATCGACGCACTGGCGCCGCTGTTCACGTCGGTGCTGGACCTGGGCTTTTGGACCTACACCACCGCTGCGGCCAGAACCGTGCGGCCGTTCGAACCGGCCATTACCGACGCCGAGAGTCTTGCCCTGGCCTGGGTACCGCTGCATGAGGTCGATGACCTGCCGCTGCACCCGCACTTCGGTGACGCCTGGCCGCGGCTGCGCACCCTGCTGGAACACCCGCCGTTGCTGCTCGTCGACGCCGCGAACGTGGTGGGCTCCCGGCCGGACGGCTGGTGGAAGGACCGCGCCGGTGCCACCCGCCGGCTGCTGGCCGCGCTGCGCGCCGCGCTGGAGCCGGGGTTCCCGGCCGACCTGCTGGCTGTGCCGGCAGGCACTGTCTGGCCGCGCACCGTCGTCGTGCTGGAGGGCGCCGCGAAGGATGCCGCCGCGGAAGGGCCCTATAAGTACGACGGCGGGGCGGCACCTGCCCGAGGCGACGGCACCGTGGGTCCGGTGCCGGAGGACGACGGCGAAGACGCGCCCGCCCCCAATGGCGGCACCTCGCGTCCGGTGCCGGAGGACGACGGCGGGGCCGGCCAGACGTCGGCAGCGCACCGCCGCGGCGTGCAACTGGAGGTGGCGCACGCAGCCGGGTCGGGCGACGA
>NZ_JBLKRT010000076.1:0-3518 GCF_047607445.1 Arthrobacter sulfonylureivorans
GGTCCCAGCCGGAGAGCGCAAAGACGCCGGGCTGCAGCGCGTTGTACATGGCCAGCAGCAGGTGGACCCGGCGGACCTCCGCCGCCTGCTCCTCGGTGATCGAGTCCAGTTCGGTGATGCCCAGCACCGCGGTAATCACGCTGGCAGTGGTGCAGGCGATGCCGTTGGCGGTGAAGACCAGGTTGTAGGGCGCGGCCTCGCCGGTGATTCCGTCCCGCAGCGTCTGCTGCACCTTGTGCGCGAGCTCCGCTCCGGTGAGCTCCTCGCCGTCGAGCTCGTAGAGGTCGTCCTTGTGCTTGGTGGTGAAGTGCACCAGCTCGTAGGTCAGCTCGTCGTGGTTCTGCAGCGCATGCACCAGGGACGCCTGGTCGACGCCGATCTCCATGGCCAGCCGCAGCGTCAGCCGGAGGAACTCGGTATCCGCGGTGACCAGGGCGTGGTGGTAGGCCGGCCGGGTGACGAAGTCGTAGGACAGATCCGGGCCGGTTTCGGAGGTGGCCTTGATGTCGTCGATGCTGAGGTTCAGTTCCTGGAAGGTGAAGGCCCCGACCTTGCGGACCATGCTGCCGATGATCTGGTTGGCTGCCGCGGAGAGCGGATGCCCTTCCGACCAGCCCGGGGTTTCCTCGGCGCTTTTCTCCACGCCCAGGAAGCCGTTGGCGTCCAGCCGCAGCGCCCCCGTGCCCAGGTCCACCAGCGAATGCAGCGCGTCGCCCATCACCAGCCGCATGCCGGAAAAGGTGGGATCGAGCCAGTTGATCGACGGCTGGCCGGCCTTGAAGTAGTGCAGGTACACCCAGCGGTGGGCCTTGCCGTGCGTATCCAGCACCGGCGGCGTGGCGCTCCAGTTGGTTTCCTTCACACCCGGCTCGTAGAAAATGACCCGCTGCAGCTCGCCGATAATGTAGCCGGCCTGCTGCAGCGCGCGTTCGGTGGCCACATCGATATTGACCGAGTCCTCCCCCTCCGGCACGTCGGGCAGCAGGTCCCAGTCCGATTCGGGAATGTCGATCATGTGGTAAATGCCCGGGTAGTCGCGGAAGTTCATCTCCGCCAGCCGGAAGTCCGCGCCCTTGCCGGTGTGGCCCGGAACGATGTCGTCCACGATGGTGCCGCCGTGCTCGGTGGCGACTTCGCACATGGCCCTGAACTCGTCCTCGGTGCCGAACAGCGGGTCGATGGCCATGCTGATCCGATCGAAATGCCCGTCTACGCTGGGGGTATGCTCCCAGCCGCTCAGCCCGCCGGCCAGTTTCACCGGTCCGATGTGGATGGCCTTGATGCCAATCTGCTGGAACGCTTCCCACAGCTCCGAGTCGCCCAGGGCTGCGAGGAACGTCTGCCCGGGCCTGGTAATCAGGGACAGTGGATAGGCAGTGAACCAGACCGAAGCCTTCTCCACCGCTGCCCGCGGGTCCGGGTAGGCGTAGGGGTTTTGCCACATGCTGGCCTGCCCGGAGAGCTGCCGCGCCAGCACCTTCGCGTCCCCGAGCATGGACTGGTTGCGCAGCCACTCCACGTAGACGCTGTTGCGCGCATCCGGGTCGAACGGCGGGCGGCCGGGCATGAAGTGGCGGCGCCGGGCGGTCGGGCGGAGCGAGCGCGGCCGGGCCGGGTAGAACTGCTCGTCGAACGTGATTTCCGGAACCTGCGGTTCGGCCTCGGGCTCGACGGCGGTGCTGCCGCCGTCGTTCGCTGCAGCACCGCCGTCGCCAAGGGCCCCGCCCTCATCGAGGGCGTCGACCGCAGCGGCGGGGACACCGCCGTCGTCGTGGTGGATGCTGTCAAGGGCGGACTCGGGACCAGGAACCGAATCGTTCATGGCGTCATCTCCTTTAGTGCTCGAGAAGCTGGAATCATCCAGACCGGCTTGCTCCCAACACTGCCAGACCCGCGGTGCCATCACTACCCCTGCGCCACCGCAAGGACCGCCAAAGCGGCCTGAAGATCCAGCAGAAAGTGGATCACCACCAGGTACGGCAGCAGTGACGGCCGACGCCGCAATGCCCAGCTGAGCAGCAGCGCGAACGGCAGGAACATCAGCCCCCGCCAGAGCAGATAGGTAGCGTCGAACAGCACCGGGAGCGTGATGTGCTGCAGTGCGTGGAAAAGCGCGGGGACCAGCACCACCAGCCAGCCATGCCGGGACAGCTGCGCCAGCCGCGGCTGGAGGTAGCCGTAGTAGGTGGGCAGCTCCGCCAGCGCGGTGGTCACCGGAAACAGCACGACGGCGGTGATCGCCGCCCACAGCGGGAGCGGCTGGACCAGCAGCATGTAGCCGCCCTGCGGGTCGCCGTACAACCAGGACGCCAGCATCATGTTGGTTCCCGCGGCCAGCGCCCCGCCGGCGAGCGTGACCAACAGCAAACGCCAGAGGTCGCCCTCCCAGCTGCCCGCGTGCGGGCGGTAGAAGCCGGCTAAGCCTGCTCCTTCCCGCCGGAGCAGCGCCCGCAGCACGCCCAGGCTGACCAGGTTCGCTGCGGCAGCCGTCAGCGGCCACCAGGCGGCGGAAGCAGTCCAGGCATTGGTGGTTCCAGCTGCGGCCAGCAGCAGTGCCGCCACCACTTGGAACACGGCAAAGAACACCAGCCGGGACAGCAGCAGCCCGGTCACCAGGGTGCCCGGCAGGCGTGCTGGCCGGGATGTTCCTGTGGTCCCCGGCTGCTTGGTAAGTGCGTAGGACATCGAAACTCCTCATCGAATTCGGTGTGCACGGATCATGCAGGGTGGTCAAGTGACCGGGACGCGTCGCATGGGGTCGCCGACGCTCGCCGGGATGCTTGCTTGTAGCGCGCTACCTGCGCATGCCGGTGGCGGTTTGCTCCACTTTGGCCAACAGTTCCGCGAGCTGGGCGCGCTCTGGCTTGCTCAGGCCGGCCAGCAGGGCGTGTTCGGTTTCCACGTGGTCCGGTAACGCCCTGTTGACCAGATCCAGTCCGGCCGGGGTGAGCGTGACCTGCTTGCCCCGGCCGTCCTTCTCGTCCTTGGTGCGCGTGACCAGTTGTTTCTCTTCCAGCCGGTTCAGCCGCTGAGCGATGGCTGCCGAGGTCACCATGGCGGTCTCGGTCAGTTCGCGGGGGCTGAGCGCATACGGCTCCCCGGACCGCCGCAGCGTGGCCAGCACATCAAAACTTGCCGCATCCAGATCATGCCGGGCAAAAGTGGCGGCAAGTACCGCGTCGATTTTCCGGGCCGCCCGGGAAATCCGGCCCACCACCGCCATCGGAGAGACGTCCAGATCGGGCCGTTCCGTCGCCCACTGTTTAAGAATCCGGGTTACCTGATCTTCCATGCCGCCCAGCATAGACTATTCCTAAGCGCTTAGCTATATTGGCTAAGTGCTTAGGAATAAATGGGTTCTTCTGACAATGACAGCCGTTGCTCCGCTGACCTGGGGCACTACTTATGCGGTGGCTACCGAGCTACTGCCTCCGGACAAGCCGTTCTTGGCCGCAGCCGTACGCGCGCTGCCGGCCGGGCTGCTGCTGCTCGCGGCCACCCGCCGGCTGCCGCAGGGT
>NZ_JBLKRT010000077.1:0-3362 GCF_047607445.1 Arthrobacter sulfonylureivorans
CGCCGTCGGAGGCCCGGTAGGTCATCGCGGCACCGGCAAGCGCAGTGGTCTCCCCCACCGGATCGGCCCGCAGAACCGTGGGCGCGGACAGCTCCTGCCCGGAAACGACGGATGCCACCACTTTGGTCTCGCCGGAGGACTCTGCCGTGGGTTCTGCGATGCGCTTGAGCGGCGTGTCTTCGCCGAGTTCGGTCAGCTCGCTGCCGGGGACCTTGCCGCTGAGGTCGCTGAGTACCAAAGCCCGCGCCCTGGTCTGGGCCGTGGTGGAAACCGGGCTGAATTGCGGATCGGTGGCGTCGGCGGCCGAATCCAGCAGCCGGAGCGGCTCCGGGCAGACCGCTGTGTAGTCACCGGCCGGGACGGCGGCGGAAACGGGTGGAAGCTCGGTGGCGGCGCCCGGGGCGTCCGCAAGACTGCCGGCGGCCACCGCCGCGCCGGTCAGCAGCAGAATCCCTGCTCCGGCGACGGCGCCGAAGGTCCGCCGGCCGCTGCCGCGCCCTGGCCCGGGTGCGGCGGTACCGCCCGACCGTGCCTGCATCTTGCCTGCGGCTGCATCGCGTGTCCGGTCACGCCGGGCGGCACGGCGGGCAGCCTTGCGGTCGATCGGCTGCACGGCTGTCGCCGGTTGTACGGACTCGGCCTCAGCTGCCGCCGGTTGGGCGGCGGACTCGGGCTTAGCAGCCGCCGGTTGAGCCGGCGCGGGCTCGGATGCCGCCGCCAGTTGAGCCTGCTCGGCCTCGTCGGTGGCCGGCTGGGTTGACTCAACTGCCGCCGGTTGACCCGGCTCGGCCTCGGCGGTCAACGGCGGGGTTGGCTCCGGGGCCGCGTCGGCCGACGACACGGCCCCGGCGTCGTCGGGCCGGGCAGCCTTCGCAGCCGTGTCGTGCTGCTTGCTCACGCCGTCTTCGGCTGGACCGGGAGCAGATGTGGCCCCGGTCCCTGCTCCTGTCGCCTCCGGCCGGTCGCCGCGGCCACCCGTCTCAGTCATCGTTGCTGTCCTTTTCCGGCCAACGCGGCGGTGGCATCGGCGTCCGGGTCTTCGAAAGCTGCACGTTGCAGTTCGGCGGTGCTGGCATCGGTCCCGGTGGTCTTGATGTGGTCGATTCGGCGCGGTGTGAACCGCCGGCGCGCCGGGATCGGAATGGCCAGCAGGACGGTCAGGCCGATCGCGAGCACCTGCAGGATGCCGATCCACGGCGACCACGGACTGGCATAGCCAATCTTCACGGTTCCTGCGGCAGCGGGGACCTCGAACGCCTGGGCCCAGCCGTCCTCCGATGCTTCCAGCCGCTGGCCATTCAAGGTTGCCGTCCAGCCCGGATCCTTGCGCTCGGCCAGGATCAGCCGTCGTCCGGAGTCTCCGGCGGGAATTTCAGCCTCAGCGGCGGTCCAGCCGGACGGGACCGTTTGCAGCAGGGCGCCGTTGGCGTCGACCAAACGCACCCGTGCCGTCAACGCACCGGCCTCTGTGCCGTCGTCCCCCGTTGTCCCAACAACACGCCAGAGCCAGCCGGCATCGGTGCGTCCCACGGAGGTCAGCCCAGGCACGGCGTCAATTCGGCCAGCCAGCAGTTCGGCCGCCGTGTCGGATTCCTGCAGCACCACAAAGTCCACGCCAAGACGCACCAGCGAAGGCCGCGGGTCCACTCCGGTACCTGCCACGATGACAGCCACCGTGCTGCGCAATTCGGCGTCGGCGTCGTCGTCGTCACCAACGGTGGCCTCGACCAGCGGACCCTCCAAGGAGCGTGCCGCATAGCTGGTGGAGAGTTGGTCCAGGGTGGTTCCGCTGCCGTGCATCACTGCCGCGGTCACCGTGCCGCCGGTGCCCGCGGTCAACACCAGCGCGCGTGCCTGCTCCGGCCCGGTCCCCCGGTCAGCCGCCGTCGCTGGAAGCGTGCGATCGGCCCCGGATTCGATGGACATCTGCGTGCCGAAATCGGTCAATGCGCGGGCCTCGGTGGAGGCTGTGTAGCCGGTGAACTGAGGCACCAGCCAGTGCGCCAGGCCGACCACCGGGCCCAGCCCCAAAAGCACTACGGCGGCTACCGCCACGGTGCGCCGCAGGCCGTTCCGCGACCGGTCCCACGCATCCATGCCCCGCTGCATCCGGTTTCCAGCGATCAAGGCCGCGGCCAGCAGCAGGAACATCGACACCGAGACAAAGGGGCCCGTAAACGGCGTGACCACAGCTCCCGGCGCGACGGCGGTGGCGAGCAAGGACGAGCCATAGGAAGCCGCCAGCGTCAGGAAGGCACCGAGCCAGAGCAGCCGCGCGCGGGCGGCTCCGTCGCCGCCGATCGCGCCGACTACCGCCAATGCAAGCATCGGCACGGCCGCGACCAAGGCGTAGACCAGCGCCCATGGCGCTTGCGCCAGATGATCCAGCACAGCTGCGCCGGCGAGTCCGTCGGCGGGCTCGAAGGCCAGCGGGAAACCCATCAGTTGCTGCCACAGTGGGGCCGCGTTGAAGGCCAGCGGCAGGCCGGGGTCGCCCAAGAGCGAACGCGGGTCGTTCAGCCCGGCAATGACCATGGGCAGGGCAAGTGCCAACGGCGGGACCAGCGACCACCAGACGGTCTTGGCCCGGCGGCCCAACGACAGCACCAGGATGCCAACGAAGACAACGGCTACCGGCAACAAGGCCGGCGCCGACGCCGTAATACCGGCCAGGCAGAGCCCGGCCGCTGCCGCCGCCGTCCATGAAGGATTCCCGTTGATGCCCGGTTTATGCACGGTCTCGAGCGACAGCAGCGGCCGGTTGGCATCGACGCGCTGCACGGCCGAACCTGTGGCCCGCAACAGGCCCAGCACGGCCCACGGGATCAGCAAGTGGGCCACCAGCGCACCCAGACGTCCGGTACCCAAAGCGACTTGGAACACGGGAACGCTCGCCCAGAAGATGGCTGCCCAGAAGCGCAGGCCGCGCCGCTGGGTGAGAGCCCCGGCAGCGAACCAAGCCCCGGCAGCGGCCAGTGGCATGGCCAGCATGACCAGCGTCACCACCGCGGCGGAGCCGTTCCCCAGCCCCAGCAGCGCCAAGACTGCGAGCACGTAGCCGAAGGGGTCGCCGTGCCCGGGCAGCCCCGAGCCCAGCGAGATCCACCAGCTGGACGCGTTGTGCCAGATCTCGGCGACGGACGCCGATACCGGCAGCAGCCCGCCGCCGACGAGCGCCGGGGCCCCGAAAAAGTCGAACATGCCAACCGCGGACACGATGGCCAGCACGACGGCGGCGACCACCAGTCCCGTACCGACCCAGGTCCGCGCGGGCGCCGCCAGCGCAGCGAAGTCATCGGACCCGCCGGTGGGCTGGTCACCGCTGCCGGCATCCGTGCCGGATCCGTCCCCCAGCACGCCTG
>NZ_JBLKRT010000078.1:0-3016 GCF_047607445.1 Arthrobacter sulfonylureivorans
CGGCGGGTGCCTCTTCAGCCGGTGCTTCGTCGGCCGGTGCCTCATCAGCCGGTGTCACGGGCAGTTCTTCCACCGGTGCATCCCCGATCGGTGCCTCGGGCGCGTCCTCGACGGGAGCCTCATCAACCGGTGTCACGGGCAGTTCCTCCACTGGCGCCGGCTCCTCAACCGGGGTTTCGGGAGAAACTTGGTTGGCGACCAACAGCGATGGCGAGATGTACACATTCTCGGCAGTGATGGACACCAACGAATCCTGCGTTTCGGTGACGGCCGAAGTGACTTCTGCTGGTGCAGCGGTCGGATCCTCGGCGGCCGACGCGATCCCTGCTCCTGCAGTGGTCACCACTCCTGCGGTAACTACAGCTGCTGCGAGACGGCCGGTCTTGGCGATTCGAAACGACATTCTTTGCTCCAATTCTTTGTGGGAATGTTGCGGTTTAACCGTTACATCGTCGATCGAGCAGTCGCAAACGAAGAGGAAATTTAGGTGAATTCAGGGTCGGGTGCGCTTAACGATCCGGACAGGGCGGCCCCATCTGTGTCACCCTGCGCCTTGCACAGTCGAGGCCGCTGACTGGTCAGGCACCCGGAACAATTCACAGACCCGAGGCGGGGCTGGGCAGCAAGGACCGCCCTGAGGCCATGGGCTGACGGTTACGGCTTCCTGCCGGACAGGATATCCTTTGCCGCTGCTCCGCGGGCTCCCTTGCAGTCTTGCGTGTACCAGTTGACTGCTGCGTTTCGGTCGGCGCCCATCCGGTAGGCCATGCAGTCGGCGACCAATTCGACCCCGTTGTTGGTCTTAAAGATCTTGTTCAGCCGGCGGTCCATCGCCTCAAGGTCATTGCCGTAGAGGCGGAAGGTGATGATGTGGGCGCACTCGTGCAGGGCGATCGCCTTGTGCTGGCTGCCTTCGTACCCCGGCGCCATTTCAATCCGCAGTGATCCCGAGTGGGCGGTGCTTTCGGACCCGCCCTTCTTCACGGTGATGATCTGGTTGGGGCAGTACTTCTTCATGTAGTCATAGGAGAGCTTGCGGTATCCGGTGTAGCTGCGCGGGTTTTCGTGCCGGACCGTACCGGTCTTGGAGGTCCAGCCTGTTTCGTACGCCGACGCGTTCACCACAATCCGGTATTTCCGGGAGACGTTGGACTTCGTCTTCGGCGTCTTGGCAATGGCCAGGGGCGGAATGCCGCTGCTCTTTTTCTTCCAGGCGAGCTTCTGCACGGTGACCCATTGACCGTTCTTGCGCATTTGCAGGGCTCCCGTGCGGGCAGATCTGCCGGTCCAGACGTAGAGGCCGTGCCGGGCTTGGTCGCCCGCTGCCACCTTGCCGTCGGCCTCCGCGAACGGCTTGGTGTAGTTCGAATAGCGGTGGTTGACCACGGAGCGGGAACGCTTCCATGTGACTTTCTGGCCCGGGCTCGCGGACAGGGTCTTGCCGCCCTCGGTCGCCGCGATGCGCAGCTGTACGGTGCCTTCTTTGGCCATCTTGTAGCCGAGCGTTGTTTTGCCTCGCTGACCCAGTGCCTTCGAAGTGACCGTCTTCCAGCCAGTACCGCTCTTCTTCTGCAGGGCGATGCGGAAGGTGGCCGACGACGGATCGTGCCAGACCGTGACCTTCTTGGCCGGCTCCCAGGGGTAGCTGTCCAACGAGGATCCGTGAATGACCGGTACCGCATAGGCCGGGGCGGCCGGAATGGCCACTGGCATTGCGGCGGCAGGTTGTCCGCCGAAGACCGTGATGCCAACCGCAGCGGCCACCGAGGCAAGAGCGACGATCAGACGAGTGGACATGGCCTCTTCTTCCGGATGCTGACGGGGAAACTTGCGTCGAGGCAGCCGGATTCGGCAGGTTGCGACTCATCGCAACTGGATTCTAGCCGTCAATAACCGCTCCTCGGTGCAACCCGGAGGACTCAAGGTGCTGGTGGCGGAGGAAGTTCAATCGGGTCGCGCAGGCTGCGTCCCATCGCGAGCTGGGCGACCACCGGAATCCCCATCAGGTTCAGCACGGTGTTGCGCAGCAGCAATTGCAGGCGGTTGCGTGGTGCGAACGCTGCGCCGAGCCCGATCGCTGCATCCTGCTTGGCGCGGACGAGCGGTGCCAGCTGCCGTTCGTATGCGGCAAACGCTGCGGGATAGTCTCCTTCAGACCGCTGGAGCTCGGCCGCCAGGACGTAGGCCTCCACCATCGCCAGCGCCGACCCCTGGCCGGCCAGCAACGACGGGCAGGCGGCGGCGTCGCCAATGAGCACGACCCTGCCGTGCCACCACGACGGCAATCGGATCTGGCTGGCCCGATCGAAGTAGAAGCTTCGGGCCTCGGGCATCCGCCGCAGGATCTCCGGCACCTCCCAGCCGACGCCGCCCAGTCGCGCACGCAGCAGATCCTGCTGGGCGTCCACGTTCTCCACCGGCACGTCCCCGTCATAGCGAAAGGTGAAGCAAAACATGGTCCCGCCGTCGCGCTGTGTGAAGCGGAGCGCCTGCGCGCCCACCTCGGTATGCGTCACTGCGACCAGTTCGTCACGCGGACTGTAGTCCTCCACCTCGAAGGCGGCCACGGTGATGCCCAGGTAACGTTCGAACTCCTGCTCAGGCCCGAAGGCCAGCGACCGGATCCTGGAGTGCAGGCCATCGGCCCCGACAACGAGGTCGAACTCCCGCGGCGCGCCGCGGGCAAATTCGACGCGTACGCGTCCGCCGTCGTCGTCGATAAGTGACTGAACGGTGTCGCCGAAGATCGTTTCCACCTCGCCGTTCAATGCGTCGTAGATGGACGCAGCGAGGTCGGAGCGGCCGATGCTGACGTAACGGCCGCCGGCCCCGCCGATGAGCTTGCGGGGATTCAGATGGGAGATTCGCCGACCATCGCGGGAAACTTCACGCAGCTCGCGGACCCGGTACCCCTCCGCCATCAGCCGCGGGACGATGCCCATCCGGTCGGCCACGTCAAACCCGGAGCCCCAGAAGTCCACCAAGTAGCCGCCTTGCCGCAGCCGGGGAGCGTGCT
>NZ_JBLKRT010000079.1:0-2893 GCF_047607445.1 Arthrobacter sulfonylureivorans
CGTCAGGGCCGGAGGCGTCGGTCCCGGATCTGGCGTCGGGGCCGGATGCCGCAGGCAAGGCCGTCACCCTACCGGAGGTGATCCGGACCCCCGCCCCCGGGCGCTCCGCCGTCGTGCTCTCGGGTCCGGGCTGCCGCGTGGCGTCCGCTGCCGGCAGCATGTCCTCCGGCCGTCCGGCCGGGGCGGCGGGGCGCGCGGGGGTGCGTGGCTTGCGCGGACTCATTGGACGGCCGGGGAAGCGTGCTCCAGGGCCTCGACCAGGACGGGGCCGTACTGGGTCACGTCACCGGCCCCGACGGTCAGCACGATGTCGCCGGGCTGTGAACGTGCGACGATCTCCGCCACGGCGCGGGCCGGGTCCGGCGCGTAACTGCCGGAAGGCAACCGGTTGGTGATCAGCTCGCTGGTGACACCCGGGATCGGATCTTCACGGGCCGGATAAATATCCAGCACCGCAGCTGAATCGGCCAACTGCAGCGCCTGGGCGAACTCCGCGGCGAACTCCCGGGTGCGCGAGAACAGGTGCGGCTGGAAGATCACGTGCACGGCATGTCCGGCCGCGACCTTGCGCGCGGCGGTCAGGGCTGCGTGGACCTCGGTGGGATGGTGGGCGTAGTCGTCGAATACGCGGACCCCGGCCGCCGCTCCCTTGGCTTCGAAGCGCCTGGCTGCTCCGGTGAAACCGGCCAGCCCCTCGGCTGCGGTGGCGGGATCGATGCCCTGCGTGATGGCGACGGCGACGGCGGCCGCCGCGTTCCGGATGTTGTGCTCGCCCGGCACCTGGAGCCGCAGCGTGCAGGTGCCGCCCGGGTATTCGATCCGGCTCGCGCTGCCGGAGCCGGCGAACTCGCTGTCGATGATCCGCAGCTCGGCATCCGCCGCATAGCCGTAGCCGAGCACCCGGCAGGCCGCGCCGGACGCTGCCACCCGCTCTGCCAGGGCGCGTGCGCCGTCGTCGTCGAGGCAGACCACCAGCGTGCCGTCGCTGGGAAGCAGCGCCGCGAACTGGTCGAAGGAGGCGTAGACGGCTTCGGCGGACCCGTAGTGGTCCAAGTGGTCCGCCTCCACATTGGTGACGACGATGACCTGCGGCTGGTAGTTGAGGAACGAGGCGTCGGATTCGTCCGCTTCGGCGACAAACAGGTCGCCTTCCCCGTGCGCGGCGTTGACGCCCAGCGCGGCGACATCGCCGCCGATCGCGAACGACGGCTCGCGCCCGGCAGCCTGCAGCATCACCGTGGCCATGGCCGTGGTGGTGGTCTTGCCGTGCGTGCCGCCGACCGCGATCAGCCGCTTGCCCTCCATGGCAGCAGAGAGCGCCACCGAACGGTGCACAATGTTCAGGCCGGCGGCAACGGCAGCCTGCAGTTCGGGGTTCTCCGGGCGGATGGCGGTGGAGACCACGACCGTGTCCGCACCGCCGACATGGCCCGCTTCATGGCCCACGAAGACCGTGGCGCCGAGCGCCTCCAGTTGCCGGAGGACGGCGGAGTCGCGCGCGTCCGAGCCGGACACGGGCACCCCGCGGGCCAGCAGGATCCGGGCGATGGCCGACATGCCGGCGCCGCCGAGTCCAATAAAGTGCACGGCGCCGAGCTCGCCGAACGGCAGCCGCGCGGTGGTGTGGAAATCAGTGGCTTTCATCGGTGCTCCTCCCCCATTGCCTCGAGCACCAATTGTGCCATCCGTGCGTCCGCATCCCTGATCCCGAGGGCGTGCGCTGCCTCCGACATCTGCTGCAGCCGCGCCGGATCCTGCAACAGCGGCAGCAGGTGGTCGGTGACCCAGCGCGCGGTGAAGTCCGCGTCGCGGACCAGCACGGCGCCGCCGGCCTCCACCAGGGAGGCTGCGTTCAGCGCCTGCTCGCCGTTCCCATGAGGCAGCGGCACCAGTACCGACGGCAGGCCGACGGCGGCGACTTCGCAGACCGTGGCCGCGCCGGCGCGGGCCAGCAGCAGGTCGGCCGCCGCGTAGACATCCTGCATGCCGTCCACATACTCCACCTGGTGGTAGCCGGGCGAGGCGAGCAACTGACCCTCGGCATCCCGCAGTGCCTTGTTCCGGCCGGTGATGTGCAGCACCTGGATGCCGGCTGCGGAGAGCTCCGGCAGCACGGCCGCAATGGTCCGGTTGATGCTGAGCGCGCCGGAAGAGCCTCCGGTGACGATCAGCGTGGGTTGCTCCGGGGCGAGTCCCAGCCTCCGACGGGCGGCACTGCGGGACGACTGCCGGTCCAGGCTGGCGATCTCCCGCCGCATCGGCATGCCGACCCAGCGGGCTCCCGGCAACTTGGTGTCCTTGAACGCTACCGCCACCCGCTCGGCCAGCCGGGCCCCCACCCGGTTGGCCAGGCCGGGCCGGGCATTGGCTTCATGGATCACGATCGGCACCCGGCGCATCTTGGCCGCAATGTACATCGGTGTGCTGACATACCCGCCCACGCCCACCACGACGTCGGCCTGCGCACCGTTGATGATGCGGGCAGCCTGGCGGACTGCCGTGGCGAATTTGAACGGCAGCTTCAACAGATCCAGCGAGGGCCGGCGCGGCAGCGGCACCCGCCCGATGGTGGCCAGTTCGTAGCCGGCCGCGGGCACCAGACGGGTCTCCATGCCGGCCGCGGTGCCGACGGCGAGGATGCGGGCAGCGGGGGCGGCCTCGACCACGGCCCCGGCGATGGCCAGCAGCGGGCTGACGTGCCCCGCCGTGCCGCCGCCGGCCAGGACCACAGAGGGCTCGGAAATGTTCATGGTGTGGCTGGAATACCTTCTGCTCGGCGTCTGGTGGATGGATTCAGCGGGGGCCGGCGGACGATGTCTGCCGCAGCCGGGCGACCAGTCCTCCCGGCTTCTTCCGGCCGGCTGCACCGGTCCGGGCAAAGGACAAGAGTACA
>NZ_JBLKRT010000080.1:0-2521 GCF_047607445.1 Arthrobacter sulfonylureivorans
CGACGACGGCGGCCTCGGCGGAGTGCACTTGGTTCATGAAGCGGAGCGAGCCCGCTGGAACCGGCAGGGCATCCTCCAGCAATCCGCGCCGACGAAGCACGGCGGCGGCGTCATCCCCCACATGGAGGCCCAGATTGCCGGCCGAGCTGTCGGTAAAAGCGGCCCACACGCCGGTGTGGACCTGCTGCTTCCACCAGAACACTGCCGAATCCTTTTTGGGCTGGTTACTTCAAGAAATCCGGAACATCCAGGTCGTCGACACGGCCCGAGCTGAGGTCCGGCTCAACGATGGCCGGAAGGTCCATGTCGAAGCCTGCGTCGGCGGGAACGTGTGCGGGCTGCGCCATCATGCCGCCGAAGCTATGCTCCGTCGGTTCGGAAACCGGCACGGAGGGCTGTGCCGCAGGGACGGCGGGCGCACCGGCCGGCGCCACGGCCGGTTTCTGGGTCGGGGCAGCGGACGTGACGTCCACCTGGTCGAAGCCGGCGGCGATGACGGTGACCCGGGCTTCGTCGCCGAGCGCATCGTCGATGACGGCGCCGAAGATGATGTTCGCCTCCGGGTGGGCGACTTCCTGCACCAGCCGCGCGGCTTCATTGATTTCGAACAGGCCAAGATCCGATCCGCCCTGGATCGAGAGCAGCACACCGTGCGCACCGTCGATGGAAGCTTCCAGCAGCGGAGACGCGATGGCCAGTTCGGCGGCCTTGACTGCGCGGTCCTCTCCGCGGGCGGAACCGATACCCATCAGCGCCGAGCCGGCACCCTGCATCACGGACTTGACGTCGGCAAAGTCCAGGTTGATCAGGCCGGGCGTGGTAATCAGGTCGGTAATGCCCTGAACGCCGGACAGCAGGACCTGATCGGCGGACCGGAAGGCATCCAGCATGGAGACGTTGCGGTCGCTGATGGAGAGCAGTCGGTCGTTCGGGATCACGATCAGGGTGTCGACTTCGTCGCGCAGCGTTTCGATGCCGGTTTCGGCCTGGTTCGAGCGGCGGCGGCCCTCGAACGTGAACGGCCGGGTGACAACGCCGATGGTCAGCGCGCCGAGCGAACGGGCGATCCGGGCCACCACGGGTGCGCCGCCGGTACCGGTGCCGCCGCCTTCGCCTGCCGTCACGAAGACCATGTCCGCCCCGCGCAGGACTTCCTCGATCTCTTCGGCGTGGTCTTCGGCGGCCTTGCGGCCGACCTCCGGGTCCGCTCCGGCACCCAGCCCGCGGGTGAGTTCCCGTCCGACGTCGAGCTTGACGTCGGCGTCGCTCATCAACAGTGCCTGAGCATCCGTATTGATGGCGATGAACTCCACGCCGCGGAGCCCCACCTCGATCATCCGGTTGACGGCATTCACGCCACCGCCGCCGATGCCGACGACTTTGATGACGGCCAAGTAATTCTGCGGTGCTGCCACGTCCTGTGTCCCTTGCTCGAGTCTGTGCACTGATCAGTTCTGCCGAAGCGGGCGGGTACCCGGTCCGGTAGTTTCACCTGAACCTTAACCTTCAGCTTGAAGGTTAGAGTTATGTCAAGTAGTTCCTATCCGAGACGCTAGACGGAAGGTTGGGCCGGCACAATGACCTGACTCCGCGTGTCGCGCGATCGACTGCTGCTGCATTTTTCCGGCCATCCTCCCACGGGTCTCAGCGGGTCACCGGCCGCGTGGGCGTGCTCACATCGATGACGCTGGCTTTGCCCTTGACGCCCTTGGCCTGCAGCAGCGCTTGCAGCACGGTGGCTTTGAGCTCCTGCTGCCCGGCGTTGCCCCACAGCACCTTCTGACCGTTGGTTAATTGGAGTTCCACCGAGTCCACTGACCGGGCCGAGGCATGGTCGAGCTGCTTCAGCACCTCCGGCGACAGCGCACCGAGCACGCCGGTGATGGACGCGAAGACGTCGGGATCCTCGACCGCCTTGTCCCCGTCGATCAAGGGAAGTTTTGCCTCGCTGCGTTTGCGGACCGAGGCCAGCGCCTTGCCCGATTCGTCGATCAGCACGAATTTCTTGCCGTCCTTGAGTACGGCAACCGGCGTGTGCTCGATAATCCGGACATGCAGTTCGGAGGGCGGTCTGGCGACGACCTCGACTGACTCGACCGCCGGCAGGTGGTCCACATGGCCGGCCACTTCCCGTTCACCGACGCGCGCCAGGGGGATCCCCTTCAACGGCTCCAATGCCTCGCTCACGGCGGCGGAGTCGGTCAGTTTGGCCCCCTCAACGGTAATGGTCTTCACCGCCAGCGCCGGCGACAGAAAAATGACCGACATCATGACGGCAAGGAGCACGACGACGGCGCCCGCCGCAATCAGCAGCCGGCGCCGGGTCTTGCGCCGGGCAGGTTCGGGGAAGCTGACCACCGTGCTGTCGGATCCCCCGGGGCCTGGAAGCTGGGAAGAGCCCGCCTTGTGGCCGCGCCACCGCTCCAACAGGTCCGTCGCGCGCTGGGGCGACGACGCGGGTGCTGATTTACCGGGGGCTGATTTACTCTGGACAGACCCAGACCCAGACCCAGACCCAGAC
>NZ_JBLKRT010000081.1:0-2168 GCF_047607445.1 Arthrobacter sulfonylureivorans
TGATCATCAGCGTGGTGTCTCTGGTGGCCGGCACGCTGACCCGCAGCCGCTAAGTCAACGCCCCGCCTTCCGCTGCACACCCATGCCGCTCCGCTGGTGCGGCGTGTTGCCGGCCGCCGGGGCCGTCTGCCCGCCGGCACCAGCCCTCTCCTGGGCTGTGCGGCCGACCGCCGAACCCGCCCGCGGCGTTTGTCCGCCATCCGGCTGGGCGCGGCGCAGCGAGAACAGATGCTGCCGGGCCGCACCGCCGGCGAGCGCTGCGCCCAGATACGCCGCCGCATCCTGCACCGAAGGGTCCGCGCTCCCCTCCAGTTGGCGGGCACCCTGCACGTAGTTCTGCAGATCGTGGCCGGGCCCCAGCCCGACGTCCGCACCATCCGGAGTCGCCACGTGATCGGTCAGCGTCACGGTGATCTGTTCGCGCCGGTCCGGGTTGGGACCGGCATCCGCGCCCGGAACCCAGTCCTGCACATGCTTTAGGTGGACGCTGCGGATGCCGGGTCCGGCCGCGATGCCGGCGACGGGCGATCCGGCGGTCAGCACGAATCCCACGTTGTGCTCGGCCAGGAAAGCCGGATCGGCGGCGAGGTTCATGGCATGGATGCCGCCCTGGCTGTAGCCGGTCAACACCACTAGATCGTCCGCGCCGGCGCCCGCTTCCCGGAGTGCCCGCGACACGGCGTCCGCAACAAACGGGCTGCCGGCCGTGACCGCTTCGGCGATGCCGGACTCGTCGAACGGATTCTCCGTCGGCTGGACGGTGCCCGCTGCCTGCGTGCCGGGAAGGGCTACCACCCAACGCTTCTGGCCGCCGGACTCCAACTCAAGGATCTCCACAGTTCCGTCGCCGGCGTCAGCGGCGACGGCGGTCCGTTCGAGCAGCCCCGCCAGCGAAGCCGGTGCCGGTTCGACTGCTTCGGCCTGTGTGTTTACGCGCTCGATCTCGATCCGGGAACCGTGCAACAGGCCGGCGCGCTGGGCCGCCGCGCCCAGCAAGACCGCGAAGTGCCGGCTCACGGACTCTTCCCACAGGCCGCCATGCCGGCGATCCCGCAGCAGTACGCCCGCCGCCGGACCACCCAGCACCCCGGCGAGCGCGGCCGGTGCCTGGTTCAGCAGCCGCTCGCCTCCGGCCAGCGTGGGCCGGCCTTCGTTGGCGGCCATGCCGAGGGGAACCGTGAACCACCAGGACGCCGAGGCAATCGCCTGCATCCCACCGGCGGCAGCCTGCTCCGCGGCCCGATAGGTCCCGTGGGCCAGCCGGACCTGTGCCGCCAATGTTCCGCAGCGCTCGGCGAGAACGGCCAAGGATCTCGCGGCTTCCTGCACCGCGGCTTCGGCTGCCATTCGCTCCGGCAACAGCATCCAGCGCGGATCAGTCAGCAGCAGCTGTACGGCCAGAACCTGCCGCCACAGCCCGTTGATCGCGGCAACGGCGGCTTCGAGCCTGGTTGCGGCCGACGCGAGCTCCTGCCATTCAAACGTTATGCCGCCGATGCCGCCGGCCACCCGGTAGCCGTCATAGCTGCGGTACCCCGCCCCGCCTTCCCACCACCGGGCTCCGCCGGGCAGCCATTCGGTCTCAGTCACCGGACATCCCCGATGATATGCAGGCAGACAGAGGCGTCACGGCGTTCGGCGGTGCAGGGCGGCCTCCGCTGCTTTGGCAACACCAGCCGCCGCGTCTGCAGCGTCGATCGCCGCGTTCACAGCGTCAAGCGCAACGGCCGCCCATCGCAGCAATTCTGCTGACTCAGCCATCTTGGTGCGGTACTCGTAAAGCCGCTCCCTGAAAGCCTTGCCGGCCGGTGAGACCCATGCCTGCGCGGACGCCATCAGATCAGCGCGCACACCCAGCAGTTCCTGCTCGCAGGACAGGAGCCTGCCGGAAGCCGGCCCCCACCCCGGGCCGGGCGGCCCGCCCCACCCGGCCTCCGCCGTCGTTGTTTGCCAAAACATCACCAGACCTCCTTCACGCCTCCAGTTTCGACGCTAGGCCCGGCGCCAGCCGCGGCGGCATTGGTCATCCGGCGATGTGTACGGCGGCGGGTGCAGCACCGTTGTGGAGGCGAAGTCACGCAGGAAACGGCGGCGTTGAACATGGGAGAATAAGGGCCATGGCTGAAATTCCCCGCGTCTCCTTGGCAGAAGTCACCCCCGCTATCGCG
>NZ_JBLKRT010000082.1:0-2075 GCF_047607445.1 Arthrobacter sulfonylureivorans
CTCCCGCCGCGTCGCGGCACCCGTCGCCGTACCGTTCCCTCCGCGTCGCAGCCGTGGCAAGGTGGGAATCGTGAGCGCTGAACAGACCCAGACCAAGGACGCCTCCTCCCCCTACGCCAGCGGGCCGATGCAGATCCAAACGCTGCTCATCTTGGGCGCCTCCGGCGATCTGACCGGGAGGCTGCTGCTGCCGGGGCTGGGCAAGCTGATCGCCCAGGGCAAGACCGCCGGGCTCAAACTGGTGGGCGCCGGCTCCGATGACTGGGACTCCGCTCGATGGCAGGAACGCGTCAAGGGCTCCTTTGATCCGTGTGCTGAAGCCGCGAACGACGACGGCCGGCAGCAGTTGCTCGACATCCAGCAAGACACTCATTACTACTCGGTGGACGTGACTGCCGAGGGCGTCCTGGCCAAACTGCTGGCGGAATTGGACGGCCCGGTGGCCGTGTTCTTCGCTCTGCCGCCCGCGGTCAGTCAGAAAGCTTGCGAAGTGCTCAAGCCCGAGGATGTGCCGGAAGGAACCCGTCTGGTGCTGGAGAAGCCCTTCGGCACGAGCCTCGAGTCCGCCGAGTTGCTGAACAAGATGTTGCTGAAACTGGTACCGGAGGACCACATCCACCGGGTGGACCATTTCCTTGGCAAGTCGACGGTGTTCAACATCCTGGGCCTGCGCTTTGCCAACCGCCTGTTGGAACCGCTGCTCAGCAATGACCATGTGGCCAGAGTGGAGATTTTCTACGACGAATCCCTGGCCCTGGAGGGGCGTGCCCGCTACTACGACGGCGCTGGGGCCCTGCGGGACATGATCCAGAGCCATCTATTGCAGGTCATGGCACTGACTGCTTTGAACCCGCCGGCCACACTCAAGGAACGCGATCTGCGCGACCACATCGGCAGCGTGATGCGGGCCGCCAGCGTCGACCCCGATTTCGCCAAAAGCACCCGCCGGGCCCGCTACACCGCAGGCCGCATCGGCGACCGTGACATCCCCGACTACACCGCGGAACAGGGCGTGGACCCCTCGCGGAAGACAGAAACTCTCGCTGAAGTCCAGGTCTCCATCAACAACAGCCGGTGGGCGGGCGTGCCGTTTATCCTGCGCTCGGGCAAGGCACTGGCCCAGCCGAAGAAGGAAGTCATCATCACCTTCAAGCCGGTCAATCACCTGCCTGCGGGATTCAAGGGTGTCGACTCGCCTACTCGATTGCGGATCGGCCTCGGGCCCGAAACCCTGCAGTTGGAAATTGATGTCAACGGTCCGAGTGACCTCTTCACGCTGGACCGGGCCGTGCTGGAAGCAGATCTGCACGCGGCCGACCTCCTGCCCTACGGCGAAGTCTTGGAGGGCGTGCTGCACGGCGACCCGTTGTTGTCTGTCCGCGGGGACATCGCCGAGGACTGCTGGCGGATTGTCGAACCAGTCCTGGAAGCCTGGGAAAAGGACGTAGTCCCGCTGGAAGAGTACGAGGCCGGCAGCCTTGGTCCGGCCGGCTGGGAAACGTCCCGGAGCGACGCCCCGCTCTCCCCTGATACACAGCACCGCTGATAAGCATCGCCTGATACACAGCACCGCTGATAAGCATCGCCACCCGGCGGAGAGTAACCGCCATCGGCATCGAGTCGGCTGCATAACGCCAAAGACAGCGCCGGCCGCCGTAGGCACCACTGCTTTGGGCAACGCCGTCCAGCTAGACCCCGCCGCGGTGGGCAAGTCTCGCCATGGGGATAGCCGCAGTAGGCAACTCCCGGGACAGACTCAACCGGCCTGCACAGAGCAGATAGCGTCACGCTACGTCAGAATGGCGGCGGTTCGTCCGATGGTTCGTCGTCGTCTCCGTCCGTGGAGGCTGCTGCGGTGGTTGTTCGGGGGTTGGTCGTGTTGTGGGGTTGGTCGTTGGGTGTGGGGTAGGTGATGGCCCAGTTTTCGTCGGGGGTGGTGGTGTGGGTGTGTCCAGAGCGGGTGGTGTAGTGCAGGGTGCCGTCGTCGTCTTGGGTGACGGTGCCGCCGCCGTGGTGTTTGGTTTTGTGGCCGGGTTTGCAGCGGGCGTTCAGGTTCTCGAGGACTGTTTTGCCGC
>NZ_JBLKRT010000083.1:0-1783 GCF_047607445.1 Arthrobacter sulfonylureivorans
GTGTCCGCAACGGGCTTGCCCTGCAAACCACCCAACCCGCACATTCGCGTGTTGGGGACGGTTCGAGGAAGCTCCTTAGAAAGGAGGTGATCCAGCCGCACCTTCCGGTACGGCTACCTTGTTACGACTTAGTCCCAATCGCCGGTCCCACCTTCGACGGCTCCCTCCCACAAGGGGTTAGGCCACCGGCTTCGGGTGTTACCAACTTTCGTGACTTGACGGGCGGTGTGTACAAGGCCCGGGAACGTATTCACCGCAGCGTTGCTGATCTGCGATTACTAGCGACTCCGACTTCATGGGGTCGAGTTGCAGACCCCAATCCGAACTGAGACCGGCTTTTTGGGATTAGCTCCACCTCACAGTATCGCAACCCATTGTACCGGCCATTGTAGCATGCGTGAAGCCCAAGACATAAGGGGCATGATGATTTGACGTCGTCCCCACCTTCCTCCGAGTTGACCCCGGCAGTCTCCCATGAGTCCCCGCCATTACGCGCTGGCAACATGGAACGAGGGTTGCGCTCGTTGCGGGACTTAACCCAACATCTCACGACACGAGCTGACGACAACCATGCACCACCTGTGAACCGGCCCCGAAGGGAAGGACTGTTTCCAGCCCGGTCCGGCCCATGTCAAGCCTTGGTAAGGTTCTTCGCGTTGCATCGAATTAATCCGCATGCTCCGCCGCTTGTGCGGGCCCCCGTCAATTCCTTTGAGTTTTAGCCTTGCGGCCGTACTCCCCAGGCGGGGCACTTAATGCGTTAGCTACGGCGCGGAAAACGTGGAATGTCCCCCACACCTAGTGCCCAACGTTTACGGCATGGACTACCAGGGTATCTAATCCTGTTCGCTCCCCATGCTTTCGCTCCTCAGCGTCAGTTACAGCCCAGAGACCTGCCTTCGCCATCGGTGTTCCTCCTGATATCTGCGCATTTCACCGCTACACCAGGAATTCCAGTCTCCCCTACTGCACTCTAGTCTGCCCGTACCCACTGCAGACCCGGGGTTGAGCCCCGGGCTTTCACAGCAGACGCGACAAACCGCCTACGAGCTCTTTACGCCCAATAATTCCGGACAACGCTTGCGCCCTACGTATTACCGCGGCTGCTGGCACGTAGTTAGCCGGCGCTTCTTCTGCAGGTACCGTCACTTTCGCTTCTTCCCTGCTGAAAGAGGTTTACAACCCGAAGGCATTCATCCCTCACGCGGCGTCGCTGCATCAGGCTTGCGCCCATTGTGCAATATTCCCCACTGCTGCCTCCCGTAGGAGTCTGGGCCGTGTCTCAGTCCCAGTGTGGCCGGTCACCCTCTCAGGCCGGCTACCCGTCGTCGCCTTGGTAGGCCATTACCCCACCAACAAGCTGATAGGCCGCGAGTCCATCCAAGACCAAAAAATCTTTCCACCCACCACCATGCGGTGACAGGTCATATCCGGTATTAGACCCGGTTTCCCAGGCTTATCCCAGAGTCAAGGGCAGGTTACTCACGTGTTACTCACCCGTTCGCCACTAATCCCCGGTGCAAGCACCGGATCATCGTTCGACTTGCATGTGTTAAGCACGCCGCCAGCGTTCGTCCTGAGCCAGGATCAAACTCTCCGTTAATGTTTCAAACAGACACAGCACCAATAGCCGGGAAAACGACCAAAGACACTGCACTAAATTCAAACCAGGCTGATAAAAACCGCGACACACCACAGGGGCGGCACGCCACGGCACTTCAACCAATAAATAATTGGTATCAACAAACTTGGCACACTATTGAGTTCTCAAACAACAGGAGCA
>NZ_JBLKRT010000084.1:0-1592 GCF_047607445.1 Arthrobacter sulfonylureivorans
GTTACCCGGTTCCCGCAGCCTTTGCAAATCGCCGTTCCCGGCAGATCCAGACCCGAACCCGGGCCCCCACCCAACACCCCAGAGGCGCGTCAAACGCACCAGAACCTGGCATATTTTGAAGGGGATTGGCCGCTGTTTTGTCTGCTTCAGCAGCAGCGACTCAGAAAACAATACACGCCTCCCGCACCCCGCGCAAATCACCCCCACCACCCACCCAAAACCCCCAACCAGCACCGTTCCCGGCAACCCCAAAACCCCGCCAACACAAGCAACCACGCACCACGACACCCAGCTGTCCGGACCACCAGGACAGCCACCCCGCCCGGAAGCAGCACCGTGCAGCCGCTCACTTTCTGGTCGGGGTTCGGGCCGGCAGCCAAACCGATGAGCGCCCTAGTGGTCGGCGTTTCCGGCCGGCTACAGCGGCCCGAGGCGGAGGGGCGGATACTCGTCCGGGCCGCCAAGCATTTCGTGGTGCCATACTGACCGATCGAAAGGACACTCATCCAGGCGGCCAGCGTTTGGCGGTCCTGACCGGTGGATGGAGCGGACGGTGCTCCGGGCCGCCAGCATAGGCGGTCCTGACCGGCGAATGGAGCGGACACTGGACCGGGCCGCCAGCATAGGCGGTCCAGGCTGGCGAATGGAGCGGACGGTGGTCCGGGTCGCCAGCATGCGCTGGTCCAGGCCGGTGGATGGAGCGGACGGTGGTCCGGGCCGCCTGCATTCGGCGTTCCAGACCGGCGACGACACCGGTTGCAGAGCCGGGTCAGACGTCTTCGGGTGAGGGCACAAGTTTCATGGACACGAGCTCGGTGAAGCCGGCGCGGCGGGCGAAGCGCACCTTGCGGCGCTTATAGACGGTGAAGCCGAGCTTGGCGTAGAGGCCGAGGGCAGGCGCGTTGGTGTCTTTGATGTCCTCCAGCACGTACTCGCTGTACCCGGGCAGCGCCAACAGGTGGCGCAGCAAGGCGGTTCCGACGCCGCGGCCCTGATAAGACGGCTCGGTGGCGACGAACCCGATTTCGGCGAGTCCTGGCCGGGCCCCCTCAGAGGGGCGCATAAACCAGCTCCGGATCACCACGTATCCGAGCAGTCCGCGGGCCAACCCCAGATGGCGCCGGATCTGCCGCCACTGCGGCGCAAACAACACCTGGTCCGCCTCGGTCAGCGAGGCCATTCCAGCCGGTTCCCCCTCGACCAGCGCGATGTAGAACCGGTCGAGCAGCAGCATGTGCTCGAACGCACCGGCCAGCCTGCCCGTGTCCCGCGAGAACGCTACGAAGTCGTCTGCGAAGCTGCGCACGTAGACCTCGGTGATGCGGCGCCGGTATTCCTCGCCGAGTTCATCCCCACGTTTGACGACGACCGTCACCTGCGTCCCTCCGCTCACCGCTGATGCACATCCGGGTCCGAGCCTATCCCGGCGTGGGTACCGCGGCAGCCAACCGGGGCTCCAAATCAGCACCAGTCCCTCGAACCAACCCGTCCTGGAACGAACCAGCGCTGTGTAGGTTGCGGGCTTGGTGTGGAAACGCCGGCTGGCGCAGCACCGGCGAAGTCGCGGCAAGCTGGCCGCCAAAAGTCGGTTG
>NZ_JBLKRT010000085.1:0-1563 GCF_047607445.1 Arthrobacter sulfonylureivorans
CGTAATGCCTTCACCGATCAGGCCGACCAGATAGGACTCCGCAACCGTGCTCATGATGAAACCCTTCGTTCGATTACTGCACAATTGTACGCATATCGCACAGTGTGGCAAGGGGGTGCTGTCGCTGTCTTTGCCCCTGAGGACCCTTTGCCGGCTGGGCCCGTAAAGCCCCGGGGCATTTCCATGGCCAGGCATCTTGTGCTTCTGCTGTGAGGTGCGCTACGTTGTACTGCGTTCGATAAGTGCACAGCAGTGCGCATAACGCACAACATTGTGGGCGGGGTTGCTCACAGCAGTTGTTAAGGAGCAACAATGACCACCGTCCACCAAGAGGATGCGGCCTTCGCCCATCACGGCAAGACGCCAAAGCGGGCGGCCTTGGCCAGTTTCATGGGCAGCGCCGTCGAGTACTACGACTTCTTTATCTTCGGTTCCGCCGCCGCGCTGATCTTCCCGCACGTCTTCTTCCCGGATGAGAGTGCCCAGGCCGGGATCATGTCGCTGGCGACCTTCGGCTTCGCGTACATCGCCCGCCCGGTGGGCGCGGTCTTCGTCGGCCACTTCGGCGACCGCATCGGCCGCCAGAAGGTGCTGATGTTTACGCTGATCCTGATGGGCGCCGCGACCTTCATCATCGGCTGTATCCCCGACTTCGACACCATCGGCTGGTGGGCTCCGGCAATCCTGGTCTTCTGCCGCCTGATGCAGGGCCTGTCTGCCGCGGGCGAGCAGGCCGGCGCCAGTTCGCTCACGCTGGAGCATGCGCCGGACAACCGCCGCTCCTTCTTCACGTCCTGGACGCTGACCGGCACCCAAGGCGGCCAGATCCTTGCCGCCCTGGTCTTCATCCCGGTCGTCGCCCTGCCGGACGAGATCAAGTACGGCATCGGCTGGCGGATTCCGTTCTGGCTCTCCGCCGTCGTCGTGATCGTCACCTATTTCATCCGCCGCTCGCTGCACGAAACCCCCACCTTCGAAGCCGCCAAGGCGAACAACGAACTGGCCAAGCTGCCGGTTGGGGTCCTGCTCCGCAACCACTGGCGCGACGTGCTCCGGGTGATCTGCTGCGCGTTCATCGCCGCGGTCTCGACGGTCTACGGCACCCTGGCGATCAAATACGGCGCCGAAGTCGGCAGCGTCGACGAAGGCATCACCCTGTGGCTGGTGGTCGCCGGCAACATCGGCGCCCTCTTTACCCAGCCGCTCTTCGGCAAGCTTGCCGACCGGATCGGTCGCAAGCCGGTGTTCATCTACGGCGCGCTGGGCAGTGCCGCGATCATGCCGTTCTACTTGCTCTCGATGGAATCGGGCAACACCCTGCTGCAGTTCACCCTGTCCATCCTGGTCTTCTCCTGCGCCTATGCCGCGGCCAACGCCGTCTGGCCGTCCTTCTACGCAGAGATGTTCAGCGCCAGGGTCCGGTTCTCCGGCTTGGCCATCGGTACCCAGATCGGCTTCCTGATGGCAGGCTTCGCGCCGTCGATCGTGGCCGCCATTGGCGGCATCCAGGAGGGCGGCTGGGTGGCCACCAGCATCTTCACAGCGGTGATCGCACTCATCGCC
>NZ_JBLKRT010000086.1:0-1559 GCF_047607445.1 Arthrobacter sulfonylureivorans
GCCCGTACAGCGGCCCCTCGACGGGCTCTCCGAGTGCTTGGCCGATTACTTCGCGGCGCGGGATGGCGGTGGGCAGCACGTCGCAGCCGAGTTCTGCGAGCTGGTCGCGGATGACTTGGGTGGAGGAGGCGTTGGTGATGGTGCGGTTGAGGAGCACGCGGTGCGGCAGCTCGATATCGCGGGACACGGCCACCTCGTCCACGGCGGCGAGGACGTGGGGCACGCGCTCCAGTTCCATCATGGTTGGCGCCATCGGGAGCACCACGAGGTCGGCGGCACGTATTGCGGCGTAGACGATGCCGGTGCGGTCGTTGAACCCCGGGGTGTCGATCAGGGCTATGTCGTAGCGGTCCCCGACGATGCCCGGGAGCTGCCGGTGGATGGTCTTGGTGGGCAGCGCCAGGGTTGGGATGCCCCAGTCCGCCTCCTCGGACCAGCGCAGCAGCGAGCCCTGCGGGTCGGCGTCCACGACGACAACGGAGCGGCCGAGCTGGGCGAAGGCGTGGGCGAGGAACGCGGCGGAGGTCGTCTTGCCGGAGCCGCCCTTGAAGTTGCAGAGTGCAATGGTTTTCATACGTGTGCACGTTACCAAGTAACTAGCTAGTTGGCTAGACACGTAGCTACGTAACCGCGTAATCACGCGGATGCGTAGCTAGCTTTTCACCTAGCGGGCCGATTTGATATAAGGTATCACCTATCTGGCCTCGTGATGGCAAGACGCAACAGAGGCCCCGGCGCTCCTCATCCCACTAGTCCCGCTTGACCCGGTGGGGGAGCAGCCGGGGCTTCTGCTATCCTCAGAAGCTCAACGTGCCAAGTTGAAATACTGATTACCAACGATGCCGAGTGCCCCGCACCTCTCACCAACCGCCGGTCCCAACCGCCGAGGGGGAGCGGGGCACTCTCGTCTCTGCTACCGTCAATAACGGCGGCCCCGACCCTCAAAATAAACTGGATCTATTGGCCGGGATTTTCCGGGGGCCGCTACCCCTCACGCCCCGAGGTATTCGCCCTTCGCCGTCAGCGTGCCAAGGTGGTGCTGCACCATCGCAATAGTCCACGGCCCCCGCCGCTCCGCAGTCGGCACCTGCTCCGCATTCAGCACCCGGGCTATCTCCTTGTAGTACAGCCCGCGGCCCCGCAGCTCCTTGATCCGCTCCGTCACCGCCGGGTCCAGCGCCCGCGGCCGCCCCACATGCTTCACCCGCTTCAGCTTGTTCAGCGCCTCGCTGGTCCGCTGCCCGATGAACTTCCGCTCCACCTCCGCGAAGTTGAGCGCCATGTTGAACATCGCCGCGCCCATCACCGTCCCGGTGTCCACGCCAAGGTCCAGGCAGATAATCCGCCAGCCCTGCCGCTGCGCCAGCGCCAGCATCCGCGTCCCGTCCTCCATCGAACGCGAGAGCCGGTCCAGCTTCGACACCACGATGCCCCCATAGGCCCCCGCCGCGAGGTCGTCCAGAATCTCCAGCATCACCGGCCGCTTGGAAATCGTCGCCGCCGACCGGCCGAACTCGTGCCGCATATCAAGTTCCCAGCCCTCGCGCTCGGCAGCAGCC
>NZ_JBLKRT010000087.1:0-1535 GCF_047607445.1 Arthrobacter sulfonylureivorans
CCGCATGCAGACCGTTGATAAGGCTGCGATAGACGACGCGGCGGCGGCCAGCGTGCTTGAAGTGCTGCGGCGGAACCGGGTGGCGGACGTCCGGGCCGATGCCACCACCCGCGACCTCTACTCTTCCGATGCATCACTCTTCCGGGTGCGGCCGGCGGCCGTGGCCTTCCCTCACGATGTGGACGAGGTTCTGGCCGTGCTGGCAGCCTGCCGCGAAACCGGCGTCCCGCTGACCTCCCGCGGAGCCGGCACCTCCATCGCGGGCAATGCGGTGGGCCCCGGCGTCGTGCTGGATTTCAGCCGTTACATGAACCGCGTGCTGCAACTGGACCCGGAAGCCCGCGCCGCCACGGTGCAGCCCGGGACGGTCCACGCCACACTGCAGCGGATGGCGTTGGCGCACGGACTGCGTTTCGGGCCGGACCCGTCCACGCATACCCGCTGCACCATCGGCGGGATGATCGGCAACAACTCCTGCGGCGCCCGCACCCCGGCATACGGCCGCACGGTGGACAACGTGGAGCACCTCGAGTTGGTCACCGGCTCCGGACGCAGGCTTCGGCTGGACGGCGCAGGGGCCCCGGAAACTCCGGAAACCGGGGCGCTGCGCGAACTGGCCGCCGGACACTTGGGGACGCTGCGCACGGAGTTCGGCCGGTTCGGCAGGCAGGTGTCCGGCTATGCGCTCGAGCACCTGCTGCCGGAGAAGGGGTTCGACCTGCGCAGGGCGCTGGTTGGAAGCGAGGGGACGCTCGCCGTCGTGCTGGAAGCGGGAGTGCGGCTGGTCAAGGACCCGGCGCACAAGACCATGGTGGCGCTGGGATTTGCCGACATCGGAACTGCCGCTGACGCGGTGATGGAGGTGATGGCTTTTTCGCCGACCGCCTGCGAGGGGCTGGACCGGCGGATTGTGGACGTGGTGCGCAGCCGGAAGGGGCCGGGCTCCGTGCCGGAGCTGCCCGCCGGCGCCGCATGGCTGTTTGTGGAGCTGGCCGGCGACCAGCCCGCCGAGGTGGCGGACCGCGCCGCCCGGTTGCTCCGGCTGCCGGAGGCCGTGGATGCCCGGGTGGTGGACCATCCGGTGGAGGCCGCCGCGCTGTGGAAGATCCGCGAGGACGGTTCCGCGCTGTCGGGCCGGTCGCCCGCCGGTGAGCCGGCGCACTCCGGCTGGGAGGATGCGGCCGTGCCGGCGGAACGGCTGGGCGCCTACCTGCGCGACTTCGATGACCTGGTGGAGCAGCACGGCTTCAGCGGTTTCCCCTACGGGCACTTTGGCGACGGCTGCGTGCATGTGCGGCTGGACTTCCCGTTCGGCAACCGCGGCCCCAACGAAACCGATGGCCGCCGCGAGTACCGCGCCTTCATGACCGACGCGGCCGATCTGGTGGCCCGCTACGGCGGCTCGCTCTCCGGCGAGCACGGCGACGGACGGGTCCGCGGCGAACTGCTGCCGCGGATCTACTCGGCGGAAGCCATCCGCCTGTTCGGCACGGTCAAGGGCATCCTGGACCCGGACAACCTGCTCAACCCGGGCG
>NZ_JBLKRT010000088.1:0-1469 GCF_047607445.1 Arthrobacter sulfonylureivorans
CGATTGATTATTTGAATAAGCTGAAAGCGAAAAGCACCTGATTCTCAGGTGCTCAGCTTGTAGAGAAAACGACGTTTTTTCTACAAGCTTTTTTGTTTTATACAGTTTCTTTAGATATTCATCAGGTTTCAGATGCAGAAAAAGCGCTCCCACATGCCTAGCCCTGCTTGGCTAGGTATGTGGCAATCTTCTTCATGTTCTGGCATGCGGCTGTGAGGAGAACTTGTTCACTCACATTTCGTTTTCCCCTCAACCTGCAATAGCGAAGCCCATGCAGTTGTTTTGAATCTGCAAAGCTTCGCTCTATTTTTTCTTTTCTTTTTTTGTAGAGGTTTTTTCCTGAAACAGACAAGCGATTTTGTCTGACCTTTTCTTTATGATCTTCCCATACATGTCGAGTAATCACTTTCTGCCGATTCTTTGATTTTGTACAGTTTTCAAGCAGCGGGCATGAGGAACATATTTCAGGATTTGATTTGTATGACCGGTAGCCTTTTCGGTCAGTTGTTGAGTATGTAAGTGTTTGGTGATTTGGACAAATGTATCTGTCTTGTTCACTGTCATAATGAAATTTCCATTTTGGAAACAAGCCTCGGATAGGGTGATAACGTCTATGTGCGATGACACCAAAGATTTGGCGGTCAGATAATCCTTTACAGATCGGAGTCGTTAAATATCCGGAATCAAGGGCGACGGCTTCTACTTGAAAACCAAATCGTGCGATTTGGTGGTCTAATCGGTCAAGATAAGGCACAGAATCATGGACATTTCCAGGTGTGACGTAGGCATCGGTGATAATGTTGTATTTCATATCTGTTGTGCGGTGATCTAAATAGAAAAAACCTTCTGGTTTGTTTTCACGATACAGATAGCCACTTTCCGGATCGGTTGTACTGTGGCGGATCTCTTTTTCAGCTTTCACCTCCTCTTTGGCTGTTAATGGTTTTTTTCCGTGTTCCTCCCGATCCTCTTGAATGGCTTCATTTAAATCCTTGATATAGTTTTGGGTATCCTGCGCAATTGTTTTTCTTGTGTATTTATGCTTGTTGGCATTGGCTTTAAGGTGTGTGGAGTCGGTGAATAGGACTCGTCCGCCCACCATGTCATGATTGATGGCCTGAAGAACGATCTCATCAAAAATGTCTTGGAAGATGGTTGTATCTTTAAAGCGTGTGCGTCTGTTCCAGCTGATGGTGGAGTGGTGTGGAACCGGGTCGTTTATGTTCAATCCGAGAAACCATCTGTACGCCATATTGTAGTAAATTTCTTTTTCAAGCTGTCTTTCTGAACGGATACCATAGAGGTATCCGATAAACATCATTTTAAATAAAATAAGCGGATCAAGTGAGGGGCGGCCTTTGTTTTCACTGTAGTAAGGTTTCACCTTTTCAATGATGAAAGAGAAGTCTATGTGTTTATCAATTTTCCGAAGCAGGTGATCCTCTTCAACGAGTTGGTCAAGCAGAACA
>NZ_JBLKRT010000089.1:0-1459 GCF_047607445.1 Arthrobacter sulfonylureivorans
TGATGCTCCTATGGGTGTCAAGGGTGTTGGAGCCATTCTTCGTAGCGGTGGTAGAGCTCGTCGTTGCGCGCGAGTCCGCGTTCGAGCCGTGAGAGAGTGATGGGCCATACCCTGTGGTGGTCGGCGGCTTGTTGAAGACTTATTTTCTTGCTTTGACGCAGCGTGCGTAGCCGCTGACCATCGGGAGCAGGGAGAGGATTGACTAGTTGGCGGTAAAGCTCTCGGGCCACGTAGCGTTTCAGGCAGCGCATGATTTCTTTCTTGCTCAACCCCTCTTGCGTGCGGCGTTCGACGTAGGCCTTGGTCCGCGGGTCGAAAGTCATGCGGGACAGCACGACGCGGTGAAGCGCCCAGTTCGCTTGACGGTCTCCGCCCAGGCTCAGCCGGTGTCGGGTTGTTTGCCCGGACGAGGCAGGCATGGGTGCAACGCCGGCCAGGGCGGCGAACTGGGCTTCGGTTGTGACCCGTTCCGGGTTATCGCCGAAGGTCACGAGCAGTTGGCTGGCGACTTCGGTACCGACGCCTGGCAGATCGCGCAGTGACGGTGCCTGCATCGTCACTAGCTGGTCCAACTCGGCGTCGATCTCCGCTATCTCCCGTTCCAACGTTTGATATCTGAGGCCGAACCGTTTCAGGGTCACCTGCGCTGCGTGCAGCGGGGTGCCGAACTCGCCGGCCGGTCGGAGCCGTGCCAGTGCCTGCATCAGCCTGCCGGCGGTAAGGTCACGGTATCTCGCTCGGACCCGATCGGGGGAGGTTATGAGCAGTGCCTTGGCTTGGACGATGGCGATGTTCCGGGCCTTCATGGCACTGGAGCGTTCGGTACGTAACATCCGCATTGCTTCAACCGCCCCATTGCGGGCCTTCGGCACCGCCTTTGCCCGGCCTGCCAGTACGGCTTGTGCGGCTTGGTAGGCATCAATGGGATCGGACTTGCCCCGCTTCCGGCGGTCCTGCCGGTTTGGTCGGTCGACTTCAATGACCTCGAAGCCGGCCGACGCCAGCGCTCGGGTCAAATCGGCCCCGTAGCTGCCGGTGCCTTCCACGCCGACCCGATCGACCTGCCCCCACCCGGTAATGAACGCAATGATCCGACGGTATCCGGTACCGGATGCGGGGAATTGTCCGTCTGCAAGAGGCTTGCCTTTAGCATCGATCACGGCGACGTGGTGCGTGTCCTTATGCGTATCGATGCCTGCAATGACTTTCCCGTCATCTGTTGTCATCATGAAACCACCCGGTCCTTCGCAGCGCGATTGTGATTGGGTGCGCGTCGGCCGGACGGCAGACAGGACACTAATGGGACGCTTCGGAACAGGCTCCTATGAAGTCATGCTCCTCTGGCCGCCGCGCCTTAAGGGCATGCGGTCGCTGCCAGATCAATTTCAAGGCAAACCCGAAGGCGCCAGTCGGACCCCGAGGCAAACGACCGCATACCCCATTTAAGAGCATTAGTGTC
>NZ_JBLKRT010000090.1:0-1230 GCF_047607445.1 Arthrobacter sulfonylureivorans
ATTTAGGCAATATACAGTCATTGCGATATACACTTGATTATGTACGCCTTGTTCGCTCTGCGCGTAGAACTTTTTGATGTTCAGGTGCTGCTTCAGCCATTTAAAAAATAGCTCGATTGCCCAGCGCGACTTATATAACTCAGCGATTTCGTCAGCGCTTAAATCAAATCGATTTGTGATCAGATGCAGTTCGTTTCCTTTTGAATCGAGCACTTTGATGAGGCGAAAAGCGTTTTCTGCACGGTTTTGTGGTGTACCAATCAAAACCATTTCATCTGAAAACACAAGCGAGTCTTCAGGCAGTTTAAATGGCTCGATTACACGAATGACAGCGTTTTTTCGTAAGCGTGACACAAAGAAATACCCATCGTCTGTCATGCGGTCAAATCGTTCATAATCCAAGTAACCCCGGTCAAAGACGTACATGCATTCTTTGTCGTCAACGAGTACTTCCAGCTGACCACGATCATGTTCTTTCGCGTTTGTCAGCACCGCTTTATCTGGATAGGAACAGCCTTTTTCTGCGTAAACAAGACGTAAATGAAGCTTGATGCCCGACTTTGTTTTACGGAATTCAGCCCACTTATGGTTTTTCAAGTTCAATGGCAACGTACTCGAGTCGATAATTTTCAGTGGTGTTGTCGTTTCTCGGCGCTGCTCATAATGTGATTTCTCGTGAATTTGGGCAACTAAATCCAAAAATACCTGTTGGAACACTTCAGTCGGCACTTGATTTAATCGGCGTCCGAGCTGCGAAAAGCTAATCGCTTCTAAATGCGTCGCTTTTTGAAGGTCGTCAGAAAATAATGTCTCACTGACTGCACGCAGACTCTCGGTTTCATTGAGCTGAGCGAATACGAACAATTTCAAGAATGACGCAATATGTAGCTTCTTTGTATAGTAATTTAATTGATAGCTTTCAACTAATTCCTCGAGTTTTGTGGAGAAAATCGGTGAAAACCATTGTTCAAATGATGTTTTTCGTGTAAACTTATCCATGCTTATTGTCCTTTACTTTGGATTTGGATGGTTTATTACCGCCCTACCATTATAAAGGCTTTTTTTATGCAAAGATAAAATTACTGAAAATTTAGATTTTTATAAATCGTTGAATTATTTTAATGCGACACTAGTGACATAAAATCTATAACACATTCCTCAAATTGCTTTTCATATAGCTTTGCTCCATAGTGCCTTTTAGGATGAGGAGTGTTTTTCGCATTATGACAT
>NZ_JBLKRT010000091.1:0-1150 GCF_047607445.1 Arthrobacter sulfonylureivorans
CGACCCGGCTTATAGGGTGAATTCAATAGTAGTTCAGCACCAAACGTTGGCCACCGGGTTGGGGGTGCCGGGTGGCGTCTGCGGGCTTTGTTCCGTGACCGTTCGTAGTCGATGCCGTGCCCGAGTGGGCATGCTGAAGATTGAGACGCTCAAGATGTTTGATCCGGCAGCACCTGAACCACGCGGCGCAGCGCAGGCCTCCGCACAGTCCGGCACTGCCTCGTCCGGTGCCGCGCCTGCTGGTGCGTTGTCTGCTGGCACGGCACCTGCGGCCGCGCCCCTTGTCGGGTCGGTTCCTGCTGGCTCCATTCCTCCGGCCGCATCTTCGGGCAGTGTGGCTTCGCCGGCCTCAACCCCGGCCGGCGTTGTCCCTCCGGCGGAAGCCGCGGCTGTTGGCGGCGGGGATCCGGCGGTTGGGCTGCCCGCGGGCAGCGGGTCCCGGGTGTGGTTGCCGCCGGTCGATCTGGAGGCGTCTGCTGCGGAGTTGGTGGACCAGATCACCGCGCGGGAGAACGCGAAGGACGCGATTGCCGCGGATCAGGCCCGGCTCATCGTCGCCCTGGAGCAGCAGATGCTGGCCGAGCGGGCCGCCAAGGGCGTGCCCGCCGCCCGGCGGGGAGAAGGGATCGCCAAGCAGGTCGGTTTGGCGCGCCGGGAGTCCCCGAACTGCGGCGCTCTGCTGCTGGGCCGGGCCAGGGTCCTGGTCACCGAGATGCCGCACACGCTCAAAGCGCTCGAGGCCGGGGTCCTGAACGAGCGGCGCGCGGCGATCCTGGTGACTGAAACCGACTGCCTCACCCCGGAACACCGGGGGCTGGTGGATGCGGAACTGGCCGGGAACCCGGAACGCCTGCACGGGCTCGGGAATCGGCAGATCGAGGCCGAAGCCAAACGCGCCGCGTACCGGCTGGACCCGCACGCGGTGGTGCGACGGGCCGCGAAGGCCGAAGCGGACCGGCATGTCTCCTCCCGGCCGGAACCTGATGTGATGGTCTCGGTCCGCACCCTGCTGCCGGTGGCGCAGGGTGTTGCGGTGATGGCAGCGCTGAAACAGGAGGCCGACCGGTTGGCGAACGCCGGGGACCGGCGGTCGAGGGGGCAGGTGATGGCCGATACCGTGTTTGAACGCGTCACCGGCCGCAGCACCGCC
>NZ_JBLKRT010000092.1:0-1048 GCF_047607445.1 Arthrobacter sulfonylureivorans
GGGGGTGGTGTGGTGTAAGTTGTCGGACTATTAGTACCGGTCAGCTCCACGAGTCTTTCGTCCTCGCTTCCACATCCGGCCTATCAACCCAGTGGTCTGGCTGGGGTCCTCTCCCCCCGAAGGGGATGGAAATCTCATCTTGAAGCCGGCTTCCCGCTTAGATGCTTTCAGCGGTTATCCAATCCGAACGTAGCTAATCAGCGGTGCACTTGGCAGTACAACTGACACACCAGAGGTTCGTCCGTCCCGGTCCTCTCGTACTAAGGACAGACCTTCTCAAATTTCCTGCGCGCGCAGCGGATAGGGACCGAACTGTCTCACGACGTTCTAAACCCAGCTCGCGTACCGCTTTAATGGGCGAACAGCCCAACCCTTGGGACCTACTCCAGCCCCAGGATGCGACGAGCCGACATCGAGGTGCCAAACCATGCCGTCGATATGGACTCTTGGGCAAGATCAGCCTGTTATCCCCGAGGTACCTTTTATCCGTTGAGCGACGGCCATTCCACAATGTGCCGCCGGATCACTAGTCCCGACTTTCGTCCCTGCTCGAGATGTCTCTCTCACAGTCAAGCTCCCTTGTGCACTTACACTCGCCACCTGATTGCCAACCAGGCTGAGGGAACCTTTGGGCGCCTCCGTTACTCTTTAGGAGGCAACCGCCCCAGTTAAACTACCCATCAGGCACTGTCCCTGACCCGGATTACGGGCCGAAGTTAGATGTCCAGAGTGACCAGAGTGGTATTTCAACGATGACTCCACCCGAACTGGCGTCCGGGCTTCACAGTCTCCCACCTATCCTACACAAGCCACACCGAACACCAATACCAAACTATAGTAAAGGTCTCGGGGTCTTTCCGTCCTGCTGCGCGTAACGAGCATCTTTACTCGTAGTGCAATTTCGCCGAGTTTATGGTTGAGACAGCGGGGAAGTCGTTACTCCATTCGTGCAGGTCGGAACTTACCCGACAAGGAATTTCGCTACCTTAGGATGGTTATAGTTACCACCGCCGTTTACTGGGGCTTAAATTCTCCGCTTCGCCCCCGA
>NZ_JBLKRT010000093.1:0-937 GCF_047607445.1 Arthrobacter sulfonylureivorans
GCGCTGATGCCACAACTTCGGCGGTGTACTTGAGCCCCGCTACATTGTCGGCGCGGAATCACTTGACCAGTGAGCTATTACGCACTCTTTCAAGGGTGGCTGCTTCTAAGCCAACCTCCTGGTTGTCTGGGCAACTCCACATCCTTTCCCACTTAGCACACGCTTAGGGGCCTTAGTTGGTGGTCTGGGCTGTTTCCCTCTCGACTATGAAGCTTATCCCCCACAGTCTCACTGCTGCGCTCTCACTTGCCGGCATTCGGAGTTTGGCTGACGTCAGTAACCTTGTAGGGCCCATCGGCCATCCAGTAGCTCTACCTCCGGCAAGAAACACGCAACGCTGCACCTAAATGCATTTCGGGGAGAACCAGCTATCACGGAGTTTGATTGGCCTTTCACCCCTACCCACAGCTCATCCCCTCCATTTTCAACTGAAGTGGGTTCGGTCCTCCACGCGCTCTTACACGCGCTTCAACCTGGCCATGGGTAGATCACTCCGCTTCGGGTCTAGATCACGCCACTGCAACGCCCTGTTCAGACTCGCTTTCGCTACGGCTTCCCCACACGGGTTAACCTCGCGACGTAACACTAACTCGCAGGCTCATTCTTCAAAAGGCACGCCGTCACAGGCTTCCCCGAAAGGAAGACCCGCTCCGACGGATTGTAAGCACACGGTTTCAGGTACTGTTTCACTCCCCTCCCGGGGTACTTTTCACCTTTCCCTCACGGTACTTGTCCGCTATCGGTCATCAGGTAGTATTCAGGCTTACCAGGTGGTCCTGGCAGATTCGCACGGGATTTCTCGGGCCCCGTGCTACTTGGGATACTCTCCAAGCGGCGTCACGCATTCCGGTTACAGGGCTTACACCTTCTCCGGCCGGCCTTTCAAGACCGTTCACCTATACGCACGCACTCACTTTCGCTGTCCGGCAGAACAGCA
>NZ_JBLKRT010000094.1:0-890 GCF_047607445.1 Arthrobacter sulfonylureivorans
GCCTCCCTCACTCCCCCGATGCACGAACGCGAGGCGGACCACCACGGGATCCGCTATCTTTACCGGCCGATCGACCTCTCCGTCATCAACCGTCCGGGCGACCAGGTAGGCCAGCTGCTGCACCAGGGTCGCGATCTGGGGTACAACGCGTTCAACATCACCCACCCGTGCAAGCAGTTGGTGCTGGAGCACCTGGACGACGTTTCCGACGACGCCCGCCGGCTGGGTGCCGTCAACACCGTGGTGATCCGGGACGGAAAGTTCATTGGCCACAACACCGACTTCTCCGGCTTCAGCAGGGGAATGGAACAGGGCCTGCCCGACGCCGAGCTCGGCGCGGTCGCCCAGCTAGGCACCGGCGGTGCGGGGTCCGCCGTCGCCTACGCCCTGCTGAAGAAGGGGCTCCGGCGGCTGACGCTGCTGGATCTTGACCCCCAGCGCGCCGTAGAACGCAGGGACGCCTTGGCCGCGCTCTTCCCGGAACAGGAAGTGGCGGTGGCGCCCATGGACCAGTTGCCGGACGTGCTCGCGGCCGCGGATGGGATCCTCAACGCCACACCGGTCGGCATGCACAGCCACCCGGGCCTTCCGCTGGATCCCGCCCTGCTCCAGCCCCGGCACTGGGTGTCGGATGTGATCTACCGTCCGGTCGAAACCGAGCTGATCGCCGCCGCCAGGGCCAGGGGCTGCCGCGTGCTTGACGGCGGCCACATGGCCGTCGGCCAGGCGGTCGACGCCTTCCGCTACATCACCGGTCTGGAACCGGATCCGGCCCGGATGCGCGCACACTTCCTCGAACTCCTTGCCCAAGGCCGGTAACGGCTGCCCCAGCTGCAGGAAAGGTCATTCCCTTGCGTACCTCCATCGCCACCGTCTGCCTCAGCGGAACG
>NZ_JBLKRT010000095.1:0-829 GCF_047607445.1 Arthrobacter sulfonylureivorans
ATGATGTCGGCGACCTCGGTAAATTCTGTCGTGCCGAAGCCTCGGGTGGCGAGCGCCGGGGTACCGATCCGCAGGCCGGAGGTCACCATCGGCGGGCGCGGGTCGAACGGCACGGCGTTGCGGTTGACCGTGATGCCGGCCTCGTGCAGCAGGTCTTCCGCCTGCTTGCCGTCCAAATCGGAGTTACGCAGGTCCACCAGCACCAGGTGCACGTCGGTGCCGCCGGTCAGCACCGAGACGCCGGCCTCGGCCACATCCGCGGCGGTCAGGCGTTCGGCCAGGATCCGGGCGCCTTCCAGCACGCGCTCCTGGCGCAGCTTGAACTCCTCGCCGGCGGCGATCTTGAAGGCCACGGCCTTGGCCGCAACCACATGCATCAGCGGACCGCCCTGCTGGCCCGGGAACACCGCGGAGTTGACCTTCTTGGCGAAAGCTTCCTTGCCGAGGATGACGCCGGAGCGCGGACCGGCCAGGGTCTTGTGCACGGTGGAGGTGACGAGGTCCGAGTGCGGCACCGGGTTCGGGTGCAGCCCGGCCGCGACCAGCCCGGCGAAGTGCGCCATGTCGGTCCAGAAGTAGGCTCCGACCTCGTCGGCGATGGACCGGAAGGCCTCGAAATCCAGCTGCCGCGGGTAGGCGGACCAGCCGGCCACAATCACATTCGGGCGCTCGGCCAGGGCCTGCTCGCGGACCTTGTCCATGTCCACCCGGAAGGTCTGCGGGTCAACTTCGTACGCGGCCACCTGGTAGAGCTTGCCGGAGAAGTTCAGCTTCATGCCGTGCGTCAGGTGTCCGCCGTGCGCCAGCGACAGGCCCATCATCTTGTCGC
>NZ_JBLKRT010000096.1:0-826 GCF_047607445.1 Arthrobacter sulfonylureivorans
GAGTTGCCGCAGCAGCTGCTGGACCTGTTCGGTGTCCTCTGCTTTTACTTCGGCGAAATTGAAGCCCGTCGGTTCGGCGACCTGGGGCAGCGTCGCCAGCTCCATCGCATACACGGCGTCCGGTCCGTCGGTCTCCTGCAGATGGACGGAGGTCTGTTCTTCCAGCCAAATCAATGACCGCATGGCATCGACGGCGGTGCGTTCCTCGTCGGCCTGCCGGAACACGTCGTTGAAGATCTCCAGCGAGACCGGCCCGTTGTAGCCGCTGCGGACCAGGTGGCCCATGAACTTGTCGAGTTCCCACGCACCCTCGCCCGGGAAGACGCGGTAATGCCGGCTCCAGGACAGGATGTCCATGCTGAGCTCGGGGGCGTCGGCCAACTGGACGAAGAAGATTTTCTCCGCCGGAATTTTCTCGATCGCGGCAGGGTCCCAGCCGCGGGACAGGATGTGGAAGCTGTCCAGGCAGGTGCCGATGTTCGGATGAGCGGCCAACTCGACAATGCGCATGGCATGTTCGAAGTCGTTGACGAATCTTCCCCACGCCAGGGCTTCGTAGGCGATCCGGATCCCGTAGTGCGCGGCCAGGTCGCCAAGCTGGCGGAGCTGGGCGGCGGCCAGGTCGTCGTCGTTATGAATGGCCGTGGCCACGTTGCTGCACAACAGCATCAGGTCCATGCCCAGTTCGTTCATCAGCCGGAACTTCGCCTCGGCACGGTAGAGGTTGTCGGCCAGCAGCTCCTCGGTGACGCCTTCGAAGTCCCGGAACGGCTGGTAGAGATCCAGGGTGAGTCCCAGCTCCGCCGCCAAGGAACGGATTTCGCCG
>NZ_JBLKRT010000097.1:0-815 GCF_047607445.1 Arthrobacter sulfonylureivorans
GCCCGGGAGGTGGGGCTGGAGGCGCGGCTGGGTGAGACCGCGCTGGCGCAGCTGCCGCCGCCGGGCCCGGGCTGCACCACGCTGCGGCAGCGGCAGCTGCTGGCCGCGACCTCGGCGGCCGAGGAACTGGGCTGCCTGCTCGGACTGGAAGAGCAGCAGGCGAGGGCACGGATGGACCAGGCCGCGGACCTGCACCGGTTGTTCCCGGCCACGCTGGCGGCGATGGCTGCCGGGGACCTGGACCGGGCACAGGCAGCGGTCATCGTGATCCAGGGCCGGTCGCTGCCGGAGGACGCCACCGCCGGGTTCGAACAGGAGCTGTTGGGCCGGGTGAAGGGCCGGTCGCTGCGGTCGTTGCGGGACATGGCCCGGCGGCTGCGCGAGCGCAAGCACCCGGAAACCATCAGCCGGCGCCGCCGCAGCGCGGAGCAGCGGCGGAACGTGGCCGTGGACCCGGCCCCGGACGGGATGGCGTGGCTGAACGCGTACCTGCCGGCCGAGCAGGCCGCCGCGATCGATGACCGGCTCACCCGGGCCGCCGGGCACCTGCGCGGCAGGGACGGTGACACCCGGACCACCGGGCAGTTGCGGGCCGATGTGTTCGCGGACCTGCTGATCCACGCGGGCATGGACACCGGTCCGGCGGCCGGGATCCACGCCGAACCGGCGGTCACCGTCCCGGTGCTGTCGCTGCTGGGGCTGGGCGAGGAACCGGCCACGCTGGACGGGTACGGTCCGATCCCGGCCGAGACGGCCCGGCAGCTGTGCGCGGACGCGAAGTCGTTCTACCGGATCCTGACCCACCCGGAAACCGG
>NZ_JBLKRT010000098.1:0-729 GCF_047607445.1 Arthrobacter sulfonylureivorans
GTTCCCGCAGCCTTTGCAAATCGCCGTTCCCGGCAGATCCAGACCCGAACCCGGGCCCCTCCCAACACCCCAGAGGCGCGTCAAACGCACCAGAACCTGGCATATCTTTGAAGGGGATTGGCCGCTGTTTTCTCTGCTTCAGCAGCAGCGACTCAGAAAACAATACACGCCTCCCGCACCCCGCGCAAATCACCCCAACCACCCACCCAAAACCCCCAAAACGCACCACCCCCGCAACCCCAAAACCCCGCAAACACACGCAACCACACCCCACAGCACCCACCCGCACGGAGCGCCCGGACACCCACCCCACCCGGAAGCAGCCCTGTGCAGCCGCTCACATAGGAGTGCGGCACACAAGCGGGCCGCAACGGCGAAGGGCGCGGACATCGCTGCCCGCGCCCTTCAATTCCATCCGGCCGGCCGTCACGCTACCCAGTCGGTAGGTGACTTGCGGAGCCAAGCCCCGCACCGCCGTCGTTATTTGTTGTCCGTTACTCCGAGATCAGGTCCCGGATCACGATGGTCTGGTCCCGGTCCGGGCCCACGCCGATGGCGGAGAACCGGGTGCCGGACATTTTCTCCAGCGCCAGCACGTAGTTGCGTGCGTTCGTCGGCAGGTCCTCCAGCGTCTTGGCGCCGGTGATGTCCTCGGTCCAGCCGTCGAAGTACTCGAAGATCGGCTTCGCGTGGTGGAACTCGGTCTGGGTCATCGGCATTTCGTCGTGC
>NZ_JBLKRT010000099.1:0-687 GCF_047607445.1 Arthrobacter sulfonylureivorans
TTATCCAAGCCTTCGTGGTTCAGGAGCGCTGGTGGGTAGGGGAGCGTCGTGTGGGCAGTGAAGCTGCGGCGGAAGCCAGTGGTGGAGCCTACACGAGTGAGAATGCAGGCATGAGTAGCGAAAGACGGGTGGGAAACCCGTCCGCCGAATGATCAAGGGTTCCAGGGTCAAGCTAATCTGCCCTGGGTAAGTCGGGACCTAAGGCGAGGCCGACAGGCGTAGTCGATGGACAACGGGTTGATATTCCCGTACCGGCGAAAAACCGCCCATGCCAATCCGGTGATGCTAACCGCCCAAACCGTCCGTGTGTGCCCTTCGGGGCCAGTGCGGGCGGGGCGCGCGGGACCCGATCCGGGGAGGTAAGCGTATTAACAGGTGTGACGCAGGAAGGTAGCCGAGCCGGGCGATGGTAGTCCCGGTCCAAGGATGTAGGGTGAACGGTTGGCAAATCCGCCGTTCGTGAAGCCTGAGACCCGACGGGACCCCCGCATGGGGGGATTCGGTGATCCTATGCTGCCGAGAAAAGCATCGACGCGAGGTTTTAGCCGCCCGTACCCCAAACCGACACAGGTGATCAGGTAGAGAATACCAAGGCGATCGAGAGAATTATGGTTAAGGAACTCGGCAAAATGCCCCCGTAACTTCGGGAGAAGGGGGGCCCGGACCGTGACGAAGCCACGCGCTTCT
>NZ_JBLKRT010000100.1:0-590 GCF_047607445.1 Arthrobacter sulfonylureivorans
TCGCCCAGGAACAGGGTCCGTTCCAGCGCGGTGTAGTAGCCGGAGGTCATCGGGAAGCAGTTCAGGGACAGGATGTCCCCGCGCTGCAGTTTGCGGGTGGTGGCCCAGTTGTGCGCACCGTCGGTGTTGATGCCGGACTGGAACCAGACCCAGGTGTCGCGGACCTCGCGGTGCGGGAAGGTGCGGGCGATTTCGTGCACCATGGCTTCGGTGCCGATCAGCGCCACTTCGTACTCGCTGATGCCTTCGCGGATGGCGGCCTTGATGGCTTCGCCGCCCAGGTCGCCGATCCGTGCGCCGTGCTTGATCACCTCGATCTCCTCGGCCGATTTGATCATCCGCTGGCGCATGGCGTCCTGGGAGACGTCGAGCAGTTCGGCGCCCTCGAAGGCCGCCTGGATGCGCTGGCGGGTCATCAGCGGCAGTGCGTCGTCTTCCACGCCGAGGCGGCGGGCGCTGACGCCGCGCTGGCGCAGGGCTTCCTGCAGGCCGAAGTAGAAGTTGTCCCGACGCCAGTCCGTGTAGACGATGTTCTCGCCGTAGCTGGTGCGCCAGGGCATGCCGGCGTCGATGTTCGCGGTGACGGTGAC
>NZ_JBLKRT010000101.1:0-568 GCF_047607445.1 Arthrobacter sulfonylureivorans
GAGGCGTTTGAGCCATTCGGGCGGGGTGCGCAGGTCTTTGGCGGCGGCGATGGCTTGGCCGTAGTCGTCGGTGAGCACGGTCAGCCAGGATTTGGCCAGTGCGGTGAGGTTGCGGGTCATTTCGGGTGTCATGAGCCCGTAGCCGGTGAGTTCGCCGGGGTCTTCGGCCAGCCCGAGCAGGGTGGTCAGCGGCGCGGTGACGGCGACGGAGGCGGTTGTGTTCCCGCCGCCGCAGGTGCAGGACCCCCTGCCGGTGGCGCTGCTTCCGGCGGCACGGTTTCCGGTGGCACCGTTCCCGGTGGCCGCTTCTTCGGCGGTTGTGTGGCCTGCGGGTGCCTCCCCGATGGCTGTGCCGCTGGCGTCGGTGTCCTGGGTTGTCACGTTTCCGGTGGCTGCGCCGCTGATGACGGTGTTCTTGACGTCGGTGTCGTGTTGGGTAGTGGCGGCGGCTTGGAGGGGTGTTGCCGCGGCGGTGTTGGAGACGGATTCGCCTTGGGTTGTGGGTCCGGCTTCCAGTGTTGTCGCGGCGCTGGTGCTGCTGCTCCCGGTGGTCGTGCGGTTGCCCGGG
>NZ_JBLKRT010000102.1:0-559 GCF_047607445.1 Arthrobacter sulfonylureivorans
CGCCGGGCACCTGGACACGGTACCGCTGCCGAGCGTGGCAGGCTCGCGCGGCACCGTCCCGTCGGAGTGGGACGGCTCGGTGCTCTACGGGCGCGGTGCTACCGACATGAAGGGCGGGGTAGCCGTGCAACTGGCCTTGGCCGCAGAGCTCACCGCACCGGGCCGGGACGTCACCTACGTGTTCTACGACCACGAGGAAGTGGAAGCATCGCTGAGCGGCCTGGGCCGGTTAGTGCGCAACCACCCGCAGCTGCTCCAGGGCGACTTCGCGATCCTGCTGGAACCAACCGACGGCACGGTGGAAGGCGGCTGCAACGGCACCGCCCGGTTCGAGGCCAGCACCGTCGGACAAGCAGCACACTCGGCTCGGGCGTGGATGGGGGTCAACGCCATCCATGCTGCCGCGGAAATCCTGGGCCGGCTCCGTGACCATGAGCCGGCCACCGTGACCGTGGACGGGCTGGAGTACCGCGAGAGCCTGAACGCCGTGAAAATCAATGGCGGCACCGCCGGGAATGTCATCCCGGACAGCACAACGGTGGAAATCAACTACCGGTTC
>NZ_JBLKRT010000103.1:0-488 GCF_047607445.1 Arthrobacter sulfonylureivorans
CTCACCGATGCCCGGCAACGACTCGAGCAGTTCGGCGACCCGCAGTCGGCCGATCGACTCCATCGACGCGGCAGCCTCGATCACCTCGGCGACGGTCATCGCACCGGACTTCACCTTGGCCTTGATTTCCGCGCGGTCGGCGCGGGCTGCCGTCGCCTTCAGCCGGGCGGCCGTGCGCTCGCTCTCCGTCAGCGGTCGAAGACCCACAGCTCCTCCAGACAATCCGGCCCTCGGACATGCGGGCCCGGCGGGCACATTTTGGGCGTTAACTGAACTTACCAGAAGCGCACCGCTCCGGCTCGGGGCCGGAGCGGTGAGACGGGGCCGGAGCGGTAGCCAAGGCCGTTGGAAGGGATCTGCGCCGCCGACCGAGTGCCCGGGCGGAAAAGCGGTAGCCAGGCCTGGCTCAGGACCTGGCTACCGCGGCCGACCTTCAGCCGGAGAAGGCTGCCAGGCCCGCCAGCGTCCGTTCGGTCGCTGCGCGCAGG
>NZ_JBLKRT010000104.1:0-468 GCF_047607445.1 Arthrobacter sulfonylureivorans
GCGTGGCCTCTGCCGAACGGCCGATCGGCCTGCGTGACACCATTCCGGTGGGAACGCAGCTCTCCATGAAGGCGGGCTCCGCCGCCCAGGTCCTGCTGGCATGGGAAGACCACGAACGTCTGCTGGAGGGCCTGCAAGGCGCCCGCTTCACGCCAACCGTCCTCGCCGGCGTGCGCCGCCGCGGCTGGGGACAAAGCCTGGGCGAACGCGAGCCGGGCGTGGCGTCTGTCTCGGCACCGGTCCGCGGACCATCCGGCCGGGTCATCGCCGCCGTGTCCATCTCAGGCCCGATCGAGCGGCTCACCCGGCAACCCGGACGGCTGCATGCCGAAGTGGTCTGCAACGCGGCCGCACAACTCACCGAGGCCCTGCGCAAGACCAACGACTAGCAGCCGATCAGCCGCCGAAGTGGTCCCATCCACCGGTCTGGACGGCGGCGCCGTCCAGGGTTGCGGGAGCAGATCCGGT
>NZ_JBLKRT010000105.1:0-438 GCF_047607445.1 Arthrobacter sulfonylureivorans
GACTCCTTGGTCCGTGTTTCAAGACGGGTCGATGTCAACCATTTCGTACAAGATCGTGATAGCACATAGAATCTTCCCACCCAGTATGCCTTTTTCCAACAGAGATAGCATTGCTATCAGAGCTAGTCGAAACATAGGAGCAGGAGACCAAGCCGCAAGCGGCGCACTATTCCTTCCTCCGTCCAACGCGAGGTATAGAAATGAGACTTAACAGAGTAAACTCCTACCTTTCTCACTCCTTTCTTCCACTCATCGAACGGATCTTGACTGACACGCCTTTCTAAACCTCCAACCACCCTTTCGTTGCCGGAATTGGGGTTAAACACCAACCCAGACAACTAGTGGAGCTGAAAGCGATGAAAGACGCATATCACTGGTTGACAGCGCTTCCCTCTTAGCAATTTCAAGTACTTTTAACTCTCTTTTCAAAGTTCTTTT
>NZ_JBLKRT010000106.1:0-410 GCF_047607445.1 Arthrobacter sulfonylureivorans
CGGTACTTGTTCGCTATCGGTCTCTCGCCAGTATTTAGCCTTAGATGGGATTTACCACCCACTTAGGGCTGCATTCCCAAGCAACCCGACTCGTGGAAAGCACCTCGTGAGGTAGCTAAGCGAGGCCCGACGGGGTTCTCACCCTCTCTGACGTCCCTTTCCAGGGAACTTAGGGCCATGCCGCTACAGAGGGCACTTCTATAGACTACAATTCTCCAATGGAGATTTTCAAGTTGGGCTATTCCCGTTTCGCTCGCCGCTACTAAGGGAATCCTTGTTAGTTTCTTTTCCTCCGCTCGACCGGAAGAGCACCCGTCTGAACTCCAGTCACACTTGCGTTAATCTGGGGGGGGGGGGTGGGTTTTTTTGGGGGGGGGGGGGGGGGGGGGGGGGGGGGGGGGGGGGGGGGG
>NZ_JBLKRT010000107.1:0-384 GCF_047607445.1 Arthrobacter sulfonylureivorans
GGGTTGGTAGGCGTGGTCGGGGTAGCGCAGGAGCATGTCGGTGAAGACGTCGGCGCGGAGTTGGCCGAGGGTGCGGGTTTCCTCGGCGGTCTGCAGTTTCCGGGCGTGGGCCTGCATCAGGTTGTAGGCGAGCAGGGCTTTGTCCGCTGAGGTGCGGATGAACAGTTCGGCCATGCCGTCGTCTTGCGGCAGGTATTGGACGGTGCGTCGTTCGAGCGCGGCTTGGTGCCGGGTCTCCAGGGGCACGGGGTGGAGCTGGTCGCGGGCGGTGCGGGTCCGGGCGTGGACGGATTCGAGGGTGATGGTCCCGGCGCCGGGCAGCACCGTGTTCTCGTACTCGGCCAGGGTCTCCGGGGGCAGGTCGGCGCCTTTGCGGGCGATCGC
>NZ_JBLKRT010000108.1:0-371 GCF_047607445.1 Arthrobacter sulfonylureivorans
TTGGTTCTCTCGAGAAGCTTTATTTGATCTTTGTGGTCAAGTTTTTAAGAGCACACGGTGGATGCCTTGGCATCAGGAGCCGAAGAAGGACGTGGGAATCTGCGATAAGCCTGGGGGAGTTGATAACCGAACGGTGATCCCAGGATGTCCGAATGGGGAAACCCCGCCCGGCGCGCGAGTGACCGGGTGACCCGTACCTGAACACATAGGGTGCGTGGAGGGAACGCGGGGAAGTGAAACATCTCAGTACCCGCAGGAAGAGAAAACAACAGTGATTCCGTCAGTAGTGGCGAGCGAACGCGGAAGAGGCCAAACCGGTCCATGTGTGATAGCCGGCGGGCGTTGCATGGCCGGGGTTGCGGGACTTTCCG
>NZ_JBLKRT010000109.1:0-370 GCF_047607445.1 Arthrobacter sulfonylureivorans
GTCCAGCCAGCACCGCACCCGGTGCACCGCGGCCAGTTGCTCCACCGTCTCCTGATAGCCCAGCCCGCCGGTGCCGGAACCGGTCAGCATGGCCAGCAGCACCGCCGGGTCCGCCCCCGCCACCAGCGTCTCAAGGCGTCCCGCGTAATAGTCCGCGTGCGCTTTCGACTCAAACAAGCCCTCCGGCAGCCAGCACCCCTCGGGCAGGTTCGCGAGCTCGGCGAACTCCGCCGGCACCGCACCCACCCCCGGCGGCCGGTCCAGTAAGTCGTCCAGGTCCCGGGGCTCAAAGTCCTCCCGGTACGCCCGGTTCCCCTGATCCAGCTCCTCGTCCGGGACCGGCGGAACGTCCAGGCCCTCGTACGGGTCC
>NZ_JBLKRT010000110.1:0-370 GCF_047607445.1 Arthrobacter sulfonylureivorans
ATCCAGCCAGCACCGCACCCGCTGCACCGCGGCCAGATGCTCCACCGTCTCCTGATAGCCCAGCCCGCCGGTACCGGAACCGGTCAGCATGGCCAGCAGCACCGCCGGGTCCGCCCCCGCCACCAGGGTTTCGAGGCGCTCGGCGTAATAGTCCGCGTGCGCTTTCGACTCAAACAAGCCCTCCGGCAGCAAGCACCCCTCGGGCAGGTTCGCGAGCTCGGCGAACTCCGCCGGCACCGCACCCACCCCCGGCGGCCGGTCCAGCACGTCATCCAGGTCCCGGGGCTCAAAATCCTCCCGGTACGCCCGGTTCCCCTGATCCAGCTCCTCGTCCGGGGCCGGCGGAACGTCCAGGCCCGCGTACGGGTCG
>NZ_JBLKRT010000111.1:0-359 GCF_047607445.1 Arthrobacter sulfonylureivorans
TCGCCGTGGGATGTTCCCTCGGTCGCGTTCATGGAGGACGCCGGCGCGCTGACCCACAAGGTGGCCTCCGCTTCGGTGACCGACCTGGACCTGCTCACCGCGCTGCGCGAGACCGGCAAGCCGGTGATCCTGTCCACCGGGATGTCTACGATCGAGCAGATCGACAAGGCGGTGGAGACCCTGGGCACGGACAAGCTGATCCTGATGCACGCGACCTCGACCTACCCGCTGCCGCCGGAAGAGGCGAACCTGCGGATGATCAGCACGCTGCAGGAGCGCTACCAGGTGCCGGTGGGCTACTCCGGGCACGAGCGCGGGCTGCAGATCTCGCTCGCCGCGGTGGCGCTGGGTGCGGTCAC
>NZ_JBLKRT010000112.1:0-339 GCF_047607445.1 Arthrobacter sulfonylureivorans
GCGGCGCCGAAGTGGCCGCGGAACGCGTCGAAGGAACCGAAGTACTCATCGATCGCCGAAGCCAGCTCGCCGGTGGGCTTGTCGCCGCCTTCCGGGGAGAGGTTCTTCCAGAAGATCGAGTGGTTGGTGTGGCCGCCGAGGTGGAAGGCCAGGTCCTTGGACAGCTTCGGCACGTTGCCGAATTCGCCCTTGGTGCGGGCTTCGGCCAGCTGCTCGAGTGCGGTGTTCGCGCCGGCCACGTAGGTGGCGTGGTGCTTGGAGTGGTGCAGCTCCATGATCCGGGCCGAGATGTGCGGCTCCAGGGCTGCGTAATCATAGTCGAGCTCGGGCAGTTCGTAC
>NZ_JBLKRT010000113.1:0-1392 GCF_047607445.1 Arthrobacter sulfonylureivorans
TCCCTGAGACCAGTGATTCCAGACTACCTTAAAGTACCTAGGCGGCGGACGGGCCAGTAATGCTTAGGAATCTGCCTATTAGTGGGGGACAACATCTCGAAAGGGATGCTAATACCGCATACGTCCTACGGGAGAAAGCAGGGGATCTTCGGACCTTGCGCTAATAGATGAGCCTAAGTCGGATTAGCTAGTTGGTGGGGTAAAGGCCTACCAAGGCGACGATCTGTAGCGGGTCTGAGAGGATGATCCGCCACACTGGGACTGAGACACGGCCCAGACTCCTACGGGAGGCAGCAGTGGGGAATATTGGACAATGGGGGGAACCCTGATCCAGCCATGCCGCGTGTGTGAAGAAGGCCTTATGGTTGTAAAGCACTTTAAGCGAGGAGGAGGCTACTTTAGTTAATACCTAGAGATAGTGGACGTTACTCGCAGAATAAGCACCGGCTAACTCTGTGCCAGCAGCCGCGGTAATACAGAGGGTGCGAGCGTTAATCGGATTTACTGGGCGTAAAGCGTGCGTAGGCGGCTTATTAAGTCGGATGTGAAATCCCCGAGCTTAACTTGGGAATTGCATTCGATACTGGTGAGCTAGAGTATGGGAGAGGATGGTAGAATTCCAGGTGTAGCGGTGAAATGCGTAGAGATCTGGAGGAATACCGATGGCGAAGGCAGCCATCTGGCCTAATACTGACGCTGAGGTACGAAAGCATGGGGAGCAAACAGGATTAGATACCCTGGTAGTCCATGCCGTAAACGATGTCTACTAGCCGTTGGGGCCTTTGAGGCTTTAGTGGCGCAGCTAACGCGATAAGTAGACCGCCTGGGGAGTACGGTCGCAAGACTAAAACTCAAATGAATTGACGGGGGCCCGCACAAGCGGTGGAGCATGTGGTTTAATTCGATGCAACGCGAAGAACCTTACCTGGCCTTGACATACTAGAAACTTTCCAGAGATGGATTGGTGCCTTCGGGAATCTAGATACAGGTGCTGCATGGCTGTCGTCAGCTCGTGTCGTGAGATGTTGGGTTAAGTCCCGCAACGAGCGCAACCCTTTTCCTTACTTGCCAGCATTTCGATGGGAACTTTAAGGATACTGCCAGTGACAACTGGAGGAAGGCGGGACGACGTCAATCATCTGGCCCTTACGGCCGGGCTACCCCGGGCTACATGGTCGGACAAGGGTGCTACCAGCGAGGGAGGTAATTTCAAAAGCGATCGATTCGGATGGAGTTGCACCGACTCCTGAAGCGAATCCTAGAATCCGGATCAAATGCCCGGGGAAACTCCCGGGCTTTACCCCCCCCCTCCCCCGGATTGTGCCCAAGATTTTCTATCAAAAGGGGGTCCCGGGCCGTTGGGGGGGGAAAAAAAAAAAAGAAAAAGAAAAA